>NZ_PQIA01000284.1 GCF_003385235.1 Amycolatopsis circi | reverse complement strand
TTGATTGGTGGGGAGCGTAGGAGGTGTATAGGGAGCGGGTGGGGGGGATAGTGGGGCGGGCCAGTGGATCCGGTGAACGGATCGACGACGCCGGCTGGGGTTTGCTCGTTCGTTTGGTCAGCCGATTCGCGGCCGAAGGAGTCGACCGGGGGTTGGCGCATGCGCAGGTGGTGCAGGCCGCGCGACTTGACGACGGCAGGGCTCAGACCCTGTGGCAGGGGGTAGCCGATAGGCAGGTTTACGTTGCTGCGGAACCGCTCTCCGGTCCGGAGGCGACAGTCGACCGCGAGGCTCCCTCCGGCGAAGGCTTCGACGCTCTGGACTTCTCTGAGGGCGAAGACATCGCGGATGGTCCAATCCTGGCCGAGGTCCGCGGCCCAGTGCGGATCGGTGATCTGGATGTCGCACGCGCCGCGGCGCGACGGGTGCTCAGAGTCGATCGACGGCTACGAAATCCGGGCAAGAAGGTACTAAGTGCAGAGGAAGAAGTAGGACTAGTCCTGTTGTTCCGTGGAAATCATACTTCGACGGAGGATTTACCCGACAGATACGTGGCAGATCTGGCGCGAGAAGGCGAGGCGTATCAGGCATTTTCGGCAATGATTGCCCACAACCAGGGGCTGGTCTACAAGACAGTGAAGGCATGGGGGCATCGAGACTATCCTGGTCAGGACGACCTCGTGCAGCACGGCGTGCTCGGCCTGATCCGCGCGGTCGAGAAGTTCGACACCTCCAGGGGGTACAAGTTTTCAACATACGCCACCTGGTGGGTTCGCCAGAGCGTGTCTCGCGCGATCGCCGACGAGGGGCTGATTATTCGTCTTCCAGTACACGTCTGGGAGGACGTCGAGAAAATTCGGAAGCGGGAGCGAGAGCACTTTCTCAAATTCGGCAAGAAGCCCAATGTAGACGATCTTGCTCTGGCGTGTTGCTTGCGTCCGGAGAAGGTGGTCGATTACCTCCGTCTGGCCCGCCGGGTTGTGTCGCTCGATCAGCCTGCGGGCGGGAACGTGACGCTTGGCGAGCTGTGTGTCGACAACCTGGCGCTAGTTCCGGGCCCGGAGGAGGTATTGCGGTCGAGCTTCGAGCGTCAGGAGATCTTCCAGTGGTTCGACACATGCGGCCTCTCCTCGAGAGAGCGGGAGATTCTGTTACTGCGAAACGGATTAGTTGACGGGCAGATCTGGAATCTGGAGGAAATCGGTAAAAAGTTCGGCGTCACGCGCGAGCGAATTCGGCAAATCGAGGGTCAGGCGCTGGTGAGCATCAGGATAGGCCGGGGTCTCGAGCCGGATAATGCCGCTGCCGAACGCCGGCGTGCGAGGGCGGTCCGAAACGTGGGGCGAGATACGGTTGAGAGAACGACGCGCCGCGGAACCGTTGCGAAACGAGCGAGATCAGGTTCCGCTGCTGTCGCGCCCACGCCCGGGGCAGACATGCAGGAGGCGGAGAGCAGTTCCGACAGAGAGGAGGAATCGGTGACCTCGACGGAGCCCGAATTCGGCCGAGGAACGACTGAGCTGGAGTCATCGGTCAGGTGGTACCACCGTCCCGGGCACGATGACGGCGGGCGAGAGTTCGGGAACGCGGCGGCCTTCGCGTTCGAAGCTGACTTGGAAGTGCTGGCGCGCGAGGCGACCCAGAACAGCCTGGACGAACGCGACCGGCGGAACGACCGTCCGGTCCGGGTTCGTTACACCCTGCATGAACTGACTGGCGAGGCCCTTGCCGGGTTCTGCGACGCGATCCGCTGGAACGACCTCCGGCCGCACTATACGGCCGCCGCGGCGCAGGACCAGAAAGTCGGACGCGTCATCAGCTCCGGACTGCGCGAGATGATCGAGCGGGACCGGCTGGTGCTTCTCCGGATCGATGATTACAACGCCAACGGCCTCACTGGCGACGACTACGAGGACGGTCGGTTCGCGGCGGTGGTCCGACGCCAACTGGACAGCCATAAGTCCGATGTGTCGGCCGGCGGGTCATACGGTCTGGGCAAGGCCACGTTGTGGGCTACCAGCAGGCTGGGTCTCGTTCTCATGAATTCGACGCTTTCCGAACCGCACGAGGGGCGCACTCGGCGTCGGGTGATCGGTCGGCTCGACCTGCCGTGGCGGGAAGTGGACGGCAGGAGATTCGCCGGTCCTGCTTGGCTGGGGCACCCTGATCCCAGAGCAGAGAACACCGAAGTCGTCCGCTCTTGGTGGGCGGACGAAGGCGTGGTCGAGCGCTTGCATCTCACCAGAGAGGACGATGAGCCAGGCACCTCCTTCCTGATCGTGGGAGCCCATGATGTGGCCAGCCTGGCTGAAACTGGGCAGGACTACGACAGCAGCGCGAGCGAGGACGAGGACACTCTCGAGCGGATGCACCAGCGACTGGTCCGCGCACTGGGACGCAACTTTTGGGCAGCGATGACATCTGGGGGTGAGCATCGGCCATTGCTGGAGGCGTCCGTGCGAACGCTTCGCAACGGTGTGGAACATATCGATGAGGAACGGGTCGACCCGCAGGTACACCAGCCTGCTCGTTCGCGGGCTCTTCAAGCCTTCCTGGCAGGGACCACGGTGGATCGTCTCACCGAGGCCGGCCAAGTAGCTCTTGCCACCGTGCGCCTGAAACTTCCTGCGCGGGGGGCCGCCGGTACGGCAGGCGACCACAAGGCCGTCCTCCTCGTCACCGAATCCACCGACGCCGACGGCCGGATCAATCGCGTGACGGCAATGCGTGGCAATCGCATGACGGTCAAGACAAGCCGGGTACCCGGTCTACCCGTGGGTACCAACCCTTTCCAAGCCGTCCTGCTGGCTGGTCTGGCAGCAGGCGCGGACGCGCCCTTCTCAGCTGAAGCCGAGGAGTTCCTTCGTGCTTCCGAGCCGCCAGAGCACAACAAGTGGGCCCAGACCGAAGAGCTGAGAATGCGCTACTCACCGTCGGCCCATCGTCGGATCGCGGAGATGACCTGGGAGACAAATCAGGCGGTGCACCGATTGGTGGCGATTTCCAAAAAAGAGAAGACCGGTGGTACGAGCAAGGTAAGCAAACGACTCAAGATCTCGGGCAAACCAGCCGCCAAGGCAAGGGGAACTGCCACGCCTCCGAAACTGGATGAGCTGGACGCCGAGGTCGACGCTTCCGGCGCGTGGCAGATCACCGCAGTCGTCAAGATGACGCCTGGGAGCGAGGCCTGGGCAATGAACCCCATTGCGAAGCTAGAAGTGCGCTCGGGCCCACGCCCGCTAGTCAAATGGGCAGAGCTGATCGCCGTCAGCGGCTGCGAAGCAGTCGACGGCGTGTTGCATTTCGCTTCTGGAACGCGTCGTGCTGTCTTCCGGGGCGTCACCGATGTGTCGACCCACCCGGTACGGGCAACGCTGACTGGCCTCATCGTCGAGCTTCAGGAGAATAAGGGGGCCGTCGCGTGAAGGTCTACTCGTATCCTCGGCTGACCGGTGCGGTGACGGCCCGGATTACGGCCGTCCGGCTGCGCGGCCCGGGGGAAAGCCGCGAGCAGCTGGACTCGCGAAGTTGCTCGGTAGTCGAGCAGGTGGCAGCACTCGGGATGGCGGAACGCGACGACTGGCAGACGGCCAAGCTTGCGGTGACCGCGACCGTGCCGGCTCGAGAGATCGAGGCGAAGGGCAGCTGGTCAGATGTCGCGGTCGTCGCTGTTTTGACCGAAGGGGCCACCAACACCCGCACGGTGTCTCGGCTGGAGCCCTGCTCGGATGGTGGTCGGGAATGGACCGGGGAGATCGAGATAGACCGGGACAACCATGTGGATCGAGCGTCCCTCGTCGTGCACGTGGTGGCAACGGTGGGGGGCGTGGCGGGGCGGGTCATCGGCTCCATTGACGAGGAG
>NZ_PQIA01000267.1 GCF_003385235.1 Amycolatopsis circi | reverse complement strand
TGGTCGGCGCGGGCGTGATCGCCTTCGAGTACGCGTCGATGTTCGCCGCGCTCGGCTCGCGGGTGACCGTGGTCGAGCAGCGCGACCAGATGCTCGACTTCTGCGACCCGGAGATCGTGGAATCGCTGAAGTTCCAGCTGCGCGACCTCGGCGTCACGTTCCGGTTCGGGGAGAAGGTCGCGAACGTCGCGGTCTCCGACGACGCCACCGTGACGACGCTGGTCAGCGGCAAGCGCATCCCGGCGGACGCGGTGATGTACTCGGCCGGACGGCAGGGCATGACCGGCGCGCTGGCGCTGGAAAACGCGGGCCTCAGCGCGGACAAGCGCGGCAGGCTGGAGGTCGACGAGCACTACCGGACGCCCGTCGAGCACGTGTACGCGGTCGGCGACGTGATCGGCTTCCCGGCGCTGGCGGCGACGTCGATGGACCAGGGGAGGCTCGCCGCGTACCACGCGTTCGGCGAACCGGCGAACGACATCGGCGCGTTGCAGCCGATCGGGATCTACACGATCCCGGAGATCTCGTATGTCGGCGCGACCGAGGCACAGCTGACGTCGTCGTCGGTGCCGTACGAGGTCGGCATCGCGCGCTACCGCGAGCTGGCACGCGGCCAGATTTCCGGGGACAGCTATGGGATGTTGAAGCTGCTGGTGTCGACAGCGGACCGAAAATTGCTGGGAGTACACGTATTCGGCACCGGTGCGACTGATCTCGTGCACATCGGACAGGCGGTGATGGGCTGCGGCGGGACGGTGGATTACCTGGTGGACGCGGTCTTCAACTACCCGACGCTGTCCGAGGCGTACAAGGTGGCGGCCCTCGACGCGACGAACAAGATCCGCGCCCTGGCACGCTTCTCCGCCTGAGGCTGCCGCCCCGCTCAGCAGTTCTCGACGTCCCATGGATAGTCGAGGCTGCTGGGCGGGGTGTCGTCCACTCCGACGTCCAGCTGTGAGACGCGCTCGGACCTCTCGCAGACCCGCACGCCCGCGCCCGCCTCGTTCAGCCTGCAGTGGATCAGCCTCGCCTCCAGGCAGTCCGACCAGGGCACCCGCAGGGCCAGACAGGACTTGACGGTGCTGGCGAACAGCGTGAGCAGCGGTGCTTCGCCGGGTGCGGCGCTCTCCCTCGCCAGGGTGCGTCCGAACAACGTCTGGAGTCCGTCCAGCACCTGCTGGCGGTGGGCGCGCAAGGCGAAGTCGTACGTCGGTCCCTCCTCGCGGTAGCCGCCCAGGTCGTCGGTCAGCGGCTGGTACTCATGCGCGAACGTTGTCCGACCTGCGCGTTCAGCTCCGCTGGTTTTCGAGCGGGCAAGCCCGCCGCGTGACTCGTTCGAGGGGTGTTCGAACATATGTTTGACACGGCTTTAGAACATGTGTTCGACTGTTGGGGTGCGTTGGGAACAGTTGCGAGCGGGGAAGGAGGAGCCGGCACTCCCCGGTCTCGGTGCCTTCGGGGATGTCGTGCGCTCGGTGCGGGCGCCGGAGTTCGGCGGTGTCACCTTCCACGAGGTGCGCGCCCGGTCCGTGCTGAACCGGGTGCCGGAGTCGTCCGCGGTGCCGTTCCGGTGGTCGGTCAATCCGTATCGCGGGTGTTCGCATGCGTGCACGTACTGCCTCGAAGGCGACACGCCGGTGCTGATGGCTGACGGCCGCGCGAAGCCGATCGCCGAGCTGCGCGTGGGCGACCGGATCATGGGCACGCGCGGGCACGGCGTCGCGCGCAGGTTCGTGCCCACCGAGGTGCTCGCGCACTGGACCACGGTGCGCCCGGCGTACCGGGTCACGCTCGACGACGGCACGCGGATCGTCGCCGGGCCGGATCACCGGTTCCTCAGCGCGCGCGGCTGGAAGTACGTCACCGGCAGCAAACTCGGCACCGCGCAACGGCCGCACCTGGAACCCGGCACGGAACTCGTCGGTGCCGGCCGGTTCGCGCGCACGCCGGACGACACGCTCGGATACCGCGCCGGCTACCTGTGCGGAATGCTGCGTTCAGGCGGTTTCGCCGCGGAATCGGACGCGGCCGCGCGAGCGCTGGCATACCTGCCGGATTTCGGCTCGTCGGTGGGCTTCATGCGGATCCCGCGCGAACCGGACGCCCACTGGGCGCGCGGATTCCTGGCCGGACTGTTCGACCTCGCCGGCGGTTACCGGCGCGGCACGCTCTCCATCGCACACGACGAGAACGAAGTGGTGGACATGCTGTTCGCCGCACTGGATCGGTTCTCGTTCAGCTACGACACTGTCGGCCACCGCCAGCACCCCGGCCGCAGGCAAGCCCGGCTCACCGGCGGAACCGGCGAGGTGCTGCGGTTCCTGCACCTGGTCGACCCGGCAGTCGAATGGAAACGCTCCCTGGACGGCACCGTAATCGGCGGCGTCCGGCGCACGGTCACGAGCATCGCGCCGCTGGGACTGGAGTTGCCGCTGTTCGACATCACCACCGGCACGAGCGATTTCATCGCGGACGGCATGGTGTCGCACAACTGCTTCGCCCGGAACACCCACACGTACCTGGACTTCGACGCCGGCCGGGACTTCGACACGCAGGTCGTCGTCAAGGTCAACGCCCCGGAAGTGCTGACCGCACAACTGAAACGGCCGAGCTGGCAACGGGAACCGGTCGCGATGGGCACGAACACCGACCCGTACCAGCGGGTCGAAGGCCGCTACCGGTTGATGCCCGGGATCATCCGCGCACTCGCCGACTCCGGGACGCCGCTGTCGATCCTCACCAAGGGCACCATGCTGAGCCGGGACCTGCCGCTGCTGGAATCGGTGGGAAAGGACGTCCCGGTCCACCTGGCGGTGTCGCTGGCCCTTCTGGACGGCGACCTGCAACGCCGCCTGGAACCCGGCACCCCAACCCCGCGCGCCCGACTGGACCTGATCCGCAAGGCCGCCGATGCCGGGCTGCCGTGCTCGGTGATGGTCGCGCCAGTGCTGCCGTACCTGACGGATTCGCCCGAAGCCCTCGACCCGCTTTTCGCCCAACTCGCCGAAGCCGGAGCGACGAGAGTCACGGTGCTGCCGCTGCACCTCCGACCAGGCGCGCGGGAGTGGTTCGCCGAGTGGCTGAAACGGGAGTATCCGGCGCTGGCGCCTCGATACCGCCGCCTGTACGCACGAGGAAGCTACGTCGACCGCGGCTACCGAGAGCGATTGGCGACCGTAGTGGGCCCGCTGCTGCGACGGCACGGGCTGGATCCGCGGGCGCCTCGGGCGCATGCGGAAACCCGGCCGGAGCCGGACCCGGCGGAGGGGACCGGGACTGCGGTACCGGAGCAACGAGCAGGGGAGGCCGAACAGCTGCGGCTCCTGTGAGACGACAAGCCCGAGTCGCGCCCGGACTGAATGAGTCGAGTCAGGCAGGTGAACGTTGCTGGTGGCGAGCAGCCGGAACTTCGCTTCGGGGGAGTGCCGATCGGCACCGTGCGATGAACCCTGGCCGGATCTGCTCGCGTCGGACGACTGAATCCGCCCCGCCCGCGCCCTCGGGCCAGATCGACCCTTGCGCAGCTACCTGAATGTGCTTGGCTTCGCCGCTTTGGTTCCGCCGAACCCGCCACTCGAACCCGCGCCGCTCGGTCGCTCCAGCCCCGGAGAGGCCGCCATTTGAGCCTGCGCTGCTCCACCGCTCGCATTAGCCCGAATCGCGTCACCAAGCCGGAGCCGCCCGCTGGACCTGCCCACTACCCGGGGCCTGCGGCCCCTCGCCCCGTCCTCGCCGCGCGGCCAGTCCGCCGAGTCCGGGACTCGAGCCTGCGCTGCTCCGCCGCTCCCGCTCCGCCGCCCGCATTAGCCCTGGCCGCACCGCCAAGCCCAAGCTGCCCGCCGAACCCCTCCACTATCCGAGCCCGCAGCCCCTCACCGCCCCAAAC
>NZ_PQIA01000266.1 GCF_003385235.1 Amycolatopsis circi | reverse complement strand
TCGCATCCAGCAGATGCCCTCTCGCTCGGATTGGTCTTTCCTTCGCAAGAACAACCATCCCAGGCCAGAGGGCATCTGCGCGTCCAGACACGGCCTACAACACCACAAACACCGGTGGATCCAGGTCTGATTCCCTCAAGGAGTCCTTCACGGACCTACGGGAGTCTCTGGCCGAACACCAGCGCGGTGGCGGCTCCGGCCATCAGGATGATCGTGCCCAGCACCACCCACGGCTTGCTGGCGTCGGCGTTCTTCAGCTCGTACCCGATCTGCTCGCCCAAGTCGGCGTAGACGCGTTTCAGCTCGTCCGCGCTCGCCGCCTTGTAGAACTCGCCGCCGGACAGCCGGGCGATCTCGCGCAGTGATTCGTCGTCCACGCGGACGTCCTGTTGCTTGCCCTCGATGTCCACCGAACCATGCTCGGTGCCGAACGAGATCGACGAGATCGGCATCTGCGCCTGCTTCGCCGCCTGCGCCGCGGTGTACGCGCCGCGCGGGGCGTAGAGGTCTTCCGGCACCGTCTGCTTGCCGTCGCTCATCAGCACGATCCGCGCGGGCGGCGGGCCGTCCGCGCCGCCGACCACTGCGGAGAAGCTCTGGATCGACTGCATCGCCGCGTAAATGCCCTCGCCGGTGGCGGTGGACTGGGCGAGCTTCAGGTTGTCGATCGCCTTCGACACGCCCGCGCGATCTGTCGTCGGGTTGACGAGGACCGTCGCGGTGCCAGCGAAGGAGATCAGGCCCAGGTTGACGCCTGGCGTCATGTTCTGCGCGAACTGTTTCGCCGCGTCCTGCGCCGCCTTCAACCGCGTCGGGGCTACGTCGGTGGCCTCCATCGACAGCGACACGTCGATCACCAGCATGACCGTCGCCCGGTTGCGCGGCACCTTCTGCTCCGCCGTCGGACCTGCCAGCGAGACCGTCAAGAACAGCAGCGACAGCACGATCAGCACCGCGGGCACATGCCGGATCCAGCCCTGCGCCTTGGGCGCGACCTTCTCCAGCAACTCGAGATTCGCGAACCGCATCACCCGGCGACGGCGCTGCCGCTGCGACAGCACGTACGCGCCCGCCACCGCGGCGACCGCGAGCAGCAGCAGGAACCACCACGGCGAGCTGAATCCGGCGAGGCTCATGCCGTCGCCCCCTTCCAGGACGCGTACGCATGAAATCGGCCAGTTGTGCTCATGCGACACCTCCCGACCAGCGACGCTTGCGGGCGACGACGAACCGCACCATGTCCGCGATCCAGTCGGAATCCGTGCGCAGCACCAGATGCGCCGCCCCGGCCCGGCGCAGCCCGGCCGCGACTGTCTGCCGGTGCGCGCTCGCCGCCGCGCCGAATTCCTTGCGCAGCAACGCCGAAGCGTGCACCTCGCGCTGCCGTCCGGTCTCCGGGTCGGCCAGCACGACGGTGCCGACGTCCGGAAGGTCCACGTCGCGCGGGTCGACGATCTCGATCGCGATCAGCTCGTGCCGCCCGGCAAGCGCGCGCAGCGGGCGCTCCCAGTCCATCGGGCCGAGGAAGTCGGACATCACCACCGCTAAGCCGCGCCGTCGTGGCGGACGGCGCAGCTTTTCCAGCGCCCCGGCGAGGTCGCCGCGGACGCCTTCGGCGGCACGAGGCGTCTCGGCGAGCCGCCGGACGAGCCCGCGGGCGTGCGGAAGCCCGCCGCGCGCCGGGAGCCGGGTGATGCCTTCGCCGTTGGACACGAGTGCGCCGATCCGGTTTCCGCCGCCGCCGGTCAGGTGCGCGACAGCCGCGGTCGCGCAGACCACCAGGTCCCGCTTCTCGCACAGCGCGGTGCCGAAGTCGAGGCTCGCCGACATGTCCGCTACGAGCCACGTCTCCAGCTCGCGGTCCGCCACCGTCTCGCGGATGTGCGGCGTCGTCGTGCGCGCGGTGACCGCCCAGTCCATCCGGCGCACGTCGTCGCCCGGCTGGTACGGCCGCGCCTCGCCGGGTTCCGAACCCGGACCCGGGACGAGCCCGAGGTGGTTGCCCTGGAGCAGCCCGTCGAGACGGCGGCGCACTTCGAGTTCGAGGGTGCGCAGTCCCGCCTCCATCCGGTCGCCGCGCAGGTTCGGCGGCGCCCAGGCCGGACGTTCGCCCGGGTGTTTCGAGGATGTGCCAGCCACGCCGCTACCTGACGGGCGCGCCCGCCGGCACGGGGCCGGCGCCGCCCTGCGGCCGGGCCGAAACCTGCGGCAGCGGCACGGTCTGCAGCACGCGGGTGACGATGTGGTCCACCGGCACGCCGTCGGCCAGCGCGTCGTAGGACAGCACGAGGCGGTGGCGCAGCACGTCCGGGACGACGTCGACGACGTCCTGCGGGAGCACGTAGTCGCGGCCGCGCACGAGCGCCAAGGCCCGCGCCGCGGCGATGATGCCGAGGCTCGCGCGCGGCGAGGCGCCGTAGGACACCCAGCCCGCGACGTCGGAAAGCCCGTGGTCGTTCGGCGTGCGCGTGGTGAGCACCAGGCGCACGACGTAGTCGACCAGCGCGTGGTGCACGAAGACCTGCGACGCGACGCCCTGCAGCCGGACCAGCTCCGCCGGGCTCAGCACCTCGTGCGGTTCCGGCGGCGTGACGCCCATCCGGTAGATGATCTCGCGCTCTTCCTCGGCGGTGGGGTACTCGACCAGGATCTTGAACAGGAACCGGTCGCGCTGGGCTTCCGGCAGCGGGTACACGCCCTCGTTCTCGATCGGGTTCTGCGTGGCCAGCACGAGGAACGGGTCGGGCATCGGGAAGGTCTTGCCGCCGATCGACACGTGCCGCTCGGCCATCACCTCCAGCATCGCCGACTGCACCTTCGCCGGGGCGCGGTTGATCTCGTCGGCGAGCACGAAGTTCGCGACGACCGGGCCCAGTTCGACGTCGAAGCGCTCGGCGCCCTGGCGGTAGATGCGCGTGCCGAGGATGTCGGCGGGCACCAGGTCCGGGGTGAACTGCACGCGGGAGAACGAACCGCCCACGACGCGCGCGAACGTCTCGACCGCCAGCGTCTTCGCGACCCCGGGCACGCCTTCGAGCAGCAGGTGCCCCTTCGCCAGCAGCCCGACGAGCATGCGCTCCACCAGCCGGTCCTGTCCGACGATGACGCGCTTCACCTCGAACACGGTGCGTTCCAGCAGCTGGGCGTCCCGCGCCGGGGTGCCGGGCTGCTGCCCGTTCGCTCCCTCGGCGAAGCCGGGCTCGGTCACTCTTCCTCCAGGGGTTTCCACGTCTGCGTGCTCGCCCGCGACCCTACTGGGTCGCGAACTTCCCGCGACGGTAGCCAATCGCATCGCCGGTGTGACAGCTGTGAAGCCCCTGTCAGCGGTGCTTTTCCAGGTCCTCCGGCGTGTCGATGTCGTCGCTCTCGCCGGGCTCCGCGGCCGCCTCGGCGATCCGCAATCCGCCGAGCGTCCGGCGCAGCGACGCGTTTTCCGGACGCTCTGGCATGACCTCGCGCAACGCCGCGGTGCGCCAAGCGCTCACCAGCCATTGCCGCTCCCCTGCCGCGTCGACGAGCACCGCACCGTCTGTGCTGACCACTGTGGACCGCAGCCGGTCCACAGTGGAGCGCCGGATGCCGGGGAGATCAGCGGCGAGCAGCACGACGACTTCGGCGTCCCCGATGGCCTCCAGCCCCGCAGCCAGCGCCGCGACCGGCCCCGCGCCCGGAACGGTCTCGCGGGTCCAGACGACCGTGTCGTAGCCCGGCCGCTTCGGTCCGCACACCACGACCGGCTCCGCTCCGGCCAGCGCCTCGACCGCCCGGCCCAGCAAGGACATCTCGCCGACCCGCAGCTCCGGCTTGTCCACTCCGGACAGCCGGCGCGCCGACCCGCCGGCCAGCACGATTCCCGCGAACCGGGGGCGATGAGTCATGGGGCCAGGGTGCCTGGTCTGGGAAAGCTGCGCGCGGCGGGGGGCACGTCGGC
>NZ_PQIA01000263.1 GCF_003385235.1 Amycolatopsis circi | reverse complement strand
AGGTCGGCCGGGCCGGACAGACCCGCGCGGCCCGGACCAGGCGCAGGGTGCGCGCGGCGCCGAGGCGCAGCCGGGTCGCCGAGATGTAGGCGGCGACCAGCAGCGGCAGGGCGACGACGAACACCGCGACCCGCAGCAGGTCGCGTTCGTTGAGCACCAGCGAGCACACCGCGGCCGCGATTCCGGCGGCGAGGAGGCAGCGGCCTCGGGTGGTGAGGCCGGACAGCGCGCGCAGCATGCGGATTCCCTACTCGGGTAGCGGGACGCGCCTCAGCGGGCCGAGCCCTGGGGGACGGGAACGCGGTGCAGCACCGCGCGGACCACGTCGGTCGCCGAACGGCGGGCGGCGTGCGCCTCGGTGGTGAGCACCAGCCGGTGCGCCAGCACGGGCACGGCGACCGTGTGCAGGTCGTCGGGCACCACGTAGTCGCGCCCGGACAGCGCGGCCTGCGCCCGCGCGGCCCGGACCAGGTGCAGCGTCGCGCGCGGCGAGGCGCCGAGCCGGATCTCCGGGACCTGCCGGGTCGCCGACACGACGTCGACGGCGTACCGGCGGACCTCCGGGGCGATGTGCACGCCGCGGACGGTCGCGATCAGCCGCAGGATCGTCTCGCCGTCGGACACCGGGGTCAGGTCCGCGAGCGGATTGTGCCCGGAATGCTCGTCGACCATGGCCAGTTCGGCCTGCTGGTCGGGGTAGCCGATGGACACCCGTGCGGTGAACCGGTCGCGCTGGGCCTCGGGCAGCGCGTAGGTGCCCTCCATCTCGATCGGGTTCTGCGTCGCGATCACCATGAACGGCGCGTCGAGCGTGTAGGTGCTCGTGTCGACCGTGACCTGGTGCTCTTCCATGCACTCCAGCAGCGCGGACTGCGTCTTCGGCGAGGCCCGGTTGATCTCGTCGCCGACCACGATGTTCGCGAACACCGGGCCGGGCCGGAACTCGAACTCGCCGGTCTGCCGGTTGTAGATGGAGACGCCGGTGACGTCGCTGGGCAGCAGGTCCGGCGTGAACTGCACGCGGCTGACGGTGCAGTCGATCGAGCGCGCGAGCGCCTTCGCGAGCGAGGTCTTGCCGACGCCCGGCACGTCCTCCACGAGCAGGTGACCCTCGGCCAGGAGGGTCACCAGCGCGATCCGGATGACGTCCGGCTTGCCGACGAGGACGCGCTCCACGTTCGCGGCGATCCGGCGCGCGGTGTCGTGCAGTTCGCCGAGCCCGGCCGCCGGGACCTGGGCCAGCCCGTCCGCGGACTCGACCGCCGGGTACGGCGGCTGCCCGGACCCGTTGCCGTGCGGTCCGGCGGGGGAAGCGGACTGGATTCTCGACGTCACTCGACCTCCTGGTGGCGCATAGCTGGACGGAAACCGGCGGGGATGCGCGCCTTGTCCAGCGTTCTCCCCAGTGTGTCAAACCCGGGAGAACCGGGCGGCGGAACCCCGAGATCGTTTCATGGTGACGCCCAGCCACCTCAGCACACCTTCTTACGGGTGATTATGAGGCATTTTCAGGTGATCCCGCTGACCGTATGCACTGTCGTATGCTCCGAAACGAAGTCGCCCGACCACGGTTCGACGTCGGAAGAGGTGCATCCGCGCATGAGCGAGGCCGAGGCGGAACGGAAAGCCGGGCTCCCGGGACTGTCCGGCGGCCGGTTCGCGGTCACGCCCGAACTGGCGTCCGCGACCTATTCGAAGCTGGGCGAGCTGCAGGACGTCGTCGGCGAGATGGTCCGCGAGGCCGCGGTGCTCGGCCGGTCGGTGCCGCTCGGCGGCGGGTACGCCGGCGAGGTCGGCGCGTTCATGGCGAAGTACGGCCTCGGCCGCGACGGGTCGGCGGTCGACCAGCTCACCGCGTTCGGGAAGGAAATCGCCGGGCTGAAGAAGCGCATCGGCGGAGCGCTGGAGAAATACCGCGACCAGGACGGCGAAGCCGCCGAGGGCGTGGACTGCACCGGTGGCTGACCGCTTCGCGGCGCGCGCCGCGTTCCTTCCTCTCGCCGGGCTCGCCGTGCTGATTTCGCTGGTTTCGTGCGGCCGGATGCCCGGCATCTCGCACGCCGCGCCCGCGGACGGAGGCCCTCCGGCTCCCGCGCCGTCGTCCTCGGCCCCGTCCGCATCGCTTGCCAAGCTCGACCCGTGCACGCTGCTTTCGCCGCAGGACCGGTCGTCGGCCGGGCTCACCGGGCAGGGCAAGCCGAAGACGATCGGCGAGGCGCGCGCCTGCGACTGGACGGTGCCTTCGACCTTCGGTGTCACCGTCACTCTCGACGAAACCAACGGACTGGCCAACCTCGACCTCTCCGACGGCAAGCGCACCAAGAAGGACGTCGGCTCGCACCAGGCCGTGCAGGTGTCCGGCCGCCGCGGCACCTGCGCGGTGCTGCTCGACGTCGGCGGTGCGCAGAGCGTGCAGATCGACGTGAACAACGCGAACTTCGCCGACTCCGCGCTCGCCTGCTCGCGGGCGAGCGACGTGGCCGGACTGCTCGAGCCGAAGCTGCCGTGAACCCCGTGCGAGGAGGAAAGTCGTGACCGACACCCCGGCCGTGCCCGCCGAGTCCCCGGCCGCTCCCGAGCCGACGGCCCGCTACGAAGCGTTCAGCCACGCGGCGCTGGCCGCGCAGGCGGTCGACGGCAACGACCCGGCCGCGGCCGGCGACTCGGGCACGCGGTGGGCAGGGCTGTCGCAACGGCTCGAGGACTCGATCGGCGGCCTGGTCGCGCTGTCGGCCGGCAGCGAGGAGACCTGGCAGGGCGACGCCGGCGACGCGATGCGGACGGTGCTCGGCAAAGCGTCCGGCTGGCTGGCCGAGACCTCCGTGGTGTCGGCGAAGGTCGGGGAAGCCGTGCACGGACAGGCCGAGGTCGCGGCGCGAGCCCGGGCGGACATGCCCGCGCCGGTGGACTTCGACCCGGCGGCGATGATCCGGTCCGCCGCGGCGAGCGGGAGCATGGTGCAGCTGGCCGGGCTGTCGTCCGCTATGGACGAGCGCCGCGCGGAAGCCGAGGCTGCCCGGCAGAAGGCGATCGACGTCCTGCGCACTCGCGACACGGCGTTGCGCGGGCTCCTGCCCGAAGGCCAGTTCCCCGCGGTCCCGCCGCTCGGCGCGGGGCCGGCTTGATCAGCCTGTCGGCGTCCGCGTTCGACATCGTCTGGGCCGACCTCGGCCTCGACACGCCGCCCGCGCCGCTCGCGGTGCGCAGCGTGGGGGAGACCGACGCCGACCGCTCCGCGATCCGCGCGGAGGTCTACCGGAACCTCGGCGAACGCGGCCTCTTCGACGGCCGCCTCGACGCCGCCCTGGAGAACAGCCTGCGCCTGCTGGCGTCCGCGGACCGGTATGTGGAGTGCGAGGCGCTCGCGGACATGACCGCCGACGAACCGTTCCGCGCGGTCGCCGCGGTCCGGGGACGGAACGCGGTGCTGGCGGTGCAGCCGTCGCGAACGATCGGCGTCCGCGCCATCGGGGAAAGCGAACTGGCCTCGGCGATCGTCGACGTGCTGCCCGAACTCTCGGCCGGTCCCGGCTACGGCGTCCGGCTGCCCTCGGCGGGGGAGCCGCCCGGCGGCGCGCAGGGGGAGGAGCTGCGGGCGATCCAGTCCCGGCCGGTGTACGCGGCGGGGCAGTTCACCGTCCACGTCCGCGACCGGGCGGGGAAACTCTCCCGGACCGGCGGGCTGACGTGGTTCGACACGGACGCCGGGGCGTATTCGGCGGTGTGCTCGCCGGGACGCGGCGGGCAGGAGTGGGTGACGGTGTCGCCGGTAGACAGCCCGCGGCTCGTCGAGCGGGTCATGGAACTGCTGCCGCGCTGACTCGGCCGGTCTGAAGTGGACGGTCGCGGCCCGTGGCTCGTGAGTGGCGATGCCGGTTAGAACCGGCACCGCCACTCACGACACCTGCCCGCGCCTGGCCCTTATACACATCTCCC
>NZ_PQIA01000264.1 GCF_003385235.1 Amycolatopsis circi | reverse complement strand
CGGGGGGGGGGATGGGGAGGGGGGTGCGCACCGGCATCGGGGAGTTGCCTCGGTCTACGACAGTGCTGCGCACGATCGCTCGCAGGACCTCGGGAGCTTGCGAAGCAGTGGACTGCGGGCCGGCGATTACGCCGCGCAGCATCCAGCGCGGGCCGTCTACTCCGACGAAGCGCAGGGCTACGTCGCCGACGATCGCGGACAGTTCCATGCCCCATTCGCCGCGGCCGACGTTGACCTTCGCGCCGTCCGCGCGCAGCTGGTCGGCTAGTTCGTTGCTGACCTCGCGCCACAGGCCGCCGGATTTCGGGGCCGCGTAGGCGCTGACGGTGATCTGCCCGACTTCCGTCACGACGTGCACCGCTCGCACGCCGCCTTCCTCCGGGTCCATCTCGACCTGCACCTGCGAACCGTCCGGCACCGGTACGCGCACCGAGCCCAGGTCGATGCGCGGGATGCCGTCTTCCTCCGCTTCGGTGGCGTCGAACGGACCGTCGGTCGTTTCCGACAGCTGGTCCTCGGGTTCGAGCGCGTCGGCGCCGTCAGCTTCGCCGCGCTGGGAAGCGACGCCCCCGGTCTCGTCGTCGCCGGACCGGCGCTTGCGTCCGAAAATCCCCACTATCGTTCCGTTCCTTCCCCGGTGCCCGCGCCGGTGTCTCCGGCGCCGGGTGCCAGTGTGGCGTGCCCGCCGGTCGAGCCGTAACCTCCCGCGCCGCGTTCGGTCTCCGCGAGTTCGGCGACCTCGACGAACTCGGCGTGCTCCACGCGCTGGACCACCAGCTGCGCGATCCGGTCGCCGCGCGCCAGCACGATTTTCTCGCGCGGGTCGTGATTGACGAGACAGACTTTGATCTCGCCGCGGTAGCCCGAGTCGATCGTGCCGGGAGTGTTCACCACCGACAATCCGACGCGCGCCGCGAGCCCCGAGCGAGGGTGCACGAACCCGGCGTACCCGGAAGGCAGCGCGATCGCGACCCCGGTGCCGACGACCCCGCGCTCGCCGGGTCCGAGCACGATATCCGAGGTGGTGACGAGATCGGCCCCGGCGTCGCCGGGCCGGGCATAGGCGGGCGGCGGGACTTCGGGGTCGAGCCGCTGAAGGAGGACCTGAACGCTGGACACGGGCGGCGAGACTACCCTTGATGTGTGGCTGACCGCGTGAACACCGCCGCGACGGGCGTCGTCGCACACTCCGAACGGCTCTACCTCCCCTGGTGGGGCTGGCCCCTGCCGATGGCCGCGGCCATCCTGCTTGGCGTCGAAGTCCACCTGGGCTACCCGTCGATCCCCATGTGGATCCCGCTCGCGATCGCCGTGCCGGTCATGGCCGCGCTCCTGCTGTCGCTCGGCAGGGCAAAAGTCAAGATCACCAGCGGCGACGACCCCGAACTCTGGGTAGGCGACGCCCACCTGCCCCTGCGCTACGTCGGCGAAATCACCGTCGTGGAAAAAGACGCAAAACGCCACGCCCTAGGCCGCGACGGCGACCCCGCAGCCTTCGTCCTGCACCGCGGCTGGGTAGGCCCCGCAGTCCGGCTCACCCTGACAGACCCAGCCGACCCCACCCCGTACTGGCTCTTCAGCACCCGCAAACCAAAACGAGTAGTAAAGCTACTCAGCAACAACGCCTGACCGCACGCCTCAGGGACGTGAGGGGAATCCTGAGGGACTCAGAGTCCCTCAGGATTCCCCTCACGTCCCTAAACCGCACCAGCGCACCCACAGCTCCAAGCAGCCAGCCCGCGCCCGCCACCCCGATACGAAGCCTTCCCTGCGGTTCGGGGGTGCTTGTCAAGGCATCTTTCCCGCCTTGACAAGCACCCCCGAACCGTCAGCACAATCAAGCTTCGGGGTGCGCCGCGCACCACCGGGCGCAATGTCGCCGCCAGGCGACGAGCCGCCCCCCGAACACGAGTAAAGGGGCCGACCAAAACGGCCGACCCCCTTGCTTACCCGGTCACGACCCAGACCGCGCCAAGCACTTGCCCCGTGAATCTCCCCGTGGTTCCCCTCGAACGAAATCCCAGGTCAGGCGCAATCGCGGCAGATCAGCCGGCCGCCGTTGTCCTCGGCGAGCCGACTCCGGTGGTGCACCAGGAAACAGATCGAGCAGGTGAACTCGTCCGCCTGCTTCGGCACGACCTTCACGGTCATGTCTTCCCCGGAGAGCCCGGAGAGGTCCGCGCCGGGAAGTTCGAAGTTCTCCGCGGTCGCGTCCTCGTCGACGTCGACGACGCCGGACTGGGTCTCGTTCCGCCGGGCCTTCAGCTCCTCCAACGAGTCTTCGGCCAGCTCGTCGGCTTCGCTGCGGCGCGGAGCGTCGTAGTCGGTAGCCATTGTCCCTCACCCCTGCGATTCAGCATGTCGTCCTGCACCGGTTCCGGAGGCGCCCGATACCGGTCGTGCCGCTGGTCAACGTTCCAGCGCCCCTGTTTGTGCCCGGCCTGCGAGTGACCCAGGTCTCAACCTGGTTGACCTCGTCCGGCGGCCGGAGCCCGGGAAGGGTAGCTCACCGCCGGGCGTGCCTCGCACCGAGTCGGGCAATGCTGCTCCAGCGTCACCCGGGAGGGGGAACGCGCAGGTGAGACGCCTGTCCTCCGTTCGGGTTGCCCCGGCGTCGCGAACGTCACCTCGCGGCCGTGTCCGCTTGCTCCCGCGGAGCCGTCCGTGGTGCGATCGCCACGGAGGGGCATTACGCGGAACGGGTGGAGGTGACCCGCGACACCGCGCGCCGCGGTCAGCGCCTAGGCTCTCCGGCTACCACGCCGGTGCGTACGCTGGCGGTTACCGCGAGGCGCGGCGGGGTTACCGCGGCCGGTTCTGCGAGGGGAAGGGACGGGGCAGGTGGCGTCGGGGAACGGGTCGGGGAACCGTGGTGCGCGGCCTTATCGCAAGCACCGTCCGCTGCCCGCGTTGATCGTGATCGGCGTGCTCGCGCTCGGCGCGGTGTTCGTCTGGGTCAACGCCGTGGTCGGCCGCGGCGACATCGACGAGGCGGTGCGCTGCACTCCGGAGCCCAAAGCGCCGCCGGGAGTCACTTACACCTCCGTGCCGCACAACGGTCTCGACGACCGCTCTCCGATGCCGCCGGACAAGGTCGCGCTGAAGGTGCTCAACGCGAGCAGCACGCGCGGGCAGGGCAGCATCGCCACCAACGCGCTTCGCGATCTCGGCTTCACCGCCATCGGCGATCCCGGCAACGACCCGGCGTACCCGAAGGGCGACGCCCGCTGCCGCGGCCAGATCCGCTACGGCGACAACGGCGCCGCCGCGGCCCGCACGGTCAGCCTGGTGGTCCCCTGCGCGGAGTTGGTCCACGACACCCGCAAGGACGCCACCGTCGACCTGGCCACCGGCAAGCTGTTCACCGACGTCCAGCCGCGGCCCGAGGCGGTCAAGATCCTCAAGCAGCTCACTGCCTGGTCGCAAGCGCACCAGGGCGGCGGAAGCAGCGAGCAGTCCGCCAGCCCCGGCGCGCCGGTGATCGACCAGACGCTCTTGGCCTCGGCCCGCGCCGTCACCTGCTGACTCCTTCGTGAGTGCTGGTCACGGTTCTGACCGGGATCAGCACTCACGAGCAGTTCACACGTCTGCCGCACCGCCCGCGGCCAACGTCGCGCGCAGCTCCGCCGCGATGCCCGGCGACGCCGCGAAGGTCGAGTCCTCCCCCAGATCCGCCGCCTCGCCCGGCAGCAGCACCGTCGCGCCCGCCTCCTGCGCCACCAACGCCCCAGCGGCCCAGTCCCAGCGGTGCAGGCCGTGCTCGAAGAATCCGTCCAGCCAACCGGCCGCGACGGCGCACAGGTCCAGCGAAGCCGCTCCCCGGCGGCGGATGTCGCGCACGCGCCCGACCAGATCCGCCGTCAGCTTGCCCTGCCGGACCCGGCGGTCCTGCGCGTACGAGAACCCCATCCCGACGAGCGCCAGGTCCAGCCGGTCCGCCTTCGACACCGAAAGCCGGTTGCCGTCGAGCCACGAACCGCCGCCGCGAACGGCCGTCCAGCGCCGTCCGCTCACCGGCTCCACGACCGCTCCCGCGACCGACACCCCGTCCACCTGTGCGGCGATCGACACCGCGAAGGTCGGCAAGCCGTAAAGGAAGTTGACCGTCCCGTCGATCGGATCGACCACCCAGGTGACCCCGCCGCCGACCGAACCGCCGCCCTCCTCCCCCAGCACCGG
>NZ_PQIA01000268.1 GCF_003385235.1 Amycolatopsis circi | reverse complement strand
GTTTGAGGTCCTCGAGCGGGTCGGCGGTGAGGCGGGCGGCTGCTGATCGTGTGCCGGGTTTGGGGTCGATGCGTTCGATCGGGTCCGGGGGCCAAGGCTGCGGCGGTGACTGTGTCGGGGAATCGCGTACGGGGGCGGAAAGGTTCGCGGTGCCGGGTTCGGTGGTGCTTTGGGGTCGAGCCGCGGTGTGTTTCGAGCGGAGTGCGTTCGCCGTGTGCTGCGTCGGGGAGGGTTGTCGGTGCGTAAAAGGCCGTCTCCCACGGGGGAGGCGGCTCGGGGCCTGGCGGCAGAGGAGTTCTTGGCGTGTGTCGTCGGCGGCGGGGAGTCGGCGGCTGATCGTGTGCCGGGTTTGGGGCTGATGCGTTCGCTCGGTCCGGAGACCGGCCCGGCGACTGTGCGGGAGGGATCGCGCACCGGGGCGGGAACGTTCGCGGTCTCTGGCGCCGAGCCGCGGTGCGCTTTGGGCAGAGTGCGTTCGCCGTATGCCGCGTCGGGTGAGGATCGTGGGTACGTAAAAGGCCGCCTCCCGCCGGTGCGGCGGAGAGGCGGCCTGAGGTTGAGGCGTGGTGGGAGCGGGCGGTCAGAGGCGTTCCTGGAGCGCGTCCGCGGCGGCAAGGAGATCCGCCGCCCATCGGGCGCCGGGCTTGCGCCCTATGCGTTCTATCGGTCCGGAGACCGACACCGCGGCGACGACTGTGCCGGAGGAATCGCGCACCGGGGCCGAAACGCTCGCGACGCCCGGTTCGCGTTCGGCGACGCTTTGCGCCCAGCCGCGGCGGCGCACTTCGAGCAAAGTGCGTTCGCCGTAAACCGCGTCGGCGAGGATCGTCCGTTGCGTGTGCGGATCCGACCACGCGGCAAGGACCTTCGCGCCCGAGCCCGCCGTCATCGGCAGCCGCGAACCGATCGGAACCGTGTCGCGCAAACCGCTCGGCGGTTCCGCCGTCGAAACGCACACGCGCTGCACGCCGTCGCGCCGGTAAAGCTGAACGCTTTCGCCGGTGATGTCCCGAAGCTTCGGCAGCACCGAACTCGCCGCGTCGAGCAACGGGTCGGTCGATCCGCCCGCGAGTTCGGCGAGCGCGGTGCCCGGCCGCCAGCGCCCGTCCGGCCCTCGCCGCAGCAGGCGATGCACTTCGAGCCCGACCGCGAGCCGGTGCGCGGTCGCGCGAGGAAGCCCGGTGCGCGTGCAGAGTTCCGCCAGCCCGCACGGGTCCTCGGCGACGGCCTGCAGCACGGCCACGGCTTTGTCCAGTACTCCGATACCGCTATGCTGTCCCACGACGCGATACTATCTTCCCGCACTGTGGGAAGTCCAGAATCTGGGAAAAACGAAACCCGGGGCCGCGGACAGCCGCGGCTGCCCCCTCCTCACCGGCACTGTCCGGGTTCCGTGCTCCCGGCCGATCCCGTGGAAGGAGCCGGAGATGACCAGCCCCACCGGCAAGGCTCGTACGCTGGCGGAGAAGGTGTGGGACAGCCACCTCGTGCGCCGAGGCGAAGGCGCCGAACCGGATCTGCTCTACATCGACCTCCACCTGGTGCACGAAGTGACCAGCCCGCAGGCGTTCGACGGACTGCGGCTGGCCGGGCGGCCGGTGCGCCGCCCCGACCTCACCATCGCCACCGAGGACCACAACGTCCCCACGGTGGACATCGACCTCCCGATCGCCGACCCGGTGTCGCGCACCCAGGTCGACACGCTTCGCCGCAACTGCAAGGAGTTCGGCGTCCGGCTGCACCCGATGGGCGACGCCGAACAGGGCATCGTGCACGTGATCGGACCGCAGCTCGGGCTGACCCAGCCCGGCACCACCGTGGTGTGCGGCGACAGTCACACCTCGACGCACGGCGCGTTCGGCGCGATGGCGTTCGGCATCGGCACTTCCGAGGTCGAGCACGTGCTCGCCACCCAGACGCTGCCGCTGCGGCCGTTCAAGACGATGGCGATCAACGTGGACGGCACGCTGCAGCCGGGCGTCACCGCGAAGGACGTGATCCTCGCGGTGATCGCCAAAATCGGCACCGGCGGCGGACAGGGCTACGTCCTCGAGTACCGCGGCAAGGCCATCGAAGACCTGTCGATGGAAGCCCGGATGACGATCTGCAACATGTCGATCGAGGCGGGCGCGCGCGCCGGCATGATCGCGCCGGACGAAACGACCTTCGCCTACCTCAAGGGCCGTCCGCACGCGCCGAAGGGCGAGGACTGGGACGCCGCTGTTGCAGCCTGGCGTGAATTGCGCACCGACGAGGGCGCGGAATTCGACGCAGAGGTCCACCTCGACGCGGACCAGCTGACGCCGTTCGTGACATGGGGCACTAACCCCGGACAGGGTCTGCCGCTGGGCGATTCGGTGCCGGACCCGGCCGCGATCGCCGACGAGAACGCGCGCTTCGCCGCCGAGAAGGCCCTGTCCTATATGGATCTGGAGCCGGGCACCCCGCTGCGCGAGATCTCGGTGGACACGGTCTTCCTCGGCTCCTGCACCAACGGCCGGATCGAGGACCTGCGCGCCGCGGCGGAGGTGCTGCGCGGGCGGAAGGTGGCCGATTCGGTCCGGATGCTCGTGGTGCCCGGTTCGATGCGGGTGCGCAAGGCCGCCGAGGAGGAGGGGCTGGACAAGATCTTCTCCGAGGCGGGAGCCGAATGGCGGCAGGCCGGTTGCTCCATGTGTCTCGGGATGAACCCGGACCAGCTCGCCCCCGGCGAGCGCAGCGCGTCCACCTCCAACCGCAACTTCGAAGGCCGCCAGGGCAAGGGCGGGCGCACGCACCTCGTCTCGCCGCTCGTGGCCGCCGCCACCGCCGTGCGCGGAACGCTGTCCTCGCCCGCCGACCTGCCCGCCTGACTTCCCCGAGAGGAGCTCCCACCATGGAACCGTTCACCCAGCACACCGGGATCGGGGTCCCGCTGCGCAGGTCCAACGTGGACACTGACCAGATCATCCCGGCCGTCTACCTCAAGCGCGTGACCCGCACCGGATTCGAGGACGGGCTGTTCGCCGCCTGGCGCGGGCAGGACGACTTCATCCTCAATCAGGAACCGTTCTCCAGCGGCTCGGTGCTCGTCGCCGGACCGGACTTCGGCACCGGTTCGTCGCGCGAGCACGCCGTGTGGGCGTTGATGGACTACGGCTTCCGCGTCGTCGTCTCGTCCCGTTTCGCCGACATCTTCCGCGGCAACTCCGGGAAGGGCGGCCTCGTCGCCGCGCAGTGCGAGCAGTCGGACGTCGAACTGCTCTGGAAGCTGCTGGAGAACGAGCCCGGCACCGAGGTGTCGGTCGACCTCGAAGCCAAGACCGTGCGGGCCAAGGACTTCACCGCGCCGTTCCAGATCGACGACTACGTCCGCTGGCGGCTGCTCGAAGGACTCGACGACATCGCGCTGACTCTGCGCCACGCGGGGGACATCGACTCGTTCGAGTCCCAGCGGCCTTCCTGGAAGCCCGCGACGCTTCCCGCCGCGACCTCCTGACCTGCGCCGCCGGGGCGCGGATTCCCTGCTCGGAAAGGGAATCCGGTCCCGGCGGACCCCGTCTTCGCCCACGCCAAACGGAGCCTCCCCGGACCGGAATCGGGTCCTTCGGGAGGGCGGAACCGTTCCCGCCGCAAGGGAAAATTTCGCGTGCCGTTTGGAATTTGTGCTGTCTTGGTAATACCGTGTGCGTTAGTCGGCCTACCTGGCCGTGGACGAAGAGTTCTTCTTGGAGGGACTGGAATGGCCAACAAGGCCCAGCTGATCGAGGCGCTGTCGGAGCGCCTGGGCGACAAAAAGGTTGCTTCGGAGGCCGTCGACGGTCTCGTCGACATCATCATCCGGACGGTCAACAAGGGCGAGAAGGTGAACATCACCGGCTTCGGGGTGTTCGAGAAGCGCGCTCGTGCCGCCCGCACCGCGCGGAACCCGCGCACCGGCGAAACCGTGCGAGTGAAGAAGACGAACGTTCCGGCGTTCCGCGCGGGCACCACGTTCAAGGACGTCATTTCGGGTTCGAAGAAGCTGCCGAAGGCCACGGCGGCGAAGCGGGCCACCGGCACCACCGCGCGCGCCACGACCACCCGCGCCGCGTCGACGACCGCCACGCGCAGCACCCGTGCCACGGCGGCGAAGCCCGCTGCCACGCGCACCCGCGCCACCGCGGCCAAGGCTCCCGCCAAGGCCGCCGCGGCCAAGGCGACCACGCGCGCGACCGCCGCGAAGGCGACCACCACGCGCGCGAAGGCGGCCCCGAAGGCCACCACCACGCGGGCCAAGGCCGCCGCCAAGCCTGCCGCCAAGACCACTGCGGCAGCGAAGACCACGGCCGCGGCCAAGAAGGCCCCGGCGAAGCGCACTTCGGCGGCCAAGAAGAAGTAGCCTCGGTATTTGTTGCTTCGCGGCAGGGCCCCGACCTCGGGTGAGGTCGGGGCCCTGCCGCGTTTCCGGGGGCTTGATCGGCTGGGCGGGTGGAAAACGGTGTGGCGGGGCGAGGTTTCGCGAGGCTGGCC
>NZ_PQIA01000258.1 GCF_003385235.1 Amycolatopsis circi | reverse complement strand
TCGCATCCAGCAGATGCCCTCTCGCTCGGATTGGTCTTTCCTTCGCAAGAACAACCATCCCAGGCCAGAGGGCATCTGCGCGTCCAGACACGGCCTACAACACCACAAACACCGGTGGATCCAGGTCTGATTCCCTCAGGGTTCCCCTCACGGACAGCCTTTCGGAGGAAGGCGCTATCGCGCGCGGGGGGCGGGGTTCTGCTGGAACTGACCCTGCCAGCTGGCCTGGGCGCCGGTGTCGCCGATCCGCACGATGTCGTAAACCGCCGCCCCGGCAGCCAGGACGGACAGCACGATCAACGTCACGCTGACCGCCTTCGACGCAGGCGCGAGGAAGTTACGACGGCCGTTCTTGGCGGCCGCACCCGCACCAGACACCGCCGCAGCACCGTCAGCCGACGCAGCAGCAACAGCCGCACCACCCGCCGCGCTAGCGCCCGCGTTCACCGCAGCCGTACCGGCCTCCCGCTGCCGCCACCACAGCGCCAAGGCCAGCACCGCCACCGGAATCGCGACCCAGATCGCCGTGTCGCCGATTTCCGTGTGCGCCCGCACGAGCGGCGTCCGCGCCACGCGTCGTTCCAGCCACTCGCCCGCATTCGTCGTAATGGGCACGAGGATAACCACCAGCACCGACAAAATCGCGTTCGCGCCCGCCAGCCGCCTCCGCACCGGGGCCAGGCAGGCGGTGAGCACCAGCACCAGCGCCGACAACGGCAGCAGCACGACAATCGCGTGCACGAGCAGAATATGAGCGGGCAACCCGTTGACCGTCGTCATGCAGCCTTTCCCATCCACGAACCACAACCGGTCACCACTTTGGCCGAACCCCGTTAGCCCCCGGCAAGATCAAGGTGTGAATCAGGTAAGAGCCACCGTGAATCCGACCACCGCGCCGCCCCCGTCCCGCGGCCCGGCGAACACCTCGCCGCCGTGCGAAAGCGCGACTTCCCGCACGATCGACAACCCCAGCCCCGACCCGGGCAAGGACCGCGCGCCCGCCGCCCGATAGAACCGGTCGAACACCCGGTCAGCGTCCTCGCCCGCGATCCCCGGCCCGCGGTCCAGCACCTCGACCCGCCCGTCCCGCACGCGCAGCTCCACCGGGTCGGAGCTGAACTTCACCGCGTTCTCCAGCAGATTCGTCATCGCCCGCTCCAACGCCTTCTCGCGGCCGGAAACCGTCGTGCCATCCGCGTCCACAGCGACCGCACGGCCCGACCGGCGACGCACGCGCGTGGCGGCACGCTCCGCGGGCTCGCGCAGTTCGACGGGCAGCCGCGGCTCGTCGTCGTACTGTCCCGTCGCCAGTTCGACCAGCTCCGTGACCAGGTGGGTCAGCTCGCGCGTCTCGCCGTCGACGTCCGCGAGCAGCCGATTCCGCGCGTCCGGCGACAATTCCTCGAACCGCCGCAGCACGCTCGCGTTGGTGCGCAGGCTGGTCAACGGGGTGCGCAGTTCGTGCGCGGCGTCCTGGACCAGCCGCTCCTGGTCGTCGCGCGCGCGGGCGAGCCGCTCGAGCATTCCGGCGAACGAGGCGGACAGCCTGCCGACCTCGTCGCGGCCGCGGTCCGGGACACCGAGTCCGGGCCGGCTGCCCGCGCTCACCTCCTCGGTCAGCCGGGTGAGCCGGACCAGCCGCCGGGTGATCTGCCGCGCGAGGAGCCAACCGGCCAGCGCTGCCCCGGCCAGCACCGCGAGGCTGACCCAGGTCATCCGTTCGGCCAGGTCGCCGAGGACATGCCGGGTTTCGTCCACGTCGATGCCGAGCTGCAGCGCCCCGCGCCCGGAGCCGAGCGCGACAGTGAGCACGCGGTAGTCGTCCGGCCCGACAGTCGCGTCCGCATAGCGAGTCCCGGCGGTCAGCTCCCGATCAGCAGCGGTGACCGGCAGCGTGACTGGCCGTCCGCCGACGCGATGCACTGTCCCGTCCGGCGCGATCGACTGCGCGACCATCGGCTGCGCTTCGTCGTGGTCGTCGTCGCCCGGGCCGCGGGTGAGCGGGTTCGGCGCGAGCAGTTGCACCGCGCCCGCCGACACCTGCGACGCCGTGCTCAGCAGCGAGCGGTCGAGTTCCGCACTGATCCGCTGGGAAGCCGTGTGATAGCCCAGCACGCCCACGAGAATCGCCGCGCCGCCGCCGACCGCGGCGAACGCGATCGCCAGCTTCCCGCGCAGATTCATGCCGGCCGCACCACATAGCCGACGCCGCGCACGGTGTGGATCAGCTCGTCCGCGCCCGCGCTTTCCAGTTTCCGCCGCAGGTATCCGATGTAGACGGCCAGGTTCTTCGATTCCGGACCGAATTCGTAGCCCCAGATCCGCTGGTGGATCGTGTCGCGGCCGAGCACGATCCCGGCATTGCGCACCAGCAGCTCCAGCAGGTCGAATTCGGTCTTCGACAACGCCACCTCGGTGTCCTGCCACCACACCCGGCGCGCGCCGGCGTCGACCGCCAGCCCGCCCAGCCGCACCACGCGCTGGGCCTGCTCGCCCGGGTCCGCGCTGCGCCGCAGCAACGCGCGCAGCCGGGCGAGCAGTTCGTCCAGTTCGAACGGTTTCGGCAGGTAGTCGTCGGCTCCCGCGTCCAATCCGGCGACCCGGTCGGCGGTCTCGACGCGCGCGGTCAGCATGAGCACCGGGGTGCGGTCGCCGCCCGCGCGCAGCACGCGGCACACGCCGAGGCCGTCGACGCCGGGCATCATCACGTCGATGATCAGGACGTCGAACTCCTCGCTCCGCGCGATCGCGAGCGCCTCGACGCCGTCGGCGACCTCGCTGACCCGGTAGCCCTCCAGTTCGAGCGCGCGGACCAGCGATTCCCGGATCGCCCGGTCGTCGTCGGCCAGCAGAACGCGGTTCGCCATGCCGCCATCATGCCTCGCGGGCGCCCGGGATCACGGCAGCGGACGCGTCCCCGGCACCACCCATTCGCGGTCTACCCGGCCGTCGACCGCGACCAGCACCGCCAGCCCGCCGCGCGCGCCGTCCGACCAGGTTCCGGCGATGGTCTGCCGCACCGGGTCGAGCACCAGTTCGCCGCGCCACGGGCGCGCATCCGTTGCCAGCGCGCGTAATCCGTCGCGGTCCAAGCTGCCTTCGCCCGGTCCGTCGGGAAGTGTCGACCGTCCCTCCGGCGAGGGAATTGTCCAGTTCCGCGCGACTTTTCCGCCGGACAGCACGCACAGGTCGGCTCCGGTGATGACCACGCCGTCGCGCCGGGTGACGTCCCAGGTGAAGGCGAGCCGTTCGGCGCCGTCGATGACGAACGTGCGCGGGACGAAGACATTCCCGACCTCGCGCTGGTACTTGGCGATGAACGCTTCGGCGTCCGCGGGGCCGACCAGCGGGTCGAGTCCGGGTTTGGTGCCCGACCATTGGCGGCCGTCGGCGGTGAGCAACCGGTGCGCGAGCGAGGCGTCCTCGTTCCACATGCGACACCAGAGAGCGGGGATTTCTTCGGGGTTCAGTTCTTTCGGCATGCGACGACGATCGCGGGCGTCGGCGACACCGTCCTGCCGGTGTTTCCGCGCCGCGTGGCGCAGGTCACTCGCCGAGCGGACGGGCGGAGATCCGCGCGAGTTCGGCGTCAAGATCGACTTCGCGGCGCTCGACCCGGTCGCCGGTGAGTTCGATGGCGCGGATCCGGTCCAGCAGAAAGCCGCGGACCGCGTCGCGCAGGCGGCACCAGCCGAGCACGTACCAGCCCGCCGGGCCCCACAACAGCCCCAGCGGCTCGACGTCGCGTTCCGTCTCGTGGCCTTTGGCGTCCACATAGGACAGCCGAAGCACGCGCCGGTCGGCGAGCGCGGTGAGGATCAGTCCGCTGTGGACACCCGGCGGTTCGGGCTCGCCGACCCGGTGCAGCCGCGCGGCGAGGTGCTGTTCGGCGTCGCGGACGTCGGACGGCAGCCGCGCCAGCACCTTGCGCGCCGCCGACTCCGCCGCGCCCGCGAAGGGCGACCCAGCAGCCGAACGCAGCGCGACGGTGATCGCGATGGCTTCCTCCGGCGTGAGAGTGAGCGGCGGCAGGGTCCGCTCGCGGTCGAGGCCGTAACCGCCGGTCCGCCCGGCCTCGGTCCAGATCGGGACGCCTGCCTCGCGCAAAGCACCGAGGTCGCGCTCGACCGTGCGCACGCTGACCTCGAACCGGGCCGCGAGCCACGCCGCGGTCCGGATGCGCGGCGCGACCGCCCGAAGCTCCTCGACAAGCGCGTACAGCCGGTCCGTGCGATTCACCCGGCCAGCCTACGGACCAGCAGATCCTCACCCGATCGGGTGGCTTTGCGGGCGACCGCCGTCACGAGGGAGAACCTGCGCTGTTCCGTTCGCGGGAGCCGCAACCGGCTCCGGTCCGTCCTGTGGAGGGCGGCGGACCGGCGAGGTCCCCTCGTTCGTCGGGGGACGAGGGGGCCGCCGGGCGGGGGTCGGCGCAGGGGGCCGGCCCGTTCCCGGTCCGGCGGGACACTGGGCTCCGCGCCATTACGACGCGCTCGGCCTGCTC
>NZ_PQIA01000261.1 GCF_003385235.1 Amycolatopsis circi | reverse complement strand
GCTGGTGGCCCAACCAGTCCAGCAGCGAGGAAGAGTCGGCCGTGTTCGCGGGCGTCGGCGGCGCGGGCGTGCTCCACCGCGAGTCCGGGGTCGACGAGTGCGGCAACCTGTGGAGCGAGCACGACGGCAGCCTCGCGGGAATCGGCGGCGCCGCCGTGCTGCACGGGTCGCAGCAGGCGAGCGGTGACGACGAGCAGTCGCCCTGGCCGGCGCAGGACACTGTGCGAGGCCACCGCGCGGCCCGCGTTTCGGCTTCGCCTGACGTCCACGCCGCGGCACCGGCTTCCGCGTCGGCCCTGAAGGCCGCCAAAGCCGTCACCCCGGTGAAGGCCGCCCCGTTGTCGCGGGCCAAGAAAGCGGCCGTGCGGAAGGCAGCCGCCGCACCGGTGCACAAGATCCGCGAAGCGGCCCCGGTCGCGACTGGCCGCGACGAGGAAGACTCCCCGGTCCGCCACAACTGGAACGGCCCGGGTTCGTCCTCGTACCACGACCAAGCCACTTCAGCCGGCCCGGACGGGGCGACCTCGACCGAGGTGAACAGCCACGCGGGACGCCACCACGCCTGGTACAGCGCTTCGGCACTCGCCGCGGGCCCGGAGGGCGCCATCTCGGCCGGAGTCGCCTCGCTCGCGGTCCCCGGAGCAGCGGGATACCGGGCCTGGGAGGCCGCGGCCGGCGCGGAGGGCGCCTACAGCCACTCGACCGAGTCGTCCGCGGACGTCCGCGACCCTGACGACGACTGATCTGCCGGGCATAACCGGGAATCACGGCGGAGGGCTGGTGCGAACGCGCCAGCCCTCCGCCGTGTCCGTGTTTCGGGGCCTGGCCGGGGATTCCGCCGAAGCAACGCTTCGCGGAGGCTGCCCGCGGCATTTCCAGCACCGGACGGGACGCGGGAAATACCGGAAACCCCCAGGTCCCGCACGCTCGCCCGGAACCCTCCGCCGCCAGAAGAGCGAAGCACCGCCGGACGTTCTCACGCACCGTAGTTATCGATCGGACAAAACAGGACATCGACAACCTTCGATCGTGAAGTTTCGTCCTCCGCGGAGGGGGTAACCAGCACCATTTCCCGACGCGAAAAAAGACACTCTTCGGAATGCTCTTCCGGAAACCGAGCGCTTTCCCCCGAATCGTTCGGTATTGTCGCTGCTGCTGGGAGCGAACCGACCCCGAACCGGTTCGCTCCCGGCACTGGGGAGGCGACGCCGGCCGTGCTCGAACGGCCGAATCCGGACAGCGCGGAACGTGCCTCGCGAAATTCCCCGCCGGGGCGTTCTCGATACCGAGGAGATCGTGGTTCATCATCGCGTCGAGTTGCGAGCGCATTTCGCCGGATCCGGTAGCCGAAGAAGTCCTTCTCTGCGTTTTTCGCAGCCAGCGGGAGCGACGCCGAACGGAGCCCCGGAGGCCGGGGCCGCTTCGGGACCCGAACCTGCTCTCTCGGCGGTTTCCCTTGCGGCGGGCCGGATCCGGCCGCCTCCGGAGCATCCGTACTATCAGCAGCGGTTCAGCCAGGAGCCGTCGAAGGACGTGCCCGCGAGGTGCGCTCGCCCTCGGCCGCCCTTCCCCGCCAATGCCCAGCTTTTTTCGCGCGGGCGGACGAACTCGCTGTCCGCCCGCGGACTCGGGAGAGGAATGGACAGTCATCTGATGATCGGCGCCCCGGGCGCCACCTACACTCCGCGCCTGGTGGCCATCACCGGCGACCGGCTCATCCACCCGGCCGATCCGCGCAACGACCTCGCGCGGATCGTGCTGCGCTGGGAGCGGGCGTGGGTCCCGGAAACCTGGGCCGCGCGGCAATACTTTGCGGCCCTTGGCATCGGGGACGACGAAGCGCCCCGCTACACCGACCAGGACGTCGCCGGCTGGCTGCTGCTGCAGCCGCGGTCGGGGTCGCTGGCCTCGCAGGTGCGCTCGAGCGAACTGGACGTCGCCACCGCTCTGGCGGCGGAAGCCGAGGCCTGGCCCGGGTAGCCGCACCGCTTTCCGGAAAGCCCTGCGCCGCGAGTCGTGGCGCAGGGCTTTTCGTGCGCGTGGAATATTCGAGTTTCACCCCTGGAATCCGGTCCTTTCCCGACTCCGCGTTCCCCGCGAGGAGAGGCGAGCGCTGTTGTCGCCAATACAACAACTGTCCGGGGAAACCCGAAAGAGATCATGGACATCGGTCAGATGATCGGTCGCCGACACGATGGTGGCGTGAAGTGGAAATAGCCTCTGGTTGTCAGTACGTTTTGCTCATCCGGCCACGGAGTACACACCTTCATTGCCGCGGCCGCAATCGGCAAGGTGCGCGATCGGCGAAGCCGGTCGCCGAAATTCCCAGAGGAGTTCTGAATGCTGAAGAAGATCGGTCTTGTGTCCGCCGCGATGGCGGCCGGTGCGGTCCTGTTCGGCGGCATCGCGGCCGCCGACACGACGGACGGCCACCACCACGGGCACCGCCACGGCGGCCCCGACCAGGTCGGCCTGGTGAACCTGAACAACACCGACGTGGCGCACAACGTCAACGGCACCCTCGGCCTGTGCGGCAACGACGTGAACGTCCTCGGGGTCCAGGTCCCGGTCCGCAACTCGCTGAACGGCATCGGCGTGCCGATCCTGTCGCCGGGCGAGAACCACGCGTCCGGGCAGTCCCCGTACAACTGCGCCTCGGGCGCCGTCGTCGACGGCGGCAGCAACCAGGGCGGCTGAGTCTCCTGCCGAGGCCGCCCGCTGTGTGTGCGGAAAGCCGGCCGAGGCACGGAGTCCGACGGTTCGCGTCAGCGTCCTGAGGCGCACCCGGAGCGCGGAGAGAGCTGCACACTCCTGCTCCGCGCCCCGTGTGCGTCCGACGCCGAGCGACGTCGGCACGGGTGGGACCGGTGGCCTGGCTGAGGCAAAACGCCGGTCCCACCCGGCGTGTTCGACACCGTAACCTACTTCCGCCGCCCCGGCGACCAGACCGGGGCGGCACGCTTTCGAGCGGGACAACCATTTCCCGGTCGCGGAAGCTCCGCTGGCTGGCGTGTCGTGACCGCGGCACGCCAGCCGCAGCGGCGGCGCGGCGGGCGTGACAGCATCCACCGGGCCGGCTCGCGGGCCCGGTGGATGCTGTGTTCGTTCTAATGCTCACGAACGCGCCCGCACGACGGGAACAACCGTCGAGCGGGCGCGTTCGTCTTTTTCCTTGTGCCGCAAGTCTTCTCGTTCAGGCCGGATCCGTGGACACAATGCCGGTGCCGGTGGTCAGAACGCGGCGGGACGGCACCGGAACCGACGGCGTCTGACGACAGGCCGTTCGTCGGCGATCAGCCGGAGGTGCGCGGCCTGCCAGACCGTGCATCGCGCCCGGCCGAACAACCGCCGCGCGGAGCAGGTGCGGCAGAGACCGCGCTCGTCGGGTTCGTGCGCGGCCAGCAGATCCCGCCACGCACCAGTCAGCTGGGGAATCACCGTATCGGCCAGGCTGGATTTCGACGGGTCGTCAGCCTGATGCACGAGAGCGTCGAAGTAGTCGAGGCGTTTCCGCACCGCCGCGCGCAGCGCCTGGTCCAGCACTTCGTCCACGATCGTCCTCCTCGTCAAGGCCGATTCGACGTTTCGATCCCCTGCTCGACCTCACGCACCAGGCGGATTGCGCCGCGGACCGGCGGGCGGATACGTGTTCGCCGGCGGAGCCTGCTGCTCCGGAGCGGCCGGATAGCCCGCCATCGCACCGGGTTTGGGCCCGCGGCGCGCCAGTCCCGCGAGACCGAGAAGCCCGAGCAACCCGAGCAGGCCCCACAATCCGTTGTTGCCGTTGTCGTTGCCGTCGTTGTTGTTATTGCCGTTATTGCCGTTGTCGCCGTTGTTCTGAGTCTGCACCGGTTGCGCGGAGGCGGGTGCCGGCACGGCGGCGTCGGCGGGCCCGGCTGCGAACAGCGGGAGCACGGCTGCGGCGCAGAGAGCGCATACCTGGCGGCGTACGTGGGCAGTCATCGGGAATTCCCCTTCCGGAAGATGCGGGTGAACTGTCCGCGGCGGTGCTGGACCGTCCGCGCGGCCGAAGCGGCCAGGTGCCGAGCCGTCTCGCTCAGCCGCCTGCCACGACTCCTTTCTTGGTCGGAGGAGGTGCTGCCGGGCATTCCTTTTCGGTCAGCAGCCGGTCGCGGCTCCTCGGGAGGTTCCGGAGCCGTCTGCGACAAGTCGCCAGTCAGAGTTCCGGCTTTCCCGGGGTCGTCGTCGGCGGGGAGCGACTGGACAGTGAACGGCTGCGTCGGAACCAGCACCGCATCCGCCTGACCGTCCTGACTGGACGGCGTTGCTTGCCGCGAAACAGGCTGGGGCGCGGCGCTTTCCGGATGCGCTGCCGAAGGCCGGGAAGCACTGGACAAGGGTTCCTGCGCCGCGACGGGTTGTGTCGCGGATCCGTCCGGCGACGGGTCCTTCGGCGCGCCAGGCCGGAGCAGACGTCCAGCGGACGGCGGCGCTTGCGGCCGGATGCCTGCGGATGCTTCCGCCGGGCCGGACACGCTTGCCGTATTCGCCGTCGGCGCCGGACTGTCGT
>NZ_PQIA01000269.1 GCF_003385235.1 Amycolatopsis circi | reverse complement strand
ACGGTGGGGGGCGTGGCGGGGCGGGTCATCGGCTCCATTGACCAGGAGTGGTTGATCGATGTGACGTCCGACGTCCCGCTGAGGGATCGCCAGCTGGACGTGACCACAGTGAGCTTCGCCCGCGGAGCGGAGTGGCTGCGGAGCTTCCGGGACGCGCCTTGGGCAGTGGATACCTCGGGACGAATGCCCGCTGTGCGCCTGAACTCGGACTTCGAGGGCTTCGCAGCGTTGGTGCAGGACCCGGGATCGAAAATGGAGAACATGGTGGGCGAGATGCTGCTGGCCCAGATGTGTGCCGATGTCTGGACCGCTGTGTTTCACACGGCGATCGGCAGCCTGGAGATCGAGGAGGACGGAGTGCCGCTCTTCCCACCGGATTGGCGGGGTGCGGTCCTTCGGGAAATGCTCCCGGACGTCATCCCTGGACGGTCAGAGGAAGAAGCTCTCCTCGAAGTGCACACGCGACGAACCGGCGAGGGGAGCTGGATGGATCTGCAACCGCGGATCCAGTACGCCGCCGCGCGACGTGCCGGGATTCCCAAAGCATTGGCCTCCACCGTCCGCGAGATCGAACGATTCGAGCAGGAGGCCCACGCGTGACTTCCCGACCTGAGCATCTGCCGGAGCGGCTGGCCCTGCTCTCCGATGCGCAAGCCGCCGACTTCCTCTCGGCGGAAGTGCTCGAAGGGCGCGAGGACGTTCCGTCCATCGCGCTGAACAAGGTGGCCGAGCCACTGGCGGGTGACGACGCGCGACTGGATCTGGTTCGAGTACGGGATCTGATCGACGGCGCGCTGAGCAAGTTCCGAGCGGACCGCCCTACCGCCGCGGACGCCTGGTTGGCACCGCGACTGCACGAAACCCTTCGGTTGACGCGCCGGGAAGCCGCCGAAAAGGGGCTGTGGACGTACTTGGCTCTCGGAGTTGCGCCGGACTATGTCGTTTGGCGGCATCTGCCTGAGCCGAAAGAGGATGGTTCGCGCGTGCGCGTGGCTCGTGACAGGTTCGTCGGTCCGCATTACAAGCAGTCGTTCGCCCGGCTCTGGTGGGCGGCGGAACTCTTTCGGGACGGTTCCGACTACCGCCCCGTCGTCGTGGCCTGTGGCAATCAGGACATGCTCAACTCCGCGCTTCGACTGGACGTCATCGATCATCGGCCGACCGCTCAGGCACTCGTTCGATTGCTAGAGCGAGGGACCGTGCGCACCGGCAGGGAGATCAATGCCCTGACACCCGCAGTAAACGCAGCCGCAGCGACTCTGATGTACGACCTCGTCGCCCCGGATGTGGAGCGTGACGGCGATGCCTTGCGCGACTGGATCGCAGGTGCCGCATCGGCGCTTCCCTCGCCGCGGAACGAGCTTCCGGAAGGGCCGGAGGAAGAACGGGTTCCAGAAGATGCAGTGCGGGGTTTGGTCGCACACTTCGAGGAGTTGTTCGCCGACGCGCCGGTCAGGGGGAGGGCTTCCGAGTAGACTGAGCAGTCTTGGACTCGGCCAGAGGGCACTGGCTCTGATCACCGCATCCGATGGCTCGCAGCTCCTCGGCTGTCGTTGCGGGGACTGCGGGCCAGGTCGCTGAGCGGGCCAGTTCTTTTTTCGTGGGGGCCTTGTCGCGCAGCGCCCTGCTGAGCACGTGCATTCCGAGGCGGGGCGGCACTGCATTGCCCACTTGCTGAGCCTGGTCCTTGCCGGACCAGGGGAAGTTGTGGGGGAATGTTTGGAGCACTCCGGATTCGGCGATGGTGAAGCGGTCTGACTTCCCCGCCTCGTAGTCTGCTTTGGTCTTGTACACCTTGTTCCGGGAAACTTTGCCGGTGACCGTAAAAGCAGGCTCGTCGGACTGACGTTCGCCTCGCCGCTTAGGGTCACCGTTCGATCCGTAGTTCGAGATGACGAAGAACTTTGTTTTTCCCCTGCTGCGAAGCCGAGAGATGTCGATCGACGACCCCTTCAGTGTGCTTGCCGCGTCGAGTGCTTCCGCCATCGACTGCCAACGGATCTCATGCTCGACGCCGGTCGGGAGCAATTGAGCCTGTCCAGGGCTGCTTGCTTGGCGATGCACATTGAAGGGCAGGTGAGTCGCAGCGGGCCGCCCGACGGCTCCGGAGCCTACGAGCCTCGCGACGAGTACGGCGCGGGTGCGCGTCTGGGGAACCCCGAACTGCTCAGTTTTCAGCGCCCAGCAATCCGCCTCGTACTTGATGCCCTTGAGACGTCCCTCACCGCCGCGCAGAAGGTGTGCGTAAACGTCCCACAGAGGCAGGACAGTAGGAACCTGCTCCAGAATGATGGCTTTGTACGGTTCGCGACCTTCCGTCTCGATCGCCTTGAGGAGCCAGCGGAGAGGTTCGAGCACCAAAGCTGTTCGCGGGTCCACTCCACGTGCATGCAGGTCTTTGTCGACCTCGGTTTCGTCCTCCTCATGCACCAGACGGTGCATGAACTCTTTCACGGTGTCGAGCGCTGCTCGGCCCGCGCCGCGCCCTGCGACGGAAAAGGATTGGCACGGAGGCCCGCCTGCCAGCACGTCTACCGAGGCGGGGATCTCGTCGAAACGAGTCTCGCGCATGACACTGACATCGGCATGGAAGGTCGGCAGGCCAGCCGCGTAGCGCGTTTCGCACGCGCTCTGGTCCCACTCGATGCCGATGCTCTTGAAACCTAGGAAGTGCGCGGCGACGTCGAGCCCTCCAGGGCCTGCGAAGAGGTCCAGGATGCGAGCCCCGTCGAAGGGGTGTCTCGGTGCTCCCAGGCTGCTCATGGAGCCGAAGTCTAGCCGGCCATCTAAGGGCGTTGTCAGTACGGACCGAATCGTAGTGTCCCGAGCTTGCCGCAGCATGGCATAGGACTCTGCGATAGGCACCCTGGTTGAGTGTCAGCCGGCTTATTTGGGGCCGGTGCACCGGCGCAGGATGTGAGACGCTGACGGAGTGAACCGCCTCGCCGACGCGACGTCCCCGTACCTCCTGCAGCACGCCGACAATCCGGTCGAGTGGTGGGAATGGGGTCCGGAAGCGCTGGCCGAGGCGCGGCGTCGCGGGGTGCCGATTCTGCTGTCCGTCGGGTACGCCGCCTGCCATTGGTGCCACGTCATGGCGCACGAGTCCTTCGAGCACGATGGCACCGCGACGCTGATGAACGCGCATTTCGTCAACATCAAGGTCGACCGCGAGGAGCGGCCGGACATCGACGCCGTCTACATGGCCGCCACGCAGGCCATGACCGGTCAGGGCGGCTGGCCGATGACCTGTTTCCTCACGCCCGAGGGCGAGCCCTTCCATTGCGGCACTTACTATCCGCCCGCGCCGCGGCCCGGGATTCCGTCGTTCACACAGCTGCTGGTCGCGGTCGCGGAGGCGTGGGAGGAGCGGCCGGACGACCTGCGCGAGGGGGCGAAACAGATCGTCGGGCATCTCGCCGAGCAGAGCGGTCCGCTGAAGGAATCGGCCGTCGACGCCGACGCTTTGGCGCAGGCGGTGGCGAAACTTGCGCAGGAGGCAGACTCGGCGCACGGCGGTTTCGGTGGCGCGCCGAAGTTTCCGCCGTCGATGGTGCTGGAGTTCCTGGTGCGCCACCACGAGCGCACGGGCTCGGCGGAGGCCCTGGCGCTCGCCGAGTCCGCGGCGGACGCGATGGCTCGCGGCGGCATTCACGACCAGCTGGGCGGCGGGTTCGCGCGCTACTCCGTGGACGCGGAGTGGATCGTTCCCCACTTCGAGAAGATGTTGTATGACAACGCGTTGCTGCTCCGAGTGTACGCGCATCTCGCGCGTCGCGGTTCGGCGTCGGCGCGACGGGTGGCGGAGGGGATCGTCCGGTTCCTCGAGCACGATCTTCTTACGCCGCAAGGAGGTTTCGCGGCGTCGCTCGATGCGGACACCGAAGGCGTCGAGGGATTGACGTACGTGTGGACTCCCGCGCAGCTCACCGAGGTGCTCGGGGAGGACGGCCCGTGGGCGGCTGAGCTTTTCAAGGTTACCGAAGACGGTACGTTTGAAGAAGGCGCGTCGACCCTGCAATTGCAGACAGATCCGGAAGATTTCGACCGATTCGAGCGCGTCCGGCATGCGTTGCTCGAAGCGCGGGCTGAGCGTCCACAACCGGGACGGGACGACAAGGTAGTCGCGGCGTGGAACGGTCTCGCGATTTCCGCGCTCGCCGAAGCAGGTGTCGCGTTGGAACGTCCACAGTGGATCGAACTGGCGCGTGGGGCGGCGTCGCTGCTGCTGGACCTGCACGTCGTGGACGGACGACTCCGCCGCAGCTCGCGGGACGGCGCGGTCGGGACCCCGGCCGGTGTGCTGGAGGACTACGCCTGCCTCGCCGACGGACTTCTCGCGCTCCACCAGGCCACGGGCGAACCTCGCTGGCTTACCGAAGCGACCCGGCTGCTGGACGTCGCCCTGGCGCATTTCGCGTCGGACTCCGCGCCGGGGGCTTATCACGACACCGCCGACGACGCGGAAGTCCTGGTGCAGCGACCGTCCGATCCGACGGACAATGCGAGCCCGTCCGGTGCCTCGGCGCTGGCCGGCGCGCTGCTCACGGCGTCCGCGCTGGCCGGGCCGGACCAGGCGGCGCGCTACCGCGACGCTGCTGAACTCGCGTTGCGC
>NZ_PQIA01000260.1 GCF_003385235.1 Amycolatopsis circi | reverse complement strand
CACCTGCTCAGTAACCACCCGCCGCCGCTACCTGTCGCGGCTCTCCGGCCCGCTCCTGGACCGAGTAGACCTCCGAGTCCGCCTACGCCCCCTCACCGCGATTTCCGCCCACCAATCGACCACCCCCGAACCGACGTCGGCAGTCCGGACCCGAGTCCTAGCCGCCCGAGACCGCGCAAAACACCGCTGGCACGAACACGGCTGGCAATCCAACACGGAGGTGCCCGGCCCAGTCCTGCGCCGAGATTTCGCCCTGCCGCCGCCCGCGACCGCAGTCCTGGACCGAGCCCTGGACAGAGGCCTCCTGACCGCGAGAGGAGCCGACCGATGCCTGCGCATCGCCTGGACCCTGGCCGACCTGGCCGCCCTGCCCCAACCCGACACCGACCACGTCACCGCCGCACTGGACTTCCGAGAACGCAAAACCGGCTGACCCCGGTGTCAGCCCGCGATCCGAACCCGAAGGGACGCCTCGCTGCGGCAGTCGCTCGTTCGTCAGGACCGCAGCGAATGGCCTCGGTGCCGGGCGAGTCATGACCTCGTAAGCGGCCCGACTCCGGCTGGCGCCCGCTCACTCGGCGGGTCCGTCGCAGGACTGGCGCTTCGCCGCCCGAGTCCGGTGTCGGTGCCCGTTCGTCATGACTGTGTCGAGTGGTCCTGAAGCCCTTGCTCGGTCGTGGCCCCGTCGCGATTGACGGCCGCTCAGCCGAACCACGCCGACAGTCTCCACGCCAGTTCGCCGCCCGCTCGCCAAAGTCCCGACCAGATGCCCCACCCGGACAGGCAAACCCGCCCGTCCGGAACTTCAACGAAAGGAAGCACCATGTCCCACCGAGCCATCCCCTCTTCCTCCCCGCGCACCCGGCACCGCAGGCCGAAGACGCCGCAGCACAAGATCGTCCGGCATCTGTATCCGGTCCGGCGCAGGGAAGTCCGGCCCGAACACGACCCCGTCCGGGTCCGAGAACGGTTGGCGCTGCACCGCCATCTCGCTGTCGTCCGCTCCGAGAATCCCGGCTGTCGAAGAGGTGCGGCGTGAGCGTCGCCGTCGAGGATCAGACTGCGGCGACCGACTCCGAACGGCTCGCTCGCGCGTATCTGCTGGGCGTCGCTGAACCACCGGCACCGCACTTGCTGGAGTTCGTCGGCGAACACGGGCCGGTCGTAGCGGCCGAGCGGGTCAAGACGGGGGACTGTCCCGACAAGGTTCTCCGCGAAACGGCCGCGCGGCGGGAATCCACGATCGCGGACCAGGATCTTGAGGAGGCAGCCAAAGCCGGTGCCCGGCTCGTGGTTCCCGAAGACCACGAATGGCCAGCGTGGCCGTTGCTGTCGTTGGCCGTAGCGACGGGAAACGGCGTCAAGCACGTAGCCGCACCGCTGGGGCTGTGGGTGCGCGGCAACGCGAGTCTGGCCGAAGCCGCCGACCGTGCGGTGGCGGTCGTCGGCGCTCGGCTGGCCACGGACTACGGCGTGCACAACGCACTCGAGATCGGCCATGCGTTGGCAACTCGACAAATACCGGTCTTCTCCGGCGCGGCTCTAGGCATCGACGCCGCCGCCCATCGCGGTGCGCTCAGCGGTGGCGGGGTCACGGTCGCACTACTCGGATGTGCGGTCGACTATGCCTATCCGGCAGGAAACGTCAGCCTGTTGGACCGCATCGTCGCCGAGGGCGGCGCGCTCGTCAGCGAGTACGCACCGAAGACCCCGCCCGCGCGCCATCGATTTCTGGTGCGCAACCGCCTTATCGCAGGTCTCACCGACGGCACAGTCGTTGTGGAAGCCGGAATCCGCAGCGGCGCGCGCAACACCGCCACCGTCGCGGGTGCACTCGGCAAAGTCGTGATGGCGTTGCCGGGATCAGTGCATTCGGGCAGTTCAGCCGGTTGCCACGCGCTGATTCGAGACTGCAAGGCCACGTTGGTCACCTCCGTCGACGAGGTGCTCGAAACCGTGGGCCGGTTCGGCACCGCTGCTCCCGCAGCCGAGTCGAGCCGACGGCCCACGGACAATCTCGGTCCGGAGGCATCGCGGGTCTACGACGCGCTGCTCCCGCGAGCCGGCCGGGCTCCGGAGGAGGTCGCGCAAAGCGCTGGCGTGCCTGTTTCCCGAGTTCGGGCCTTGTTGCCGGCATTGGAAATCGACGGCTTCGCGGTGCGCGGCGACACCGGCTGGCGGCAGATCGTCAGAACGGCCAACCGATGATCGGCGTGGCGATGCTTGACCAATGGCGATGGTTCGCGCAGCGTAATCGCCATGCCGTCAGCGAGTGCACGCAAGGACGCGGTCCCGCGTCCCGGTGGACACCGGAAACGCCCGCCACGACCCGATCTTCGCGCTCTTCGCGCCGAATTGCCGGAGTCCGCCGAGTCCGTGGTGGCCGGTTACGAACGGCATCTGTCGTTGGAGCGTGGGCTGTCGCCGCACACCGTGCGCGCATACGTCGGCGACGTCGTTTCGCTGTTGGCGTTCGTGACCGTGGGGGAGGGTGACCGTCCCGCGCGGCGCTTTGAGGACTTGGACGTGACGCAGCTGCGCGCGTGGCTCGCGGGGCAGCGCTCGGACGGCGCCGGGCGCACCACCCTCGCACGGCGCGCCGCGGCCGCGCGCACGTTTACCGCTTGGGCGCACCGCACCGGTTTGCTGAAGTCGGATCCGGGCGGTCGGCTGGCCGCGCCGCGCGCGCACCGGACCCTGCCCGGCGTGCTTCGGGCCGAGCAGGCGGACGCGCTCATGGATGCCTCCGCGAAAGGAGCAGCCGAACGGGATCCGGTTGCGCTGCGTGATCGCGCGTTGGTCGAATTGCTGTACGCGACCGGCATTCGGGTGTCGGAGTTGTGCGGACTGGACGTCGGCAGTGTGGACTTTTCCCGTCGCGTGGTTTCGGTGGTGGGCAAGGGAGACAAAGAGCGGACAGTTCCGTTCGGCGTCCCGGCGGCCGAGGCGCTGACCGCGTGGCTGGAGGACGGACGGCCCGCGCTGGCTGGGGAAACGCCGGGTCCGGCGCTTTTCCTGGGCGTTCGCGGCAAGCGCCTGGACCCGCGCGCGGCGCGCCGGGTGGTGCACGAGGCGGTGGCCGCGGTGCCGGGCGCAACGGACATGGGGCCGCACGGGCTAAGGCATTCCGCCGCGACGCATCTGCTCGAAGGAGGTGCCGATCTCAGGAGCGTTCAGGAACTGCTTGGTCACGCTACGCTGGCCACGACCCAGCTCTACACTCATGTGACCGTCGATCGGCTGAAGGCGATCCATGACCGAGCACACCCGCGGGCCTGAAGAGGCCGGCGGCGGCTCGGCCGGGGACGGCAGGGCCGAGCCGCCGGCGCACGCGCATCCGCACGAGCACGGAGACCACACTGAGCAGCACGCCGAGAACGACCGTGCGATGACTTCCACGTCGCAGGTCACGGAAGCCGGGGCGGACCGCCCCGGCGTGCAGGACGCCGTCAACGGGGACGGTCGTCCTGGTCAGGACGTCGACGCGGGGATTCAGGCGCTGTGGCAGCAGTTCGCCGACAAACCGGACCAGACGTCGCGCGACCGGCTGGTGCTGCACTACGCGCCGCTGGTGAAGTACGTCGCGGGCCGCGTCGGCACCGGTCTGCCGACGCACGTAGACGTCGGCGACCTCGTGCAGTCCGGCATATTCGGATTGGTCGACGCGATCGAGAAGTTCGACCCGGAACGCGGCCTGCGTTTCGAGACGTACGCGATGCAACGCATCCGTGGCGCCATCCTGGACGACCTGCGCTCCCAGGACTGGGTCCCGCGCGCGGTGCGCAGCAAGGCGAAGGAAACGGCCCGCGCCCTGGAACGCCTCGGCGCCCGCCTGCACCGAACCCCGACCGACGCCGAACTCGCCGGCGAAATGGGCATCAGCCTCGACGACCTGCGCGATTTCTACGGCCAGCTCCGCCTGACCAGTGTGGTGGCCCTGGAGGATCTGGTCGCGGCAGGCAAAGACGCCGGCTCGCTGGTCGACACCCTCCCCGACGACGGCGCGGTGGACCCGGTGGCCGTCCTGGTGGACCAGGACAACCGCCGCCAGCTCGCGGAAGCCATCGCGCAGCTCACCGACCGGGACAAGATCGTGGTCAGCCTTTACTACTTCGAAAGCCTGACCCTGGCGGAGATCGGCAAAGTCCTCGGCGTCACGGAGTCTCGCGTGAGCCAGCTGCACACCCGCGCGGTGATGCGGCTGCGCGCCAAGCTGATGGAGCAACCCCCCGGCTGACTTCGGATTCGCAACCGTCGAGCGGGCGATCGCCTTGACAGCCCGGCTGTCTCGCGCCCCGCTGCGGTCGGAGCGGGCCAGGGTGGGTGCGGCGGCCAGGGGTTATCGACCTCCTTTGGGTTGAGCGGCCTGCAGCGGCAGGGGCGGGATTGCCTTGGCGTCACGGACCTTCTGCCCAGGGTTTGAGGCGTACTCGGCTTGGCGTGCCGACCAAGGCGAGCGGGTCGATGTACTCCGTGCCGCGGCGGGCGCCCCAGTGCAGGCAGGTGGCGGTCGGGCAGCCGGGGTGGCCCGGGGTCGCGGTTCCCAACGGCTGGCCGCGGTAGATCTGGTCTCCGGGGGCGACTGTCGGGGTGATCGGGAGGTAGGTCGTGTGCAGGCCGCCGTCGTGGTCCAGTGCGACTACTCCCTGGCCTGCTACCTGACCGGCGAAGATCACTACGCCCATGTCCGCGGCCAGTACCTGTTGTCCGGCGGCGGCTTCCAGGTCTACGCCTCGGTGGCCTGGGCCGAACGGGGTCGCGGGTGGTTCGAAGTTGCGGGTGACGTGGGGGCGGGGCGTCAGGGGCCAGGCG
>NZ_PQIA01000022.1 GCF_003385235.1 Amycolatopsis circi | reverse complement strand
GCTACCCCTACCGAGGCAAAACCCGGCAGCCGACCAGCAACAAAACCAGCTACCAGGTCCACCCCGCACCAGCCACCACACCCACCACGACAGCACAACCCAGAGCAGCCTAAGTTCCTGGCATTGACTCTGAGTCCCTCAGGGTTCCCCTCACGGACAGCAAACCCCGTGCCACCCCCACGACCAGGACAGGCACACTTCGAACCGCACCCACAGCGCCGCCTTGAGTCCCTGGCATGGGGATCTGGGTCCGTGAGGGGCCCCTTCACGGACCGGCGGCGGCCGCATCGCGGTGTTCGCCCGGCGCACTGAGGCGGCTAGTGATCGGGGCGGGGTCAGGGTTTGCGCCACAGGTGGACGGTGGTGTCCGCCGTCGAGCCGGAAGTGGTGGCGAGGGTTTTCCCGTCCGGGCTGACCGCGAGGGTGAGGATTCCGGGGAGACCGGCTCCGTCCTGTTTGCCGTCGAGGTCCCGGACCGTGACGGTGCCCGTCGCGAGCGCGATGAGGTGCTGGTCGTCCATCCCGGGGACAGCCATGGTGGGGAAGCCGTCTTTCATTTCCCCGTTGCCGGGATCCTGGGTCAGGGGAAAGGCCGGGCGGATCTCCTTGTGCGTGGCGGTGTCCCACTGCCGCACCTTCTGCACCGAGCCGATCCCGCCGCTCGAGGTGGTGATCAGCGTCCGGCCGTCGGGCCGGAAGGCCAGGCAGCAGAGCCGCTCGGTTTCGGCGAAGGCGATCGGGTTTCCCCGCATCCGGAGCGAAGCGGTGTCCCACAGGTCGAGCTGGCTGGGGTGGGCGGAGTGGCCGTCCCACTCGTAGACGGCGAGCGTGCGTCCGTCGGGGCTGAACTGCGAGTACCGGAACGTCGCCGGTGTTTCGACGCTGCCGATGCGAGTGCGGTCGGCGACCCGCCACAGTTCGAGTCTGCGCGGGGAGGCCATCGGCACCGCCGCGACGCTGCCGTCGTGGCTGAGCGTGGGCCAGCTGCCGTAGCCGTCGATGTTTTCGAGCACGAGGGGTTCGCCGATTTTCCGGCCGGTTCGCGGATCCCAGGTTTGCGCCGTGAACCGCTTGTCTTTGACCCAAGAGGCGACCAGGGCGATGCCGTCGGGGCGGAAAGCCAGCCCGGTGTTGCCGGAGTCGGGGAAGGGGCCGATGCGCGGGCCGACCGGTTTGCGTGTCACGAGGTCCAGGACGTCGACGGTGAAGTCGGCGTTCACCGTGGCGAGGAGCCGGCTGTCGTGGTTGAACGCAAGGAGTTGCGGATCTCCGCGGGCGGTGAGGAATCCGGATTCGACGAGCGGCGGTTGCGGTGCCGGCGGGAGCGCGGGCGGGTCCGGCCAGGCGATCCAGGCGGCGAGTCCGGCGATCACCAGGGCGAGCGCGCCGATCAGGATTCCCCGGCGCGGTGCCGGGCGGCGCGGAGGCGGCGGGGAGTCCGGGGAATCGGTGAGCTGGTAGATCACCGGGTCGGTCTTGTCCGGTACTGGCTGGCCGTCGAGGTACTGGGCGAGTTCGGCGGTGCGCTCGGCGATGAGCTTCTCGACGGCGGGCGGCCACGGTTCGACAGCCGGACCGATCGCTTCGAGGAGTTCGGCGGCGGTGGGCCGGTCGGCCGGGTTCTCCGCGAGGCACGGGCGAAGTGCCTCGGGAAGCGCGGACTGACCGACCAGAAGCGTGCCGAGCGCGAACAGGTCGTCGGTGGGGTCGTCGCCGGTCGCGCGGGCGACGAGCCTTGCACCGCTGCTGGTGAACCGGACGTGGGACGGCGTCAGTTGTCCGTGCGCGAGTCCGGCGCTGTGCAGCTGGGTCAGGTCGGCCGCGATTCCGGCGGCCAGCCGGAGCACCGCCGGTTCGGGCAGTGCTCCGGGCACGTCCCGCAGGGCGGGGCCGGGATGGAATTCCTGAGCCAGCCATGGCGTGGAGGCGTCCGGATCGGCATCGAAGACCACGCTCAACGCTGCGATTTCGGTGCGGAACCCGTTGGCGGCGGACGTCCGGAGCGAGACCAGGCGGTCGTCCGGTCCGCTGCCGAGCAGCACCCGGGTCTTCTCGTTCCGGGCCAGTTCCGCGAGCACCCGGTACTGCCCGAGCCAGAGCGGATCGCCGAGCGCCGGTCTTCTCATCAGCTGCCTCCCCAGAAAGCTGTCCGAGAAGGACGATCTTGCCAGTCGCGCGGCAGGGCAAGGTACGGGCGGGCAGAATCTCTCGTCGCCGCGGGCATTCCGCGGGCCGGGAGTGCTTGAATGCGATCATGGTCGCACTTCGCACTCTGGGCTCATCCGACCTCGCCGTCTCACCGCTGTGCCTCGGCGGGAACGTGTTCGGCTGGACGGCCGACGAAACGGCGTCGTTCGCCGTGCTGGACGCCTATGCCGAGGCGGGCGGGAACTTCCTCGACACGTCCGATTCGTACATGTACCACTTCCCGGGCAACGAGGCCGGGCAGTCCGAGACCATCATCGGCAAGTGGCTCGCCGCTCGCGGCAACCGGGACGACGTGGTCGTCGCGACGAAGGTCGGGGACAGCCCGCGGTTCAAGGGTCTCGCTCCGGCGAACATCAAGGCCGCGGCCGAGGAATCGTTGCGGCGGCTGGGGATCGACCGGATCGACCTGTACTACACGCATTTCGACGACGAGTCCGTCCCGGTCGGGGACATCGTCGCCGCGCTCGACGAGCTGGTGCAGGAGGGCAAGGTCCAGGCGATCGGGACGTCGAACATCAGCCCGGAACGGCTGGCCGCGTCGCTGGAGTTCTCCGACCGCGAGGGGCTGGCGAAATACGTCGCGTTGCAGCCGAAGTACAACCTCGTCGCGCGGGAGTACGAGAGCGAGCGGCGGGGGATCGCGGAGCGGCACGGGCTGGCCTGCGTCCCGTATTTCGGTCTCGCGTCCGGGTTCCTGACCGGCAAGTACCGGCCGGGCCAGCAGGTCGACAACATCCGCAACTTGCCTGGTCTCGCGGGCGGTTACGCGGACTCCGAGCACGGCGTGAAGGTGCTGGCGGCGCTGGAGGAGGTCGCCAAGGCTCGTGGTGCGGAGATGCCGACGGTCGCGTTGGCCTGGCTCGCGCAGCAGCCGACAGTGGCCGCGCCGATCGCGTCCGCGCGGACGGTCGAGCAGGTGCCCGCGCTGGTCGCGATGCAGGACGTGCAGCTGAGCGACGACGAGCTGCGGATTCTCGACGCCGCCTCCGCGTAGGTCAGCTGTGCCGCAGGGGGTCCTGCGCGCCGACGCCTAGCACGCGGCCGAGCGCGATGAGTCCCTCGTCGAGGTGGCTCAGGCTGGACAGCACGGCGCGGGTTTCGGCCTCGTCGATCCGGTCGGCGACCGGGGTTCCGTCGTCGCGGACGAGCTTGCGCAGCCGCGTGCTGCCCGGGTTGCTGACTGCCTCGTGCACGAGGTCGACGTTCGCGATGATCCGGCTGGCGAACTGGTCCAGCCGTTCCGCGACCGGGCCGTCGAGCTGGCCGGGCTGCGCGCGGGCGGCGACGTGCCGGGCGCGGAAGGCGATGCCCTCCAAGGTGGTCAGGACGTGCCAGCCGTAGTCGCGGCGGGCGCTGCGCAGGTTGATCGGGTGGGTGAGCGGTTCGATCGTCAGCCGCACCTGCTCGACCGCCCGGTCCAGGTCTCGGGACATCTCGATGATGTTCACGTTCTCCCGGCCGGACAGCAGCGTCGCCGCGGACTCGATGAACTCGTGCAGTTCGTCGAGTGCGATCGCGATGTCGTCGAGCATCACGGCGCGGGTGCGGACCGGGAGCACCACTACGGCGGCGAGCAGCCCGCACGCCGCGCCGACCGCGGTTTCGGCGACCCGGATCCACAGCACCTCGATGCTGAACGTGCCGAGCAGGCTGTAGAGCAGGCCGAGCATGCTCGTCACGAAGAACGCCATCAGGAACTGCGAAACCCGCGCCGTGTAGACCATGCCGAAGACGCAGACCAGCAACAGCGTCAGGATCGCCGGGGTGTTGCCGCTGACCAGCAATGCCAGCGCGACGCCGCCGACGATGCCCAGCAGCGTCCCGCCGGTGCGGCGCATGCCCTTCACGAACCGCGCGCCCGCGCTGGACGTGCCGATGAAGACGACGAACACCGTCAGCACCGCCCAGTACCAGCGTTGCGGCGAGATCAGCTGCCCGGCCAGGACGGCGAGTCCGCCGCCCAGCACGGCCTGGATTGCGCCGCGGGTCTGGTTGTCGTAGGCGAACACCTTGGGCGGTTCGTCTTCCTCGTCCTCTTCGACCAGGAAGTCCACTCCTGCCTGCAGGCTCGCGATCCGCTGCGCCCGGTCGTCCGCGACGGCCAGTTCGGCGATCGCGCGGCGGACGCCGTCGCCGGGGTGCGCACGTTCGTCGATCCGGCTGCCTTCCACCAGCATCCGGCTGTACTCGCCGGTCTCGCTGATCAGCGGCAGGTCGCGCGGATCGCGTTCCATCAGCGACCGGAACCGGGACAGCCGGGCCACGAGATCGTCCGCGACGCCTTCGGGCAACGGCTGCGAGCACGTCCGCCGCACGGTGATCACCAGCCACTGCACGGCCAGTTCGACCTCGATCACCCGGCGGCGCAGCTGATCGGCACGGCGGTCGTCGACCACGTCGGGAGCGTGGTCCTCGATCAGCAGGACCACCTCGTGCAGCCGCTCGACCGACGTGCGGATCTGCCGGTTGCTGCGGTCCGAACCGCCGGACGAGATGTAGGACTCCGTCGCCCGGACGGCCGCTCCGAGCCGCGCGCGGAAGGCCTGCCGGTAGCGGATCAACTCGCTCTCGGCGTTGCGGCGCAAGAGAAGGAACCGCATGACCGCGTTCGCCGCGACGCCGGTCGCCAGCGCGATCAGCAGGTGCGGCACCTGCGCGAGGTGCGCCTGCAGGAACATCGGGAAGAAGAACAGGAAGAACGCCATCGACCCGAGCGCGATGCCGCGCGCGCCGAACCGCTGCACGTACACCGCGACGAAGATCAGCAGCACGAACACGACGCTGTCGAGCGGCGCGTAGGCGGAGCCGAAACAGGCGGCGGTGATGGAGGCGGCTCCGACCACGAGTGCGAGGAGCAGCGTGACGGCCTGGCCGCCGCTGGTCGCGTCGTTGACGGTGAACGCGCTCATCATCGCCGCGATGGCCGCGACGAGCGTGGTGGTGAGCGGGAAATGCAGCGGCAGCATCGCGAGGACCGCGAGCACGATGCCGAGCACCGCCGACGCGGCGAGCCGCAGCCGGACGAGGCCGGGGTCGGCGGCCGCCAGCCGGTCGAGGAAGGCGTTGCGTACATCGGTGATCATCGGGCCAGCAGCTCCCACTGGGCGAGGGCGACGCGCCGCCGGGTCGAGGCGCGGACCCGCAGCCGGTAGTGCCGGCACGCGGCGGGATCGGCAAGCACGAACGGCCGGGTCTGGCGCCGCCAGCGGAACACCTCGCCGGAGCGTTCGTCCAGGGTCCGCCACTGCTGTCCGTCGTCGGAGCCTTCGAGCACCCAATCCCGCGGATCGCCTGCGCTGCCGCCGGAAGTGAGCGTGTAGAGGACGACTTCGCGCGGCTCGCCTTCGGTGGTGAAAGAGATGGTCGGCCTCGGGGTGCGGAAGACGGCCTGGGTGCGGCTGGTGTTGTCCGTCAAAGCGGCGATGCCGGTGCCCGTGAGGTCGGTGAGCGGCGCAGGCGCGACCGGGGTGACCGGTTCGGCACCCCAGTCGCCGGGCTCGGCGCGGACGTCGAACTCCAGCACGGCGCCGCGGGCGAGGACGGCGTGCGCGAGGGTGGCCGAAGGGTGCGGTTCGCCGTCGACAGTCAGGCCGTGCACGTACGGCGTATCGGGCTCGCTGTCGGCAGTCGCGGCGCGGGGTGCTCGGATCACCAGGTCCTTTCCGTTCTCGAGGTGCACGGTGGCGGAGCGGAACAGCGGCGCGCACACCGCGTAGCGCGGGCTGCCGACGGTCAACGGGTAGAGACCGAGGGCGGTGAAGACATACCAGGCCGACATTTCGCCGTTGTCCTCGTCCCCTGGATAGCCCTGGCCGAGTTCGCTGCCGAGGTACAGCCGGCGCAGCACTTCGCGGACGGTCCGCTGGAGTTTCGCCTGGGCTCCGGCGAACGCGTAGACGAACGGGATGTGGTGCGAGGGCTGGTTGGAGTGCCCGTATTGGCCCATCCGCACGTCCCGGGCCTCGGTCATCTCGTGGATCCGGCCGCCCTGCCCGGTCTCCGGGATCCGGAAGAACTCGTCGAGCTTCGCCTCGAGACCTGCCGGGCCGCCGTGGAGCGCGGCGAGACCGGGGCCGTCGTGCGGCGCGGAGAACGCGGTGTTCCAGGCGTTGGTCTCCACGTAATCCGGACCCCATTCCTCGGGGTCGAAACCGGCGGCCGGGCGCCGCCAGCCGCCGTCGAGAGTGCGGCCCTGGAAGAAGCCGATCCGCGCGTCGAAGTGATGGGCGTAGTGCTGGGCGCGCTGGCGGAAGTAGACAGCGTTGTCGGCGAACCGGCGGGCCCGCGCTCCGCTGCTTTCCCGGGCGAGCGCGTCGGACAGATTGGCGAGGCCGAAGTCATTGAGGCAGCCTTCGAGCGCCCAAGACAGGCCGCCGCGCGTGGAGGTCGGGGTGTAGCCGAGGAACGCGGAGCGGTCGAGTCCCTTGCGGCCGACGCTCGCGCGCGGTGGCGTGACGGTGGCGTTCTTGAGCGCGGCGTCGTAAGCGGCCTCGACGTCGAAGTTCGTGACGCCTTTCAGGTACGCGTCGGCGAACGCGACGTCGGAGCTGGTGCCGGTCATCAGGTCGGCGTAGCCGGGGGAGGACCACCGGGCGATCCAGCCGCCTTCGCGGTACTGCTGCACGAAACCGTCGACCATCCGGCCGCACTGGCGCGGCGCGAGCAGCGCGTACGCGGGCCATGTCGTGCGGTAGGTGTCCCAGAAGCCGTTGTTGACGTACAGCTCGCCGTCCACGACCTTCGCGCCGGTGCGCCGCCGCGTGCTCGGCCGGAAACTCCGCACGACCGGGCTCGCGTGCCGGATGCCGCGCGGCGTGTTCTCGTGCGCGACGTTCGGATAAAGGAACAGCCGGTAGAGACACGAGTAGAAAGTGGTCAGCTCGTCCTCGGACGCGCCTTCCAGCTCGACCCGCCCGAGCACCTCCTGCCAGCGTTCCCGCGCCCGGTCCCGGACCTGGCCGAACGTCGTGCCCGGCGGGATTTCCAGCTCCAGGTTCCGTTGCGCCTGCGCGAGACTGATCAGCGACGTCGCGATCCGCAGCGCCACCACGGGCTCGGCGAACTCGAGGCTCCCGGTCACCGTCCGCCAGAACGGCCGCCGGACCCGCCCGCCGCCGACCGGGCGTTGATCAGCCTCCGCGTACACGAACATCCGCCGCGCGCCGGTCGACAGCCCGCTCCGCACCCAGGTGTGGCCGGTGACGACCCCGCGCTCGGCGTCGATCCGGAGGCCGCCGCGGTTGCGGGCGTTGTCGAACAACACCCAGCCGCGGCCGTCGGGGAACGCGAACCGGAACATCGCCGCGTGCTCGGACGGCGCGACGTCCGCGGTGATTCCGGTGCGGAACCGGACACCGTAATGGTGCGCCCGGTCGGTCTCGTCGTCGTGGCTGAACGCCAGGGAACGCCGCACGCGGTCCGTCTCGACCGGTCCGGTGCCGGGCATCAGGTGAAAGGTGTGCCGGTCGCCCATCCACGGACTCGGCTGATGGCTGAGCCCGAACGCCTGCAGCCGCGGCTCGTTCCGCTCGTCGTTGTGCCGGTGATACGAGTAGAACCAGTTCAGCGCCCGGGCGTCGGTGACCGGGGTCCAGAAGTTGAAGCCGTGCGGGACCGCGGTGGCCGGGAAGGTGTTGCCGCGCGAGAACTCGCTGCTGGAATGCGTGCCGCGGGTCGTGCGGACCCAGTCGACCGGGTCCTTGCGCTCCGGCGGATGTTCGGCGATCCGGACGTCGTCGAGCCAGCCTGTCGCATCCGTCGCCAGCAGGATGCGCCGCACCCGCCGTCCCGCGAACGCTTTCAGCGGACGGCGCACCAGGTTCCACTGGTCGACGTAGAGGTTCTTCGCCTCGGGGGAGAACCCGGCGCGGCTGCCGTCGTCGAACTCGACGTCGAGCGCGACGCGGGTGCTGCTCGGGCCGTCGGACTCCGGGAAGACCACATACGACAGTGCACTGTGGTCAGTCACCGGAACGTCCACCTCGAACAGCGTCACGGTCGGCCCGGCCTGGTAGCGCAAGGCTTTCAACCCGCTGAACCCGACGCCGGTCCTCGCGGTCGGCGACCGGCGCGGCCCGTTGTCCACTCGCGCCCCTGCTACCGGCTGCGGATCGCCCGCTTCGAACGAGGAGAAGAACGCAGCCGTGGTCACGGCCCCCACGGTAATCGCTCCCGCACCGGCGGTGCCGGATCAGCTCGCGGTGAGCCGGATCAACCCCGCGTCGGTGGAGACGAAACCGCAGGCGCCGAAGTAGAACGGACGCAGCTGCGGTTCGAAGTCCACGTGCAGCCACTCGCAGCCCGCGTCCCGAGCGGCGTCCCGCGCGCGGCGGACGAGTTCGGTGCCGATGCCGCGGTGCTGCCAGTCCGCGTGCACCTTCGGGTCGAGGAGGAACGCGTGGTCCGCGCCGTCCCACGCGACGTTCGCGAACCCGACCAGCTGGTCGCCGTCGTGCGCGCTGACCCAGCCGCTGGGCGCGCGAGCCAGCCAATAAACAGCCGTGAGGGGAACCCTGAGGGACTCAGAGTCCCTCAGGGTTCCCCTCACGGACAGCCGATCAGAACTTCGCGCACTGTCCGGCGGACGGGCCGCGGACGGTGTTGGCGAGGTCGTGATCCGTCGGGGCGGGGGAGTTGCCCGTGCAGGCCAGCGGCCCGCCCACGGTGCTGCTCGTGATCAGCGGCCCCTGGTTACCGGTCAGGTTCACCGGACCGGAGATGTCGGTCAGCTCGATCGACACCGGCCCGGTCGAGCCGGTGATCGACACCGGACCGGCCACCTTCGTCCGGTTCAGCACCACCTGCGCCGCACCGGCCGCCGCGAGCGGGCCGGTGATCTGGCCGCCGCGCACGATCAGCGAAGCGCCGCGCGCCACGTTCACCGGACCCGACACCGTCGCGCCGTTCAAGCACACCACACCGCTCGACACGGTCAGCGGGCCGTTCTGCACGCCGGTCAGCGTCTTCGTGCACGAGGCGTCCGGACGGCCCAGCAGCTCGAACTCCGCCAGCGTCGCCGGACCGCCGGTGGTCGCGGTGACCTCCAGCCGGTAGTAGGCGTAATGCGCCGGGTTCTTCACCGCGAACGCCCGCGTCTGCTGCCGCCACTGGAACGACTGGTCGGTCTGCTGATCGGCCACCGACCAGTTCTTCCCGTCGTACGAACCCTTCAGCGTCCAACTCTTCGCGTCGCCCGCGCCGGTGCCGGAGGTGAGCGTGTAGTGCGTGACCGCCTCATCCGTGGACTTCAGCTGGTACTGTACCGCACCCGTCACCTTCGCCTGCGTGCGCGAAGTGTTGTCCACCAACGCCGACGCGTCCGAACCGTCCGAAGTGGACAGCGTGCCCAGCCCCGGCCCGGTCTCGTCGTGCAGCGGCGTCGGCACCGCGTCGCCGGTGGTGATCGACTTCGGCGCGTCGCCCGCGCCGGTGCCCCACGTCGACGGGTTCGGGCCCATGTCGAAGTCGAGCGTGGCGCCGTGGGCGAGCACGTCGTGCGGCAGCGACGTCGACGTCCAGTTCTTCCCGTTGACCTTGAGACCCTGGACGTAGACGTTCTTCGCCGAGTTCTTCGGCGCGTTGATCACCAGGTCCCCGCCCGGCAGGTGCACGGTCGCCTTGGTGAACAGCGGCGACCCGATCGCGTAGTCCGGGCTGCCCATCTGCAGCGGGTAGAAGCCCAGCGAGCTGAACACGTACCACGCGGACATCTCGCCGTTGTCCTCGTCGCCCGCGTAGCCCTGGCCCAGCTCACTGCCGGTGTACAGCCGCGACACCGCTTCGCGCACCTTCGCCTGCGTCTTCGCCGGCTGGCCCGCGTAGTCGTACATGTAGAGGATGTGATGTGAGGGCTGGTTGGAGTGGCCGTACTGGCCCATCCGCACGTCCCGCGCCTCCCGCATCTCGTGGATCACGCCGCCGTAGCTGCCCGGGTAGTTCGCGGTCTCCTGGTCGGCGAAGAACTGGTCGAGCTTGGCGCCCAGCTTGTCCTTGCCACCGTACAGATTCGCCAGCCCCTGCCCGTCCTGCGGCACGGTGAAGGCCATGTTCCAGCCGTCGGTCTCGGTGTAGTCCCCGCCCCACTGCCGCGGATCGTAGGCGGCCTTGTCCTTGGTGAACTTCCCGCTCGCGTCCTTGCCCTGGAAGAACCCGGTGCTCGGGTCGAACAGGTTCACGTACTGCTGCGCGCGGCTGGTGAAGTACTGGTAGTTCTCCAGGTACTCCGCCTTGCGCGGGTCGTTCGCCGCGGCCTGGTCGTACAGCTTCTTCGACAGGTTCGCGATGCCGAAGTCGTTGACGTAGCCCTCGATCGCCCACGAGAAGCCCTCGCCGGTCGAGTTCGGCGTGTAGCCCAGGAACTCCGACTGGTCCAGCCCCTTGCGGCCGACCGCCGAGTTCGGCGGCGTCACCGTGGCGTTCTTCAACGCCGCGTCATAGGCCGACTTGACGTCGAAGTTCGTCACGCCCTTCTGGTAGGCGTCAGCGAACGCGACGTCCGAGCTGGTGCCGGTCATCAGGTCCGCGTAACCGGGGGAGGACCAGCGCGCGATCCAGCCGCCGTCGCGGTACTGCTGCACGAAACCGTCCACCATCTTGCCCGCCATGTCCGGCGTGAGCAGCGAGTAGGCAGGCCAGGTGGTCCGATAGGTATCCCAGAAGCCGTTGTTGACATACGTCTGCCCGTCGACGACCTTCGACCCGGTCTGCGTCGCGGTGTCTGTTCCGCTCTTCGGCGAAACCGGGCTCGCGTACTGGTACTTCGGCGCTTCCTTCGTGCCGACGTTCTCGAAACCCTCGTTCGGGTACAGGAACAGCCGGTACAGGTTGGAGTACAGCGTCTCCATCTGGTCCTTCGACGCGCCCTGCACCTCGATCACGCCGAGCTGCTTGTCCCACGCCTGCTGCGCCGCGTCCCGCACCGAGTCGAACCCGGCGTTCGGGGCGATCTCCTGCTCCAGGTTCTTCTTCGCCTGGTCCACGCTGATCAGCGACGTCGCGATCCGCATCGTCACGGTCTTGTCCGCGCCCGCGGCGAACCGCAGATACCCGGTCACGTTGTCCCGGTTCTGCCCGGTCAGCTTGCCGCCGGTCGTGACGGGCTTGTCGAACGTCGCGTAGACGAACATCCGCCCGGCGCCCGCGGACAGCCCGCTCTTCGCGTCGGAGTACCCGCTGAGCGTGCCGTTCGCCGGGTCGAGCGTGAGCCCGCCGGAGTTGTTGACGTTGTCGAAGATCAGACTGGAATCGTTGCCCGGGAACGAGAACCGCATCATCGCCGCGTGATCCGTCGGCGCGATCTCGGTCTTGATCCCGTTCTGGAACGTGACGCCGTAGTAATGCGCCCGCGCCACCTCGTTGTCGTGCGTGAACGGCAGCGCCCGCTTGTCGCGGTTCGCGTCCGGCACCCCGCTCGCCGCCGACGGCATCACCTGGAAGCTCTGCCGGTCGCCCATCCACGGGCTCGGCTCGTGGCTCACGCTGAACGCCTGCAACGCCGGAAGATTGTCCGCGTTGTTCTGCGAGTGGTAGTTGTACAGCCAGCTCGCCGAACCCGCGTCCGTCACCGGAGTCCAGAAGTTGAAGCCGTGCGGCACCGCGGTCGCCGGGAAGTTGTTGCCCCGGGAGAACGTGCCGTTCGCCATCGTGCCGCGCGTGGTGAGCACGTTGTCGCTGGGCCGGGTGCTGGCCGGCGGCGTCGGCGTCGCGGAGATCTTCAGATCGTCCAGCCATCCCGCGAACTGGGCCGGGCCGTTCGGGTTGTCGTAGCCGATCGCGATCCGGTCGATCGTCTTGCCCGCCGCGACCCGCCCGATCGCCGAACGCACCAGGTTCCACTGGTTCGCGTAGAGGACCTTGCTCGCGCCCTGGCCCTCCGGCGTCAGCGGGAACCCGTACTGGTCCGTCGCGCCGAGGTCGCGCAGATGCGTGCCGTCGGTGAAGTCCAGGTCGACCGCGACGTTCGTGCTCGGGTACTTGAGATCGCCCTCGACGAACTGCGGCTGCACCTTGTACGACAGTTCGGTCGTCCCGGTCACCGGGAGGTCGACGTCGTAGGCCTTGTTGTAGGAGTAGCCGTGCCCGGCCTTGGGCTGGCTGCCGGAATAGCGGAACGCCTTCTTCCCGGTGAACCCGACCCGGTTCTTGTTGGTGTAGCCCGACGTCGGCCCGGAGTCGACCACGCTGCGCATGTTCGGCAACGGCGGCGGGGCCGGATCGTCGTTGGCCAGCAGCAGCTCGGACATCTGCATGATGCTGTCGCCGTTGTTGCCCGTGACGTTCAGCCGGTAGTACGTGTACGCGGCACTCGGCGCGGCCAGCTTGTAGTCGTTCTGCTGGAAACGGTTCGCGAACGACTGGCCGGACTGCTTGTCCAGGTCCGTCCACTGCTGGGCGTCGTTCGAGCCCTGCAGCGTCCAGTCCCGCGGATCGCGGCCGGGGAAGTCGTTGGCCGAGCTGATCGCGTAGTGCGTGATCTTCGTCGGCTCGGACAGCGTGAACGTCACCGACGCGGTCGGATCCCACGACAGCCACTTCGTGCCCGTGCTGCCGTCGATCAGATTCGCGGCGACCTCGCCGCCACCAGTGTTCTCGCTGGTCGCGCTGACGTCGGTGACCTTGCCCCGGATGTCGCCGGGAATCGCGGTCCCGTTCGCGCCGTCGACGCCCGAAGCCCGCGGCTTCCCGGCGGCATCGGTGTCGACGGCGTCTTGCGTCGGTTGCGGATCGTTCGGCTCGAACGAAGAAACGAAGTCCGGCGGGGCGGCCTCGCCCGGCGCGGCGCCGGCCGCGGCGGGAAGGACGACCAGGCCCGCCGCCGCCACGGCCGCGGCGAGCACGACGTGGAACGGTCTGGCGCTTCGGGGCATCATTGCTCCCAGTTCGTCAGGGGGATCAGGGATGGGGAAACGAGTCGGGACTCGGGGGCCCCGGAAGCTCAACTCGCGGGTGACATCGATGTCAAGGCCGCCCCGCAAACCTGACCGGAAACGGACAACCGCCGAGCGCCGCGACTGCGGCAACTGGGTGGTCCCGTCCGGCCCGTCGAGCGCACCGGCGCCGAGGCCCGGCGGGTATAACAGAGCCCATGCCAGACGACGCCATCGATCCGGACGAGGAAGCCCGCCGCCGGGCCGGACTCGCACTCGCCAACGGTGACCCCACCGGGTGGTTCGAGCCCCTCTACGCGGCCGCGGAAGCCGGAGAGGCCGTCGTGCCGTGGTACCGCGGCGAGCCCTCCCCGGAACTCGCCGCGTGGATCGCCGACCGGCCTGGCAACGGACGCCGCGCCCTCGTCGTCGGCTGCGGGATGGCCGACGACGCCGAACTCCTCGCCGCCTCCGGATACGAGACCTCCGCCTTCGACGTCTCGCCCAGCGCGATCAAAGCCGTGCTCAACCGCTTCCCGGACACGACCGTTTCCTACCGCACCGCGGACCTGCTCACCCCGCCCGCGGAATTCCACTACGCCTTCGACCTGGTCGTGGAGATCATGACCGTCCAGTCGATGCCCAAAGACGTCCACGACCCGGCCATCGCCTCGGTCTCCGGTTTCGTCGCCCCGGGCGGCACGCTCGTCGTCGGCGCGGTCGCCGAGGAAAGCATCGACCTCGACACCTGGGCCGGACCGCCGTGGCCGCTCAGCAAGGCCGAGGTCGGATCCTTCGGTCGCGACGGCGTCACCCTCGTCTCGCTGGAACGGGTCCGCGACGACGCCCGCTGGTGGGCGGAGTTCACCCGCTGATGACCGAGGACCGTCCCGAGACGTCCCATGAACGGTCCGCGGGCCGTCCGTGGGACGAGTCCTATCAGGACGGTCCGGCCCCGTGGGACCTCGGCCGTCCGCAACCGGCGATCGCGGAACTCGCCGCCGAGGGCGCGTTCCGCGGTACGGTCCTCGACGCCGGATGCGGCACCGGGGAGAACGCGCTGCACCTCGCCGCGACCGGACTGTCCATTGTGGGCATCGACGTCGCGGAAACCGCGGTCGCACAAGCGAAAGAGAAAGCCCGGGTTCGCGGTCTCGCGGCCGAGTTCTCGGTCGGGGACGCGTTCCGGCTGTCCACTTTGGACCGGATCTTCGACACCGTTCTCGACTGCGGGCTGTTCCACACCTTCGACGCCCGGGAACGCCGGACCTACGTCGCCAGCCTCGCGTCCGTCACCGAACCGGGCGCAAGGCTGCACGTCCTGTGCTTCCGCGACGAAGGCTCGGACTCCGGCCCGCACCCGGTCACGCAAGCGGAACTGGAAGCGCCTTTCCGCGACGACAACGGCTGGCGGATCGAGACTTTGAGGGACAGCCGGATCGTCGCCCGGTTCGCGCCGGAGGGGCTCCCGGCCTGGCTGGTGACCGTCCGGCGCGTCGACCCGTCGTGAGTGTTGATCACGGTTAGAACCGTGATCAACACTCACGAGCACCTCAGCAGTCCTGGAGGAACCGCGTCAGGACCCGCGTGCCGAACCGCAGCCCGTCCACCGGCACCCGCTCGTCCACGCCGTGCGCCATCGCCCGGTACGGGAAGCCTTCCGGCAGCGCCAGGGGAGCGAAGCCGTAACACGCCATTCCCAGCTGCGTGAACGCCTTCGCGTCCGTCCCGCCGCCCATGCAATACGGCACCACGACCGCTTCCGGGTCCTCCGCCCGCAACGCCTCGGCCATCGCGTCGAACCACGGCGAATCCACCGGAGCCTGCACTGGCGGCTGATGCGCCACGAATTCCCGCGTGACTCCCTCGCCCAGCAACGAATCCACCACCGCGAACAGCTCGTCCTCGGTCCCCGGCAGCACCCGGACGTCGACCTGCGCGGTAGCGGTCGACGGGATCACGTTCACCTTGTACCCGGCGTCGAGCATCGTCGGCGTGGTGCTGTTGCGCACCGTTGGCACCACCAGCGACCCGGCCGTCCCCAGCCGCGCCACGGTTTCGTCGACCGCGTCGCCCGAAGAGAGATCCACCGGCACGCCCAAAGCCGCACCGGTCCGCTCCAGGAACGCGCGCACGGTCGGCGTCAGCTGCACCGGCCACCGGTGGTCCGCGATCCGCTGCAACGCACCGACCAGCCGCACGACCGCGTTCTCCGAGTTCGGCCGCGACCCGTGCCCGGCGCGCCCGTGCGCGGTGAGCCGAAGGTGCGCGGTCCCGCGCTCAGCGGTGCCGACCGGGTACAGCCGCACTTTCCGGCCGTCCGCGGCGGGCACGTGATAGCTGTACCCGCCGGATTCGCTGATCGCCGCCGCGCAGCCCTCGAACAGGTCCGCGTGCTCCTTGACCAGCCAGTGCGCGCCGTAGTCGCCGCGGTCCTCCTCGTCGGCCACGAACGCCAGCACGAGATCCCGCCGCGGCCGCAGCCCGGACGCGACGGCGGCCAGCACCATCGCGCAGAAATCCTTCATGTCGACCGCGCCCCGGCCCCACAGGAACCCGTCCCGCACCTCGCCGGAAAACGGCGGTACAGACCAATCGGCGGCCGCCGCGGGCACCACGTCCAGATGCCCCTGCACGAGCAGCGCCGGCAGCGTCGGATCGGTGCCCGGAATCCGCGCGACAACATTCGACCGCTGGAGTTCGGGCTCCAGAATGCGCGACGGAACCCCGTGCCGGTCAAGGAATTCGGCGACGTACTCGGCGGCGAGGCGTTCGCCCGCGGCCTCCCCGTCGCCCCAGTTGGTGGTGTCGAACCGGATCAGGTCCGCACACAGCGAAACAACGTCGACCTCAGCCATAAATGCCCTGCACCGCCCCTGCCGCGATGGCCGTGACCACCTTGAACGCCTTCATCGCCTCGGTCATGCTCGGAGCCTCGAACGCCACCCGCCGCGTCCCGGTCTGCTCCACGGTCGGGATCACCGCGGTCGCCTGCGCGAGATGGCTCGCGTCGAACTCGACCTCGATCCGGTGCCGCCCCGGCGTCCGCTCGGTCCGCCCGGCCAGCGCCATCGACTCCCGCGCGCCGGTTTCCAGCAGCTTCGCCGTGCGCGCCGGCGGCAGGCAGATCGCCGCGTACCGGCTCACGCATTCCTTGACCTGCACCAGTTCCGCGTCCGGCGCGTAGTCGCGCGCGTCCTCGCAGGTCTGGTCGTCGCCGCTGACCAGCAGCACCGGCACGCCGTACTCGGCCGCCATCGCCGCGTTCAGCCTGCCCTCGCTCGCCGGCACGTCGTCCAGCCACACGCCGGTGATCTGGTTTTCCAGGTATGTATGCGACAGGACGCCGTCGAACCCGGCCCCGGCGTGGTAGCCGAGGAACACCACACCGTCCACACCGGAATCGACGCCCTGCATCATCGACAGCGGCTTGTGCCGCCCGGTCAGCATCCGCGCGCGTTCGTCGAGGTCTTCCAGCAGCAGGTTGCGCTGCGACGAGTGCGCCTCGTTGACGAGCACGTCGGTCGCGCCCGCCGCGTACAGGCCGGCCAGCACCGCGTTGACGTCGCCGGTGAACATGCCCCGGAACCGCTGCCACTGCGGGCTCCCGGGCACGACGTCGTCGGTCCAGGTGACCCCCGTGGCGCCTTCCATGTCGGCCGAGATCAGGATCCGCATGCCGGGCACTCTAGTGATCCGCGCCGCGACCATAACGATCGGACACGCAGCGGCGCCGTCACATATTGCGCGCTTCCCGCGGTATGTGGTTACTTTTCGTCTCTGGGGTCGGGGATTGACGATGGGGTGGTTCTCAAGTGCGAAATAAGCAGACGCGGCACGGGTTGCGGCGCGTTTTCGGTGTCGTGATGGCAGGAACGCTGGCGATTCTGCCGCTGGCGGGCACGGCGACCGCGCAACAGCAGGCGCAGCCGAAGGTGCTGCGGGTCGCGTTGACCACTGGTATCGACCACTTGAACCCGTTCACCGCCGGGCTCGCCGCGTCGACCCAGGTCGGCCGGTTCATCTACGAATTCCTGACGATCCCGTCGCAGGACAAGGCCGAGGCCGCGCCGGCGCTCGCCGAATCGTGGACGACGTCGCCGGACAAGCTGACCTGGACGTTCAAGATCCGCAAGGGCGCGAAGTGGTCCGACGGGCAGCCGGTCACCGCGAAGGACGCCGCGTTCACCTTCAACCGGATGCTCACCGACTCCACCGCGCGCACCGCGAACGGCAACTACGTCGCGAGCTTCGAGTCGGTCGCCGCGCCGGACGACGCCACGCTGGTGATCAAGACCAAGACCGTGCAGTCGTCGATGGACCTGCTCGACGTCCCGATCGTGCCCGAGCACGTCTGGTCGCAGATCAAGGACCTGAGCGATCCGAAGACCGACACCATCCCGGTCGTCGGCGTCGACGACGGGCCGTACCAGATCACCGAGTACAAGCAGAACGAATACGTCAAATTCAAGGCCAACAAGAACTACTGGCGCGGCGCGCCCAAGGTCGACGAGCTGCAGCTGTTGGTGTTCAAGGACGTCGAGGCCGCGGTGAACGCCCTCAAACAGGGCGAGGTCGACGTGATCAACCGGCTCACCCCGACCCAGTTCGACGCGCTCAAGAACCAGCCGAACATCGCGCTGAACAAGGCGCCCGGCCGCCGCTACAACGAAATCAACCTCAACTTCGGCGTCGAGAACTCGGAGAACAAGCCGATCGGCAACGGCAACCCGGTGCTCAAGGACATCCGGGTGCGCCAGGCGATCGCGCAGTCGATCGACATCAAGACGATCGTGGACAAGGTCGCCGGCGGCTACGCCCAGCCCGGCGGCGGCGTGATCCCGCCGATCTACTCGGCCTACCACTGGGATCCGGCGCCAGGGGAGGCGCGCAAGTTCGACCTCGCCGCGGCGAACGCCGCGCTCGACGCGGCCGGCTACCCGAAGGGCCAGGACGGCATCCGCACCGCACCCGGCGGCGCGCGCCTCGAACTGCGCCTCACCGGCCACGCGAACCGCGCGCCCGACCAGCGCCTCGCCCAGTACGTCACCGGCTGGCTGCACGACATCGGCATCTCGGTGAAGCAGGAACTGGTCTCCGACGACGAGCTGAACGACCGCACCAACGCGGGCAACTACGACCTCGCGATCTCCGGCTACGCGAACAACCCGGACCCGGACTACTCGCTGGCCCTGCACACCTGCGCCGCGCGGCCGAACGCCCAGGGCAAGGGCGGCACCACCGACACGTTCTTCTGCGACCCGCAATACGACGCGCTCTACGCCAAGCAGCTCGCCGAAACCGACCCGGGCGTCCGCGCGGGCTACGTGAAGCAGGCTCAGGCGCGGCTCTACAGCCAGGCCGTGAACGTCGTCTACGACTACGACAACGCGCTCGAGGCCTACCGTTCCGACAAGTTCTCCTCGTTCGGCAAGCAGCCGCAGCCCGAGGGCTCGATCCTCGAGCAGACCGGCTACTGGGGCGTCTACGGCGCGGTCCCGGCCGACGCTTCGGCCGCTTCGTCGGACAGCGGCTCCGGCCCGACCGTGTGGATCGTCGTCGGCGCGGTGGTGCTCATCGTGCTCGTGGGCGGCGGCATCGCGCTGTCCCGCCGCGGCAAAACCGCCGACGACCGGGAGTGAACCCGATGCTGTGCCAGTCGCCCGCTCCCGCGCGCGAGTCCGACGTGTTCGTGAGGGGAACCCTGAGGGACTCAGAGTCCCTCAGGGTTCCCCTCACGGACGACACATCCCGCACGCAGCGCCGCCTCAAGTCCCTGGCGTCGGCGCGCGAGTCCGTGAGGGGCCCCTTCACGGACCGCCGGACGAGCCCTCGGAGGGGGAACCGCGGGTGAGCCAAGCGATAGCGCCCGACCAGGCCTCGGTGCTCGCCGACCCCGACGAGCGCCGAGGCGGGACCGGGACCCTCCGGTTCGTCCTCGCCAAGATCTCCGAGGCGGTCGCCAGCGTCTTCCTGGTGATCGTCCTCGGGTTCTTCCTCTTCCGGCTGCTGCCCGGCGACCCGGTCGCGTTCATGGCCCGCGAACGCCCCACCGACCCCGGCCAGATCGCCGAGCTGCGCGAGCGGCTCGGCATCGACAAGCCCGTCCTCGCGCAGTTCGGGAACTACTTCGTCGGGCTGTTCCAAGGCGACTTCGGCGATTCCTACATCGAACGCCGCCCGGTGCTGGACATGGTCGGCGAACGGCTCTGGCCGACCGTGCTGCTCGTCGGCAGCGCGACCGTCCTGGCCGTCGCGCTCGGGCTGTGGCTCGGCATCCGCGCGGCGTGGAAACGCGACAGCTTCTTCGACCGCGCGCAGACCGGGATCGCGCTGACCTTCTGGTCGGTCCCGCAGTTCTGGCTCGGCCTGCTGCTGCTCGTCGCCACCAACGGCCTGTTCCCCAGCCGCGGCATGCACTCGCCCGACGCCGGGCCCGGCTTCTTCGCGCAGGGCCTCGACGTGCTGCACCACCTGATCCTGCCGTGCCTGACCCTGCTCGCGGTGTTCTACGCGCAGTACATGCTGGTGATGCGCTCGTCCCTGCTCGGCGAAATGAACGCCGACTACCTCACCACCGCCCGCGCGAAAGGCCTGCGCGACGACCTCGTCCGGCGACGGCACGCGGTCCCGAACGCGCTGCTGCCCACCGTGACGCTGGTCTTCATGCAGTTCGGCTCGGTCGTCGCCGGCGCGGTCACCGTCGAAGCGGTGTTCAGCTGGCCCGGGCTCGGCCAGCTCACCTACGACGCGCTGCACGGCCCGGACCTGCCGGTGCTGCAAGGGGTTTTCATCGTCCTCGCCAGCGCCGTCGTCCTGATGAACCTGTTCGCGGAGCTGCTCTACCGCGTGCTCGACCCGAGGGTGCGTACCGCATGACCGCCGCGACCGGAACCACCGCCGAAAGCCCCCGCGCGATCGCGTGGCGCCGCCGCCGCGCCGGAATCGCCCGCACCTGGCACGAGTTCGCCACCCAGAAAGCCGCGCTCGCCGGGCTTTTCCTGCTCGTGCTCACCGTCGTGCTCGCCTTGCTGCTGCCGCTGATCAGCGACCAGAGCGGCCTCGACGTCACCCGCGTCACCGGAAAACCGCTCAGCCCGCCCGACAGCCAGTTCTGGCTCGGCACCGACATCGACGGCCGCTCGGTGCTGCTGATGACGGTGTGGGGCACCAGGATCTCGCTGCTCGTCGGGTTCTGCGCGACCGCGCTGAGCGTGTTCATCGGCACCCTGATCGGCATCACCGCCGCGCACTTCGGCGGCTGGGTGTCGACGATCCTGTTGCGGTTCACCGACTTCTTCCTCGTGCTGCCCTCGCTGGTGCTGGCGATCGCGCTGGCGGCCGTGCTCCCGCAAGGGATCTGGACCATCGTGCTCGCCATCGGCGTCACCGCCTGGCCGAGCACCGCCCGGCTGGTCCGCGCCCAGACGCTCACCATCGAAAGCCGCCCCTACATCGAACGCGCCCGCGCGCTCGGCGGCGGCCACCTGCACGTGGTCTCCAAGCACGTGCTGCCCGGCGTCGCCCCGCTCGTGCTCGCCAACACCACCCTCGTGGTCGGCAACGCGGTGATCGCCGACGCCACCCTCTCCTTCCTCGGCGTCGGCGACCCCACCTCGATCTCCTGGGGCGCGATGCTGGAAACCGCCCTCAACAACGGCGCGGTCACCCGCGGCGCCTGGTGGAACCTGCTCCCGCCGGGCATCGCGATCGTGCTCGTCGTGCTGATGTTCACCCTCGTCGGCCGCGGACTCGAAACCGTGCTGAACCCGCGGCTCAAAGGACGGCACTCGTGACCGCGCTGCTCGAACTGAAAAACCTCGGCGTCACCTACCGCACCGGCGGCGGCGACGTCCCCGCGGTCCGCGGCGTCGACCTCCGCCTCGACGCGGGCGGCACGCTCGGCGTCGCGGGGGAGTCCGGGTCCGGCAAATCCACCGTCGCGATGAGCGTGCTCCGGCTCCTGCCGCGCAGCGCGAAGATCACCGGCGAGATCCTGCTCGATGGCGAAGACGTCAGCGACATGCGCTGGGGACGGCTGCGCGCGGTCCGCTGGGCCGAGGCGTCGGTGGTGTTCCAGGGCGCGATGCACGCGCTCAACCCGGTCCGCCGCGTCGGCGAGCAGATCGCCGAACCGATCCGGCTGCACACGCCGGAAGCCAAGGCGCAGTCCGAAGCCCAGGTGCAGGCGCGGGTCACCGAACTGCTCGAACAGGTCGACTTGCCGCGCTCGCGGGCGGGCGCGTACCCGCACGAGCTGTCCGGCGGCCAGAAACAGCGCGTGATGATCGCGATGGCGCTGGCCTGCGAACCGCGGCTGGTGATCGCCGACGAACCCACCACCGCGCTCGACGTCATCGTCCAGGCCCAGGTGCTGTCCGTGCTGTCGAAACTCGTCGCCGAACGCGGCATCGGGCTGATCATGATCAGCCACGACCTGTCCGTGCTCGCCGCGACTTGCGAACGCATCGCGGTCATGTACGACGGCGAAGTCGTCGAGGAACGCCCCAGCGCCGAGCTGATGTCCTCGCCGCGGCACGAACACAGCCGCGCCCTCGCCGCGGCCTTCCCGACCGTCGGCGACCCCGTCTCGCGCTACGCCCCGGCCACCGCGACACCGCTGCCGCCGGAACCGGAGGAACGCGCCGGACCGGACGAGCAGCCGCTGCTCGCCGCCGAGAACCTGCACGTCGCGTTCCGCGACCGCAAGGGCAAGCGGATCCACGCGGTCAACGGGGTGAACCTGCAGGTCCGCCGGGACGAGATCGTCGCGCTGGTCGGCCAGTCCGGCTCCGGCAAGACCACCCTCGCCCGCACGCTGCTCGGCCTGCAGAAGGCCGACTCCGGCGCGGTCCGCTACGGCGGCAAGCCAGTGCCCGCCAGCGGAGCCGGGCTGCGCGCGTACCGGCGGGAAGTCCAGCTCGTGCTCCAGGACCCCACGAGCGCGCTGAACCCGGCCCACACGGTGTACGAGGCGGTCGCCGAAGGCCCCCGGATCCACGGTCTGCCGAACGAACGCGACGTCGTGCTCAAAGCGCTCGAATCCGCCGAACTGCGCCCGCCGGAGAAATACCTCGACCGGCTCCCGCACGAGCTGTCCGGCGGCCAGCGCCAGCGCGTCGTCATCGCCGGAGCGCTCGCGCTCGAACCGTCGCTGCTGCTCGCCGACGAACCGGTGGCCTCGCTGGACGCGTCGGTGCGCGGGGAAATCCTCGCGCTGCTGCTCCGGCTGCGCCGCCAGCTCGGCCTCTCCGCGCTCGTCATCACCCACGACCTCGGACTGGCCTGGAACATCGCCGACCGGGTCGCGGTGATGTACCGCGGCGAACTCGTCGAGACCGGTACCGTCGAACAGGTCCTGCTCGACCCGCAGCACGAGTACACGAAGTCCCTGCTCGCGGCGCTCCCCGGGGGCACCGCGCAGCGCAGTGCGGCCGAGGCCTGACCGCAGTCCGCTCCGGGCGCGCGCCGAACGGGGCGCGCCCGGAGCCAGTGCGGGGCGGGCCGACTGCACCCGGTAATCTTCTGGATCGAAATGGCCACCACTACCGACAACGCGCAGCCGAACGCCGGCAGTCTCGACCGGCGGTTCCTGACGCCTTCGCGCTTCCCCTACCGGACCATCGCCATGGGCACGGTCGGAAGCGCCCTCCTCATGCTCGCCGCGCTCGGCGCCGGCGGCATCCTCATCCGCGACCCCGTCCTCGGCCACGGCCCCCTCTCGTGGGTCCGCTACGGCCACGGGCGCGCGCTCGCCAACGCGCTGCTCTACAGCGGCTTCGGCCTCGTCGTGTGGGCGTGGGTCCGGCTCGGCCGCTACGCGCTCGCCGGGCGCATCGGCAGCAAGCCGATCCTGATCGCCGCGCTGTGCTGGATGGCGCCGCTGATCGTGTCGCCGCCGCTGTTCACCCGCGACGTCTTCTCCTACCTCGGCCAGGGCGCGCAGCTGCTCTACGGGCTCGACCCGTACGCCAACGGCCCCGCCGAGCTGCCCGTGCTGCCGAACGTCGTGCAGAACGTGCACCCGCTGTGGCAGACCACGCCCGCCCCCTACGGGCCGCTGTTCCTGCTGATCTCCAAGGGCATCGTCGCGATCACCCAGGACCACATGATCGCCGGCGTCATCCTCACCCGGCTCGTCCTGCTCGTCGGGCTCGGCATGACGCTGTGGGCGCTGCCCCGGCTCGTCAAGCACCTCGGCGGGAAGCTCCCGGTCGCGCTGTGGGTCGCGGTCGCCAGCCCGATGATGGTCATCCACCTCTTCGGCGGCCCGCACAACGACCTGATGATGCTCGGCTTCCTCACCATCGGGATGCTCGCCGCGCTCGAGCGCAGACACGTCGTCGCGGTCGTGCTCGTCACCATCGGCATGCTGATCAAGCCGACCGCCGCCGTCGCGCTGCCGTTCATGGTCTGGATGTGGGCCGCGGACATGGCCGGCCCGTCGAAGACGAAGAACTTCTTCAAGGCCGGAGCCGCGGCGGTCGGGCTGTTCCTGCCGGTGTTCGTCGTCGGCACCTGGGTCTCGCTCGGCTCGCTCAACCTCGGCTGGTGGTCCGGCCTCAAAGCCCCGCAGCTCATCACCAACTGGCTGAACTTCCCCAGCGGCATCGGCGAGGCGGTCTACAACCTCGTCCACCTCATCGCCAACGTCCAGCCCTCGCCGTTCGTCACTGTCGCCCGCGCCATCGCGATGGTCGGCCTCGTCGTGTTCGGCGTCCGCCAGTGGTGGCTCGCCCGCGGCGGCGGCAAGGAGGCCGTCTACCGCGCCGCGATCACGCTGCTGGCCGTCGCGATCCTCATGCCGCCGACCCTGCCGTGGTATCTCACCTGGGGCTTCGTGCTGATCTCCGCGTTCCCGTGGGAACGGCGGAACCTGTCCGCGATCGTGGCGATCTCGGTCTTCGTGACTCTCGTGTACTACCCGACGGGGGAGCAGGCGCTCTACGACTGGTGGTTCATCGCGATCGTCGTCGTGGTCAGCCTCTACGCCGCCGCGTCCCTGCTGCGCCCCGACCCGCTCGGGCTCGTCGCCGCGTGGCGGAAGAAGCCCAAGGACGAGGACTTCCTCCCGGAGTCGTGAGTGTTGGCGCCGGTTAGAACCGGCGCCAACACTCACGACGACTACTTGCGGTCCGCGCGGTAGTTCCGGAACAGCAGGTACGTGTCGAGAATGTCCGACTGCGCGCTCTCCACCGAACGGTAAATGCCCCACTTCGGCCGCACGTAGTCGCCCTGATCCGGCAGCTTCACCCCGGTCTTGCTGCCCTGCGCGGCGATCGGCGCCCCCGCACCCGCGTCGCTGCGGATCACGCACGCCGCCGCGCCCGCGTCGCCCGGCGTGAGCGTCCACTCGACCGTGATCCACTTGTCCCGCAATGGAGCCAGCTTCGCCGCCGCGATCGACGGCGAGCCCGGATTCGCGTACGCGCGCGCGGAAATCATCTCCACGCCGCCGTCCCGGACCAGATCGAGCGTCACCCACGGACCGTCGTTCGTCGCCGGGGTCTTCGTCTGGAAAATGTGCGTGAACCGGCTCGTCCCGTGCAGGCTCGCCGGGATGAACATCTCGTACGACAGCGTCCACGTCTCGCCGTCGCGCATCTTCAGCGCGGAACCGTTCTGCACCATGCCCTTCGTCTCGGTCCGCTGCCGCTCGCCGCCGCCCGTGGTGTCGCGGTCGTCGCGCCAGATATTGAAGCGGTAGTGATTTCCTTCGACCACCACGTACTTCCGGTCCGGATGCAGACCGCCTCGATCAGCCTCGACGCCCTCGAACGCCTTCAGCCCGTCCTTCACCGGGTCGGGATGCCACAACGGGCTCGCGGCAATGGCGCAGCGAGCCAGCGGACCGGCCAGGACCGGGAGGGCGAGCGCCGACACGACGATCGTGCGCAGCGCCGTCCGGCGCGGGAAACCAGGGGAATCCGGCATGGCGGAGTGTCCTTTCCGACCAGGAACGAAAGGGGCACATCGGCCGGCGGCGTCGTACATCCGATGTCTGGTGGGTCAAAGGTAAGAGCCTTGCCGAACGCGGTCAAGCGTAGGCGCGGACGACGGTGCCGGTGATGTCGCTTTCGACGCAGTTCAGGTAGTGCCGCACCAATTCGTCCATCGGAACCGGGCGCATCCCCGGGAAAAACTCGCTGAACGCGTCCGCCGAATCGCCGATCAACGTCGGGCTCACCGCGTTGACCCGCATCCCGCGCGGCAGCTCGATCGCCGCCGACAGCACGAAACTGTGCAGCGCACCGCTGATCACCCCGCCGCCGGTCACCTGCGGCCACGCTTCGTCGGCGAAAATCCCGGACGTCAGCGTGAATGACGCCCCGTCCGCCGCGTGATGCTGCCCTTGGAGGACGAGTTCGACCTGACCGTAGAACTTGGCGCGCATGTTCTCGTGCAGCTCCGCGGAGGTGAGCGTCGCGAAGTCGTCCAACGCACCATGCGCGGCGATGCTCACGACCGCGTCCACCGCGCCGACCTCGCGGTACATCGCCGCGATCGTCTCCGGCTCGGCCAGATCGACGCGCACCTCGCCGGACGTCCGCCCGGCCACGACGACCTCGTGCCCCCGCGACCGCAGCTTCGGCACCAGCCGCCGCCCGATCGTCCCGGCACCGCCGACCACAAGAATCCTCACCGAACGTTCTCCTTCACCAGGGGTTCGGCGAAACTCTGAGCCAGCAACGCGAGCGCGTCGCCGTCCGCCGTGCCGGGCAGCGCGTAGAACAGGCCGAGCTGCTGATCGTCGTCGGGCAGCGCGACGGTCTCGTTCGCGAGCGTCAGACGTCCGACCACTGGATGGTCCAGTTCGCGCACGTAGTACGAACAGGTCCGGACCGGCCGCTTCGCCCACATCCGCGCGAACTCCGGGCTCTCCACCGCCAGCCGCCCGACGAGCTGCTCCAGCACCGGATCGTCCCGATGCCGCGCGACCGCCTGATGCAACGCCGCGACGGTGACCGACGCTTTGTCCGCCCAATCCCGGTACAGCGCGCGATGATGCGGGTCGAGGAACAGCATCCGCGCGATGTTCGGACGGATCCGCTCGTCCGGCGCCTCGAACCCGACGTGCCCGGCCAGCAGGGCGTGCCCAAGCCGGTTCCAGGCAAGGACGTCGGCCCGGTGATCGACCACCACCGCGGGCATCGCGGACATCGCCGCGAGCAAATCCCGCACCGCAGGCCTGAGTTTCGTCCTTCGGGCCCGCGGACGAGCCGCTCGCCGAGGCGCGGCGAGATTCCGCAGATGCTCGTGCTCAGCCGAATCCAGCCGCAACGCCGTGGCCAGCGCGTCGATCACCGCGCCCGACGCACTGCTGCTGGCTCCCTGTTCGAGCCGGGTGTAGTAGCTGACGCTGACCCCGGCCAGCTCGGCCAGTTCCTCCCGGCGCAGCCCGGGAACCGCTCGCCGGGTCCCGCCAGGAACGATTCCCGCGGCCTCCGGCGTCAACCGCCCGCGACGGCTGCGCAGGAAACCGCCGAGTTCGTTGCTTCCGTTGCTCACCAGGCCATCCTGGCGCGCCGCCGAACCCGCCGCCTGCCCCTGACCGGGATACCCCGCCGGGTCGGCACATCTTGCCGCGACGCGGTCCGCGCCCGGAATGTGCACAGCACGATGTCACGCCAGGGCCGCCCGGAACGATGAACCGAGACAGCGGAACCCCGAGGGAGAAGCCGGTGCCGGAAGCGAATCAGCACGAACTCGACGCCTTGCTCGCCACGTCCCGCATCATCCGCACCTTCAACAGCTACTACCGCGCGGTCGACGAACGGCAGTTCGACCTGCCGCGTTTCCACCGCATTTTCGCCCCGGACGGCAAAATCGTGCGCCCCAACGGCGCCGAGATAACCGGACCGGCCGACATCGCGGACAGCCACGCCCGCAGCTTCGCCCGCTTCGAGGCAAGCCAGCACCTGCTGACCGGCCACGACGTCGAAATCGACGGCGCCACCGCTGTGGTGCGCGCCAATCTCGTCGCGATCCACCTGTGGAAAGACCGCCCGGTCACCGTGCGCATGGAGGACCGCGCATTCACCGCGGGCGGCGTCGTCACCGCGGGCCTGCGACAGGCCGGGAACGGCTGGCGCATCACCGAAGTCCGCACCCGGATCCTGTGGCGGACGGGCTATTTCGGGGACCTGGCGCAGACCCGCTGACTCGACGTGCTTCTCAGCCCTGGTCGAACGCCGCGGCGAACGTCGGAACCAGCCGCTTCAATTCGGCCTGCTGCGCCGCCATGCTCACCTGGCCCGCTCGGTCGTCGGTGGTCGTGACGGCGAGGACGCGGTTGCCGCGGGCGAGGACCAGGACACAGCTCGCGACATGAGCCTCCGCGAACTGCCCGCAGAACCCGAGTTGCGGATCAGCGACGCCAGGGACCGAGAACCGGGTCTTCACCGTCAGCTCGGAGTCCTCGGGCAGTCCTTTGCCGTGCGAGGAGAAGCGGGTCACGAACGCGAGGTCATGGTCTCCGGACGCCGTTTTCCCGCAGCCGAGCGCCTTGTCCAGGCCGGAGACGACCTGCTCGCCGGTATAGCCCTCGTACTCGGCGAGCCGTTGCCGGATCCACAGCGCGTCCTTCGTGGAGTACGCCTGCGCGCCGTTCCGCACTGCGGCATCCCAGGGCTGGTCGGCACCGCACGCCCGCACGATGCGCAACGGCGTGTTCGGGCCGACGACATACGGCAGGCGATCCCGGCCCGTGGCGAGACCGGCCTTCGTCAGCTCGTCTCCGCTCGGCAGGTACTTCGTGAGATCTTTGGCGACGAGCGGCGCCGCGGAACTTGGCGGCGAAGCGGAACTCGGTGCCGGAGCTGCGGCCGGAGTCTGCGCAGCACAACCCGCGACCAGCAGGACAAGACCGGTCACCACAAGCGCGATACGCATGATGCTCCTCATTTCAGTTCCGCGTACTGCGGATGATCAGCGCTTGAGAGCGCGGTACCGGTTGATCAGCGCGGTGACAGTCGCGTGGTCCGCACGGTTGTTGAGCGCGGCGACCAGATCGTCCGGGCAGAGCTGACAGCGATCGCCCCACCAGCGGCGGGAACGGTTGTCCCAGATCTGGTATCCGCCGGGCACGCCCCGGGCCACGTAGCGCCGTTTCGCCACCGTCAGTCCTGGTCGAACGCCGCGGCGAACGTCGGAGCGAGGCGCTTCAATTCGGCTTGCTGTTCCGTCATGTTCGCGCGCCAGCCGACGGAGGTGATGGCGAGGGCGCGGTCGCCGTGGGCGAGCACCAGCACGCAAGCGGCCACGCGGACCGACCCGAACTGGCCGCAGAACCCGAGCTGCGGGTCAGCGACGCCGGGGACCGAAAACCGCGTCTTCACGGCGAGCGACTCGTCCTCGACCACGACTTTCCCGCAGTCGAGCGCCTTGCCGAGGCCGGAGACCACCTGCTCGCCGGAGTAATCCCGATACTCGGCCAGAAGCTGCCGGACCTGGACCGTGTCCGTCACCGAGATCGCCTGCGCACCGTTCTGCACGGCGGCATCCCAGGGCTGGTCGGCACCGCACGCCCGCACGATCCGCAACGGCGTGTTCGAGCTGACGACATACGGCAGCCGATCCTGCTGACGCCGGGCACCAGCCGAGGCGAGCTGTTCCTCGCTGGGCAAGTACTTGGTGAGATCCTTCGCGACCGGAGCCGCCGAAGCCGAGGGCGACGGCGAAGGCGCTGCCGAACTCGACGGCGGCGCGGAACTCGGCACCGGAGCCGCCGCCGGAGTCTCGGCCGCACATCCCGCGACCAGCAGCACAAGACCGGTCACCGCCAGCGAAACACGCATGATCCACCCCATTTCGGGAGAAAGATCGCCAGACTCCGGTCCAGCGTTACGAGCCCGCCCCACCCCGCACAGCCGCCGGGACAGGTCAGTCCTGGTCGAACACCGCGACGAACGCCGGAGCCAGCCGCTTCAGCTCGGTTTGCTGTTCCGCCGCGCCCGTGGTCGTGCTGTCGGTCCGGATCGCGAGCACCCGGTCGCCGTGCGCGAACACCCAGGCGCAACTGGACAGCCCCGCCTCCCGGAACCGGCGGCAGAATCCGAGCTGCGGATCGGCAACGCCGAGGACGGAGAACCGCGGCGGCGCCCCGAGTTCGCGATCGTGGGCAGCCGCATCGCCGCAGTTCAGTGCCTTGTCCACAGTGGAGAGCAGCTGTTCGCCGGAATAGCCTTCGTACTCGGCTGCCAGCTGCCAGACGGACAATTCCCCGGCGACCGCAGTCGCCTGTACGTTGCTCCGCAGTGCAGAGTCCCAAGGTCGCTTGCCCTCGCACGGCGGCACGACGTGCAACGGATTGATCCACCCGACGGCAAAGGAAGCGGGAGCCTGTTTCTGCTTGGCCCCCGCGTCGCTCAACTGCTTTTCGTTCGGCAAATACTTGATGAGATCCTTGGGCGCCGAGGAAGCCGCCGACGTCGAACTTCCGTCCGCGCAACCCGCGAGCAGGACAAGCCCTGCCGTCGCGAGCACGGCGCCCAAGATCCCCCTCCGCACGCCGGGAAGATCGTCACGCCCGGACCGCACGTTACGAACCCGCCCAACCCCGCCAGGTCCGCACCTCGGTCACGACCACTGCATGTTCCGGCGGCCGCTCCGCGTACTGCGGGTACTTCTCCGCCAACCATCCGACATACGAGTCCCGCGAAGGATCAGCGACCACCCGCGCCGCCCCGTCCGCGCGAGCCCACCACAACCGCGACCAGTCCTCGTCGTATTCGTCGACCAGGAACGACACCGCCGGGTTCTCCGCGATGTTCGCCAGCCGCCGCAATGACGTCGTGGTCTTCGGTTTGTGGTCGACCGCGAAGACGACCGTGTCGGCGCGCACCGCGAACGTCACCGGCACCAGATGCGGGACCCCGCGACTGTCCGCTGTGGCGAGCCGAGCCACCCGCGCCGCGGCGAACCGGGCCCGGGTTTCCACAGTGGACAGTCGCATCCGGCTCAGTCCAGCGCGGGGGAGTCGAGGGTGAGGGTGCCCAGTTCGGTGTCGAGCGAGGCCGAAACCCCCAGCGGCAGCGTCGGCGACCCCGCCACGTGCCCGAAGCCGAACCCGCTCAGCACCGGAACCCCGAGCGGCGACAACCGTTCCGCCAGCAGTGCGCGGACCTCCGCCGGGTCGCCGCACGCGGCCCACGAGCCCAGCACGATCCCGCGAACGCCGTCCAGCCAGCCGGAACGCAGCAGCTGCGTCACCATCCGGTCGATCCGGTACGGGCTCTCGGTCACGTCCTCCAGCAGCACGATCCCGCCGCGCGCGGACCCCTGCTCCGCCGTGCCGACACCGGACGCCAGCAGCGACAGGTTCCCGCCCACCAGCACGCCCAGCGCACGACCGGGCGCCACCACGTCCGGCTCCCGCGCCCGCAGCACCCGCGTGTGGTCCGGCTCGAACAACGTCCGCCGCAAGTGCTCCGACGCGGCTTCGTCGAACAGGACGCTCGCCGGCATCGGCGACAGCAGCGTGGCGAGGTCCAGATGCGTGTGCACGGCCCGGTGCAGCGCGGTCACGTCGCTCGACCCGGCCAGCACCTTCGGCCCGGCAGCCCGCAACGCCGCCCAGTCCACCAGGTCGATCATCCGCTGCGTCCCGTAGCCGCCGCGCGCCGCGAGCACGCACTGGACTTCCGGGTCCAGCCACGCCTCGGTGAACTCCGCCGCCCGCGCCCGGTCCGGCGCGGACAGGTAGGACTGCCCCGAAGCCCGCACCCCGGCGCCGACCCGCACCTTCACCCCCCAGTCGCGCAGCACCGGCAGCGCGGCGTCCAGCAGATCCTGCGGCACCGGTCCGGACGGCGCGACGAGCGCGACCGTGTCCCCGGCGGAGAGTCTGGCGGGCCTCACCGGGACAGCTCCAGCCGCGGCACGTCCGGCGTCTCGAAGCCGAACACCTGGCCGTAGAAGGAAAGTTCCGCCTCCAGCGCGGCGACGATCGTCTCCGCCTTCCGGAACCCGTGCTGCTCGCCCTCGAACCGCAGGTACGCGTGCGGGATCCCGGTGCCGTCGATTTCGGAGACGAACCGGTCCGCCTGCTCCGGCGGGCAGATCTCGTCCTCCAGGCCCTGCAGGAACAGCACCGGCCCGGCCAGCGAGCCCACGTGCGTCATCGGCGAGCGCTCCCGGTACCGGTCGGCGGTTTCCGGATACGGGCCGACCATGCTGACCAGGTACTGCGACTCGAAGTCGTGCGTTTCGCCGCCCTCGCCGGTCCAGCCGGCGAAGTCGAGGATCGGGAACTTCACCGTCGCCGCCGCGTAGGTGCGGGTCATCGTGATCGACGCGGCCGAGGTGAACCCGCCCGCGCTGCCGCCGCGGATGCCCAGCCGGGCCCGGTCGGCGATCCCTTCCGCGACCAGAGCTTCGGCGACCGCCGCGCAGTCGCGCACGTCCACCACGCCCCACTGCTCCCGCAGCCGCTCCCGGAACGCTCGCCCGTAGCCGGTGGAGCCGCCGTAGTTCACCGCGACGACGCCGATGCCGCGGCTGGTGAAGTACGCGAAGTCCAGGTCGAGCGATTCGTCGCTGTGCCCGGTCGGCCCGCCGTGCACGTGCACCACATACGGCGGCAGTTCGCCTTCCGGCGCAACGAAGTCCGGGTTCGTCGGCGGGAACACGTATGCCGGGATCTCCGCGCCGTCCGGTCCGGTGAAGACGCGCTCCTGCGGCACCGGCAGGTACTCCGCGGGCGGCAGCGAGGCAGGCTGCGGCGTCAGGGCGCGCCACTTCCCGGTGTCCGGGTCAAGCACCACGACCGCGCTCTCGTGCCGGGGCCCGCCCGCGATCCCGGCGATCCCGTCCTCGGTCGCGACCAGCCCGCTCGAAGACCACACGGTCAGCTCGGTGTCGACGCGCGTGACCGAACCGTCGCTCTCGTCGAGAATCGCCGGCTTGCCCGAGTTGAGCACCGCGTGCTTCCCGCCGCCCAGCGGGGCGAACCAGCTGGTGCCGAGCTTCCACATCGGCCCGCCCAGCTCGCGCTCCGCCGGCGCGAGGTTGACCGCCGAACCGTCGAGCCCGACGCGGTGCAGGTTCCACCAGCCGTCCGGGTCGGCGAGCACGAGCAGTTGCTCCGCGGACTCCCACGCCACCTGGCACACCGCGACCTCCGGCCCGCCCGCGAGCACGCGCGCTTCCCCGAACGACCCGTCGGCCGCGACCGGCGCGACGAACAGCTCGGTCCCGTCCCACGGCATCGCCGGGTGATCCCAGGCGATCCACGCGGCGTGCGCGCCGTCCGGCGACAGCTGCGGCGCGGTGAAGAACCGGTGCCCTTCGACCAGCACCCGTTCGGCGGAGCCGTCCAGCGGAATCGCGACCAGTTCGCGGGAGATGTCGGTGCGCCGCGGCCCGGTGCTGCGCTCGCGGACGGCCCACACCTCGCCCGCGCGGCCGGGCCGGAGGTCGCCGTACCGGACGCCTTGCGGCGTGGCCGGTTCCGGCGTCAGCGCGACGACCTCGCCGTCTGTGCCGTTCTTGAACGCGTACACCCGCTGATCGGCCCAATGCGTGAAGACCACGACGCCGTCGACCGCGAGCCACGGCCGTCCGCCGTACTCGTGCACCCGGTTCCGGACGTTCCACGGCGCGGGCAGCACGTCCTCGACGCCGCCGCCGGGAAGCGCGCGCACGAGCGCGACGCGACCGCCTTCGGCAGGCCGCGCCTCCGCCCACCAGAGCGCGCCGTCGACCGCGGCGAGCCATTGCGCGCCGCCGCCGGCGGCCGCTGCGTCGGCCGCCGTGACGGGAGAGGTCCAGGTTCCATGAGGAGAGATGCGAGGCACCCGGAAAGCCTAACGAGGATCCGCTGTGTGTCCGGATCCGCACGCACCGCGCAGGAATCGCGCGCGAACTTCCCGCAACCCGGGGCGGCGGATGCCGATCATGCGTGCGTGGCCTAGGGTCGAAGACGCTATGTCACGCGTAATCCACGTCTTCCGCAAGCCCGACCGGTTCGTGGCCGGCACGGTCGGCGAGCCCGGCGACCGCACCTTCTACCTCCAGGCGACGGAGGACGTGCGGACGATCAGCGTCACCATCGAAAAACAGCAGGTCGTCGTCCTCGCGGAGCGGCTCGGCTCGCTCCTGGAGGAGGTCGCCAGCCGGTTCGGCGCCGACGTGCCCGCACAGGCCCCCGACGACGAGGTCGACGTGGAGCCGCTCGCGGTGCCCGTCGAGGAGGAGTTCCGGGTCGGCACCATGGGGCTCGGCTGGGACGCCGACTCCGGCGCGGTCGTCGTGGAACTGCTCGCGATCACCGAGGGCGAAATCGACGAGACGGTCGTGCTCGACGACACCGAGGAGGGCCCGGACGCGGTCCGCGTGTTCCTCACCCCGGTCGCCGCCCGCGCCTTCGCCGAACGCGCCGACCGGGTCGTCAACGCCGGCCGCAAGCCGTGCCCGCTGTGCGGCGAACCGCTCGACCCGGCCGGGCACATCTGCCCGCGGCAGAACGGGTACCGGCGCGACGTCGACGTGACCGAGGACTGAGGGCGCCCGTGGCGAGCACCGCGCCAGGGCCGGCCGACCCGGCCGCCCGCGACTTCGTCTCCCGCGGCCGCATCGACGTCGAGGGCAGGCTGGTCGACGCCTCCAACGTGACGCTGTTCTGCGCGATCGAACTCGACGGCGTGACCGGCCGCGTCGTGTACAAGCCGGTGTCGGGGGAGCGCCCGCTGTGGGATTTCCCGGACGGCACTCTCGCCGGGCGCGAAGTGGCCACCGCGATGATCTCCGACGCCTGCGGCCTCGGCGCGATCCCGCCCACCGTGCTGCGCGACGGCCCGTTCGGGCCGGGCATGGTGCAGCTGTGGGTCGAGACCGACGAGGACACCGAGGTCGTCGACGTCTGCGCGCCGGAGGAAGTCCCGGAAGGCTGGCGCACCGTGCTGCACGCGCACGACCGGCTCGGCGAACCGGCGGTCCTCGTCCACGCCGACCACCCGGACCTGCGCGAACTCGCGGTCCTCGACATCGTCGTCAACAACACCGACCGCAAGGGCGGACACCTGCTCGCCGGCACCGACGGCCACGTCTACGGCGTGGACCACGGCATCTGCCTGCACACCGACCCGAAGCTGCGCACCGTGCTGTGGGGCTGGATCGGCGAGGAACTGCCCGAGGACGCGGTCGAGAAACTGCGGAAACTCCGCGCGGACCTCGACGGCCGTCTCGGCGCGGAACTCGGCGAACACCTGACCGCCTTCGAGATCCGGGCGCTTTCGCAGCGCACCGACTACCTGCTCGCCGAGGCGGTGTTCCCCGAGCCCGGCGACGACTGGCGCGCGATCCCCTGGCCGCTGTTCTGATGGCGGAACTGATGGACAACGCTCTGATGGACGCCGCCGCCCGCGCCCGCCTCGTCAACCGCTTCGGCCCGGCCGCCGAAGCGTGGTGCGACGCGCTGCCCGCGCTGGCCGACCGGCTCTGCCGCCAGTGGGGCCTCACCGTGTCCGAAGCCCGGCCCGGCAACACCGGCCGCACCCTGCTCTGCCGCGACGGCGAGGGCGTGCTGAAGGTGCTCAAGCTCTGCCCGGACCGCGCGATCGCGACCGCGGAGGCCACCGCGCTGGGTTCCTGGACCGGATTGTCGCGCGTCGTCCAGATCCTGGATGCCGACCTCGACCACGGCGCGGTGCTGCTCGAAGGACTCGAACCCGGAGACGCGTTCACCGAACGCGGCGCCGACGTCCCGTGGGACCAGATCGGAGAACTGCTCGCCGACGTCCACGGCGTCCCCGTCGCGGGGCCGTTCCCGACGCAGCTCGAACGCGTCCGGTTCATGTTCGGCCTCGCCGAGCAACGCTTGACCGGTTCCCCGGCGGAAGCGCACCTGCCGCTGGACGCGCTGCGCACCGGCCTCGCCCGGTCCGAGAAACTGGCCGCCAGCGGCCCGATCGCGCTCGTCCACGGCGACCTGCATCCGGGCAACGTCCTGGACGCCGGACCGGCGCGGGGAGCGGTCGCGATCGACCCGCGCCCGTGCGTCGGCGACCCGGCCTTCGACGCGGTCGACTGGGCAGTGCTGCCGATGGCCGACGGCGCGGCCGTGGAGGACGGGATCGCCAAACTCCCGCACCTGGACGGCGACCGGGTGCGCGCGTGGTGCGTCGCGCTGGCCCCGCTGGTCGCGATGGGTCCGCTCAGCCGCGGCGGGCCGACGCCGTTCACCGACGCCGTGCTGCGGATAGGTGCCTGAGCCGTTCCCCACGGCAGGCCCGAGCCGAGAACGGCCAGCCCGGCGGCCGGTCCCCGGCGTGGCGGCGGGACGCCTCGCCGCCACGGCGATAACGTGCCCGACCGTGCGCTATCACGACGTGCTGTCCGGCCCCCGCAAGCGGAAGATCCCGGAGGTCCCCGCCGAGCCGGGCCTCGTGGTCGAAGACCCGGCCAGCGGCTACTGCGGCGCGGTGGTGAAGATCGAGTACGGCAACGTCGTCCTCGAGGACGCCAAGGGCCGCCACCGCGTGTTCCCGCTCGCGCCCGCCGCGTTCCTGCTGGAAGGCAAACCGGTCACGCTCGTGCCGGTCAAGAAGACCGCCGCCCCGGAACGGCAGGTGTCGGCGTCCGGCTCGGTCCGCGTGCAGGGCCTGCAGGCGCGGGTCGCGCGCGACTCCCGGATCTGGGTCGAGGGCAAGCACGACGCCGAACTGGTCGAACGCGTCTGGGGACACGACCTGCGCGTCGAGGGCGTCGTCGTGGAACCGCTCGACGGCGTCGACGTCCTGGCCGACCGGATCGCCGAGTTCGGCACCGGGCCCGGCCGCAGGCTCGGCGTGCTCGTCGACCACCTCGTCGCGGGCAGCAAGGAATCCCGGCTGGTCGAACAGATCCGCGACGAGCAGGTGCTGGTCACCGGCCACCCGTACGTCGACGTCTGGCAGGCGGTGAAACCGGCGTCGGTCGGCATCCGCGCCTGGCCGGAGATCCCGCGCGGCATCGAATGGAAGACCGGCATCTGCGACGCGCTCGGCTGGGGCGAACCGTACGAGGGATGGCAGCGCGTGCTCGCCGGCGTGCGCAGCTTCCGCGATCTCGAAACGCCGCTGATCGGCGCGGTCGAACGGCTCATCGACTTCGTGACCGAACCGGGCGGCGACACTCCGTAGTGTCCGGTATGCCGGAAAAATCCAAGGTCACGCGTCGGTCACGTCGAGTAGTTTGCCCGGTGCGAAAGGACGCGATCTGAGAGCATGAGGGCATGGCAGCGGCTCTGATCTGGCTGATCCTCGGCATCGTCCTGATGATCGCGGAGGTGATCTCCGGGGACTTCGTGCTGATCATGCTCGGCATCGGCGCGTTGCTCGGGGCCGGCACGGAAGCGCTCACCGGCAACATCTATCTCGACGTCGCCGTGTTCGCGGTCAGCTCGGTCGGGCTGATCGCGCTGGCGCGCCCGGCGCTCAAACGCCGCTTCCTCGCCGGATCGGGCATCCCCACCGGCATCGACGCGCTGGTCGGAGCCCGGGCCGTCGTGGTGTCCACTGTGGACTACGATGCCGGCCAGGTGAAGATCGGCGGCGAGGTGTGGTCGGCGCGCGCCGTGCACGAATCGCAGCCGCCGATCGCCCCGGGCACCAGCGTCACGGTCGTCGAGATCTCCGGCGCCACGGCCGTGGTGGACATTGTCGCGTGAGGCGCCGTCCGAGGAAAAACGGTACTAGGTAAGGGGAAACGCTCTTGTCCACAATAGCGATCGTCGTGGTCGCACTGCTGGCCCTGTTCGTCATCATCACAGTGGTCAAGGCGATCATGGTGGTGCCACAGGCCCAGTCGGCGGTGATCGAGCGGCTCGGCCGGTTCCGCACGGTCGCTTCGCCCGGCCTGACCTTCCTCGTCCCGTTCCTGGACAAGGTGCGCGCGCGGATCGACCTGCGCGAGCAGGTCGTCTCGTTCCCGCCGCAGCCGGTGATCACCGAGGACAACCTGACGGTGAACATCGACACCGTCGTGTACTTCCAGGTTACCGACTCGCGCGCCGCGGTCTACGAGATCTCCAACTACATCATCGGCGTCGAGCAGCTCACCACCACCACGCTCCGCAACGTGGTCGGCGGCATGAGCCTGGAGCAGACGCTGACCTCCCGCGACGCGATCAACACCCAGCTGCGCGGCGTGCTCGACGAGGCCACCGGCCGCTGGGGCATCCGGGTCGCCCGCGTCGAGCTGAAGGCGATCGAGCCGCCCGCCTCCATCCAGGACTCGATGGAGAAGCAGATGCGCGCCGACCGGGAGAAGCGCGCGATGATCCTCACCGCCGAAGGCCAGCGGGAATCGTCGATCAAGACGGCCGAAGGCCAGAAGCAGAGCCAGATCCTCGCCGCGGAAGGCCAGAAACAGGCCGCGATCCTCGCCGCCGAGGCGGAACGGCAGTCGCGGATCCTGCGCGCACAGGGTGAACGAGCCGCTCGCTACCTGCAGGCGCAGGGCCAGGCGAAGGCGATCGAGAAGGTGTTCGCCGCGATCAAGGCCGGCCGCCCGACGCCGGAAGTCCTCGCCTACCAGTACCTGCAGACGCTGCCGCAGATGGCGCAGGGCGACGCGAACAAGGTCTGGATGATCCCGAGCGACTACGGCAAGGCCCTCGAAGGCTTCGCCCGCGCGCTGGGGGCTCCGGGAGACGACGGCGTGTTCCGGTACGAGCCGCCGAAGGACGACACCCCGGCTCGCCCGGACCTCGACGACGAAGAGGTCGCCGGCTGGTTCGACACGAGCAGCGACCCGAAGGTCGCCGAGGCCGTCGCGGCCGCGGAAGCGGTGGCACGCAAGGAGGTCGACGGGCCGCTGGGCGCGTCGCCGGAGCGGCGGGCGATCGGCGGGGCCACGGCCAAGCCCGAGGCTCCCGCGCCGGTCCGGGAAGAGGAGCCGCCCGCTCCGCCGGAGCGGCCGCAGCCCAGCGCGCCGCCGCCCGCCCAGCAGCAACAGCAGTCGCTTCCGCAGCCCCAGCCTCCGGCGCCGCCGCAGGGCGGGCCGTACCAGGGACCGCCGCCGCAGCAGTTCGGCGGACCGCAGGGACCCGGCCCGGGAAGCGGGCCGTTCCCGCAGCAGGGCCCGTTCGGCGGACCGCAGGGCGGACCGCCGCCGCAGCGCTGATCGCTCTGAACGAAAAAGGGCTGCCGCACCTTCTCCCGGTGCGGCAGCCCTTTTTCGCGGTCCGTGAAGGGAACCCTGAGGGAATCAGAGTCCGTGAAGGTTCCCCTCACGGACGCCTGGAACGTCAGCGGGCGTAGACGCCGACGTCGTCGATGTCGGCCTTCGAACGGTCGGGCAGCGCGATCACGCACAACACGGTCACCACGACCGAGGCGACGATGTAGATCGAAATCGAGTACGGCGTGCCGGTGGTGTGCAGAAGCCAAACTGCCAGCAGGGGCGCGGGTCCGCCCGCGAACACCGACGCCAGTTGATATCCCAACCCCGCGCCGCCGTAGCGCAGATGCGTCGGAAAACTCTCGCCGATCAGGGCTGCCTGCGGGCCGTACTGCATCGAGTGCGCCACCAGGGAAACGATGATGGCCAGGAAGATCATCGCGTGACCGCTGTGGGTCAGCACCGTGAAGTACGGGAACGCGAGCACTCCGGTGAGCACCGCGCCAGTCAGGTAGACCTGTTTGCGGCCGATCCGGTCGGAGAGCTGGGAGAACAGCGGGATCAGCAGCAGTTCCGCGGCCGCGCCGACCAGGACCGCGTTGAGCACGAACGTTTTGCTGAACTCCGGTCGTTGCACCACATAGACCAGGACGTAGCTGGTGAACAGGTAGAACGGCATTTGCTCGCTGAACCGCAAACCGGCCGACAGCAGGATTTCCCGCCAGTGGTGCCGGACCACGTCCTTCACCGGGGTTTTCGAGGTGCGCTTGGCGGCGACCGCGGCGGCGAACATCGGCGTTTCCAGAATCCGCAGCCGGATCACCAGGCCGATCGCCACCAGCACCAGGCTCAGCAGGAACGGGATCCGCCAGCCCCACGAGGAGAAAGCGTCCGGGGACAGCGTCGCGGACAGCAGGGTCATCCCGCCGGTGCCGAGCACGAGTCCGACCGGGACGCCGACCTGCGCGAAACTCGCCAGCAGCCCGCGCCGGCGCTGGTCGCCCCATTCCATCGCCAGCAGCACCGATCCGCTCCACTCGCCGCCGATCGCGATGCCTTGCACCAGGCGCAGCAGCACGAGGATCAGCGGGGCCGCGACGCCGATGGTCGCCGCACCGGGCAGCAGTCCGACCACCGCCGAGGACAAGCCCATCAGCAGAAGCGTCACGATGAGCGTCGCCTTGCGGCCCAGCCGGTCGCCCCAATGGCCGAAGATCGCCGCGCCGACCGGGCGGGCCGCGAACCCGACCGCGTAGGTCGCGAACGACTGCATCACCCCGGCGTAAGCCGACGACGAGGGAAAGAACAGATGGGGAAAGACCAACGCCGCGGCGGTGTTGTAGAGGAAGAAGTCGTACCACTCGATGGTGGTGCCGATCGAACCGGCCAGAGCCGCCCGGCGTACTTGCACCCGGCGGTCGCCGGAGGAAGCTTGGACTGACTGGGTGACTTCGTTGTCGCCTAGAGTCATGGTCGTGCACCTCTCGTGACGGTCGTCACACTACAGTGTGAACGACCGGCAGAGGTTTGACGATTCCTGACGCCTGCTCCGGACGGGTAGTTTCCGGCCCTCCGGCACACCCGACCCACCTGGATCGGGCGCCGCGCGGGCAGGGCGCGCGACTACCATCACAGCCGTGACCGAGGACAAACCGCTGCGCGCCGACGCGCGGCGAAACCGCGCCAAGGTGCTCGAAGCCGCCGAGACCGTGTTCGCGGCGAAGGGCACCGGCGCGCCGACCGAGGAGGTCGCGCGCGAGGCGGGCGTCGGCATCGGCACGGTGTTCCGGCACTTCCCCACGAAAGAAGCGCTGCTGGAGGCCGTGCTCTACGCGCGGCTGCACCGGTTCGTCGACGAGGCGGACGCGGTCGTCGCGCAGAACGCCGACGATGCCGGAGCCGCGTTCTTCACCTTTCTCACCAGCTGGATCGAGATGTCCAGCGCCAAAAACGCCTACTTCGAAGCGCTCACCTCCGCGGGCGTGTGCGTCCCCAGCACGGGTTCGGTGATCGGGGAGCGGCTGCGCGAATCGCTCGGCGTGCTGTTGCGGCGCGCCCAGGACAGCGGTGCGGTGCGGCGCGACGTCACCACGACCGAGCTGATCCCGGTGATCATCGGCACCGCGAAGGCGGCCGAGCACGTCGGCTCCGATCGCGAGCTGCGCGACCGGACCATCGCGATCCTGTTCGACGGCCTCCGCACCTGAGTCAGCTAAGGACTGCGGCCAGCAGGTCCATGCCCAGCGAGGACAGCTGCCGCAACGCGAGGGAGTAACGGACGTACCGGCCTTGGCGCGAGGTGCCGGGACACCTCCGGCGCGGACAGATCCCAGTTGTGCGCGAGTTCGCTGGTGGTGTGCGGGTTGCGTGCGAACCAGGCGCAGCCGTACCGGATGCGCGAGTGCGTCGAGGCGCAGTTCGACCGTTTCCAGCGGCACCGGCGCGGCGGCGTCGGCGACCGGATACTGCACGACTGGCTGCCAGCCTGCTGCGTGGACCACGATCAGGTGCGGGCTGCCGAAAACGCAGGGATGAACGTGACGCCCTCCCGGGCGGAGGTCGCTGGCGGCTGGCGGAGTCGTGCTGGGGTTGTCGTATCTCGGGTTCCTCACCGCGACTGTGCTCGGGTCCAGTTGGGCGGGTCCGGCGATCGCCGCCGTCTCGGTGGTCTGCACCATCGGCGAGATCATCTACGCGGGCAACGCCACCACGTTCGTCATGGCCTTGGTGCCCGCGCGCCTGCTCGGCCGGGCGGTGGCCCGCTTCGAGCTGTCGACCGGTGTCGGTCTGGCGGTTTCTCCGGCGGTGCTCACCACGCTCGCTCCGCTCGGCCCGGGCGCGCTCTGGGGCGGCCTCGCCGGAGCTGCTCTGCTGTACGCGGGCGCCGTCGCAGAGGTGGGGGAGCCGGGCCTAAACTGAGGCAATGACCAACCGCTTAGTCTGTATTGGCGATTCGTTCACCGAAGGCGTCGGGGACGACGATCCGTCCGCGCGCAACGGGGTGCGCGGGTGGGCCGACCGGGTCGCCGAGGTGCTGGCGGCCGGGGAGCCCGGGTTTCGCTACGCCAATCTAGCGGTGCGCGGGAAGCTCCTGCCGCAGGTGCTGAACGAACAGATCGAACCGGCTCTGGCGATGAAGCCGGACCTCGTCACCGTCTACGCGGGCGGCAACGACCTGATGCGGCCGCGGGTCGACGTCGACAGCCTCGCCGACTCGTACGAGCGCGCGGTGGCCCGGTTCCGCGCGGCCGGTGCGCAGGTGCTGCTGTTCACCGGCGTAGACGGCGTGGAAGACGCGCTGTTCCGGCAGATCCGCGGGCGGGTCGCCATCTACAACGAGCATGTGCGCGGCATCGCGGCCCGGCACGAGGCGCTGCTGGTGGACATGTGGTCGATGCGCCAGCTGCGCGACCGTCGCATGTGGTCGCCGGACCGGCTGCACCTCAACGCGGCCGGGCACACCGAAATCGCCATCGCCGTTCTCGACGCGCTGGGCGTCCAGCACAGGCTCGCGAACGCCGCGCTGGGCCCGCGACCTCGCCTGTCGACGCGGGAACAGCGCGCGGCGAACCTTCGCTGGGGCAGGGAACACGCGTTGCCGTGGATCGGCCGCCGCCTGCGCGGCGAGTCCTCCGGCGACACGATCGCCCCGAAATACCCGGAACTGCAGTCGTTCGAAGCGGCCGACTAACCCACGAGCTGCCGCGCGCGATGGTCGGCGACATTGACCCGCGTGCCGCAGCGAGTGGAACAGAACCGCCTGCGCCCGTTGCGCGACGTGTCCACGAACGCGATTCCGCACCCTTCGCGCGCACAGACGCCGAGGCGGTGCGGCTCCTCGCACACGAGATGCGCGAGCCCGCCCGCGGTGTAGGCGTAGAACCGCTCGACCACTTCCGCGCCCTCGCTGGAGTAGTGCAGATGCGGCCCTTTCCCGTCATGGCTGGCGATGTTCGGCCGGCACGCGGCGACGGTGAGCAACTCGTTCAGGAGATCGATCCGCTCGGCCGTCGTCTCCGCGACGAACACCCGGTGCAGCCGCCGCCCCCACGCGAGGATCCGCTCCGCTTCGTCCGCGGTGATGCGGGGCAGCACCATGTCGCGCGCCTGTCCCGCGGCCCGCACCTCGGCGGCCGTGACGTCGTCGCGCTGGGCAAGGGTTGCGAGGTCGGCGGCTACTTGCGCGCCCGCGCCGCCGTAAGGGTTGAAGTGCACTCGGCCATTACAACACGATCTGCCTTCCAGGGAAAGCCCGGCCGAAAACACTTCTTCGGAAAATAAGATTGACGCACCGCTTCGGCACAGGCGAAGATGAATCCACCACAGCGGATGAAGGAGCGGTCATGGCGAACATGCGGAAGCGGGAGAGGCGAGGCCAATATCCGGCCGCCGTCCGCGCTGCCCAGCGTTCGCCGCGCTATCAGCACCGCACCTGCCGAAAAGGCGGCCTCCACGGTGGTATCCGCTCCCTGACCTGACGCAGCAGTCGTTCGCGCACAGGGAGCCGCCCGTCGAGAAACCGATCCGGGCGGCTTCTTTCGTCAGGCCTCCGAATGCACTCAATTGCGAATATTTATTTTCCTGCTGCCCATTTTCGACGGGCGCGGTTTTTTGACAACTGCACAGCGGAGCAAGACATTTCCGAGACTCGTCCCCGTCGCCTCACCCGCGGCCAGGACGAGCGCCGGGTCCGGCAGCCAAGCGCCGCCGGACCCGCACGGTGAAGACGGGGCGGCGGCCCCACCCGGCTGTAACCCGGGCGCCCTTTTCGGGCAGTGAGGGTTCGACTCCCTCCTTCACCACTGCGCCCTGCTCCGGGCGCGCCTCGCGGTCGTGGTGAACTCGGCGGACACGTCGGTCTTCCAAACCGAAGAAGAGGGTTCGACGCCCTCCGGCCGCTCGCGGTCCGGCCCGGTAGCCGGACGCACACCCTTGTAGCTCAGCGGGAAAGAGCGCCGCACTACGAATGCGGAGGCCCCAGGTTCGAGTCCTGGCAGGGGTACGGGCCCGGCGCCGAGGGGGCGCCGGTGCCTCCCACTCGCGGGTCCGGCCCGGTGCCGGACCGCGTTCCGGATGCGAGGGGCATCGGCGACCCCGCCTGGTTCGGGACCAGGAGACACCGCGTTCGACCCGCGGGCATCCGACGCGCTCGGCCGCGTTCCCGGTTGGTGTAACCGGCAGCATCGCGGATTTTGGATCCGCGGGACCAGGTTCGAATCCTGGACCGGGAGCCCCGTGCCCGTTCGTCCAACTGGCAGGACGCCGCGCTCTGGACGCGGAAACCGAGGTTCGACCCCTCGACGGGCAGCAAGACCCCCGCAGCGCGGACCGTTAGCTCAATCGCGCAGAGCAGCCGGCTTTTACCCGGCGGGTTCAGGGTTCGAATCCCTGGCGGCCTACTTCCGGACCCCAGGTCACCAGTGCTGGTGAACTGGGGTTTTGTGCCGTTCGGACGAGTTTCTCCCGACACTGCACTGTCCATTGTGGTCTCCTGCGAGCCCGAGGGGAGCCCGAGAGCGCGGGCGCCGTGCACAGCGGCCTGCCGGGGGATCGCCGACGCGAGTTTCCGGGCGGCGTCGGCGGCGACTTCCTGGGCGACGTTCGTGTAGATCCATGGTGACCTTGAGCGAGGAGCGGCGGAGGATGCGCGTCCGCTCTATGAGCGTCGCCGCTCCGTGGCGGAGCCCGTGGAAAGTGTCGGGATCCAGCGGGAGCCGGCCGACCCCGAATACTCGGCCTGACCATTCGCCGCCTCTCTGCCCGTTTCGTTTCGTGGCGCCGTGCGCGGTAATTCCGATGGTCTCGTCACGGATCACCGTCCTTTCGATTCCGGTTCGACCGTTTCGCCGGACTGCGGGTCGGCAGCGGAAGCACGACGGAAACATCCCGGTAACACCGCCCGGTTAACTTCCATCGGCCGGGCGAGGAGACGAGGAGAGTCCGATCGTGGTCGATACCGGAAGCACGGCGTGGTTGCTGGGCAGTGCGGCACTGGTCATGTTGATGACGCCGGGCCTCGCGCTGTTCTACGGCGGAATGGTCCGCGCCCGGAGCGTGCTGAACGTGATGGCGATGACGTTCGTCTGTCTCGCCACCGTCGGTCTCGTCTGGGTCGCTTACGGGTATTCGCTCGCGTTCGGCTCTGATTGGTTCGGCGGGCTGCTCGGCACGTTGCGGCTGGCGGGATTGCACGGGGTCGCCGAGCAGCTGGTCGGGCCCGCGGGAAACCAGGTGCCGCTGTTCGCGTTCGTCGCCTTCCAGATGATGTTCGCGGTCATCACGGTGGCGCTGCTGGCGGGCGCGATCGCCGAACGGGCCCGATTCTGGACGTGGACGTTGTTTTCCGTCGTGTGGGTCACCCTGGTGTACCTGCCGGTGGCGCACTGGGTGTTCGCCCCGGACGGATGGATCGCGGCCCACCTGCACGTGCTGGACTTCGCGGGCGGAACCGTCGTCGAAGTGAACTCCGGCGCGGCCGCGCTCGCGCTGGCGCTCGTGCTCGGCCGCAGGCACGGCTGGCCGAAGCAGGCCGTCCGGCCGCACAACCTGCCGTTCGTGATGTTCGGCGCGGGCCTGCTGTGGTTCGGCTGGTTCGGCTTCAACGCCGGTTCCGCGCTGGCCGCGAAGAACCTTGCCGCCACTTCGTTTCTGAACACCACCGTCGCGGGTGCGGCCGCGGTGCTGGGCTGGCTGCTCGTCGAGCAGTTCCGCGACGGGAAGCCGACCACGCTCGGCGCCGCTTCGGGCGCGGTGGCCGGGCTGGTGGGGATCACGCCCGGATGCGCTTACGTCGAACCGATCGGCGCGATCGCGATCGGCGTGGCGGCGGGCGTCGCGTGTTCGTTCGCGGTGAGCCTGAAGTACCGGTTCGGGTTCGACGACTCCCTGGACGTGGTCGCGGTGCACGGCCTGGGCGGTTTCGTCGGGACGCTGCTCATCGGCCTGTTCGCGACCGCCAGCGTGGATCCGGGCGGCGTGAACGGCCTGTTCTACGGCGGCGGGTTCGACCAGCTGTGGCGCCAGGCGGTCGGAACGCTGGCGGTACTAGGGTATTCGCTGGCGGTGACCTTCCTGATCGGCTGGGTCATGCACAAGTTCATGGGATTCCGGGTCGACCGCGAAGCCGAGATCGACGGTGTCGACGAGGCAGAGCACGCCGAAGGCGCGTACGAGCTGGCAGTCCAGTCCGGACGCCGGGGGAGCGCGCCCGCCGGCGCACTGGGATCGCACCGGCCCGCGCGCGAGGAGACCCGATGAAGCTGTTGACCGCCGTGGTGAAACCGTTCGTGCTGGACGATGTCCGGATCGCGTTGCAGGAACTGGGCATCGCCGGGATGACCGTGAGCGAGGTCCGCGGGTACGGCAGGCAGAAAGGCCACACGGAGATCTACCGGGGCGCGGAGTACGAGGTCGATTTCATCACCAAGTACCGCCTGGAGATCCTCCTCGACGACGACCAGGTCGAGGAGGCGCTGCGGACGGTGCTGGAGACCGCGCACACGGGCAAGATCGGCGACGGGAAGGTGTGGGTGACGCCGGTGGAGACCGTGGTGCGCGTCCGGACCGGGGAGCGCGGGCGCGACGCGTTGTAGCGCCGCTTCAAACGGATCCGGTCGCGGTCGGGCGGGCCGCACCGCTTGACGAACCGGAAATCCACCTCGTCCACTGTGGACAGTATGGCGGTTTCCGTGGCATAGGAGGATCGGTTTCGACCGGGGCCAAGCACGAGAAAGCTCCGGCGGGCCAGTACGGCCGGTGCCGGAGCTTCGGCGGAAAGAGTCAGCGCGGCTGGTCGGCCGCCGTGACGATGGCGGCGGTGTCGTGCCCGGTTGCGCGGGAACGGCTGTGGTCTTCGCCGGTCCGTTCGGGAGGAAGTGCTGGCCCGCACGGCTTTTCGTTGCGGTCGTCAACGCTGCGGTGCGGTAGGGCGCTCAACGAAACTGCCGTTGTCCCGCCTTTTCTCGGCACCGCTCGACGGGCGGCGCTCGCGTGCCTGGCAGAGCGGAAATTTCACGACCGGGCAGGGCCTGGGACACCGGGCCCTGCCCTCCTGCTGGTTCGCCGATTCAGCGGTTTCACCCAAGCGCCGAGATGCCTGCCATCGCTTCATCCGGTCAGACAGGAGAGTTCTCTTCGGCGAAAACCGCGAAACGCACCGAACTTTTATCCAGCATCAATTTGCCGCCGGTGTACGCGAGTCTGTCCCTAACTGAAAAATGTCGACCCGCGTGTCGCTCGCCTTTCCCGCGATGAGTAGTCGTTCCGCTGTCGTAAAGCTTTCTTCGCGTGGCGTGTCGACGACGGACGCTCCCGTGCGTGGACCACCGCTCTCGGCGCAATACGCTCCTTCGCCGCCATCGTCCAGCCACGACAACCCTGGGGAACCGCGGTCCCGAAACGACGCGCCCGACGAGGTCGCACCGACCCGGGATCTCGTCGGGCCAGGCCCGCATCGGGGTTGTTCCCGTCCGGCGAATCAGGGCGGTGAGCGGCCCGATTCGCCGGACGGTCCCGGCGTCAGGCTCGCTGCGGGTGATCGAGTGCCAGCAGCATCGCCGCGGACCAGCTGAAGCCGCGTGAGTTCATCGGGGCGCCGTTGGCTGGGTTGTAGTTCTCCATCAGCGGCCCGTTGCCCAGCAGACCGGCCGCGTTCGAGCGCAGCTGGTCGGCCAGTGCCGCTGAGTCGGTGCCGTATCCGTAGCGCTGCAAGCCGGTCAACGCGAAGTACGCGTGGTCCAGCCACACCGCGCCGCGCCAGTAGCCGGTCGGCTGGTAGTACGGCGAACTCGCCGAGGTGGTCGGGAACGGCATGCGGGTGTCGAATTCGCTGGGGGACAGGAGGTTCCTCCGCACGGCTGCCGCCTGGCCGGGAGTGGCGACGCCGGCCCACAGGGGGATGACGCCTTCGATTCCCTTGCCGCGTGCGGTCAGCCGCCGCCCGGTGCCCAGTTCCGTGTCGTAGAACCAGCCGGTGGCCGGGTCGAACATGGTGCGCTGGACGGTGGCCGCGACGTCGGCCGCCGAGGCGCGGTAGGACCGGGCGGCCCGGCGGTCGCCGAGCCGGTCGGCGATCAGCGCCAGGGTTTTCTTGTCCATCACCAGGTAGGAGTTGAGATCCACCGACTCCTGGGCGAGCGACGAACCGACGATCTGTCCGGACGGCGAGGTGTTGTCCACGACGCTGGCGCCGAGCTTCGCGTCGAAGCGCGGCGCGTTGTCCATTCCGCTTTCCCACGCGGCCGCCAGTCGCTTGTCCTCGGCGGTCGCGTTGGCCGGATCGACGGTGGCGCCGTATTCGGCGAGGCCGTTGTGGTCGTGGTCGCGGTCGCGGTACCACCAGGCGTGGTAGGCGGCCAGCTTCGGGTACATCTCGCGCAGGAACGCGAGATCGCCGTTGCGTTGGTAGACCGACCAGACCGCCCAGGCGGCGAGAGGCGGTTTGGAGTTGCGCTCGTTCCAGTTGCCGCCGCCGTGGGCGGGGTCGTTGTAGAAGACGGCGTCCGGGATCATCCCGGCGTCCTGCGGCCGGGCCGTCGACGCCGCGGTCACCTGGTAGTCGAACATGGAGCGGATCTGGGATTCGGCCAGCGCCGGATCGAACACGGCGGTGCCGACCGCCTGCTTCCAGGTGTCCCATGCCCAGAGGCCGTTGAACCACTTGTTGGAGATCGCGGGCGTGATGCCGTCGTGCTTCAACGCGCCTGCGGGACTGCGCCAGTTGGTGATCAGCGTTTCGGTCGACTTCACCGCCAGCCGCCGCCGGTTCGGCGGCACCCCGCGGGTGGCCGCCGTGACGTAGCCGTGCCAGCGAGCGTCGTCCTCGGCGACGGTGCGCCACGGCTGAGCCAGCGCGCGCTTCGCCGCCGACGCGTCGGCGGCGGCCTCGGCGGGGGTGAAGGTGTAGGACTCGGTCCAGTTCAGCGTTTGCCGGCCGTGCGGGCCGAGCACCAGGGGCGCGTCGCTCGTGGTGGTGTACGTGTCGCCGGCGACCGTTGTGGTCACCGGGTCGGCGTGAGCGACCTGGAACCGTTCGGTGCCGTCGGTCAGGTAGTCGTTCGTCTCGCGCACCTTGGCGAAACCGACCGCGACGCCGTCCTCGGTCACGGAGAGCCGGGGAGCGCCGTGCTCGGGTCCGGCGTCCGGCCGCAGCAGCGTGCCGCTCCAGCCTGCGCGGACCGACCGCCGCCGGTGCTCGGTGTTCTCCACGGTGGCCTGGACCAGTGCGGTGCGGTTGCTGGCGTAGCGCAGCTCCATGACGACGCGCAGACCGTCGACCTCGAAACTCTGCCGCAGCGCGCCGGGCAGCGAGCTGAATGCCGGGTCACGAGCGCCGGCGAGGCTGATCGGATGCCCGGCTTCGCTCAGGTTGAGCCGGCTGAAACCGGTGCTCAGCCACCACGGGTACTCCTGCGCGAGGTACAGCGGCCCGGTGAACGCACCGTAGGACGCGGTGTCGCCGACCTTGGGCAGCGCGTAGGCGTGCCATGCGCCGCGGTCGGCGAACACGTTGATGTCGCTGACATCGCCGCCGGCCGAGCCGGGCAGCGCCGAGGTGGGCACGCCCTGCAGATCGAGCACGTCCGCGTAGGACGAGGCGGATGCGGCGGCCTCGTCCCCGGAGGACTCGGACGCGACCGCGGGAGGCGGGAGAAGGAGAGCCGCGCCGACGGTGATCGCCGCGAGAGCTGGGCGGGAACGGAACATGGACACCTTCCTGAGCGAGAGAATCGACCCGCCGGAAGCACCGCGCCGGGCGCCGCTTCTGCACGTCGACGGGGCACGATATCGCCTGGCTGTCAGCAGGCCCAGACCGGACGCGATCCGAGAGCACGGGCGGCCCCGACGGTGATCGGAGACAGCGAGTCCGGTGCGGCAGCCGCGGTACCCGGGTGACCCGGAACCGAGCAGCGTCCCCGGATGAGGGGCGGTTCAGCCGCCTCGAACGGCTCGTCGACTACCCGCTGCGCCGCATCGATCTCTGCCGCGGACTCATGGGCGAGACCGCGGCTCGTCGCGGGTCACCACAGGTGAACCAGCCAGTGTGCCGTTCGTACCTCGAGGTCGAAGACATCGTCGTATTCGCGGGAACGTCGGTCGGGTATGCGGCGACTGCGTAGTCCCTGGCAACGAGGAAGAGCGAGCGTGGGATCGTTCGGCGACGGTGTCATGGAAACGATCTGGAGCACTTCGCTGTCTGTCCTAAGGACGCCGGTGAATCGCTGCGCCGGAGCCAAAGGTGCGGCCGGGGACGCGGTTCAGACCTCGACGGCAAGCCTGATGTCGGCGATTCCTGGTTGGAGCGTGAACAAGACGCAGGTGTCCGTCGAGGTTACCGAGTCGGTCCCTGGTCGATGTTCGTTGAGTTGCTGTGCAGCGGTGAGGACGTCGCCCGTTGGCGAACTGGCGGAATTCGTCGGCTGGGCGCGCCGGAACGGTGCGAGCCCAGCCGAGAGTTGCCGCTTATTGCGCCGATGGATCGGCGATTACGAAATCCTCGACACCGCTGGCACCGCCTCCCTCTGGATCACCGGCGCATCCGCTGCTTGACGTGCCGCAGCGCAGCCGCCGCGGCCGGACGCGACGAGAACGCCCGAACTCGACCCACTCGCCACCGTGACGGGTGCCAGGCGAAGGCGTGGTGTGCTGGAGCACGCATTCCTGGCGCTGGAAGTGCTCACGGGGGCGGAGCTGGCTCCGGCGGGCGGTTGCCCGGATCAGGTCTGGCTGCCGATCCGGTCGAGCATGCTCTTCATCTCGGCGGTGAAGTACGGGCTTTGGATCGTGCCGTTGTTCACCGTGACGCTGAGGACGCCGTCCACCGTGCCGAGGCTGGTGTTCGGATCGATGTTGATCAGCCAAGGGCCGCCGAGTGCCTTGCCGCCGCCGACCGGGGCGCAGGGCATCTGGATGCGGCCGTCGGGGAGTGCGCTGGTGGTTCCCGCGCAGGTGGAGGGGAATCCTTGCAGCGAGTAGCCGAGGGAGTTGACGAACATGTCGCGCGGCCAGTTCCAGCCCAGGCCGTCGCCGCCGACGGCGTCGACGAGCCGCTGGTTGTTCTGGTTGTTCCAGGTGCTCACCATCGCGACGTCGTAGTTCAGGCTGCCGTCGTTGACCCACGCGTTGAAGGCGATGTACTGCTTGGCGGCGAAGCTGCCGTAGGGCTGGCTTCCCCGGAAGGTGTCCGGCACGAAGATCCAGTTCCGCATCCAGTCGTGCCCGGCGCGGCTGTAGGCGCAGCTGGCGCTGGTGATCACCAGGATGCGGGACGCGCTGTTCAGCGCGTTGCCGTCGCAGCTGCGGTTGGAGTTGTCCCACGGGTCGACGTAGAAGATCTTGCCCAGCCGGGACGGCACCTCGTCCGGCGCCAGGTTGGCGGGGCGGCGGATCGCCGGTGCCGCAGCGGGCTTGCTGCCGGGTTTCCCCTTGGCTGCCAGCGTTTTGTGTTCCCCTGCGGGGACTGCGGTCGGCTTGGCCTCGCGCATTCGTTCGGGTGTCCAATAGGCCCGCACGGCAGCGGACGCGTCCTGTGCGCCAGTGGCCGCCGTCGAGGTCGTGCTCGTGGTGGAGGGCGCCGCAGCCGCGGCACCGGTCATTGCCAATACGGCAAGCGCTATGGCCGCCGAAGCGGCTCCTAATTTTCTCACGGACGAATCCTTCCCCCAGACAGCGCGTGGCCCACCGCGCGCTAAGTCGCCGATCGTGGATGCCGGCCGTCACGGCGGCGTCACGTCGGCGCGGTGACGCGAAAGTGACGGTGCGGGCGGAGCCTGGACGCCGTCGGCCGCAGGGGTGCCCAAGACCGGTAGCGGACGACTTCGATTTCGATCCGAGGGGGAAACATGAAACATGTCGCTGTCCAAGCAGCTATGGCGCTAGGCCTGACGCTGATCCCAGTCGTCCCGACCGGTGCGCAGGCGGCAACGTCGTCGATGCCGGTCTCTTGTTCGGCGGAGAGCTGCTACGGGAAAAACCCGATCAGCAGGGGATGCGACCAGGACGCGGTGACCATGTACACCGCGGGAAATGCTCAGGAATGGGTCGAGTTGCGATTCAGCAGCGCCTGCTTCGCCGCGTGGATCAAACTCCATGGGCAGCCCGGAACCAGCGGCTACGTCCGGAACACCCAGACCAGGCAGATCGGACAGGAAATCCGGGTCGGGAACTCCAGCTACAGCCTCATGGTGAACGACGAGAACGGCATCCGGGCGTTCGGCTGCGTCAGCATCGCCGAACGACCGGTGTGCACTCCGGCGTTCTGAGCGGTTGCCCGGGCGAGGTGTTCCGTCGGAGCCCAGGCCACGACAGGCTGCGTGTGTGTTCACGATGAGGATGACACCGCAGCGACGCGCGAATGACCTGTTCGGACAGTCCTTAGTGGAGCGCAACGCCGCGTGCTCTGGGACAGGTTCCGCGTAGGGTGCCGGGGACGGCTGCAGGCACCAGCGACGTCACTGGTGCCTGCAGCCGGTAGCTGGCACCTGGAGATCTTTGTTGTCTCCGCGACAATCAGACCTGACGCGGTCCGGTTCGCTGGCTCTGTGAGGTCGGGGAATCTGGTGGGCGGCCAGTACCTCCAGGCGGCGCGTGGGGCAGGCAGCGCCGGGATCGTGCGCAGCGGTCCGCGGCAGAAGGAAGACCGGGGATGGTCGAGCTTCCTGCCGGCAGTTGAGAACGCTGCGTCGGGAGAACGACCCGGAGGTTCTGGAAGCGGCGGTTGAGCAGGACGTGGCCGGAGGATTCGTGATCGCGTTGACGAACGTGCTGCGCGAGACATCCGCGGCCGCCGCGATCTCCTCCACGCTGACCGCCTCGAAACCGCGTTCGCCGATCAACTCGAACGCGGTCGCGCGGATAGCACGCCACGTCTGGAGCTTTTGCGCTCCCGCAAACCACCGCTGCCACCACGATGAGCCTGAACTTGGACCGAGTGCAACTTTGGAGATGGCTCCGTGCCACGGCCGCATTGGGTGACAGCTATCGCCTGTTTCCGGTGACAGTCATGACCTGCAATCGCTATCAGACGCAGGTCTCAAACCGTGTCCGACGCGGGAATTCCGGTGGGATGCGAGTTGCGGGGGTTGCGCGTGGAGCGGTGGTTCCGTTCGTCCACTCTGGAACGGATTTCCGGGCAGATGTCGCGCCGGTGTCGCTCTGGCAGGCGTGTCGTGGCCGTGGTCTCGGCGGCGGGCTTGTATAGCCAGCGGTGACAGTCCGCTTTGCGGACGGGGCAGAAGAAAGGTGCAACACGCATGAGTGCCAGCGACGTCGCCGACGAGACCGGCGCGGGAGGACCCGGCCGGGCGCGGCCGGTGTCCGTGCCGGGCAAGGGCAAGGGGGGTGCGTCCGGGGAGCGGCTGGTGCTGTTCACCGACGCGGTGACCGCGATCTCCATTACCTTGCTGATCCTGCCGTTGGTCGACCTGGTCCCGGAGGTCGCGTCGCACGGGCACGCCAGCGAGGTGATCACCGGTCACGTCGACCAGATCTGGAGTTTTCTGCTGAGTTTCGCGGTCATCGCGAACGTCTGGCGGGAGCATCACCGGACGTTCTCCTCGGTCGGGAGGGTCACCCGGCCCTTCACGATGTGGAACATGGGGTGGTTGCTGTCGGTCGTCGTGCTTCCCCTCCCGACGGAGATGATCGGCGCTTTCGGCCGGGACCGGTTCGTGGCGGTGTTCTATTACGCGACGCTCCTGGCGAGCATGGTGTGCCGGTTCGCGATGCTGAGGATCCTGAAGGCCGACCCGGAGTTGCTGGACGAGGACGATCGGGAGCCGGAAACGCTCCAGGAGCTATACACGGAAAGCTATCTCAACGTGTTCGCGCTGGTCCTGGCTTTGGCTCTCGCTCTCGCCGTGCCCGCGTTGCAGTACTACAGCCTGGTGCTGCTCGTCCTGCCCGGCAGGCGGGTGCTCCAGTGGCGTCGGCGCGCCCGCTGACCGTACCGGCCGAAGATGTGGCGATCATCCAACTCGGACCCACCGCGGAGGGGAAGAACGTCGGGGACGCTGTGGGGGTCCTGGAAAGGGCTCATGGTCAATCAGCCGGTCGTGGCCGACCGCGTCTTCCCACACGGGGCAAGCAGAGGACCGTGGCTGCAGGTGTACGACGGCAGCAGCAAGCTTGGCTGCGTCAACGGCGTCATCAGCAAGGGCAGCAGCGGCGCCAGCGGCGAAACCATCTCGCTCGTAGCCTTCGTTGCGGCGCAAGTACCACCTGCGTCATCCGTCCTCTGTCATCGAGTCCAGCTGAAACCCGGGGCCTCACCGTGAGCAGGAGTCCGCGCAGCGGTCGCGCCGGGGACACCCGTCCGGGCGGGCGGATCTTCTCGTAGCGCGCCCTGCCTCCAGCCAGGCGGTTCGGCTGCGGATGTCGTCATACCGGAATCCTGCTCCGATGTTGCTCTCGTCAAGGGTGGATGCCCAGCTGCGGGCCCGGTGACAACTGTTTTTGGGTGATAGGCACGACCTAGACCGTGTGCGGTGACGACTATCGGCTGTAGTCACACTGCTGCTGCCGTTCGGCAACGCCTGCCTGCTCGCCGGGGTAGCGTAAGCCGTGCCCGAGGATCTGGACTTTTCGCCGTTATCCGACCCGGTTGATCCGGCGGCGGTGTTGGCCCACGCGGAGCGGAACGGCGACCGCCCGGGTCGTGACGTGGCCTGCTGTGCACTCTGGCTGGTTTTCCTCGCCCTCGTCTTCTTCGGGTTGATCAGCGTGCCGCTGAGCATGTACCTCACGGACGCTTACCCGGACGGTGGGTTCGGCATCCGGATCCTCGGGCTGTCGCCGTTGCTCGTCGGGCTGGTGCTGGTCGTTCCGGTGGTCCGGCTGATGCGCAAGGACGGCGCTCAGGGGCGGATCAGCCGCTACCGCATCATGCAGTTCGCGGCGCGCAACGGGCTGGGCTACCACTGGACCGTCGAAAATCCGGAGCAGGCGGCCGGGATCTTCACCGTCGGCACCCGCCGGGCGGCGGGTGACGTCGTCGCGTTCGACCAGCCGCGTCCGATGGAGTTCGGGTGGTACCAGCACGTCACCGGGAACCGCGAGATGGCGGCCGAACGCTGGTACTACGCGACCACTCCGCTCGACGCCAAGCTCCCTCATCTTCTGCTGAACTCGCGGGCGAAGCGCACCGGCGTACTGACCGGCGGCACGGACGACGCACTCGGCCGTCCCGACCTCGCCGGCCCCGGCACGACCGTCTTCTCCGTCTCCGGCCCGTTCGGCCGCGCCCGCCAGATCCAGACCGTCCTGGACCGCACCCTCTTCTCCCCGGACCTCCTGGACCGCTACACCGCCCGCCCGGTCCACATCGAAATCGTCCAGAACCGGCTTTACCTCTTCGCCCGGAAACCGTTTGTCACCACCGATCCGGACGACTGGCGCTGGATCGTCCGCCTGCTCGTCGACACCGCCGAACGCCTGGAAACCCCGCCCGCCTGACCGGACGCCGGAGCCACGCGGTCACGGTATTCCGCCGCTGTCTGATGCTGGCGTCCCGGAACTGGTGCCCGACGCCGGTCTGGCGTCCGGTCACAGCGGGATCCGGCGCGAACCGCCTGTGCGTCGCAGTCCTTTCGCCGCCCTCGACACCCCGTGGGTCAACGCGACTCGCGCCACGCTGGCCAAACATCGGCACACCGCCCAGCCCGACCTGGCAGGCATCTGCCTGCACGCGGTGGCTCGCCGGGCTGTCCGGGCACGATTGCCCGGTCGGCGGCGACGTGGTTGCGGACGAGGTGTCGATGCTCGGCCGATGGAGCCGTATGCGTCCGAGCGTCGGTTCGGAGTTCACCGTCCGTAGAGCGCCACGGTGATGTCTCCCGCCGAATACGTTGCGGCTAAACGCAAACCGCTCGCAGCGAGTGGTTCGGGCGCGCCGGTGCCGCCCATTTCGACGAGCCACAGGCGGTTCGCGTCGCCGAGTCGGCGCGTGAGCGTCGGTGCGTCGGTGTCGATGCCGCGCAGAGTGGCTGAGGCGGTCGGGCTCTGTGCCAGGGCCAGGTCGTCCAGCGGGCCGAACGCGTCCGGGTAGCCGTAGGCGAATTCCCGGGGAGTGTTCGGATAATGGCAGGACGGGCAGTGGTAGAGCACGCCGTCGCCGGGGCGGGAGTGCGTGGCGATGACGGTCGCCGCGGTGCGGATGTCGTCGCCGTGGCCGTTTTCCCGGCGCTGGGCGATCTGCGTCGGCAGGCCGAGCCCGGCGATCAGCAGCAGCGCGATCGCCCTTGGCGCGACTGCGATTCCGGCTAGCGCGATGCCGACGGGGAGGGCGAGCGCGGGCAGGCAGAAGGCGAGATACCGCGGCACGTAAACGGGCACGGCCAGCTTCGCCGCGGCCAGCAGCAGCACCGGCGGGACGATCAGCCACGGCAGCGCGAGCCACGTCGCGGTGCCGGAGGTTCGCGAGCGGAGGCCGAGTCCGACGAGGACACTTGCGAGCACCGCTGAGCCGGTCGAGCCGGCCAGCCAAACGACGAAATCGCCCGGGGCGGTCGCGTCGGGTGCGGTGAGCCAGCCGAGCTGGTCGCGTTGCCGCCAGGCGAGCACGGCGATCGGCACCGCGGGAAGACAGCCCAGCAGCGCCGCGGCGAGCCAGCGCCGGACAAGCGTGCGACAGCGGGCCAGCACGAAGATCGCGTGCCCGGCAAGCAGGAGCAGTCCGAACAGGTTGAGCAGGCCGAGCAAGGCGACCGCGCAGCCGTATCCGGCCCGCCACCCGGGACCTTCGGCGAAACGCGTCAGCAGGTAGCTCGCCAGCACCGCGCCGAGAAGCGCGAAAGCGTACGGGCGGCCTTCCTGCCCGTATCGGCTGACCTGCGGCAGCACCGCGAACACGAGCCCGGCCAAGACCCCGGCACGCGGCGAGTGAAGCCGTCGTCCGAGGGCCGCGATTCCTGCTGCGGCGGCCGCGGCGGCCAGTGCCGAAGGGAGGCGCAGCACGACTTCGCCGGTGCCGAAGACGTGCACTATCGGCCACACCAGCAGGTAGTACGCGCCGTGCACGGCATCGACGTGGGCCAGCATGCGCACCAATGCGGACACCGGGCGTGCCTCGGCGTCGAGGGTGGCCGCCTCGTCTCGCCAGTACGAAGGCGTGCGCAGGCCCCAAACGACCATCAGCAACGTGACCGCGGCGGGCACGAGAAGCACGAAGCCGGGCCGCCGTGCCGTTTCGGGTCGAACTCCGGCCGTCCTTGCCATGGCTGCGACTGGCGGTGTGGACACGAGGCAAAGCTTGCCGGGCGAAGATCAGATCGCCGCCGGAGAATCGTGTGAGTCCGGTGTGAGTCCTCGTGGCAGCGTCAGCCGCACGCGCAAACCGTGCGGCGAGCACGGTTCGGCCACCGCTCTTCCATTGTGGACGGTGGCGATCTGGCTGACGATGGCCAGGCCGAGCCCGGAACCGGGATGTGGATTCGTCCCCGCCCGGTAGAAACGGTCGAAGATGTGCGGCAGCCGCTCCGGGGCGACCCCCGGGCCGGTGTCGGAAACCTCGATTTCGACGTCGTCGTCGTTCTCGCGCAGGACGATCGTGGCCGTGGCGCCGTCCGGGGTATGTGTCAGGACGTTGGCGAGCAGGTTGTCCACCGCGCGGCGGAGCAGTTCCTCGTCGCCGACCACGACGACGTCGCCGGGGATCTCCACGTGCCATTCGCGCCCGGGCGCGGCCACGCGAATCCGGTCCACGCACCCGGAGACCAGTTCGCCCAGTTCGACCGGCTCGCGCTGCCGGTCGGGATGCTGGTCGAGTCGGGCCAGCCGCAGCATGTCGTCGACGAGGGTGCTCATCCGTTTCGACTCCAGGCCGATGCGCCGCATCACTTCGTCCACCTGCACGCGCTCGGGCAGCGCGCCCTGCTGGTACAGCTCGGCGTTGGCGCGCAGGGAAGCCAGCGGGGTTCGCAGCTCGTGACTGGCGTCGGCGAAGAACCGGCGCATCAGGTCCTGCCCGGCTTCCCGCTCCTGCACGAACGCCTCGATCCGCGCCAGCATCCCGTTCAGCGCGGCGCCCAGCCGTCCCACTTCGCTGCGCGGGTCGGGCGAGGCGACGCGGTCGGTGAGGTCGCCCGCGGTGATCCGGTCAGCCTGCGCGGCCATCGTCTCGATCGGGCGCAACCCACGCCGCAGCAACCAGAATCCGGTCAGCCCGATCAGCAGCACGGCGATGGCCGAGCCGGCGATCATGATCGTGCGCATCCGGTCGACGGTCCGCGCCACGCCTTCGAGGCTGGAGCTGACCAGCAGGATGCCGCCAGGGACCGGGGCCGCCGCCACCCGCACTTGCGCCGTGCCGTCGATCGAACGCATGGTTCGCGCTCCGCCGCTCGAGGCCAGCGCGCGCAGGTCGGCGGGGATGGTGCGCTGTTCAGCCTCTGCGGGCGCGGTCGACAGGACCGTGTCGCTGACCGTCAGCGCTGTGCCCTTCTGCCCGTCGGGCCAGTAGAGCGCGGTGTACGCGCCGACCGTGACGTAGTTGACCGGCAGGGCGGCTTCACAGCCCGCGCGCGGTTCGCCGGTGAGCTGGCAACCCGTGCCCGGCCCGGCGACCGCCTCCGTGCGGAGCACGTTCGACAGTACGTCGGGCAACCGGCCTTGGATGCTCTCCGCCGCCGCGTGCAGCGTGTCGTCGGTCTGGTTCACCAGATAGCTGCGCAGTCCGGCGACAGCGGCGATGTCGAACGCGGCCAGCACAACCAGCGTCGCCGACACGACCGGGACGAGCACGCGCAGCCGCAGCCGCTTCGGCTCACTGCTCATCGGGTCCGGCCGGTTCGTCGGAACGCGGCAGCCGCAGGCTGTAGCCGATCCCGCGCTGGGTGTGGATCAGGTCCGGGCCGAATCGCGCCAGTTTCCGGCGGAGGTAGGCGATGTAGGTGGAGACCACCGTGCTGGTGCCGCCGAAGTCGTAGTCCCACACGTGGTCCAGCAACTGCGCGCGGGTCAGCACGCGGGCAGGGTTGGCCATCAGGAACCGCAGCAAGCGGAACTCCGTGGGCGAAAGCTCCACCCGGCGACCGCCCCGGCGCACCTCGTAGGTGTCCTGGTCCAGCTCCACATCGGCGAACGCGAGCACCGCCCCGGTCCCGGCCGGGCGAGCCCGGCGCAGCACGGAGCGGATCCGCGCGGCCAGTTCCTCCAGACCGAACGGTTTGGTCAGGTAGTCGTCACCGCCGATGGTCAGCCCGGCGACCTTGTCCGCCTGAGTGTCCTTCGCGGTCAAGAAGATCACCGGCACCAGCTGCCCGTCACGACGCAGCCGCCGCACGATTTCGAAGCCGTCGAGGTCGGGCAGCAGCACATCCAGCACCGCCAGATCGAACGACTGCTCCCGCAGCAGGCGCAATGCCTCCCCGCCGGTGCCAACGGTCTCGACCTCGAAGCCGAGAAACCGCAACGAGGCGGCGACGGCGTCACGCAGAAAAGGCTCGTCGTCGACCACCAGCAGCCGTTCCACGCCCTCCGCGGTCGCCGATTCCATCGCGCATTCCTCCTCGTCCCCACCATCTGAGCACACCGGCGCGAACGCGGCATGCGAACTGTGTGTGAGTTTCGTGTGGATCGGGCGCGCGGCATCATGCCGCGTGAAGACCTCCTGCGCCGACGGCACCACTGGCCGAGCTGACCCCCGCGCGGTCGGGAGTGGAGGACTACTCCGCCTACCGCCGAGAACGGCCAACGGCGCGCCCGATAGCGCAGGAGAGGCGGTGGGGCTGACCGAAGCTGAGGTCTGGGCGATGATCGACTCGCTCGGGGACATCGGCGCTGCGTCCGTCTGCTGAGCGAACACCTCGTGCACGGCGGACCTCGGACCGCTTCCTGCCGGACGCGTCCGCTGCGCGCGTTTCGAACATCATCCGCGGGGATGCGGCCGGGCAGGTCGTCCAGACCAGGTCGACGGGCCCGGTCACGATGAACTTGGGCCCGGGCCCGGGGGCACACAGCCCCACGATCAACTGCTACGTCGAGGGAAACGCTGGAGAGCCTAGACTCGGACGTGCCGGACTTCGCCGATGCGCTGCTACGAGGTCTCGCTGCGGCGACAGGTGCCGACCAGCAGCTCAGCGAGGCAACTCGCCTGGAGTCGGAAGATCTTCGTCGGGCCGCTGCGTTCGGCGCACGCTAGTGGCTTCTGGGGCGAAGCGAACCACGTCCGGGCGTTGCTCGCCGAGGTGATTTAGCCCGGCGGGTTCAGGGTTCGAGTCCCTGGCGGCCCACTTCCGCCCCCGTGGTCCAGCTGACACGACTCCGGCGTCCGAAGCCGGGAACGCCGGTTCGACTCCTGCCACGGGAGCGTTGCCTCGCAGCCGATCGTCAGCATATGCTGACGGCCATGTCGATGATTGCCGATCTCGACCAGGCCGTTCGCGGCGCCGATCCGGACGCGGGATTGCGGGCGGTGGCCCGGCTTCGCACGCTGGTCGAGCAGTTGGAGGCCGAGCAGGTGGCGGCGGCGCGGCAGAACGGCTGGTCGTGGCGGGACATCGCCGTCCGGCTCGGCGTCGCCAAGCAGACCGTGCACCGCAAGCACCACCGCGCCGAGGGGGCCTGATGTTCCGAGGATACCATCCCGAGCTGAGCCAGGTTATCGGCAGGGCGATCGCCTTGGCACGCGGACTCGAGCATCCGCGCACCGGCAGCGAGCACCTCCTGCTGGCCCTCGCCGCCAGCCGAGGTCCCATTGCCGCAGTACTGGCGGATCACGGAGCGACCGAGGACGCGATCCGAGGGGCCGTTCTCGTAGCTGCTCCGGCAGGGGCTGGCGCGGCCGCGGACCGGGCAGCCCTGGCCCCGCTCGGGATCGATCTTCAGCGCCTGACCGGGTCAGCCCTGGACCGCTCGCCCGCACGCGAACCGTTGCTGCCGCTCGGAATGGGGGAAGCGCGGCAGCGATGCGCCCAGCAGAAACCCCCGCTCGGCCTGGACGCGCAGGCGGCTTACGAAGCGTCACTGCGGCTCGCGTTGGCTCGCCGGGAACGGGAACACCGGCTCGAACATCTCGCCTTCGTGCTGGTCACGCTCGATCCCGGCACGGCCTGGGTTCTCGACGTCGCAGGCATCGACGAGCGGGCGCTGCTCGCCGGGCTTGCTGCGGCCTTCCCGATCCCGCGACGCAATCCGGTACTGCGAGCCGAACGGCGCCTGGGCCAACGGATCCGCCATCGCGACCTCGTCCGCCGTTACCAGCACACGACGGGGCGGACCGTCTCCGCAGGACACGCCGTCGCCGCACTCATCGCGGACTGATCTCCGCCCTCATCGGACGGTCCCGCTGCGAAAGCAGCCTCCGCGCGCGGTTCGGCAACCGTTTCACGACGGCCGTGGCACGGGCTGCAAAGCCGTGGACTCCCGGGTGGGTCTCCGCGAAGGTCCTGCTCCGCTGCACCGGAAACTCGTAAGGGTTGAACTGCACTGAACCATTACCGCACGATGACGGGCATGGAAGAGAACCGTTGCCCCCGTTGCGGCTGGCCCCTGGCCGAACTGCCCGCCTCCGCTGTCGTTCCCGCGTCGGCGGCCAGCCGGACCGAGTACGTGCGTTGTGTGTGCGGCAGCTGGATCGCCCGTCTCGGCGGGGTTGTCGTGGGTTCTACCCGGCCGCGCTGACTACCAGTGTTCGGGGCGGGCCAGCCGTGAAGGCAGCTTCGTCGCGGCGTCCCCGCGGGCCGCGTTCACCTGGGACTGGGTAAGGAAAATGCTGTCGGTGAAGTCGGCTCCGCGGACGTCGGCGTCGCGCAGATCCGCCCCGATCAGGTCTGCCCGGCGCAGGTCCGCGCCCCGGAGATCGGCCGCGATCAGGTACGCGCCGCGGAGGTTCGTGCTCCGCAGGTCGGCTCCGGCCAGTTTCGCGCCGATCAGGTCGGCACCGCGGCGGTCCTTCTTGCGTCCGGCTCCGGCGCGGACCAGTTCGCTGGTGCGGACGAGCAGCGGGTTCACCTGGGCCCGTCGGGCGTCGACGTCGATGGCCAGCACTGCGTCCGCTTCTGCAGCCGTTGCCTGCTCGATCTCAGCGATCGCTGCGTCCAATTCGGCGTGGATCTCGCGGGTCGCGGCCAGCGAGCGTGCCTCGGTGAGGTACCAGAGCAGTTCGTGCAGGTGCCGCATCACCGGCAGCGCGGCGAACATCTGCTCGCGGGTCTCCGGAGCCTCGCGCCAGCTGCGCCCGCCGAAGGTCACCTGCGACACCTGCTGTCCGGCGCCGAAGCAGTCGTACCCGGTACAGCCCGCGAAGCCCTTGGGGCGCAACCGGTCGTGGATGCCGCAGCGGAAGTCCTGCTGCAGGTTCGGGCACGGGTCGCCGGCGCGCTTGTCGATGGCGAAGTCAGCGGATTTGGTGAAGGTGAGCGCGACGCAGCAGAGGGCGAAACAGCTCGTGCAGTCGGCGGTCAGGGTGCGGCGGTCGGGCAAGGTCTCTCCAGCGAAGGCGGGCGAACCTGCCAATAGTAGTCGCCGCTCAACTGCCCGCGACGACCACGACGCGTCGGCGGCGTGCGCGCATCGCCAGCGCCGCGAGCACGAACACCTGGAGTTCCGGTTCGACGCCGGACAAGTCAGCGGTGCCCGCGGAGACGGTGCCGATGGTGTTCCCGGACTCGTCGACCTGCGCGTGGTCTCGGCGGCCGGTCCGTCGGAAGCGAAGCTCCGACCTGCCGCGCTCGACGCTCCAGGTGCGCGTACCCGGCCGATGCGTGCTCGCGAGCACCGACCCGTCAGCAGCCAGCAACTGATAGGTCCGGAACCGACGGCGGATCCGGTAGCCAGTGCCGTCCAGCTGGAATTGCCCTCCGGACCGGCCTTCGACCACGGTGAGCGGGCGGCCGTCGCGGGTGATCTCGTACTTCGTCAGTCCGGATTTCTTGAGGTGCAGCATGCGGCCACTTCAGCATCGCCCCGCCGGGACCGCCCGTGCCGTTTGTCATGGGTGATCATCGGCGAGGCGCCCGTACCATGATCGACGTGCGCGAACCCGATCCGGACCGGTTCTCGGCCCGCCAGTGGCCGGACTGGAGCTTCTGGACGGACGCGCCGAGCGGAGCGTCCGGCCCGCACCGCGGCCGCGTCCGGTCCGTGGTCGTCAACGGCCTCATGATGGGTTTCCTGGTCACCTGGGTCATCGCCCTCGCGGACGGACCGTACGGACCGGTCCGCATGGGGGTCGTTCTCGGCTTCCTCGTCTGCTACGCCGTCGCGTACCTCCTCGTGCTCTGGTTCGGCCCGCTGGCACTGCGGCGGCAGCGGATCGCGATGGTCGTCGCGTTGTTCGCGCTCGGCGCCACGCCCGCGCTGATTCTCGGCTCCCCGGCGTACCTGACCGGCCTCACCTACGCCATCGCGACCGGTCTCATGCTGTTGCCGCTGCGGTTTTCCCTGCTGATCGGCTTCGGGGCAGCAGCCGCCCAGATCGCGTGGATGCTCGCCAGGGACGGCCGCGTCGCCTGGGGCCAGGTGCTCACGCTCGTCGCCGTCACCGCGATCCTCGGCGTCGTCTACGCGCTGACGTTCACCATCGGCCACCTCAGACTGGCCCGCGAGCAGATCCGGCGGATGGCCGTCGACCAGGAACGGCAGCGCGTCGCCCGGGATCTGCACGACGTCCTCGGCCACAGCCTCTCCACGATGACGCTGAAACTCGGCCTGACGCGGCGGATCCTGGAAACGTCCGACAACACCGCCGCGGCGCTCGCGGAGATCCGGGACCTGGACGACCTGTGTCGGGAAGCCCTTTCCGACGTCCGCGCGACCGTGTCCGACTACCGCACGGTGTCGCTCGCGACCGAAGTCGCCGGCGCCCGGATGGCGTTGCGGGCCGCCGGAGTCCATGCCGACCTGCCCGACCCGGCCGATACCGTCGCTCCCGGACTGCAGGGCGTTTTCGGTTACGTAGTAAGGGAAGCCGTGACCAACGTGCTCCGGCATTCCGACGCTCAGCGCTGCACCGTCCGCGTCGGCCGCGACTGGCTGGAGATCGCCGACGACGGCACTGTCCCGGCGGAGATCGTCCCCGGACACGGCCTCACCGGCCTCGCCGAGCGGATGGCTGCGGTGTCCGGCTCGCTGGAGCACGGCCGCGGCCCGCACGGCGGATTCCGGGTGCTGGCACGCGGACCGGCGGGTGCGGCGTGATCCGGGTCCTGCTGGCCGCCGACCAGGCGCTCGTACGCGGAGCGCTGGCTTCGTTGCTGCGGATGGAGCCGGACCTCGAAGTGGTCGCCGAAGTCGGTTCCGGTCTCGAAGTCGTGCCCGCCGCGCAACGGACCACGCCGGACATCGCGCTCGTCGACGTCCAGATGCCCGGCCGCGACGGGCTCGCCGTGACCGCCGAACTGCGGCACGCGCTGCCGGACTGTCGCGTGCTGATCTGCACCACGTTCAGCCGCCCCGGATACCTGTCGCGCGCGATGTCCGCGGGCGCGGCCGGGTTCGTGGTGAAGGATTCGCGCCCGGAACAGCTGATCAACGCGATCCGGCGGGTGCACGCCGGACTGCGGTTCGTGGACCCGGCGCTCGCCGCCGAATCGCTGGCCAGCGGCGCGAGCCCACTCACCGACCGCGAGGCGGACGTCCTGCGCGCCGCGGCGGAAGGCGGGACAGTCGCGGACCTGGCGACGGCGCTGGGCCTGTCGGCCGGGACGGTGCGGAACCACCTGTCGTCGGCGATCGGGAAGACGCAGGCCCGCACCCGCGCGGAGGCGGTCCGGGTCGCCGAGACGAGCGGGTGGCTGTAGCGGCAACCCCTTTCTTGAGCGGACGATCCAGAAAGGCGTAGGGTGGGGGCCATGGTCCGCACCCGCGAGTTCGACACCGAGGCAGCGGTGGGCCGTGCGATGGAGCTGTTCTGGTCGCGCGGCTACGAGGCGACCTCGGTACGAGATCTGACCCAGCACCTGGGCATCGGGCAGGGCTCGCTGTATGCCGCGTTCGGCGACAAGGACGGCCTGTACCGAGCCGCTTTGGAGCACTACCGCACCACCCTCGCGGCAACCGCCCTGGAAAGCCTGGAAAACGGCGCCGACGCCCGTTCCGCGATGCGGACGCTGCTGGTCGAGCGGATCCGGATCGCCGCGGCAGGCGACGGCCGAGGCTGCCTCGCGGTCAACGCCGTCTGCGAGCGCCTGCCGGGGGACACGGCGACCCGGCGCACCGTGCGGGACATGCAGGAAGCCAGCCAGGAAGCGATCACCGAGGTGCTGCGCGTCGCGGCCGAGCGCGGCGAGATCGCGGCACGGCACGATCCATCTACGCTGGCCGCTTTTCTGGTCACGTTCCTCAATGGACTTCTGGTCACCGCGAAGATCACCCCGGACGTCCGCGTCCTCGAACCCCTCGTGGAGGTAGCCCTGGCCGTTCTCGACTGAGTTTTGCCGCCCTCAATCTGGATCGATCGCTCAAGAAAGAGAACGATGCTCGACCACGACAGAACCCCACTCCGCACCGGCCGCGCCGCGGTCAACGGAACGAGCCTGCACTACCGGACCGCCGGATCCGGCCCCGCGGTGGTGCTGCTGCACGGCGTCCCCAAAACCGGTTACCACTGGCGGCATCTCGTCCCGAAGCTCACGCCGCACTACACCGTCGTCGTCCCGGACCTGCGCGGCCTCGGCGATTCCGCCCGCCCCGCCGACGGATACGACTCCGCGACGATGAGCGACGACGTCGCCGAGCTGATGACCAGCCTCGGCCACGAGAACTACGCCGTCGTCGGCGAGGATTGGGGAGCGGTGATCGGCTACCAGCTCGCCGCCCGCCACCGGGACCGCGTCACGTCGCTGGTGTTCGCCGAGGCGCTGTTCCCCGGGTTCGGCTTCGAGGACCACACCGCGCTGACCGCCGAGAACGTCGCCAGCGGGATGCATCTGTGGCACCTCGGCTTCTACTTCCAGCCGGACGTCCCCGAAATGCTCATCGCCGGCCGCGAACGCGAGCTGATCACGTACCTGATCAAGTTCGAGCGCAGCCGTCCCGACAGCGCGACTCCGGACGCGATCGAGGAGTACGTGCGCTGCTACTCGATGCCCGGCGGCATCCGCGCGATGCTCGCGATCTACCGGTCGATGCTCGTCGACGCCGAGCAGAATCGGCAAGCGTCGCAACGGAAACTGGACATCCCGGTCCTGGCGCTCGGCGGATCGGCGTTCATCGGCGAGCGCGCCGAGTCCCAGATGCGGATCATGGCCGACGACGTCACCGGCCGCGTTTTCGACGCCGGACACGACCTCGCCGAGGAAGTGCCCGACGAGATGGCCGACGCGCTCCTGCCGTTCCTGGCCAAACACCGGTAGCCCGGGAGTCAGGGGAGAGGCTGGTCGATCTGCTCGCGGAGGATGTCGCCGTGTCCCGCGTGCCGGGCGAATTCCTGGATCATCGCGAGCAGCGTCCAGCGCATGCTGACGGTTCCCTCGCCCGGGAATTCCTTGGTGTCGTCGAGTTCGAAGCGCGCCGCGATCTCCCGCGACCGCCGGCTGGCGCGCTCGTACTCGGCGATCACGTCGGCGACGGTCTCGTCGTCGGTGACGGTGAAGGTGCCGATGTCGCGCTTGGAGTATCCGTCGCATTCGGACTCGTCGAGTCCCGCCCAGAACCGTTGAAACCAAATCCGTTCCGCCGCGGCGGCGTGCTTGACCACGGAAATCGGCGTCGACAGCGACGCGACGAGGTGCCGCCGGGCGTCGGCTTCGGACAGGCCGCGGAGGGTCTCGACCAGGGCTTCGCGGTTGCGGTCGAGCGTGTTCTCGAGGAGCGCTCGTTCGGCGCCGTTGGTGATGCGTTCGGTGGGCATGGTTCTGCTCCGTTCTTGGGCATGGCTGTGGGACGACCTGACGGGCCGGGATCGTTGAAGTGCTCACCAGAGGGAGCGCGCCGATGCGGGCCAGGAAAAGCACCGCAGGCGAGGTCAGTGCGCCGGGAAGATCCAGCGACTGAAGCTATTCAACCACAACCTTCACGGGCGTGGTGGCTGCCTCAACGCGCAGCCACCACGCCCGATCTATTCTTCCGCCCGCTCCGCTTCCGCGGCTTTCTCGGCCTCTCGAAGCTGGTGCAACTCGTCCAACTCCGCCTGCTGCGCGCTGACGCGAGCGCGCAGTTCGCCCAGCTCAGCGTGCAGCGGTGCCAGCGTTTCGGCGTACACCTTGGTCGCCTGGCTCAACTGCGCCGCGGACTCGGCCACCCGCTGATCGGCCGCCAGTTGGACACCGCGCACTCGCTCGTCCGCCTCCGCGGCCTGCTCGCGGAGCCGCCGTTCCTGGTCGCGCAACCGGCTTTCGTGCTCGGCAGTCAGGGACGTCCGTAGTTCCTGCTGCGCTTCCGCTGCGTCTCGGCGGGCCTGTTCCAGATCCTCGACCGCCGTCGCCCGCAACGCGGAGATTTCGCGCTGCAACGCCGTGACCCGGTCGTGCGCAGCCGCGGCCTGTTCGAGCGCACGCTGGCGGTTGTTCTCAGCCTCATCGCGGACAGCCAGCGCAGCTTCCTGCGCTTTCCTTGCCGCAGAAGCGTCTGAGAGCGCACTGTCCCGCTCGGTTCGGTCCACTTCGGACTGCCTTTTGGCCTCTGCCTCAGCCTCGCGCGCCTCCTCGGCCGCGGCTACTGCGTGCGCGCGCTCCGCGTTCGCCACTCGCGCCTGTTCCACCGCCTCGTCGCGGGCAGCCTCGGCCTCTTCCCGCGCTTTGAGCGCGGCCGCGGTCTGGTCGGTGACGTGCGTGCGCAACGCGGACAGCTCCGCGTGCAGCGGATCGAGTGCCGACAGCGCCGAGCCGAGCTGCTCGTCGAGCGCCTGGGTGTCGAGGAGGGTCATCGGCTGGTCGGGGCCGTAGACGGTCACCCAGATCTCGCGCTGCTCGTCGAGCATCGCGCACGTGACGACCTTCGCGCCCCACTTGCCGTACCGCTCCGGATCAGCCGGGCAGTACGGAGTCGGCCGCCCGCCCTGCCGGGGGATGGGCGGCAGCGGCTGACCGCAGTACGCACACCCCGCCTCGTCTCCGGCGGCCAGCGCGCGCACGGTCGCCTCCCGCCGCTCCTCCCGGCTCCCACGCCGAATCGGCGGTCCGCCCGTCTCCATCGATGCCCCTTTCCGCAGGTGGAAGACACTCTACAGTTTGAGTATCAATACTCAAACATGAGGTATTGGATTCGTAATGTGAACCTGTGACGACAGCCGACACCGATCAACCATATTGATAACTGAGATTATTAATATAGTTCCGGTCCAGACTGCTTGGGGAGCCGCCGGAGGACTGTGGTCCTGCACCACCACGCGGCGATCGCAGCGAGACGACCTGCCCAACAACTACGCGCCCGGCACCGAACGAGACCTCGCGCCCGCCACCGCAGGACTCACGGCGCCGTGGAATTCCGGAGTCATGAAGGGCATGTCAACCGCAAACGAGACCCGCTTGCCGCAAGCAAGAAAACTCTTGTGCGGGCGGGGTTTGAGCCAGCTGGTCAGCCAAGGGTGGCTCTCGGAGTACCTGTATCGCCAGGGTCTCCCAGCCTTCGAAGACGCCTGTCAACCTGATCAAGTCGGCACCCTGAGCGCCGACACTTGCGCGGCAGCTTTGCCCCAGTCAGTGCACGCGCGACCGCGTCAGCACCTGCTTCCACGACAAAAGGACCGAAGACCAATGGCGGACAACCAGTTCACCACACACTCTGACCTGTTCGATCTGAGCGGGAAGCACGCACTTGTCACTGGCGGCACCAGGGGCATCGGGATGATGATCGCGCGCGGCTTGCTGCAGGCTGGCGCCCGCGTCATTGTCTGCTCACGCAAGGCAGACGCGTGCGCGGAGGCTCAGCGTCTGCTGTCCGAATTCGGCGACGTGCAGGCATTCCCCGCCGATCTGTCGAGGCACGACGAGTGTCAGCGCCTCGCTGATCTGGTCACGGCCCGCTCGGAACGGCTGGACATCCTCGTCAACAACGCGGGAGCGATGTGGCGCGAGCCGTTGGAGACGTTCCCGGCCGAGGCCTGGGACGCGGTGCTCGACCTCAACCTCAAGTCGCCGTTCTGGCTGGTGCAGGCGCTGCTGCCCGCGCTGCGCAGGGCGGGTGCCGCCGACGATCCCGCGCGCATCATCAACATCGGCAGTATCGCCGCCGTCCACGTCGCCGAGGCGCCCAACTACTCGTACGCCAGCAGCAAAGCGGCGCTCCATCAACTCACCAGGGTCCTTGCCCGGGAACTGGGCCCACAGCACATCACGGTGAACGCGGTAGCCCCGGGAGTGTTCCCGTCGCAGATGATGGCGGACACGATCGACGCCATCGGCGACACGATCGCGGCGAAGGCCCCGCTGCGCAGGCTCGGCCGCGACGACGACATGGCAGGCGTCGCCGTGTTTCTCGCCAGCCGGGCCGGGTCGTACCTGACGGGCGCCATCGTCCCGGTCGACGGCGGCACCGCAACGACCGCATCGGGCACCTAGGCGGACGGTCGTCAACCAGCGCTGCTGCAGAATGCTCGAGGGTGGGCCACGGGTAGGCCAGGCGTCTCGGGGTGGAAGCCGGGGGGTGACGACCCGTCTCAGTCTGACGTGCCTCGGAGCGTCGGGGTGGATCCGAGGCACTCGATGAGTTCCGGCGAAAGGTCGGCTCCGGCAGCGAAGCATGGGCGGCGCGTAGTGCCTGGTCCGGTTTTCGGTGACTGGACGGTCAGGCCCGACGTCCGAGACCTGCGGCTCGAACCACGTTACTGAGGCGACCTGGTCTGAAGCAGCGCGTCGCCCAGGGCGGTGCGGCGGTAGAGCACGCGGTGCCGGTTGCGGTCGCTGGTCAGCAGTCCGGCTGCGCGCAATGTGGTCAGGTGCGCGGACACGGTTGCTGGCGCGAGGCGCAGTTGCTGGGCGAGGTCGACGGTTGGCGAGGGCTGGTCCAACCGGGCAAGCAGGAGTGCGCGGGTCCGGCCGATGAGGTTGGTCAGCGGATCCGGAGGTTCCGTCGGCGGAGCCCACAGCGACGCGACGCCGCGGGCGGGATACAGCAGGGCAGGCTGCCACGGCGGCACGGTCACCACCCCGACGTTCGGCCACGCGAACACCGCCGGGATGAGCAGCAGCCCGCGTGCGTCGATGTCCAGCCGTTCCCGGGATTGGACGTCGACGAGGATGGACGTTTCGGCCAGTCGTACCTGCGGGTGCAGTTCGGCCAGCGCTTTGGCGAGCCCGCCCTCGCCGAGCAGTCTCGTCCGGTGTGCGATGTCGGCGGCGAGCAGTTCGCGCAGCGTGGGCCAAGCCGGCGCGAGCAGCGCGTTCCAGACGGTCTCGAGTTGGTCGGCAAGCAGATCCCGTGCGGTCGCCGGGTCGTCGGGCAGGCCGCTCAGGTCGGCGTCGACCATCGCCAGTTCCAGTGCGACCTGGCGTGGCGGGGTGGCGCGAACGGTGTCGAGCTGTGTTTCCGCGGTCGTTTCCGGGCCGTCCGGCGGAGGGCTCAAGAACTCTGTGATGTAGTGCCGGGCGCTCAGCACCGCTGCCAGCTCGGGGACGCCGAGGTCGTCGAGGGCGGGAGCGCTGGACACCCACGGCAGGTGGATCGGATGTCCGCGGACGCCCAGCAGGGTCTGCACCGCGCCGAGCACTTCCTCCAGCGGCGAGATCGCGAACCGGATGCGTTGGCTGCCCGCCGCGGTCATGGCCAGCTCGATCACGACCGGCTCACAACATTCGGTTGCACCCGAATCACTATGCCGTATCAGGGGGTCCAGCGAGCGTATTCGCATGTCGTTGTTCACTCATCGGGCGTACTGGCGCTGGTCGGCGGGCGTCCAGTTCGCCCGGCTGCCGACGACCATGGCGCCGCTCGCGTTCACGCTGCTGACCACGGCCGCCTCCGGGTCGTATCGGCTCGGCGGCGTCCTGATGTCGGTCTACGTCGGCGCCGAGATGGCCGGTGCGGTCCCGCTGGCGCGGTGGCTGGACCGCGTCGGCGCGGCACGCGGCCTGACCGCCTTGCTGCTGCTGGCCGCCACCGGATTCGCCCTGCTCACCGGTGCTGCCGCTATGCGCATGCCGAACGCCGTGCTGCTCGTGCTCGTGGTGTTGCCCGGCGCTGCGGCGGGCGCGTCGTCCGGCGGTTTTCGGACGCTGTTGGCCGACACGGTCGACGACGAACTGCTGCCGAGGGCCGTGTCGGTCGACGCGGTCATCCTCGAATGCGCCCTGGTCGGCGGGCCGGTGCTGGTTGCCCTGCTCGCTCTGGCCGGACCGCTGCTGCCGCTGGCCGCCATGACCGCAGTATGCCTGCTGGCCGCGGTCCTGGTCCCGCGCCGCGTGAGGGCGCACCAACGGGCCGAGGTCGCCGAGGATGTCCCGCCGCTGACCATCTACCTCCCGTGGCTGTGCTGTGCGTTCACCGTCGGGCTGCTGCTGTCGACGATCGAGGTGGCGCCGTTGCCTCTGGTCCATCGCCTCGGCGCGCCCGATGCGGCCGCGCCGGTGGTGATCGGGGTGCTGAGCGGGGCCAGTATCGCGGGCAGCGCACTCTGTGCGTGGCGAGGGAAGACGGGCGACCCGCGGCTGTTCCTCGCCGGTCTGGCCGCCGGCGGGCTCGCGCTCGCCGCGGACCTGGGCTGGCCCGGACTGGTGGGCTCGCTGACGGTGATCGGCGGGTGTACCGGGCCGTTGGTGGCCGCGACCTCGGTCAACCTTCAGCGGCTGCTGCCGAAGAATCGCCGGTCGGCAGGGTTTTCGCTGTCGTTCACCGTACAAGCGTGCGGATTCGGGCTCGGTTCGCTGGCGGTGGGCGTGCTGCCGTTGCCGCTCGCGCCGCTGTTCGGTGTCGGCTCCGCGGCCGTCGCTGCCGGGATGTTGGCGGCTGCGGCGAAATCGCCGCGTCATGGACCGCTGAAGGCGCCCGCCCAGCCGTGATCGTCTGCGTGAGGTCAGCCCGCGCAGGGTCGCGGTGTCTTCCCAGCCCGGGCAGCCAGCCAGAGTCAACGTGGTCCCGTTGTCCCGCAAGCAGCCGAAGAGCGTGCGCAGCTGCAGGTTGACCGGAGCGGTGCCGACGCAGGAACGCGCGCCGGGGCCGAATGAGCCAAAGCCACGCCGATCTGGCTCGGAGGACGCCGGATCGCCCGGCTGACGCAGCGGCGGGTCAACGGCGTGCCGCACGAGACCGAGCACGAGGCCCGCGCGCTGTCCGCGTCGCTGCGGGCGAGTTTCGGTCCGTGAAGGGCTCCTTGAGGGAATCTAATTCCCTCAAGGAGCCCTTCACGGACCGCTGATTCCCTCACGGACCTGACCGGGCAGGCCTAGGTCCCGGCGACGAACTCGGCGAGCAGGCCGTGCGGTGCGTCGGGACCGAACATCTGCCGTTGCAGGTGCGCGCCCTCGGCGGCGGTTTCCTCGCCGCGCGGGAACATCGCCTGCTCGTACTCGGCGAGCGCGGCCTCGACGTCGTCGGGTCGGGCGGCGAGCGCGATTCCGAGTTCGGCGCCGTCGAGCATGGCCAGGTTCGCGCCTTCGCCGTTCGGCGGGGCGAGGTGCGCGGCGTCGCCGATCAGGGTCACGCCCGGCACCCGCTCCCACCGGTGCCCGATCGGCAGGCCGTAGTGCGGCCGCAAGCGCGGCGCGGTGTCGCTTTCGGTGATCAGCGTGGTCAGCGCGGTCGACCAGTCCTCGAACTCCGCCGCGATGCGGGCGGTCGCGGCGGCTGGGTCGGCGAAGCCGATGCCGTCGAACCAGTCCAGCGACCGGGCGAGCCCGATGTAGGCGTGCAGGATTCCGTCTCGCTCGCGGTGTGCCGTGATGCCGTGGCCGGGCGCGAGCGCCAGCAGCATCCCGCCGCCGACTGCTTCCGCCGTGGCAGGGAACCGGCGGTCGGAGTCGTGGACGAAGGTCTCGACGGATGCCGTGCCGGTGTACTCCGGCTTCGCCGAGGTCAGCAGCGGCCGCACCTTCGACCAGGCTCCGTCCGCGCCGACCAGCAGGTTCGCGGTGACCGTGCTTCCGTCGGCGAAAGCGACCTCGTAGCCCTGCGCCAAGGCTCGCGCGCCGCTGACCTTGTGTCCCCAGTGGACAGTGCCCTCCGGCAGCGAGTCGATGAGCAGCTGCCGCAGCTCGCCGCGGTGGACTTCGGGTCGGCCGCCGGTGCCGTCGTCGGGTTGTTTGAACAGCACCGTCCCGTCCGGGCTCAACAACCGGAGTTCTTGTCTCCCTTCCAGGATCAAGGTGCGGAATTCGGCGGACAGCCCGGCGGCGTCGACAGCGAGCTGACCGTTGTAGTCGTGGATGTCGAGCAGGCCGCCCTGAGCGCGCGAGGTCGGGGAGGGTTCGGCTTCGTAGACCGCGGCGGGGATCCCGTGGACGTGCAGGACGCGGGCGAGCGTGAGACCGCCGAGCCCGGCGCCGACGATCGTGACGGGTGTGTTCATGACACGGCTCCTTCAAAGCGAGAGTTCTGGTACGCCATTCCATATTGGAACGGCACTCCAGATGTGTCAAGATGGGCGCATGGCTACGGGGACGCGCCGGGCACAGCGGCGCACGGAGGCGCTCTCTCGGGAGCGCATTGTCGAGGCTGCGGTGGAACTGCTGGACGCGGCCGGAGAGAACGGCCTGACGTTCCGGGTGCTCACCGAGCGGCTCGCGACCGGGCCCGGGGCGATCTACTGGCACGTCGCGAACAAGGGTGAGCTGCTCGCCGCCGCGACCGACGCGGTGGTGGCGGACGCCTTGGCGGCGGAGTGCGCCGGTTCGCCGCGCGAAGAGGTGCACGCGGTCGCGCTCGGGCTGTTTTCGGCGATCGACGCGCATCCGTGGCTGGCCGCGCAGCTTCTGCTGCAGTTGTCCCGCAGCCCGGGCGGGCCGGTGACGCCGCGGATCCTCGAAAGCCTCGGCCGCCGGGTCCGCGCGCTCGGCGTGCCCGAGGAGCACTGGTTCACCGCGACGTCGGTGCTGATGCACTACGTCCTGGGCGCGGCCGGGCAGAACGCGGCGAACAGCCAGGTCGCCGAACCGGACGCGGACCGGGCCGAATTCCTTGCCGCGACGGCGGAAGCGTGGGACGACCTGGATCCCGAGGAGTACGAGATCACCCGGGCGATGGCGGGCCAGATGCGCGAGCACGACGACCGGGAGCAGTTCCTCGCCGGGATCGATCTCGTGCTCGCCGGGGTCGCCGCGCTGTATCCGGGCGGGCGCGCATGACGCTGGCGCTCACCGATGCCGGGGGAGCGGGCAAGGACGCGCGGGAGCGGTTCGCCGAGTTCCTGCGCGTGTACGCCTCGCTCAACACCCGCGTCGCGTACGCGACCGATCTCGGCATCCCGCTCGACTGGGTGCCCGGCTATCAGCCGCCGGACCCGGGACGCCGCCGCGGCCGGGCGCGACGGACCGATCCGGACGCGCTCGCATGGCTGCCGTGGTGCCTGCGCAACGGGTTCGCCTCGTTCGCCGACGTCCGGGTGGAGCACGTCGAGCAGTGGCTGGACGAGCTGGCGCAGGCCGGGTACCGCGACGCGACGCGCGGCCGGATGCTGTCGGCGGTGTCCGCGTTCTATCGCAAGTACCTGCTGCGGGAAGGCCTTGCCGGGCACAATCCCGCGGCGCTGGTGGACCGGCGCGCGCAGCATCTCAACCGGCCTTCCGGCGTCCCGTCGCAAACGGCGCGGTGGTCGTTCGACGCGTGCCGGGCGTTGCTGCTGGCGGCGTGGCTGCTGGTCGAGCACAGCCGGAACGGCCTGCGCGACCGGGCGATGGTCGAGATCCTGATCGGCACCGGGGTGCGCGCGGAGGAACTCGTCGGCGTCGATCTGGGCGACTACCGGCGTCCGACCGCGGGCGGCATCGGCGTGCTTCGCGTGCACGGCAAGGGATCCAAGGACCGCGAAGTCGCGCTGGCCGCACCGGTGGCGGACGCGCTCGACGCCTACCTGGCGGACCGGGTCACGCCGCAGGTCCCGGCGCTGCGCGGGCAGGTCGGCGCGAAACGGGCGGAGCCGCTGTTCGTCACCAGCACCGGCGCGCGCGTGCACGTTTCGCACGTGACGGCGTTGCTGCGGCGGTTGTGCGCGACGTTCTGCCAGGAGCCCAAGACCGTGCGGCTGCGGGAAGTGCTCGACACCGCCGAGGCCCGGTTCGTCGCGACGCACCTGCAGCCGTTGTGCGACACCATCCACCCGCATTCGGCGCGCCACTCCTACGCGACGCACGCGATCGAGCGAGGGGTCCCGCCGCGCCAGGTGCAGCGCGACCTCGGGCACTCCGCGTTGTCGACCACCGAGGGCTATCTCCACGACGAGAACGCGATCCGGGACTCGGCCGCGCACGAACTGGCTCCGGCGCTGCATCGCGGCTGGCTCGGCTGATCGTCAGCCGCTTGTCCTGGCAATCTTTCGGGCTTGTCCTTCGTGCAGGTCCCGGACCCACTCCCAGCCGGGCTTGGCCGACGGACCGATCCGCGGGTCGTCCGGCTCGCGGCCGTCGCGCAAGGCCAGCACATACGCGCGGTCCAGGCTGATTCGCGCACGCGTCTGATCGGTTCCGACGGATCCGTGGCCGGGGACGAGGATCTCGACGTTGGCCGCTGCGGCTTCGAGCAACCGCAATCCGGTGAGGTAGTCCTCGACCGGGTCGGCGGTGTCGTCGAACATCGGGACCAAGACGTCGGACAGCATGTCCCCGGCGACGAGCACCCCGCGTTCCTCGATGAGCAGCGCGGCGTGGCCCGGAGCGTGAGCCGGATGTTCGATGATCCGGATACGAGGGCCGTCCCAGGGGAGGTACGCGGTTCCGGCGGGCAGACCGGTGACGCGGCCGAAAAGGCCCAGCGGCACGTCGTCGGCGATCTCCGGCGGCAAGCCCTCGGCGAGGCGGGTTTCCCAATCCGCGTCCGAGAGCAGATCCCGCAGGTAGGCCGCGCAATGGGCGGTGCCGTAGCGGGGCACGTCGCCGAGTTCGGCGTGCCAGAGCGCGTGATCCCAGTCCGGATGCGTCGCGAAGCCTGCCACGACGGGCTGTCCGAGTTCGCGCAGATCGTCGGCGAGGCACGCCAGTTCGCCGCCGGTGAGCCCGGGGTCGACGAGCAGCACCCCGGTCCCGCCCTGCACGACGACCGCGTTGTTCTCGAGCAGTTCGCTCTGGTGGACCAGCACGCCCTCCGCTGCCCGTCTCAACATGGCGGCTCCTTCCGCTCGCGGTGCGGTCGAGACCGTAGCCCCAAGTGATGGCAAAGTGCAAGCACTGCTGATCGCCGCGGCAGCGGTCAAGCCTCGATGAACGGTTCGGAGCACAACGTGCAGCTGATCGGCCCCAGTTCCAGGATCGACCGGGCCGCGCGGATCCGGCGGGGCGGTTCGCAGCGGCAGATCGCCGCGACGTAGTTCGGTCCGCCGCGGTGCGCGCCGCGGCCGTCGACCGGGGCGATCACCACCGGCGGCGCGGGCGGTTCGGCCACCTCGTCCGGTCCTTGCGGATCGTCCGGCGGGGCCGCGACCGCGCGTCGCGCGACCTCCTGCTCGGTGTGCCGCCACACGGTCAGCGCGGCTTCGAGCCGGGAGAGTTCTTCTTGGTACGCCTCGAGAGTCGCGGGGAGCGCCGTGGTCGCGGACCAGCCGATCCGGTCCGCCTGTTCGGCTCGCAGGCCGAGTTCGGCGGCGAGCGCGGCGAATCGTTTGTTGTGGTAGCGGCCGTCGCTGACGTCGACGATGTCGCGCGTGGCGGCGAGTCCGTGCGCGGCCTCGTGCAGCGTCGTGGAGAGGATCTCGGCGGGACCGCGCCGCAGGCCTTCCGCGCCGAGGAAGAACTCGGCGCGAGGTTCGACGCCGTCGCCGACGTGCCAGCGGGACCGGGCGAAGTGGCCGTGGATCTCGGTGGCGGTGCCCATCGTTCCCGACGCCAGCACGAGGATCGCTTCGGGAACGTCCGCGTGCCGTCGGCGGATCTCGGCCCAGAGCCGTTCCATCGCGTGCATCACGCGGGTGGTCGGCCCCAGCGCGGTGGTGTCCATGCGCCCATCTTGCCGCTTAAGCGGTAACTAGCCGAGGGAGAGTCCGGAGAGCACCCGGTCGAGGCCGGCGGCGAAGACGGCGTCGCCATCCGGGTGGACGGCGTCGCGCGCGGTGCGGAGGAGGGTGGGGTAGCGGCCGGAGTCGAACATTCGCTTGAGGTACGGGCTGGCGGCGCGGTGCCAGGCTTCCTCGTCGAGGCCGGTGTCGCTGATGAGACGGCGTTCGCGGATCTCGCTGCGCACCGCGCCGGTCACGTAGGAGTGCACGGTGAACACCGTGATCATGGCGTCCTCGATCGGGCCCGGACCGGCCGCGGCGGCGAGCGACGCCTCCAGGTACGCGAGCGCGTTCGGTCCGAGCCCGGGGCGTCCGCCGATCAGGTCCGCGAACCACTCGTGCCGCTGGACGGCCGCGCGGCAGCCGTGGGCGAGCGCGCGGAGGGCGGCGGGGCCTTCGGTGTCCGGGTCCGGCAGCGGGATCTCGCCGTAGACGGCGTCGGTCATCAGGTCGAGCAGTTCCTCTTTGGTGTCGAGGTAGCCGTACAGCCGCATCGGACCAGAGCCGAGCGCGGCCGCGACTTTGCGCAGCGACACCGCTTCCAGCCCGCCTTCGTCGGCCAGCGCGCAGGCGGTCTCGACGATGCGGGCGCGGCTCAGCGGCGCCGGCGCCGCGCGCGCCGGCGGTTCGGGCCGTTCCCACACCAGTTCGTCCATGCTCGCTCCTTTTCGGGTGACAGTACCGGGGCGGTTCCGATACGGTGTATCTATTCAATACAGTGTATCGAGGGGATGTCATCATGCGGATCGTCATCGCCGGGGGCGGGCTCGGCGGGCTCACCTGCGCGCGGGTGCTGAAGGCGCACGGCGTCGACGCCGTGGTCTGCGAACGCGACGCCGGCCCGGAAGCCCGGGTGCAGGGCGGCACGCTGGACCTGACGGTCGACGAGGGCCAGTGGGCGCTGCGCGAGGCCGGTCTGGAGGCCGGTTACCGCGCGATCGCGCGGCCGGAGGGCCAGGACATGGTCCTCTACGACTCCGCGGGAACCCTGCTGCGGCAGGAAATCACTCCGGACGAAGGCGAAGCGCGCTGGGGCCGTCCCGAGGCGGACCGGCCGGCGCTGCGGAAACTGCTGCTCGACGCGCTTCCGGAGAGCAGTGTCCATTGGGGACACGCGGTGACTCGCGCGGAGCCGCTCGGCGACGGACGGCATCGCGTCCACCTGTCCGGCGGGGAAAGCCTGGAGTGCGATTTCCTCGTCGGCGCGGACGGAGCCCGGTCGAGAATCCGCCCGCTGCTCACCGACGCGGAACCGGCGTATTGCGGCGCGCACGGGATGGAGCTGGTCATCCACGACGCGGACCGTGCGCACCCGACAGCGTCAGCGCTCGTCGGACGAGGCGGCTTTTCCGCGATCGGGGATCATCAGACGCTTTCCGCGCAGCGCAACGGAGACGGCACGATCCGCGTCCACTTGGCCCTCCGCTGCGCCGAGGACTGGCCGGAGACGTCGGGGATTCCCTTCGACGACCCGGCTCGCGCACGCGTCGCGCTGAAGGAGCTGTACGCCGCGTGGCCGACGGAGTTCCTGGCGTTGCTGGACGCGACGTCCGGGCCGGTGCTGGTGTATCCGCTGACCGCGTTGCCGATCGGATTGCGCTGGGAACACACACCGGGCGTGACACTGCTCGGCGACGCGGCGCACCTGATGTCGCCGTTCGCCGGACAGGGCGCGAACCTCACCATGCGCGACGGCGCCGAACTTGCCCTGGTTCTCGCTCAGGGCGGCGACGTGCGGAAGTTCGAGGAGGCGATGTTCGACCGCGCCGAACCGGCGGCGCAGATGTCGGCGGACAACCTGGAGCTGTTCCTGTCCGACGGCGCGGCGGAGAAAGTGCGGCATCTGTTCGCGAAGATGTCCGGCGAGGAGGACTGACCGCTCGTGCGGGGCACCGCGCTCAGCCGGACGCTCAGGCAGGTTCGCGCAAGCGGTAGTGCTGCGGACTGCGCCCGTACTCCCGTTTGAACGCGGTGCTCAGCGTGAAGGGGCTGCGGTAGCCGACCTGCCGGGCGATCGCGGTAAGAGTCGCGTCGGGGTGCTGCCGCAGGAGGTCGGCGGCGAGGGCGAGCCGCCAGGTGGCGAGGTAGGTCATCGGCGGCTCGCCGACGGCGTCGGTGAACCGGCGGGCGAGCGCGGCGCGGGAAACGCCGGTCGCGCTGGCCAGACCGGCGACGGTCCACGGGTGCTCGGGCCGGTCCTGCAGCAGGCGCAGGGCTTGTCCGGCCACCGGGTCGCCGTGCGCGCGGTACCAAGCGGGCGCGGCCGGGCGGTCGAGCCATTCCCGCAGGACGCGGACGAGCAGGAGGTCCAGCAGCCGGTCCAGGACGGCCTCCTGTCCGGGGACGTCGCGCTCGATCTCGTCGGCGAGCATCGTAACGAGCGGATCAGGCGTGGTCCCGGCGCGTGCGGTGACCACGCTCGGCACCGCGGCGAGCAATCGGCGCGAGACCTCGCCGACGGTCGGGTAGGTGCCGGTCAGCAGCACCGTCGGGCCGTCCGCGTCGCCGCCCCAGGTGCGGACGCCGAATAGCGCTGCGGCAAGGGAAAGCCCGGCGGTGCGGGATGCCCTGCCGCAGCGATGCGACGGTGCGGTGAAAGCAGGATTCCGCGGTCGACTCGCCGGAGTCCACCGCCTCGCCGTTAGCGAGCGATCCCAGCGATAGCCCACTGTTCGAGGAAGCCCTTGCCGCACAAGCGATCCCGCTCCGAAGGACGGCCCGGCTTGCACCTGAGCGCCGACAACCGTTCAAGCGAGCATCGCGGCGGCCACCTCCTCGGCGGCAGAGTCCGGAATCGCGCTCGCGGCATCCTCCAGGACGACCAATCGCGCTCCCGGGATCTCGCGGGCGAGAGCTTCGCCGTTGCCGACCGGGAAGAACGCGTCCCGGCGGCCGTGCAACACCACAGTCGGGAGCGCGAGTTCCGGCAGGCGTTCGCGCCAGCGCGGCGTGCAGTCGAGTTTCGAGAACACCATGCCCAGCTGATTGGCCAGCTGCACGACCGGCTCCGTGCTGGGCGCGCGGTCGAAGATGCGGGCGGCGACGGATCGGGCCTCGTCCGGATCATTGCCGAGGACGGCGGCGCTGGCGGCGGCGCGTTCGGCGACGGCGGCTCGGTCCGACCAGTCCGGCATCGGCAGCGCGAAGACTTCGCGCATGGTCTTCGCGTCGTGATCGGGCAGGTCGGGGTCGACCGGACCCGGCGCGACGGGGCGGGTCCCGTACAGCGTGAGGGCGGAGAACGCGGCCGGGTGGTCGAGGGCGGCGACCTGGGCGACCATCCCGCTGACTCCGATCCCGGCCAGGTGCGCGGGCCGGTCGTCGAGATCGCGGGCGAGGGCCGCGGCGTCGGCGGCGAGGTCGCGCAGCGTGTAGGCGGGGGCGTCCGGGTCCACCGTGGCCGAGGCGCCTGCGTCGCGGAGGTCGTAGCGCACGACGTGCCGTCCGCCTTGGGCGAGTGCTTCGCACAGGGCGTCCGGCCAGGACAGCATCGTGGGTCCGCCGGCGAGCAGGACGAGTGGCGCGGCCGGGTCGCCGAAGTGCTCGGCGCCGAGCGTGACGCCGTTCGGAAGGGTGTGCGGCATGGAGGCCTCCTGCTGAGACGATCGCGCATGGTTCCGAGCGGATAACCGATGGATCGTCTCGCGATCTTTGGATTGACTGGGGGCGTGCTGGGGGACAAAACGGAAGGCAAGCCGATGGTGATCGTTTCCAAGGCGGTTCTGGTGGCGGCAGTGGTCGCGGCGGGGCTGATCGCGGGGTTGTTCTACGCGTACACGGTGTCGGTGATGCCCGGTCTCGCCCATGCCGACGACCACACGTTCGTGACCGCGATGCGCCGGATCAACGACGCCATCGTGAACGGCTGGTTCCTGCTGTCGTTCCTGGGCGCGCCGCTGCTCGCGGTCGCGGCCGTGGTCCTGCACTTCACGGGCGGGGTGAAAGGCGGGTTGCCGTGGCTCGTCGCGGGTGCGGTGCTTCTGGTGGCGATGGTGATCGTGACCGGTGCGATCAACGTGCCGATGAACAACGCCCTCGCCGCGGACACGGTCGACTTCGCCGCGCTGCGGGCCCAGTTCGAGGATCCGTGGGTGCGGTGGAACACGGTGCGGACAGTGGCGTCCGCGGCCGGGTTCGGGTGTCTCGTGGGCGCTTTGGTGACCCGGAGCGCGTGACTCCGGGCCACCGGCCGCTCAGTCCGCGAGCCGGAAGCAGAGGTCGGTGTCCCAGTTGTTCGCGTCCGGCTCGATCTGCGGGTTCGTCCGGTAGATCTCGAGCCGGGCGGCCCAGTGCTCGCCGTCGGGCTCGACGGTGCGGTCCCAGCGCACGTCCTCTTTTTCGCCCCAGGCGAGCAGGTCGGCGGTGGCGGCGAAGAGGCCGCTCGGCGGACCGTGGTGGGTGGCCTGGGCGTATTTCCCGGCGGGCAGGACGTCGTTGAAGTACTCGTCGCCGAGGTCGACGGCGTCCGTGACCGGGACGCCGACCTCGACGGTGACGGTCTCCATGTCCGTGCCGAGCACCAGGTAGCGGAAGAACGGCGCACAGGCGGGTTCGAGGCCGCGTTCGGCGAGCGCGCCGACGATCGCGGCGATCCGGTGCGCGACCTCGGCCATGCCGTCGAATCCGACCGTCGCGCGGTATCCGGCGTAGCGCTGTTCGTTTCTGTCCACAATGGCGGGCATGGGGTTCCTTCCGGAATGGGCGGCGGGCATCAGCCGAGGAGCGGGCGTACTTCGATGGTCCCGTAGGCGGCGGCCGGATGGCGGGACGCGTGTTCGACGGCCTCGTCGAGATCGGCGCATTCGAGCACAGCGTAGCCGCCGATCTGGTCCTTGGTCTCGGCGAACGGCCCGTCGCTGAGCAGGACGTCGCCGTCGCGCACGCGCACCGTGGTCGCTGTCGCGGGCGGGTGCAGGCCCCCTCCGCCGACGAGGATGCCGCGGGCCGCCAGGTCTTCGGACCAGCCGCCGCAGCCGATCGCGAGCTGCTCCGCGGTCGGCTCCTCGGATCCGGCGATCATCAAGAGATAGCGCATGGGTTCTCCTCGTTGAGGGTTTCGGCGAGGCGGGCGGCGAATGCCTCGGGTTCGGCGGCGAAGCCCGCGTGGTCTCCCGGGAACCGGACGGGTTCGCCGCCGAGCGCGCGGGCCAGCCCGACGCCTGCCTCGTAGGCCGGGGTGCCGATCGCGTCGCCGACCGCGACGACGATCCGGGTGTCCGCGGCGGCGAGCGCTTCGAGATCGGGCTCCCAGGCTCCGATGGCGGCCATCAGCTTGCCGAAGAACACCTCGAAGTTGCCGCGCATCTGCTTGCCCTGCTCGATTTCCTCGGCGGTCGGGTGCTCGGGCGGCGGCGGGATCTCGAAACCGCTGGCGGCCATGAACGCGCCCACGGCCGCGTCCACGCCCTGCTCCCGGTAGATCGCCGGGATGTCCGGGAAATCGGCCAGCAGATCGCCGAGGTACCGGCTGACCGGCGGTTCGTGCGCGACGAGCGTCCGCACCGCGCCGGGGTACCGGGCGGCGTGTTCGAGCATGGTGATCGCGCCGCCGCTGTTGGCCAGCACCGAGACCGGCCCGGCGTCCAGTTCGGCGAGCAGCCGCTGGACGTCCTCGGCGTGCTGGCCGACCAGGTCGTCGTCGAGATCGGTGGTGCGGCTGCGCGAGATGCCGCGCGGGTCGAAGGTGACGACGGTGTAGCGGCCGACGAGGAACGGGCGCAGCGCGGTGAAGGCGGTGGCGTCCGCGGGGCCGCCGGGCACGAGGAGCAGCAGCGGTCCGGAGCCTGCGAGGTCGTAGTGGAGTTCCGCGCCGGGCACGCGAAGGGTTTTGGTGATCACGGCTGTCCTTCCGGGGTTCGGGCTGGTTTGCCTTCCCGACGAACGGACGGCGCGGAGACAGACACCTCCGGCGAAGAAATTTCCGAAAGTCGTCTCCGGAGGTAGCTGCGTTCGGCTCCGGTGCGCGCCAACGCGAGCGCCTCGGTGTACGCGACCTGGGCTTCTTCGTCGCGGCCGAGCCGGCGGAGGAAGTCCGCGCGGGTGGCGGGCAGCAGGTGGTAGCCCGCCAGGTCTTCGGTCAGCCGGTCGGCGAGGGCGAGTCCGGCTTCCGGTCCCGCGGCCATCCCGACCGCGACCGCGCGGTTGAGTTCGACCACCGGGCCCGGCCGGAACCGGTGCAGTTCGAGGTAGAGTCCGGCGATCTGTCTCCAGTCGGTGTCCTCGGCGCGCGCGGCGGTCGCATGGCACGCGGCGATCGCGGCCTGCACCTGGTACGGCCCGGGACTGCGCTGCCGCAGCGCTCCCTCCAGCAGCGTGGTGCCTTCGGTGATCGCCGCGGTGTCCCACCGGCTCCGGTCTTGTTCGTCGAGCGGGATCAGTTCGCCGTCCGGCCCGTTTCGCGTGCTGCGGCGGGCGTGCTGCAGCAGGAGCAGCGCGAGCAGGCCGGCGGCCTCCGGTTCGTCCGGCAGCAAGGTGCACAGCAGCCGGGCCAGCCGGATGGCTTCGACGGCCAGGTTGGGACGCTGGAGGTCGTCGCCTTCGCTGGCCGAATAGCCCTCGTTGAACAACAGGTACAGCACGCCGAGCACCGCCGCGGTGCGCTCGGGCAGCAGGTGCGCGGGCGGCACGCGATACGGGATCCCGGCGGCGCGGATCTTGCGTTTCACCCGGACGAGGCGCTGCGACATCGTCGATTCGGACACCAGGAACGCGCGGGCGATCTCCGCGGTGCTGAGCCCGACGAGCGTGCGCAGCGCGAGCGCGACCTGTGCTTCGAACGCGAGCGACGGGTGGCAGCAGGTGAAAATGAGCCGGAGCCGGTCGTCCTCGACTCCGCTTACTCCACCGGCTCCGTCGACTCCGCTTACTCCACTGTGGACAGTCACGGGTTCGTCCGGGACGGCCAGGCTCGCGGCCTCCCGGAGTTTCTCCGCTCCCACGGCCGCGCGCCGGAGCCGGTCGACAGCCCGGTTGCGGGCGGCGGTAGTGAGCCACGCTCCGGGGCGGTCGGGAACGCCGTCGCGCGGCCAGGTGCGCACGGCCAGCGCGAACGCGTCCTGCGCGCATTCCTCGGCCAGGTCCCAGTCTCCGGTGACGCGGATGAGCGTGGCCACGACGGAGCCCCACTCGTCGCGGAACGCCTGCGCGACGGCGGTGCCGACCGCGTCCTGCTGCCCGGTCACCTCGTACTCCCTCCCCGTGCTCGTCGGCGGCGAGTTCCGCCGACACCCTTCGCACGGTAAACCGGGACCCCGACAATTTCGCGCGCTCAGGCTCCGGCGAGCTGCCCGATCCCGTCGAGGATGCGGCCGAGCCCGAACCGGAAGTGGTGTTCGGGATCCGAAGAGCCGCCGTAGGCCTGCCCCGCGGTGGTGCCGACCCGGCTCGCGCGTGGGAAGTGGACCGGGTCCGCCGCCGGGATCTCGGCGAGCACCGGCGCGGAGCGGTTCCACCAGTCGAAGTCGGTCATCCCGCTGCGCCGCGCGGCGCGGGTCGCGTCCACCGATCCGCGCGCCGCGCCGGCGACCAGTCCGTTGACCAGGCTGACGATCGCGTCGAGCTGGACGTCGTCGAGGTCGAGTTCGTCCATCGCGGCCAGCTCGCGCTCGTATTTGGCGAAGGTGTGCGGCCCCAGCGTCGGACGGCCGACGCGGATCTCCAGCAGCCACGGGTGCCGGTGGTAGAGCCGCCACAGGTCCTCGGCGACGGCGGCGAGCCCGGCCCGCCAGCCTTCCGGCAGTTCGCCGGGGAGTTCGCCGTGCGCGTGGTCGAGCATCAGCTCCAGCAGCTCGTCGCGGCCGGGCACGTAGGTGTAGAGCGACATCGTCGCCACGCCCAGCTCGTCGGCGATCCGGCGCATGGTGACCGCGTCCAGCCCGTCCTCGTCCGCGACCCGGATCCCGGCCGCCACCACGTGCTCGACCGACAGCTTCGGTCTCGGGCCGCGGCGCGGGGGACCGGACACGCCCCACAGCAGTTCGATGGCCCGCCGCGGACCGTCCGGGTCCTCCGTGCCCATTTCGCTCCTTGTACGCAGTACAGAGTTTTCCGGTAGACTATCCCGGAGAGGCCAGCCAGGGGAGGGCGGAGCACTGAATTCAGCAGTGGTGGAGCCGGGACGGATCGTGTTCTGGAGACCGGACGGGGCGGAGCCGGACGGTCCCGGGGCGCCCGGCACGGTCGAGGTCGTGCTGGCCGGCGGGGTGCGCACGGTGCCCGCGCTGCGGTTGCCGACCGCGGAGGCGGTGCCGGTGCTGCGGTCGCTCGCGGATCCGTCGGCGCGGTTCTGGGCGCTGGCCGCCGAAGCCGCGGAACGGCTCGTCTCGGCCGGGTGGACCGGACCGCTCGACCCGGCCGAGGAAACGTGGCTGCGCCGCCTTGCCGACGCGATGCCGCCCCGCGCCCACGCGACGCCGATCCCGGACGATCCGGCGCGGCTGCCGGAGCCGTACCCGTTGCTGATGCGGTTTCTCGGCGACGTCGCCGGGGTGCAGCCCGCGCTGCGGGTGTCGCTGCGGATCGAATCCGACGACCTGGCGGACGGCCGGTTCCGCGCGGTCGTCCAGGTGCACGGCGGGACCGAGCCGCTGGTCGACGCGGAAGAGCTGTGGCGCACCGGCAGCCAGGACGCGCGGCACGAAGTCCTGCTCGCGCTGCGCCGCGGTGCGGAGGTGTGGCCCGCGCTGGCCCCGCTGTTGTCGGCGGCGGTTCCGTCGTCGGTCGCGCTGGAAGACCGGGG
>NZ_PQIA01000256.1 GCF_003385235.1 Amycolatopsis circi | reverse complement strand
GTGCCGGGGCGGAGATCGGTGGTGCGGTGGGACCGGTGGGGACCGGGGGTGCTGGCAGAGCACCGGGGGGCGCCGGTTTGCTTCCGGCGCGCGTCCCCGGTGCCCTGCATGCCGCCGAGCACGCGGCGATCGGCCTGCTACCGCTGTTCGCTACGTGCGACCGCTGGGACATCGGCGGGGTGTCTACCGCGTGGCACGAGGACACCGGGGAGGCGACGGTGTTCGTGCACGATGGGCATCCCGGGGGTGCGGGGTTTGCCGACCGCGGTTATGCCGCGATTGTCCCGTGGCTGGCCGCTACGCGGGAGGCGATCGTCTCCTGCGAGTGCCCGACGGGCTGCCCGTCCTGCGTCCAGTCGCCGAAGTGCGGGAACGGCAACGATCCGCTGGACAAGGCAGGGGCGGTGGCCGTACTGGGAACCGTGCTCGGGGCGTTGCGTCAGCACGGGGAACAGTGTGGCCACGGTGGAACGTGAAGACTTTCTTCGGTTGTCGCGTGCTGCCTGCCGGGGTCGAACCGGATCAGGCGGCGGTGCTCTCGACCAGCATCGGGGCGTGCTCGTCGGCGAGGGCGCGGACCAGCACGTCCTGCACCTCGGCGGCGGGCGGCAGCTGCCAGCCGCACACCTCCGGCTTCACGCGCCAGTGCACGACACCGTGCTGGAACGGCGACGGCGGCAGCGGGATGTAGCTGCCCTTGCCGTGCCACTGCACGGAAATCTCGTCGGCGAGTTCGGCGGGCACGTGCTCGGCGGGCGAGGTGAGGAACAGCCACCGGCCGTTCGGCATCGCGACGATCGGGGCCGGGTGCCCGATGGCCCGCAGCAGCCGTGCGGCGCGCTTGCCCAGTTCCTGGTCGACCTCGACCGCGTCGAGCACGGTGCCGGTCGCCACGAGCAGGCTGTGCGTGCGGTCGCTGAACCAGCTGGCGACTTCGTGGGCGTGCGAGCCGACCAGCTCACGCCAGTCCTCGCGCACCGGCACCGGCCGACGCCAGGTCAGGTCGTCCCCCTCCGCGGTGATCTCTTCCGGGGTCGCCCCCGGAAGCACCGGCCAGCCGCGCCAGGCGAGGCCGATCGCCTCCGCACGCAGTTCGATGCGGAAGGCGTTCCGCCAGCTGTCCGGCCAATTCGCGTCCAACATTGCTTTCCTGCCTTCGAGGTCCGTTTTTCGCGCCGTCCAGGTCGGGGCCGTGGTGGCGCATGTCTCACTAAACGGCAATTTGCACATTGCCGGGAAGACTCCGCGCGACAACCGGCCGTTACCGAGCGATGAACGCCCGGTAGCCCACTGTCCGACCGATAACAACGCGCCGATCATCGGCCGCTGGCCCCGCCGTCCGTCCCGCGAGAACGGGCCCACCACGGGATTCGACACTTTCTCGCCCTTCCGCACTCCCACTGACGCATCCCGCCGAACAGGTCGCCGACCTGGGGGTTTGACCGTTCGGCGTGCGCCAGCGACCGCTGCTCGTGTCGTTCGCCACTCGTCGCCGATGCCGGAAAAGTCCGGACGGGCGAGGGTTCCGGGGACCGGTCACCAGCCCGGCTCCCCGCCGACGAGCGGTTCCGGTGGGTGACCGAAACACGGCTGGCGACGGCGCACGGTGACGAGACGGGAAGGGTGCGGAGGGGGCGGCTGGCAGGTTGCAACTCCCTTCGGTCGGGGTGGGCTAGGTGGATTTGCGCGGCTGGTCGGCGGGGCGGTGGCCGGTCGCCGTGGCAAGCCGCGTAGCGGGCTGGTGATGGCAGATAGGACAAGTCGCGGGCTGGGTTCGTTGCCCGGTTGGCTTGGCGGGGCACCGGGCTTGGTTCCCGCTCGCGGTGGCTGATGGCAGCAGCCAGCCGCGACATCGGCTGGTCGGTGCCGGGCTTGACCGCCAATTCGGCGGGCTCGGGGGCCGGGTGGCTACCGGGCCAGCGCGGGTTCCTGACGGCAGCAGCCAGCCATGACAGCGGCTGGTCGGTGCCAGGCTGGGCTCATTGCCCAGTTGGCTTGGCGGGGTGCCTGGCTTGGTCCACGCTCACGGCGGCTGATGGCAGCCATGACATTCAGCTCGCCGGTGCCGCGCTGGGCGCCGGTTCGGCGAACTCGCGGGAACCAGATGGCTACCGGCCAGCGCGAGTTGCTGACGGCAGCAGCCAGCCGCAGCATCGGCTGGCCGGTGCCGGACTGGGCTCATAGCCCCGTCGGCTTGGCGGGACATCGGGCTGGTTCACGCTCGCGGCGGCTGATGGCAGCAGCCAGCTGCGACATCGGCGGGTCGGTGCCGGACTGGCCGCCAGTTCCGGCGGCCTCGCGGGAACCGGGTCGCTACCGGGCCAGCGCGAATTGTTCACGGCAGCCACCAGCCGCGACATCGGCTGGCAGGTGCCGGACTGGCTGCCAGTTCTGCGGACTCGCCGGAGCCGGGTGGGCTACAGGCCAACTCGGGTTGCTGGCGGCAGCAGCCAGCCGCGGCATCGGCGGGTCGGTGCCGGACTAGCCGTCAGTTCGGCGAACTCGCGGGAGCCGGGTGGCTACCGGGACAGCGCGGGTTCTGACCGGGCTGGCCCGGAGCGGTTGTCTGGCTAGGGAGGCAAATCGACTGGACCGGCGCGGGCTTTTGCCGTTGGGGGTGGCAGGCCGGGGATCGGGGCGGTGGTGGCGCGGACTTCGATGTAAGCGTCGCGGTTGTGCCAGCGACAGCTTGTCATCATGGCGCGCTCGTGGTCGGCGACCTCCTGGGCTCGGGTACAGGCGATGGTCGGTCCGGCGGCGGCGTGCGCGGCTGCGGCTAGTGCGCCCAGGTCGGCGGCGGCTTCGGTGCGGTGGCGGGCGGTGATGGCGGCGGCTAGCCACCACACCAGGACTGTCAACGCGATCAGGGTGGCGGCGGCCAGGGCTGTCCAGATTGTGGCGACTCCGGCGTCGGGTGGTTGTTTTTGGGTCATGGGGTTGGGCCTGGTTCGACGATGGCGTAGGCGGTTGCGCTCAGGTGGAGGGCCGCCAGGGCATCGGTGGTTACTTCGGCGGTGAGGCCGTCGCCGGTGCGGTGGATGGTCAGGTGCGCGCCGTGCGGGGCGATCGTTTGGACCACGGCGTCGGCGGCTCCTGGCTGTCCGACCGCGGTGAGGCGGGCGGCTTCGCGGGCTGCGTCCAGGCATCGGAGGTGCCCGGCGATCGCGCTGGTGCCCGCGAGCAAGATCGCCAACACGGCGGTCAGCGCGCCCAAGGACAGAGCGGCTTCTACCGTGACAAACCCGCCGTCCCGGCGACGGCTGGCCATCAGGTGGCCACCGTCAGGGCTCGTTGCACTAGGCCGGCCAGCGTGGCGGAGACCGAGTCTCCGCTGAGCAGCACGTAGAGCGCCACGGCGAACGCTGCCGCGGCTACCGTGCCGATGGCGTATTCGGCGGTGGTGGTGCCCTCGTCTCCGGGCAGGAACCACATGGTCGGTTGTCCTTCCTCTCGTGGATGGGTTCACAGCAGGCCGCCGATTCGCCCGGCCAGGCCGAGCACTACCGGCAGCACGCCGAGGGCGAAGAACGCGGGCAGGAAGCACAAACCGACCGGCAGGGCCAGGGCGACTCCGGCTCGTTCGGCGCGTTCTTCGGCTTCGACGCCCAGTCCGTCGCGGATGCGGCGGGCCAAGTCGTCCGCGGTCGAGGCGAGTGCTGCTCCGGACCGCGCGGTACGGGTGGCGGCTACTGCCAATTCGGCGAAGCCTGGTCTCGCTCGGGTCGATGCCCAGGAGGGAACTGGGTCGGCGCCTAGGGCTAGAAGGTTTGCTGTTGCGTGCAGGGCGTTTTCGGTGACCGGCGGCGCGCCGGGCGCTACGGCTTCCAAGGCGGTCGGCACCGGCATTCCGGCGCGCAGGCAGGCGGCGAGCATGTCTAGTACTGATGCGGAACGGAGTCGTTCTGCGACGTCGTCTGGGTTTCTGGGGTGGCGGGAGCGGCGTAGGAGCCACCAGGAGCCTGCTCCGGCGGCTAGTCCTACTGGGATTCCGGCGAGGACGGTTGCGGACACGGTTACGACGATCGCGGCGGCGGGGTGCCAGATCTCTGGGCGAAGGGTGCGGTGTGGGCGTTTGGGTCGGGACAGGTGCCGGGGTGGGGCGGTGTTGGGCCAGAGCAGTAACGCGGTGGCGGCTAGGGCGAGGGTCAGCGCGGTCATGGGGTGGCCTTGCGGTTGGTCAGGGTTCTTGACCAGGCGGTGCCTGCCCATAGCAGAGCTGCGCCTGCGACCAGGAATGCTTGTCCGATAAGGGTTTCCGTGAGGACGGCGAGTGGGTTGGCGCCGATGAGCTGACCCATGGCCAAGCAGCCGACGGGCAGCACGGTCAGGACTATCGCGCTCATGCGTGGGCCCGCCATTTTTGCGTGCAGGCGGCGGGTGAAGGCGACTTCGGCGTCGACGTCTCGGCGGGTTGCGTCGAGGGCGTCGGCGATGGGCAGGCCGTGGCGGCGGGCGAGGTTCCAGGATTGGGCGACCGCTGGGAGTGCGGAGGATTCCAGGGTGCCGTCTAGGCGGGCGGCGGTGGAGAGGTTGTGGAGTTCTGCGCCTAGTTCGGGGACGGCGTCGGCGGCTGCTTCGGCGGCGGTTACTGGGTGGGCACCGGCGCGGAGTTCGGAGACCATCGTGCGGAGGACGGTCGAGGTTCGCACCGCGCGGGTCAGGGTTTCGGTGGTTTCCCTTCTGCTGCGCCATTCCTGGCGGACGGCGAGGGTGAGCAGGGCGGTGGCTATCGCGGCACCGATTCCGCCCAGTGGCAGGGCGAGGGCGGCTGGGGCCAGCCAGAGCGACTGGCGGGGAGGCATGGGCAGGTGCAGGTGGAGGCGGGGTGCCGGAA
>NZ_PQIA01000255.1 GCF_003385235.1 Amycolatopsis circi | reverse complement strand
GGTGATGGGGAGGTAACGCGGTATGGACGGAGGTGGGAACTTCCGGTACTTGGCGGGGGTGGGGTCTGGTTTGCGGAGTTTGCGGGCTCGGGGGTGGCTCTGATTCGGCTCGTCGCCTGGCGGCGACATTGCGCACGGTCGTGCGTGGGGCACCCCGAAGCTGATTGTGATGACGGTCTGAGGGTGCTTGTCAAGGCGGGAAAGATGCCTTGACAAGCACCCTCAGACCGCATTTTTGGCTTCGTATCGGGGTGCGGGGGTGGTGTGGGTGCACTGCGAGTTGGGTGCAGCGGTGCGGTTGGGTAGCGGGCGGGTGGTCCGTGAAGGGCCCCTTGAGGGAATCTAATTCCCTCAAGGGGTCCCTCACGGACGTTCGAGGGTCGTGAGGGGAACCCTGAGGGACTCAGAGTCCGTGAGGGTTCCCCTCACGGACTCTGCGCGCGGGGGTCAGCGGAAGGCTGGGTAGAAGGCCAGGTCGGCGTGCGGGCCTAGGCGGGCGGCTAGGGCTGCGGCGACTCGGGTGGAGTGTTCGGCTACCTCGGTCAGGCGTGAGTAGCCCGCGTGCCTTGCCAGTTCGCGCCACCATGTGACCAGGGCTGCCTCTCGGCTTACCGGGGTGGCGTGCCTGCGCAGGTTCAGGTGCGGGAGCAGGTCGCGGGTGATTTGCCAGACTTGCAGCATTTCGCTGATGGTGAGTTGCTTCGCCAGTTCGACGTCGTCGGCGAAGGACGGCCACACATCTACGATTTCGGCTCGCCAGGCGGCGATCATCGCCTCGCTCATGCCTGCGGGGAGCGCCATCGCGCGCGGGTCCGAGACGAACGGCAGGCGCAGGCACGACGCGTCGACCAGGGCGGTGCGGACTCGGCCTCGTTCGAAGTCCAGGAAGCGGACTCCAGAGCCGGTGACCAGGTTGTTTTCCGGGGCCAGTTCGACGGGGCTGAAGGCGCGGAAGGCCGCCGATCGGGCTTGGGCGGTGGCTTCGGCGATGCGTTCTCGGACTGCTTCCGGGACGGGTACGTCGAGCAACTCAGAGAGGAGTTCTTCGACGTCGTCGGCCAGACCCGTCAAGCCGTCGTTGTCGGTTCGGATCGGGCCGCCCAGGCGGCGCAGCAGGGCGTTGAAATCGGCCTCTCGGCTGGCGGTGCTGGCGTGCAGGCGGCCCAGCGAGCGTGCCCAGGACAGCAGGGCTCGCTCGGCCGCGCGGGAGTCGCGGGCGGCCAATTTGTCCTGCAGCGTGGGCGCGCGGCCCAGGTCTTCGATGACCAGCACGCGGTCGCCGCCGTCGTGGGCGAGGAGTTCTGGGCACATTCGCTCGTCTGGGGCCAGCGCGGTGAACAGCTGGTAGCTGACGGCTTCCTGGGCGAACGGATCGACCCGGCCGGGTTCCGGCGGGTCCGGGTAGTGCTTCACCACCAGCGTGCGCGGCAGTGCGAAGGAGGAGGACACGACCCTTGCCCGGACGACTGTCGCCGGTCCGCTTCCGGAGAGGTGCTCCGGCGAGACCAGCGTGATCGCGCTCCCGAACCGGCGCGTGAGCACCGCCTCGCCCGCCGCGACGGCCGCGGCGACGGCGAGTTCCCCGGCTTCCGCCCGGACTCCGGCGTCGCCGGCGGAGGAGGTGTCGACTGTCATTGTCACCGACCCTACTCGTGACTGAGCAACCATGACCACAACGTTCCGGGCGCCGGGACGCGCCCTGAATCACCCACGGGAAAGCGGACGCGACAACGCCTCGGAACGTTGCTTGCGTCGGCGAACTATCAGCACAATGGCCGCAGCAAGAACGATTCCGAAGAGGTTGACCAGCAGCTGCAGCACCGAAAAACCGGTCCGGTCCCACCGTCCGGCGACCGCCGCGACCATCGCGTAACCGGCCGCGGGAACCGTCGTCACCGAAATGAACACGCCGACCAGCGCGGCCGATTTCGCCGACGTCATCGCGAGCATTCCGGCCGCCCCGGCGAGCAATGCCACCACGAACGACGCGGGCCCGACCTGGTACACGAAATCGACCTGGTGGTTGTTGACGATCGCGTGCGGGTCGAAGAGCCCGGCCGTGCTGCCGAGCAGCGCGCCGAGCAGCGTGATCGCCATGGAGACCGGGAAGCCGACCGCCAGCGCGAGCCCGGCGCGGCGCACCAGGTCCCAGCGGCTCAGCACCACCCCGACCGCGATCGCGGCGAGCGGGCCGAACTCGGGCCCGACTACCATCGCGCCGACGATCGTGACCGACGAGTCAGTGAGCACGCCGACCGCGGCGAGCAGGCACGCGATGGCGAGGAACGCCTGGAACGTGGCGTTCCACCGCGATTCCTCGCCGGTGCGGCCGAGCAGCTCCTGCCACACGACCGCGTCCGCGCCTTCGCCGGGAGCGGCTTCCTCGGCCGCGTCGGCGGCATCGGAAAGCGCTGTGTCCAGCGATTCCATGGTGATGCCGCCGGTGCGGTCGAGACCGAGCGTGCACAACGCGTCGACGATGTCGTCGGCCGCTTCCCGCGCGATGTCCGCCTCGACGAGGTCGCCCTCAGGCGAGACGGACGCCCCGCGGTGCACGATCAGGTGCGCCGCGCCCGGGTGGGTGCGCAGCAGCTCCAGTGTCTCGTCAGTGCGCTCCGGCGGGCAGATTGCCCTGAGGTGCAGCACTAGTTTTGCGGTGCGGCAGCCGATTTGCTCTGCGGGACAGCCGGTTTCGCGTCGATCCCGGCTTCCTTGCGCTGCTGCGCGGTGATCGGCGCGGGCGCCGCGGTGAGCGGGTCGTAGCCGCCGCCGGTCTTCGGGAACGCGATCACGTCGCGCAGCGAGTCGGCCTTGGCCAGCAGCATCACGATGCGGTCCCAGCCGAACGCGATGCCGCCGTGCGGGGGCGCGCCGAACTGGAACGCTTCGAGCAGGAAGCCGAACTTCTCCTGCGCTTCCTCCTCGCCGAGGCCCATCAGCGCGAACACGCGCTTCTGGACGTCCTCGCGGTGGATACGGATCGAGCCGCCGCCGATCTCGTTGCCGTTGCAGACGAGGTCGTAGGCGTAGGCGAGCGCGTTGCCCGGGTCCTGCTCGAACTTGTCGATCCACTCCGGCGTCGGCGAGGTGAACGCGTGGTGCACGGCGGTCCACTTGCCCGAACCGACCGCGACGTCGTCGCCGATGTCCTCGACCGGCGCGAACAGCGGCGCGTCCACGACCCACACGAACGACCAGGCGTCCTCGTCGATCAGGCCGAGCTTGCGGCCGATCTCGTCGCGCGCGGCGCCGAGCAGCGGCTGCGCGGCGGAAACCTTGCCCGCGGCGAAGAAGATGCAGTCGCCGGGCTTCGCGCCCGCGGCTTCCGCGACGTTCGCGCGCTCGGTCTCGGACAGGTTCTTGGCAACCGGGCCGCCGAGCGTGCCGTCCTCGTTGACCAGGACGTACGCCAGGCCCTTCGCGCCGCGCTGCTTCGCCCACTCCTGCCAGGCGTCGAGCTGACGGCGCGGCTGCGAGGCCCCGCCCGCCATGACGACCGCGCCGACGTACGGGGCCTGGAACACGCGGAACGGCGTGTCGGCGAAGAAGTCGGTGAGTTCGGTGATCTCGAGGTCGAAGCGCAGGTCCGGCTTGTCGGAGCCGTACTTCGCCATCGAGTCGCGGTAGGTGATCCGCGGGATCGGGGTGGCGATCTCGTGGCCGACCAGCTTCCAGAGCGACTTCACGATCGCTTCGCCGACCGCGATGACGTCGTCCTGCTCGACGAAGCTCATCTCGATGTCGAGCTGGGTGAACTCGGGCTGCCGGTCGGCGCGGAAGTCCTCGTCGCGGTAGCAGCGGGCGATCTGGAAGTAGCGTTCCATGCCGCCGACCATGAGCAGCTGCTTGAACAGCTGCGGCGACTGCGGGAGCGCGTACCAGGAGCCGGGCTTGAGCCGCGCGGGCACCAGGAAGTCGCGGGCGCCCTCCGGGGTGGAACGGGTCATCGTCGGCGTCTCGATCTCGACGAAGTCCTGCCCGTGCAGCACCTCGCGCGCGACGCGGCTGACCTCGCTGCGCAGCCGGATAGCGGCCGCCGGGCCGCTGCGGCGCAGGTCGAGGTAGCGGTACTTGAGCCGGACCTCCTCGCCGACGTCGACCCGGTCGTCGATCGGGAACGGCAGCGGAGCGGCCTCGGACAGAACGACGAGTTCGGTGGCGAGCACCTCGATGTCGCCGGTGGGGATGTCGGGGTTCGCGTTGCCCTCGGGCCGCCGCGACACCTCGCCGACGACCTTCACGCAGAACTCGGAGCGCAGCGCGTGCGCGCGCTCGGCCATCTCGCCCTCGCGGAACACGACCTGCGCGACGCCGCTGGCGTCCCGGAGGTCGATGAAGATGACTCCGCCGTGATCGCGCCGCCGCGCCACCCAGCCGGTGAGGGTGACGGTCTGACCGGCCTGCTCGGCACGCAGAGTGCCGGCTTGATGAGTGCGGAGCACTGCGACTGCTCTCCCTAGGTCCACGAGGTTCGGGTGCGGCGTGGTGTTCGGGTATTCGCCGAACACGCATTTCGCCGGATACAGAGGCTAACGAACTCGGTGCCGGAGGGTGCGGGCAGGTTTGGGTCGGGCTGGCCGGGAGGCGGGAGTCGGGGTGGTGAGGGCCGCGAGTTCGAGTGGTGGGCGGGTTTGGCGAAGCGGCGAGGGCTGCAGGTTCGCGTGGCGGCCAGGTTGGAGAGGTGGCTCGGGCTTGGCGGGTGGCTCGGACTTGGCTACATGGTGAGGGCTGCAGGTTCGCGTGGCGGACGGGTTCGGCGGGCAGTTCGGGCATGGCGAGGCGGCTCGGACTAATGCGGACGGCGAAGCGGGGGCAGCGGAGGCTCGAGTCGTGGGTTCGGCGAACTGGCCGGGCAGCGGGGTTTGGGGCGGTGAGGGGCTGCGGGCTCGGATAGTGGAGGTGTTCGGCGGGCAGCTTGGGCTTGGCGGTGCGGCCAGGGCTAATG
>NZ_PQIA01000305.1 GCF_003385235.1 Amycolatopsis circi | reverse complement strand
TATGAAACCCCCTCGTCGGGGTTTCCTTTGAGAAATATGATTGAGAATAGTCTCGATCGAACTTTACAGCATTGTTGGAGAGTTTGATCCTGGCTCAGGACGAACGCTGGCGGCGTGCTTAACACATGCAAGTCGAACGCTGATCCGGTTTCGGCCGGGGATGAGTGGCGAACGGGTGAGTAACACGTGGGTAATCTGCCCTGTACTCTGGGATAAGCCTGGGAAACTGGGTCTAATACCGGATATGACTACTGAGGGCATCCTCGGTGGTGGAAAGTTCCGGCGGTACAGGATGAACCCGCGGCCTATCAGCTTGTTGGTGGGGTAATGGCCTACCAAGGCGACGACGGGTAGCCGGCCTGAGAGGGTGACCGGCCACACTGGGACTGAGACACGGCCCAGACTCCTACGGGAGGCAGCAGTGGGGAATATTGCACAATGGGCGCAAGCCTGATGCAGCGACGCCGCGTGAGGGATGACGGCCTTCGGGTTGTAAACCTCTTTCGCCAGGGACGAAGCGCAAGTGACGGTACCTGGATAAGAAGCACCGGCTAACTACGTGCCAGCAGCCGCGGTAATACGTAGGGTGCGAGCGTTGTCCGGAATTATTGGGCGTAAAGAGCTCGTAGGCGGTTTGTCGCGTCGGCCGTGAAATCTCCACGCTTAACGTGGAGCGTGCGGTCGATACGGGCAGACTTGAGTTCGGCAGGGGAGACTGGAATTCCTGGTGTAGCGGTGAAATGCGCAGATATCAGGAGGAACACCGGTGGCGAAGGCGGGTCTCTGGGCCGATACTGACGCTGAGGAGCGAAAGCGTGGGGAGCGAACAGGATTAGATACCCTGGTAGTCCACGCTGTAAACGTTGGGCGCTAGGTGTGGGCGACATTCCACGTTGTCCGTGCCGTAGCTAACGCATTAAGCGCCCCGCCTGGGGAGTACGGCCGCAAGGCTAAAACTCAAAGGAATTGACGGGGGCCCGCACAAGCGGCGGAGCATGTGGATTAATTCGATGCAACGCGAAGAACCTTACCTGGGCTTGACATGCGCCAGACATCCCCAGAGATGGGGCTTCCCTTGTGGTTGGTGTACAGGTGGTGCATGGCTGTCGTCAGCTCGTGTCGTGAGATGTTGGGTTAAGTCCCGCAACGAGCGCAACCCTTATCCTACGTTGCCAGCAAGTAAAGTTGGGGACTCGTGGGAGACTGCCGGGGTCAACTCGGAGGAAGGTGGGGATGACGTCAAGTCATCATGCCCCTTATGTCCAGGGCTTCACACATGCTACAATGGCTGGTACAGAGGGCTGCGATACCGCGAGGTGGAGCGAATCCCTTAAAGCCGGTCTCAGTTCGGATCGCAGTCTGCAACTCGACTGCGTGAAGTCGGAGTCGCTAGTAATCGCAGATCAGCAACGCTGCGGTGAATACGTTCCCGGGCCTTGTACACACCGCCCGTCACGTCATGAAAGTCGGTAACACCCGAAGCCCATGGCCCAACCCGCAAGGGAGGGAGTGGTCGAAGGTGGGACTGGCGATTGGGACGAAGTCGTAACAAGGTAGCCGTACCGGAAGGTGCGGCTGGATCACCTCCTTTCTAAGGAGCACAACACATCCATGCCCCCGGGATACCCGGACCAAGGGCATGGGGTGGCCGGGACTCAAGTGCCGAATGCGTGCTTGTTCCGGTTGCTCAAGGAATTGTGGAACTACTGGTTATCGCCGGTCGTGGCGAGCGAAGTCCGTGTGAGTACTGACCTTTCGGGGTCGTGGAAAGCGGTGACGGAGCTCGGGCGGTCGGGTGTTCACTCAGCACGCTGTTGGGTCCTGAGGCAACACACGTTGTTTCTGGTGTGGTGTTTGAGAACTGTAGAGTGGATGCGAGCATCTTTGTGGTCAAGTTGTTAAGGGCACATGGTGGATGTCTTGGCTTCAGGAGCCGATGAAGGACGTGGGAGGCTGCGATATGCCTCGGGGAGCTGTCAACCGAGCTGTGATCCGAGGATTTCCGAATGGGGAAACCCAGCACCAGTGATGTGGTGTTACCCGCCGGTGAATATATAGCCGGTGCGGAGGGAACGCGGGGAAGTGAAACATCTCAGTACCCGCAGGAAGAGAAAACAAAAGTGATTCCGTGAGTAGTGGCGAGCGAAAGCGGAAGAGGCTAAACCGTTTGCATGTCAAGCTGTCAGGCGTTGTGCAGGCGGTGTTGTGGGACCCAGCGTCGAGGATCTGACAGTCCTCGGAATGTGCGCGCGTGTTAGTGGAACCGCTTGGGATGGCGGACCGGAGTGGGTGAGAGTCCCGTACGCGAAAACATGTTGCGTGTGTTTGTTTGGTGTTCCCGAGTAGCAGCGAGCTCGTGGAATTTGCTGTGAATCTGCCGGGACCACCCGGTAAGCCTAAATACTTCCTGAAGACCGATAGCGGACGAGTACCGTGAGGGAAAGATGAAAAGTACCCCGGGAGGGGAGTGAAAGAGTACCTGAAACCGTGTGCCTACAAGCCGTCAGAGCGTTTCGACGTGATGGCGTGCCTTTTGAAGAATGAGCCTGCGAGTTAGTGCTGCGTGGCGAGGTTAACCCGGGTGGGGTAGCCGTAGCGAAAGCGAGTCTGAAGAGGGCGATTGAGTCGCGTGGTCTAGACCCGAAGCGGAGTGATCTACCCATGGCCAGGGTGAAGCGACGGTAAGACGTCGTGGAGGCCCGAACCCACTTAGGTTGAAAACTGAGGGGATGAGCTGTGGGTAGGGGTGAAAGGCCAATCAAACTCCGTGATAGCTGGTTCTCCCCGAAATGCATTTAGGTGCAGCGTCGCGTGTTTCTTGCCGGGGGTAGAGCTACTGGATGGTCTAGGGGCCTTACCGGGTTACCGAAATCAACCAAACTCCGAATACCGGTTAGTGAGAGCGCGGCAGTGAGACGGCGGGGGATAAGCTTCGTCGTCGAGAGGGAAACAGCCCAGAACACCAGCTAAGGCCCCTAAGTGTGTGCTCAGTGGGAAAGGATGTGGGATTGCCCAGACAACCAGGAGGTTGGCTTAGAAGCAGCCACCCTTGAAAGAGTGCGTAATAGCTCACTGGTCAAGTGGTCCTGCGCCGACAATGTAGCGGGGCTTAAGCACACCGCCGAAGCTGTGTCATTCACGCAATACATCCGCCTTCCTCTTCGGGGGTTGGTGCAGTGGCGTGGATGGGTAGGGGAGCGTCCTGCATCCGGTGAAGCCGCGGCGGAAGCCAGCGGTGGAGGGTGCGGGAGTGAGAATGCAGGCATGAGTAGCGAATGCAGAGTGAGAAACTCTGCCGCCGGATGACCAAGGGTTCCTGGGCCAGGCTAATCCGCCCAGGGTAAGTCGGGACCTAAGGCGAGGCCGACAGGCGTAGTCGATGGACAACGGGTTGATATTCCCGTACCCGAGCATGTGCGCCCATGGCGAGGCGGTTGACACTAACCACCCGAAGCCGGCATGGAAGTCTTCGGACGGATGTGCCGTGTGGAGCGTGGGACCTGATTCCGTAGTAGTCAAGCGATGGGGTGACGCAGGAAGGTAGCTCCGCCAGGCGATGGTTGTCCTGGTGTAAGCGTGTAGGAGGAACAGTAGGCAAATCCGCTGTTCACATACTCTGAGACGTGATGCGTAGCCGTTTGAGGCGAAGTGGGTGATCCTATGCTGTCGAGAAAAGCCTCTAGTGAGTGCATGCACGGCCCGTACCCCAAACCAACACAGGTGGTCAGGTAGAGAATACCAAGGCGATCGGGTGAACTGTGGTTAAGGAACTCGGCAAAATGCCCCCGTAACTTCGGGAGAAGGGGGGCCAAGCATCTTGAAGTCCCGTGCGGACGGAGGGGTGGTTGGCCGCAGAGACCAGCGGAAAGCGACTGTTTACTAAAAACACAGGTCCATGCGAAGTCGCAAGACGATGTATATGGACTGACGCCTGCCCGGTGCTGGAACGTTAAGAGGACCGGTTAACTCCTTCGGGGGTGAAGCTGAGAATTTAAGCGCCAGTAAACGGCGGTGGTAACTATAACCATCCTAAGGTAGCGAAATTCCTTGTCGGGTAAGTTCCGACCTGCACGAATGGCGTAACGACTTTCCGGCTGTCTCGACCACAGGCCCGGCGAAATTGCATTACGAGTAAAGATGCTCGTTACGCGCGGCAGGACGGAAAGACCCCGGGACCTTTACTATAGTTTGGTATTGGTTTTCGGTTCGGCTTGTGTAGGATAGGTGGGAGACTGTGAAGCGCTCACGCTAGTGGGTGTGGAGTCGTTGTTGAAATACCACTCTGGTCGGATTGGGAATCTGAACCTCGGACCATGATCTGGTTCAGGGACAGTGCCTGATGGGTAGTTTAACTGGGGCGGTTGCCTCCTAAAGAGTAACGGAGGCGCCCAAAGGTTCCCTCAGCCTGGTTGGCAATCAGGTGTCGAGTGCAAGTGCACAAGGGAGCTTGACTGTGAGACAGACATGTCGAGCAGGGACGAAAGTCGGGACTAGTGATCCGGCACCTCCTGGTGGAAGGGGTGTCGCTCAACGGATAAAAGGTACCCCGGGGATAACAGGCTGATCTTGCCCAAGAGTCCATATCGACGGCATGGTTTGGCACCTCGATGTCGGCTCGTCGCATCCTGGGGCCGGAGTAGGTCCCAAGGGTTGGGCTGTTCGCCCATTAAAGCGGCACGCGAGCTGGGTTTAGAACGTCGTGAGACAGTTCGGTCCCTATCCGCCGCGCGCGCAGGATACTTGAGGAAGGCTGTCCCTAGTACGAGAGGACCGGGACGGACGGACCTCTGGTGTGCCAGTTGTCACGCCAGTGGCATGGCTGGTTGGCTATGTTCGGAAGGGATAACCGCTGAAGGCATCTAAGCGGGAAGCCTGTTCCAAGATGAGGTATCCCACCCCTTTGTGGGTTAAGGCCCCCAAGAGACGATTGGGTTGATAGGCCAGAAATGGAAGCACAGTAATGTGTTGTCGAGTTGACTGGTACTAATAGGCCGAGGACTTGCCCACAAAGATGTTACGCATCCACTCTACGGTTCTGAAACACCACACCAGCCCCACCATGACGGTGGCGGGTGTGTGTTGTTTCGGAGTGTTTCGGTGGTTTTAGCGTCAGGGAAACGCCCGGTCCCATTCCGAACCCGGAAGCTAAGCCTGACTGCGCCGATGGTACTGCAACCGAAGGGTTGTGGGAGAGTAGGACACCGCCGAACTTA
>NZ_PQIA01000257.1 GCF_003385235.1 Amycolatopsis circi | reverse complement strand
CCGCCGGTTTCGGCCAAGCCGGAACCGCGCCCGCAACCCGGCGCCGAAGCCCCTCGGGTCGGCTTGGCCGCCCCGCCGGACCGCCCGCTCGTGTCCGACCAAGCGGAACTGGACGCGTGGGCGACCCGGGTCGCCGGAAAGACGCGACTGGACGCGCGAGTGCTCGCCGCGTACGGGCGCGCGGAAATGTGGATGCAGCGGCAGAAACCGTCGTGCCACCTGTCGTGGGCAACCCTCGCGGCCATCGGAAACCTGGCCTTCGGAACGGAAAAACCAGGCCCCGACGGCACCATGAAAGTCGACCCCGGTCGGTCGGAAGGCCCGGACACCGACGAAGGAAAACTCGACGGCGACCGCACGGCAGACCAACGCGTCGGCCCACTGCGGATCATGCCGGCCGCCTGGCACAAACACGCCCAACGAGCGAACGGCGACGGAAAACCCGCCGACCCCCGCAACCTCGACGACGCGGCTTTCACCGCCGCCCGCTACCTCTGCTCAGGCAACGACGATCTGGGCGCTCCGGCGGGCTGGTGGAAAGCGATGCTGTTCTACAACCCGGCGGTGAACTACGTGCAGGACGTTTTCACCGCAGCCGATTCGTTCGCGGCGGAGAGTGTGGCGCCCTGAGCGGGTTGGCCGGACTGGTCGGTGGCTGATCGGCGAGATTGCGACCGTGGCGGCTGTGGCTTGGCTGGTGGCGGCTACGGCTTGGCTGGTGGCGGCTACGGCTTGGCTGGTGGCTGGTCGGCGGGATCGCCTGACCGAGGCCGCTGGCGGCTGTGGCTTGGCCGGTGGCTGGTCGGCGAGATCCCCTGACCGAGGCCGCTGGCGGCTGCGGTTTGGTCGGTGGCTTGGCGTGGGATGGCCTGAGCGGGTTGCTGGCGGCTGTGGCTTGGTCGGCGGCTGGTCGGCAGGATCGCCTGACCAAGGCAGCTAGCGGCCGCGGTTCGACCGGTGTCCGCCCGCGGCCGGTTTTTGTGGCTGTGCTTGGCTTTTGTCGCGGAGCAGCCAACAATTCCCGTTCCGGTTCGCCGGAAGCTAGCCGGTGTCGCGGCGCGTGGCCGGTGCGGCGGCTTGGGGCGGTTCGTCCGGCGGTTGCTCGGTGTGGCGCGCCGCTGTGGTTCGGCCGGTGGCGCGCGGTGTGGTTCGTGAGCGGGCGTGCGTGGTGGCTCGAACTGGTTCGACTCGCGGTCGATCGGCGTGGCGCTGTCGCGGTTCGGCAGGTGGCCCGGTGGCGCCTGGCACACGACCGGACCCGGCTCATAGCTGCTCGGCGTGGCGCATTGTTGTGACTCGTCGGTGCAGTGGCTCGCGGCGTCGGTCGTGAACGGCCGATGCGGCGGTGCGAATCGGATCGACTTGCGGCTGCTCGGCGTGGCGCACGATCCGGCTTGGACGGTGGCTTGCCCGCGGTCCCGGGCGCCTACGTGGTTCCGCGACCTGGCTCGGTCCCGGCGAGCGGCCGAATCCATGGCCCGCTTCCCAATTGGTCAGGAGGCCCTTCGCGGTCCGGCTCGGCCAGGTCAGCGTGCAACCAGCAGTCAGTGGCTCGTCAGCGCGGCGCTCACTCGCACCGGCTTCTGCGGCAGGGCCTCGGCGCGCATCGGCCGCTTGCGCGGCTGTACCGGGTGGCGTTCGTTCAGTTCGACGAGCGTCGGCGCCAGCGCCATCAGCACCAGCACGATCAGTCCGGCGGTCGCTCCGATCACGGTCAGCGCGGTCATGTCGGCCTCCTCTAATCGCTCTCTGTGATGACACCAAGGATCGCGCTTCGCCCGGTCTGCCCGGATCGGCCGACCGGCCGAGCCGCGTCGCCGGATGGCCAGGCTTCCCCGCTGCCCTGTTCACTTCAGAAGACGCGCCGGGGACGTGCTGGATCCGGCGGTTGCACGGGAGTGCCTCCGCGGGTGCACGTTCGGGACAGGCGGGCTCAGCGGCCGCTGAGCGTGATCCTTGCCCTGACCTCGCTGATCGCTTCGAGATACTCCGGCACCGGATTCATCGCCGACGCCATCCGCAATTGCGCGAGCGCCTCGGCCAAACGGCCGAGGCGCTGGAGGGTGCGGCCGAGCACGAACCGGGCGTAATGATCGGTGGGGTCGAGTTCCAGCACCCGCGTGAACGCGCGTTCGGCGCGGCGCAGCTGGGCGGAGTGGAAGTACGCGCGCCCGGCGAGCAGTTGCACGCTCGGCTTGTCCTGCTCGTCGGCGAGCAGGGGTTCTAGCTCTTTGAGCGCGTCGAGCGGGCGTCGCCGCGCGACCAGATGCTCGGCGTTGCGGAACCTGCGGAAGCGCGATTCGCCGTCGGGTTCGGGGGCTGCTGCGGCGTCCGTCATGGTCGCTTCACGATACCGGCGCGGAGGGCGTTGCACGACCGTCAGACGAGTCGTGATGGACTGTTCCGCCATGAGCAGCGATCAGGAGCCCGACTACGTGGGACTGGCGCCGTACCTCTACTACAGCGATGCGACCGCCGCGCTCGCGTGGCTGACCAGGGTGTTCGGCTTCACCGAGGAAGTCCGCTTCGAGGACGGGGCAGGCGAGGTCTTCCAGGCGACGCTCCGCGCGGGCGGCGCGCGTCTCCAGCTGGCCGGAGTCGGTCCCGAATACTGGGAGGCCAAGGGGGTCGAAGGGCCGGTCGGGCAGTTGAACGTCGTGTACGTGACCGACGTCGACGCGCAGCACGAGCGCGTGTCCGCGGCGCTCGGCGAGGACGCCGCGCCGGAACCGCCGCAGGACCAGCCTTACGGCGCGCGGATCTTCACCGTGGCCGATCCCGGAGGCAACAGCTGGACGTTCTGGCAGCAGGTGACTGATCAGGTCGAGCTGCCGTCGGGGTGGCGCGAGGTGCGGCCGGAGGACGAGACCGCCGGCGAGACCGGCGAAGTGTCCGGCTGAGCTGGGAAACACGCAGCGGAACTGCCCGGCACCGGCCTGGCCTCCAACGGGTGAACCCGCTGGGCGGTTACTCTGGGCGGCGTCACCGCAGGCACGACCCACCAAGGAGCAGAGCGTGGCTCTCATCGAGCAGGTAGGCGCGCGCGAGATTCTCGATTCGCGCGGGAACCCGACCGTCGAGGTGGAGGTGGCGCTCGACGACGGCACTCTGGCTCGGGCGGCGGTGCCGTCCGGGGCGTCGACCGGCGAGCACGAAGCGGTCGAGCTGCGCGACGGGGACACCGGCCGCTACAACGGCAAGGGCGTGGAGCGCGCGGTCGCCGCGGTGCTCGACGAGATCGGGCCGGACCTGGTCGGCGTCGAAGCGGTCGACCAGCGGATCGTCGACCAGAAGCTGGTGGACCTCGACGGCACGCCGGCGAAGTCGCGGCTCGGCGCGAACGCCATCCTCGGCGTCTCGCTTGCCGTCGCGAAGGCCGCCGCGGAATCGGCCGAGCTGGAACTGTTCCGCTACCTCGGCGGGCCGAACGCGCACGTGCTTCCGGTGCCGATGCTGAACATCCTCAACGGCGGTGCGCACGCGGACACCGACGTCGACATCCAGGAATTCATGATCGCGCCGATCGGCGCGGAGTCGTTCCGCGAGGCGCTGCGCTGGGGCACCGAGGTGTACCACGCGCTGAAGTCCGTGCTGAAGAGCCGCGGCCTGGCCACCGGCCTCGGCGACGAGGGCGGTTTCGCGCCGAGCCTCGCCAACAACCGGGAAGCGCTCGACCTGATCCTCGCCGCGATCGAGAAGGCGGGCTACGCGCCGGGCCGCGACGTCGCGCTCGCGCTGGACGTCGCGGCGACCGAGTTCTACTCCGACGGCGCCTACACCTTCGAGGGTTCGAAGCGCAGCGCGGAGCAGATGTCCGCGTACTACGGCGAACTGCTGCGTGACTACCCGCTGGTCTCCATCGAGGACCCGCTGAGCGAGGACGACTGGGACGGCTGGGTTCAGCTGACCGCCGAGACCGGCGACAAGGTCCAGCTCGTCGGCGACGACCTGTTCGTCACCAACCCGGACCGGCTCGAGGAAGGCATCACCCGCCGCGCGGCGAACGCGCTGCTGGTGAAGGTCAACCAGATCGGCACGCTGTCGGAGACGCTGGACGCGGTGTCGCTGGCCACGTCGTACGGCTACAAGTCGATGATGAGCCACCGGTCCGGCGAGACCGAGGACACCTTCATCGCCGACCTCGCGGTCGCCACCGGCGTCGGCCAGATCAAGACCGGAGCCCCGGCGCGCGGCGAGCGGATCGCGAAGTACAACCAGCTCCTGCGCATCGAGGAAACCCTCGCGGACGCCGCGCGCTACGCCGGCGACCTCGCCTTCCCGCGGTTCAGCGCGGAGGCCTGAGGGGCACATGGCCGACCGGGGGAGGGCGCGCAGCCGCCGCGGCGGCCGGGCGGCGGGAAGCGGGTCCAGCAGGGCCCGCCGTCCCGCGTCGGCCCGGCGCCGCACCGGCGCGGGCACGACGGAGACGACCAGGGCCCGGCTGCGCCGCGGCCTGGCGGCGAAACGCGCCTCCGGTGCGGCCAAGGTGCTCGGCATGTCGACCACCCGGCGCGCCGCCGTGGTGGCGATCGTGGTGTGCGCGCTGGCGTTCACCGTCGCGGTTCCGTTGCGCACCTACCTTTCCCAGCGCTCCGAGGTCCGCGACCAGGAAGCGCAGCTCGCCCAGCTCCAGCACGAGGTCGCCCAGTTGCGCGACCGCAAAGCCCAGCTGAGCGACCCGGCCCAGATCGAGGCGGAAGCCCGCCGCCGGCTCCGGTACGTGAAGCCGGGCGAGACCCCGTGGATGGTCCAGTTGCCGGAGGACCAGTCTGGTTCGCCGACGGCTGCGCAGCCTGGGCAGCAACCTGCTCCGCAGGCGCCTTGGTACGAAAACCTTTGGGCGCAGGTTTCCGGGGGTTGAGGTTTCTGGTTTGGCGGCTCCTCGCTGGGTGAGAGTGCTGGCTGGGTGGGGTTGTTGGCTGCGTGAGGGCTCTGGTCGGGGCGGATCGTCGGCTTGGTGAGGTTGCCGGTCGGGTGAGAGTGCTGGCTGGGTGAGGTCGTTGGCTGCGTGAGGCCCCTAGGTGAGGCAGATCGTCGGGTTGATGAGGTTGCCGGTCGGGTGACATCGCTGGCTGAGTGAGGTTGTTCGCTGCGTGAGGCCTCCGGTTGAGGCAGATCATTGGCTTGATGAGGTTGCTGGTCGGGGGAGATCGCTGGCGGGGGAAATTGCTGGCTGGGGGCGAGTTTCTGACCCGGCGGGGTCCCTGGCTGGGTCGGATCTCCGCTGGGTGCGGTTGATGGCCGGGGCGGGTCAGGTTATTGG
>NZ_PQIA01000254.1 GCF_003385235.1 Amycolatopsis circi | reverse complement strand
ACGTGAGGGGAACCCTGAGGGAATCAGAGTCCCTCAGGGTTCCCCTCACGGACAGCCGGATCCCGCACCTGCCTCGCCAGCCCCCGCGACCAGGACAGACACCCCTCAGACCGCAACTCGCAGCGCCGCCTTGAGTCCCTGGCATTGGGAATCCGAGTCCCTCAAGGTGGCCCTCACGGACGCTCGCACCGGCCAGACCACGCCCCACCGGCCAGGGACACCTTCGCCGCCGCGCCCGCTGCCGAGAAAACCTCTCGGGGCGCTCGCTGTGCTGCGAGGGGGTGTTCGGCGAACCGGCGCGACCGGATCCGTCCGGCTCGGCACTCGGCACTGGAACGATTCCGCCGGATTCGCGGGAAAGCCGGTGCGGCGGGCGAATCGGTGCGGGCGCCGGGAAAATCCGGCGGATCCGCCGGGTCGCGTCCGGGACCCCTCCCCGGACGCTGCCCGGCGGAAGTCTCAGCGGGAGCGGCGGCGGCTGGCGGCGCGGCGGTGGCTCCATCCGCGGCGCTGCAATTGCGCGGTGCTCAGCGTTTCCGGACGGCCGCGGCCGTCGGTGCCCACCCAGCGCGGGCGCACAGCTCCGGCTTCGAGGACGTAGGGGCGGCCGCCGCACCACACCACGCTGCAGGGTTCGGTCGGCGGGACGGTCGGGGCGTCGGTCTCGGCTGCGGGGGCGGTTTCGGTGCTCATGCTCTCGGTGACTCGTGCTCTCTAGCGTGGGGCTTCGGGGACCTGGAACGCGCGGGGCGCCTGCCCTGTACGTCGGCGCCGGACCGCCGAGCGTTAACCGCCGCGGCCCGAATTCCTCCGAACGATGCGCCCCGGCGATGCGGATTTCCCGGTCCGGAACCGGAAACCAACCGTCCACAGTAGACTGGAGCGAGCCCGTTCCGGTGTGTCGGTGCCGCTCAGCGAGGCGCGAGGGGCCAGAATGGGCGCGACCCCGGCGAAAGGATCGCGGTGCTCCCGTCGAAAACCGTGTACGGGCCGCTGTGCGCGGCTGTGGTGGTTTTGCCCGCGCTCACCGCCTGTTCGGGGGATCAAGCGCCGCCGGCCGCCGCCCCGTCGGCGCCCTCCGCGATCGCCTCGGCCGCGCCGAGCACGCACGCTCCCCCGCCGCTGCCGCAGACCGCGGGCACGAGCAGCCCGCCTGCCGCGCCCAGCAGCACCGCGGCCGCGCCGAAGCCGTCGAAACCGGCTCCGCCGGTCAATCCGGGCACGTGCGGCACCGTCACCGCGGCGAGCGGGATGACGTTGTACGTCTACGACAACAAAGCCATCCCGTGCGCGGACGCGATGTCGCTGGTCAAGAAGTTCCACCAGGCGATCAACGGCCGCCAGGCGGCGGGGTCGAACAATCCGGTCAACGCGACCGTCGACGGCTGGCTGTGCGTTTCCGGCCCGCCCGCCGCGCAGGGCGGCACGACGTGCAGCAAGGGCGAGCAGACCGTGCTGGCGGCGGTGGTACCGGCCGAATAGGGCCAGTGCCACCGCCGCGGCTCAGGACTTGAGATCCGGGAAGTCGTCCTCGCGGAACTCGCCCTCGGGCCGCTCGCCGCCTTCCCGGCCGCGCAGTTCGACCCGGCGGATCTTGCCCGAGATGGTCTTCGGCAGATCCCCGAACTCCAGCCGTCGGATCCGCTTGTACGGCGCGAGGTGCTCCCGCGCGTACGCGAGGATTGCCCGCGCGGTCTCGGCGTCCGGCTCGTGCCCGGAGGTGAGCACGACGTACGCCTTCGGCACCGCCAGCCGGATCGGGTCCGGCGCGGGCACGACGGCCGCCTCGGCGACCGCTTCGTGCTCCAGCAGGACGCTCTCCAGCTCGAACGGCGAGATCCGGTAATCCGACGCCTTGAAGACGTCGTCGGTGCGGCCGACGTAGGTGATGTAGCCGCGTTCGTCGACCGAGCCGACGTCGCCGGTGTGGTAGTAGCCGTTTGCGAAGGCGGCCGACGTGCGCTCGTCGTCGTCCGCGTAGCCCGCCATCAGGCCGACCGGCCGGTGCGCGAGGTCGAGGCAGATCTCGCCCTCGGTCGCGCGCTCGCCGGTGACCGGGTCGACCAGCGCGACCGCGAACCCGGGCAGCGGGCGGCCCATCGACCCGGCCACGACGTCCTGTCCCGGGGTGTTCGCGACCTGGACGCTGGTTTCGGTCTGCCCGAAACCGTCCCGGATGGTGACGCCCCACGCCTTCTCGACCTGCTCGATCACCTCGGGGTTGAGCGGCTCCCCGGCGCCGACGACCTTCTTGGGCGGCGTCCGCAGCGCGCTGAGGTCGGCCTGGATCAGCATCCGCCACACCGTCGGCGGCGCGAAGAAGCTGGTGATGCCGCAGCGGTCCATCTGCGCCATGAGCGCGACCGCGTCGAACCGCGCGTAGTTGTACAGGAACACAGTTGCTTCGGCGTTCCACGGCGCGAAGAAGTTGCTCCACGCGTGCTTGGCCCAGCCCGGCGACGAGATGTTGAGGTGGACGTCGCCGGGTTCGAGCCCGATCCAGTACATTGTGGACAGATGGCCGACCGGGTAGGAAACGTGCGTGTGCTGCACGAGTTTCGGCTTCGCGGTGGTGCCCGAGGTGAAGTACAGCAGCAGCGGGTCCTCGGCGCGGGTGACCCCGTCCGAGGTGAATTCGCCCGCCGACGCGTACGCGGTTTCGAAGGCGTGCCAACCGGAAACCGGTTCGCCGACCGCGATCCGCGTGTAGTCGCCCGCGACGTTCGCGAACTTCTCCGCGTCGACGTCGCGCACGATCACGTGCTTCGCGTTGCCGCGCTCGACTCGGTCCACCAGGTCGGCCGGGCCGAGCAGCGTCGACGCCGGGATCACGACGGCGCCGAGCTTGATCGCCGCGAGGATGGTTTCCCACAGCTCGCCCTGGTTGCCGAGCATGACGATCACCCGGTCGCCACGCGAGACGCCGAGGCCGCGCAGCCAGTTCGCGACCTGGTTGGACCGCGCGGACATCTCCGGGAACGTCCAGCGGTTCTCGGTGCCGTCCTCTTCCACGATCCACAGCGCGTACCGCTGCGCGTTCGCCGGGTCCGCCGCGATGGCGTCGAACCAGTCCGTCGCCCAGTTGAACTCGTCCAGCTGCGGCCACGCGAACTCGCGATAGGCAGTTTCGTAGTCCTCGCGGTGGGCCTGCAGATAGTCCCGCGCCGCGCGGAATGCCTGGTAGCCGGTGACCTCAGCGCCGTTGCTCACGTCGTACTCCTCGTGCTCGCTTTCCGTGCCTGTTCTACTCGCCCTTGAACTCCGGCGCTCGTCGCTCCATGAAGGCCTGCACGGCCTCCTGGAGGTCCTTGCTCGGCAGGAACGCGGAGTTCCACGCGGCGACGTAGCGCAGGCCTTCGGCGACCTGGCGTTCGGTATTCGCCGAGAGCACTTGCTTGGCGCCCTGAACGACCAGCGGCGGATTCGCGGCGATCTCGGCGGCCAACTCGCGGGCCTTGGCCAGCAGCGTCTCCTGGTCCGGGTACACGTCGTTGACCAGGCCGATCTTCTCCGCCCGCGCGGCGTCGATGTCCTTGCCGGTCAGGGCCAGTTCGCGGACGTGCCCCTCGCCGATGATCGGCGCGAGCCGCTGCAGGCTGCCGATGTCGGCGACGATCGCGACCTTCACCTCGCGGACGCTGAACTTGGCGTCCTCGCTGGCCAGGCGGATGTCGGCGGCGGTGACGACGTCCACGCCGCCGCCGATGCACCAGCCGGACACGGCGGCGACCACCGGCTTGCGGCATTCGGCGATCGAGCTGACCGCCTGCTGCAGCCGCTGGACCTCGCGGTGGAACTCGGTGCGCGGCCCGGCCAGCGCGTCGCCGGCCAGCAGCGGCGCCCAGCTGCCCATCATCGCGGGCAGGTCGAGGCCGTAGGAGAAGTGCTTGCCGCTTCCGGCGAGGACGACGGCGCGCACGCGCGGGTCGGCGTCGAGGGCGGCGAACACCAGGGGAAGCTCGCGCCAGAAGTCGGGGCCCATCGCGTTGCCCTTGCCCGGGCCGAGCAGGGTCACCTCGGCGACCGGGCCGTCGAGGTCGACGCGCAGGGAGGCGAGTTCGGGAAGGGCGGCTACTGGTTCGGTCATGCGGTCATCTTGACTCATCGGGCCGACCCCAGCTCATCCGGTTGACACTGTGCCAACGCGGCTGCGGGATGCTTTCCTGGAGACCCGAGGTGGAGAGGGAGGCGCCCGTATGGAACCGGCACCCGTGCCCGTCGCCGACGCCCCGCCGGCGGAACCCGCGGCGGCCCGCAAGGCCCGGCCGATCGAGCTGTCCGGCTCGTTCCGCCATGACGGCCAGCGCCTGTGCTACACCGAATACGGCGGCGGCGACCGCGTCGTGGTGCTGATGCACGGCATCATGTTCACCCGGCGGATGCACGCGCCGCTGGCCCGGCGGCTCGCCCGCGCCGGGTTCCGCGTGGTCACGCTCGACCTGCTCGGCCACGGCGATTCCGATCGGCCGACGCAGTCGTGGCGCTATTCGATGCCCGCGTTCGGCGAGCAGGCCGTCGCGCTGCTCGACCATCTGGAGATCGAGGACGCGGTGGTCGGCGGCACTTCGCTGGGCGCGAACGTGGCGCTGGAGGTGGCTGTCGCCGCCCCGTCGCGAGTTCGTGGGCTCGTCGTCGAAATGCCGGTGCTGGACAACGCGATCATCGCCGGGCTGCTGACGTTCGCGCCGCTGCTGTTCGCCGCGCGGTTCTTGCCCGCGACGGTGCGCGGGGTGGCGGTGGCCGCGCATCTGGTGCCGCACGGGAACCAGTGGGTGGACGTCATCACGGACACGCTGAGCCAGGAGCCCGCGCCGATGGCCGCGCTGCTGCACGGCGTGCTGTTCGGCCGGATCGCGCCGCCCAAGTCGATCCGGGGCACGATCACCACGCCGACGCTGGTGATCGGGCACGAAGGCGACCCGATCCACCCGTTCGGCGACGCGGGCAGCCTCGCCGAGGACCTGCCGAACGCGGAGTTCGTGCAGGCCCGCAGCCCGGTCGAGCTGCGATTCGACCCGAAACGGCTCAGCGCGGCGATCCGGGACTTCGCCTTCCGCCGCTACCCCGCCTGACCCTGCCCCCGTTCCGAAGTCCGTGAGGGGAACCCTGAGGGACTCTGAGTCCGTGTTGAGTCGCAGTTGTTGTGACACAGTTTGTGTCTCTCGGCATGTGACACACCCTGGTGGGGTGGGTTGCCGGGTCTGTCGCCTGATCGGCGTTGTGGTGTGCCCATGGCGCGGAAGCGAGCGAAGATGCTGTTGATGGA
>NZ_PQIA01000253.1 GCF_003385235.1 Amycolatopsis circi | reverse complement strand
CGCGCAACCGCAGCCGATGCACCCAACTCACCATGCACCCACACCACCCCCGCACCCCGATACGAAGCCTTCCCTGCGGTCTGAGGGTGGTTGTCAAGGCATCTTTCCCGCCTTGACAACCACCCTCAGACCGTCAGCACAATCAGCTTCGGGGTGCCCCACGCACGCCCGTGCGCAATGTCGCCGCCAGGCGACGAGCCGAAACCAAGAAACCTCAATCCTCAGCCCGACGCCTTCGCCGAGGACTCCCCTCCGTCTTCCCATTAGCCGCAAGCAATTCCGTAACCGACCGCCCAGAAGCGTGATGCCCAGCCGAGGCCGAATCCGCAGCCCGCCGCCCATGCGCGGACTCTTCCTCAGCACTCTCCTCACCAGGCGCTTCCCAAGCAGGAGGCTCCCCCTCAGGCCGCCGCCGACGCCCACCCGAAACCGGCGCCGAAGCAGCCTCAGCCTCCGGACGACGCCGCCTTCCCCCAGTCCCGCTGCCAGCCGTACTGCGAACCGACTCCGGCAACGTCGGATTGACCGCATCCGCCCCAGGCGCACCATGCCGCCCAGTAGGCGTGTCCTCAGCCAACGGCGACAAATCCGACCGAGAGAACTGCTCCAGCCGAGACGGCGCACGAGTCTGCGACTCAGCCGCAGTCTCCTTCTCCACCACCGGCTTCTCCTTCTTCGGAGCAGGCTCAGCATGCCGACGCGCAACAGGTGCAACCGGTTCAGCAGGCCGGGAAACAGCAGTCTGCTCAGCAGCTTCCGGACGCTCCTCAGCCCGCTGCGGAGCAGGCCGAGCCGCCAACCGAGGTGCCGACCGCTCTTCCTTGACCGGCGGCTCCGGCTTGCTCACCGGCGCGACAGTCCGAGTCGGCTGCGCCTCGGGAACCGGCCGACGAGCCGGCTCCAGCGCGTCATTCTGCGGCCGAGCGCCCCGCGGACCCGGACCGAACGAACCACGAGCCCGCTCAGCCTCCCGCGGCAACGGCTCAGTCACATTCCGCTGCCCACGCTCGACATTGTCCTCAAACGCTTCCGGAATGACATGCGAACCAGACTCGCCCGCCGAACGACGCTCGGCTTCATACGGCTCCGGCGCACGATCGCCACGCGGCTTCGGCGCGCCCCCACGAGGTCCGGCCTGCGACTCCGGAGCACCACCGCGAGCGGGCCGCTCAGCGTGCGGTTCCGGCGCACCATTACGCGGCTCACGCGCGGCGAAAGCATCCGCCACACTGGCGCGCCCCTCATGCGGCCCCGAGTCCGGACCACGGCCGCCACGGGGCACGAACGCCTCCGGCAAGCTGGCCCGGGGATCGCGCCCGCCGCGCGGGGCCGGGCTGTCGGCTTCGACGTCGTCCTCGAACGGCTCCGGCTCAGCAGGAGGTTCCGGACGCTTCGGCTTCAACCGCGGCATCTGCTGCGTACGCAACTGAGTCGACCGGTCGCCATTCGGGCCGTTTCCGTTCAATCCAGCGCTGCTCGAGCCATTCGCGCCGGAAGTCCCATTGGCGCCATTGGTCTTCACGGCCCCATTGGCGCCGCCGTTCACCGGCGCCCGGCGACGTTCCGCCGGCTTCGCGTCGAGCACCCGGTCCATGAATTCGGTCGGCCGCTCCGGAACATCGACCATCTGCTTCTTCGGAGCGAGCAGCTGAGCCGGTTTCTTGCCATTGCCGTTCTTGGTCTCGGAACCGGCCGAAACGAGCCGCTGCTCGTCGTTCAGCGAGCGCATCCGAGTCGCCTGCGCGGTCAGCGCGACGCGTTCGAGCAGCACCTCGCCGCCGAACAGCGATTGCAGACTTTCGCGCAGCGCAGCCACTTCGGCACGCAGCGCATCCAATTCTTCTCGCGACTGCGCCTGCGCCGCCTCGCGCGTTTCCGTCTCGAGTTCGAGTTCGTACTCCCGCCGGGCCGCGATCTCGCGTTCCAGCTCCAGTTCGTACACCGCCTGCGCCTCGGCGACCGCGTCCTCGCTGTGCGCCGCGTTCTTGCGGGCGCGAACAGCCAGGAAAGCACCGATCAGGGCTGCCCAGAGGGCCGCGACGATCCCGAGCCGGAGGTACCGGAGGTCGTCGCTGAGCACCAAAACCACGGTGGCGCCGACAGCGAGGAGCAATCCGACGACAAGCCACGGCCTGCCAGGGCGGCGGCCGTGCGAGTCGTCACCCACGCCAGTCATGCCTGACACCGTACCTTCCGGTGATCCGAATGAGACCTAGTCGGTACTTCGAGCGGCGCCAACGACGCGTTAACCGGTCGTCGTCCTACGGTCCTCCGGCGGCGTCCGGCAGCAGTGCTCGAGCCACAAACCGGCAGCTACGAGCAGCGCCGACGACACCGCCCCGACGACCGCCGACTTGCTGTCGGAGACCGCGGCGACGAGTTCGTCACGTCGCGGGAAAACATAGAGGAACGCGGCGATCCAGCCGCCGCCGAGAAACGCCCCGGCCAGCGAAGACGCCTTCGCCAGCGCGACCGCCCTGGCGATCCCGACCGCGTCGCCGTGCACCCGGCCGGACTTGATCCGCGACCGGATTGAGAGCGCCAGACCGGCCTCGGCGATCGCGAGCACCGCGAAGGTCACCCCGGCGAGCAAGGGCAGCTGCGGCAGATCGCCGTAAGCGGCCTCGAACAGCACGTAGACCACGGCGAGGCCGAGGACCGCGGCCACGACCAGGTCCCGGGACCGCGTGAAGTGCATGACTCCACCGTACCGAGCCCGTTCTGGCAGGCTTGACTCTCCAGCGACTGGAGACTCCACGATGCCTGACATGCCTGCCACCACGGTCTTCACGATCGGCGAACTCTCCCGGCGCACCGGGCTGCCGGTGAAGACCATCCGGTTCTACTCCGACGAGGGCCTGCTCCCGCCCACGCAGCGGACCGGCGCCGGCTACCGGCTTGTACGACGCGCACGCGCTCGCCCGGCTGGAGCTGGTGCGGACGCTGCGCGAGCTGGGCATCGGCCTGCCCGACGTGTCCCGCGCACTGGCGCGCGAGACGACGGTGCGCGACCTGGCGACGAGCCACGTCGACGCGCTCGACGAGCAGATCCGGCGGTTGCGGCTGCGCCGCGCGGTGTTGCGCGCGGTGCTGAAACGGGATTCCGAGCTGGAGGAAGTGAAACTGATGAATCGCATCGCCCGAATGCCGGACGAGGAACGCCGCCGTCTGGTGGACGAGTTCTGGGACGAAATGGTCGACGGGCTCGACGTCGACACCGAGTTCTACACGCGAATGCGGTCGGCGAAACCGGATCTTCCGGATGATCCGGCCCCGGAGCAGCTGGAGGCCTGGATCGAGTTCGCCGAACTCGTCCAGGACCCGGATTTCCGGCAGCTGATCCGGGACATGAGCACGCGGCACGCGCAGACCGTCGCCGCCGGCGACTACGAACAGCCGACGAAGGCGCAGCGGGAGCACTGGTTCACGTGGATCGCCGAAGCGCGCACGGCGCTCGACGCGGGCGCGACTCCGGACTCCGCGTCCGGCCGCGCGCTGGCCGAGCACGTCGCGACGGCGTCGGCCCGCCAGGACCAGGACCCTGCCGATCCGACGTTCCGCACCAAGCTGGTCGAAACCATCAGCGAAGGCGCGGACCCGCGTTCGGAGCGGTACTGGCAGCTGCTGGCGACCATCAACGGCTGGCCGCCCACCCCGAGCACGCAGGAGGAACTGCAGTTCTTGCTGGCCACGCTGCGGGTCTCGTGAGTGTTCAAGCCGGTTAGAACCGGCTTAGGCGCTCACGACAAGGTCAGGTCGGGCCGCAGGACGACGCCCGCCCGGTCGGCTTCCGGCAGCCGGGCGAGCAGGTCGGCGGCCCGGCCGTGCCCGGGGACCTCGGCGTCCGGGTCGATCTCTAGCCACGGGATCAGCACGCTCGCCCGGTCCGGGGTCCCGGGGTGCGGCAGGAGCAGCTCCGGGTCGTCGGACGTCACGTCCTGCACTGTCACTATGTCGACATCGAGCGTGCGCGGGCCCCAGCGCAGTTCGCGCACCCGGCCCGCCGCCTGTTCGGCCGCCTGCCCGGCGCGCAGCCACGCCCAGTGGTCGCGCGCCGGGTCGTCGACGATGCACAGCGCGTTCAGGAAATCGGGCTGGTCCTCGACGCCCCAGGCTTTCGTCTCGTACACGCCGGACACCGCGACGAGCGCCGGGCGCACCGCGTCGACCGCGCTCCGCAGATAGCCGAGCCGGTCGCCAAGATTGGAGCCCAGCGACAGGACCGCGCGGCTCACCGCTCCCGCCGAATGGTGACCGCGACGTCGTCGAAAGTCAGCGGAATCGGCGCGGCCGGCTTGTGCACGGTGACCTCGACGGCGGTCAGCCGGTCGTCGCGCATGACCTCGTCGGCGATCTTCCCGGCGACGCTCTCGATCAGGTCGTACGGCTCCCCGGCGACGATCCCCGCCGCCAGCTCGGCCAGCTCGCCGTAGTGCAGCGTCTTGGTCAGGTCGTCCGACGCCGCGGCAGGCCCGAGGTCGAGCCACGCGACGATGTCGATGCCGAATTCCTGCCCGTCGCGCTTCTCGTGGTCGAAGACCCCATGTCGGCCGAACACGCGCAGTCCGGTGAGCGTGATGCGGTCAGCCATCGGCCCGTCCTTGCTGCCAGGCCGCGGCCACCGCCACGGCGTCCAGTGAGGCCCCCACCTCGTGCACCCGCACGCCCCACGCACCAGCCGCGGCGGCGAGCGCCGAGATCGACGCGGTGGCGACCTCGCGACCGTCCGGCGGCCTCGGCACTCCGTCCTTTCCGGACAGCAGCCGACCGAGGAAACGTTTGCGCGAGGCACCCACCAAAACCGGGAAACCCAAGCCCAGCAACGAATCCAGCCCGTGCAGCAACGCCCAGTCGTGCTCGGCGTGCTTCGCGAACCCGAGGCCGGGGTCGAGCACGATCTCGCTCTCGGAAACCCCGGCCACGATCGCCTCGTCGACCCGCTCCAGCAGCTCGCCGCGCACCTCGGCGACGACGTCGGTGTACGTGGCCAACGCGTTCATGTCCTTGCTGTGCCCACGCCAATGCATCAACACCCACGGCGCCTTGGTCTCCGCCGCGACCCGTCCCATCGCCGGATCCGCGAGCCCGCCGGACACGTCGTTGATCACCTTCGCGCCAGCGGCCACCGCGGCTTCGGCGACCGCGGCCCGCGTGGTGTCGACCGACAGCACGACGCCTTCGGAAGCCAGCTGCCGGATCACCGGGAGAATGCGCGCGGCCTCGGTCTCCGCGTCGACCCGCGAGGCGCCCGGCCGCGTCGACTCGCCGCCGACGTCGATCAGGTCCGCGCCACGAGCCCACATCTCGCGCGCGTGCTCCAGCGCCTGGTCGAGATCGAGGTACCGGCCGCCGTCGGAGAAAGAATCCGGCGTCACGTTCAGCACGCCCATCAC
>NZ_PQIA01000252.1 GCF_003385235.1 Amycolatopsis circi | reverse complement strand
CCCCGACACAGGACGGACAACCTCCCCCGCATGGCCCGGCTCCCCTCGCCTCCGGCGCGGTCTGCTCTGGTCAAGGGGCTGGACCGCAGCCACGACGTGGTTTCGGTGCAGCCCGAGACCCGGCTGGTCCGCATCTTCACCGCGCACGGCAATCATCCGCAGCAGTGGAACACCTTCCGCTACACCGGCCCGCTCCCGCACGGCCGGTTCGACCAGCAGCCGCCCGGCCGCGGCGGCCGTCCGGTCACCGACCCGGGCAACGGCGTGCTGTATTTCGGCCTGACCGTGCGCACAAGCGTCGCCGAGGTGTTCCAGACGACCTCCACGGTGGACCGCACGACGCGCGGCCCCCGGCTCGTCGTGGTGCGCCCGACGCGGGTGCTGCGGCTGCTCGACCTCACCGGCCTGTGGCCGACCCGGGTCGGCGCGTCGCAGGAGATCTCCAGCGGCCCGAAGAAGATCACCCAGGCGTGGGCGCGGGCGATCCGCGGCGCGATGCCGGACCTCGACGGGCTCTGGTACCGCTCGTCGATGGACGCGGGCAAGCCGTCGGTGTGCCTGTGGGACCCGCCCGCGGGGGCGGCGCTGCCGATCGCCCCGGACGTCCTGCTTCCGCTGGACCATCCGGGGCTCGACGTGCCGCTCGGGCGGGTGTGCGAGGAGCTGAACTACACGCTGCTCAGCTGAGGTGCCGCGCCCACCAGGCCAGCACCGCCTCGAACCGCTGCACCCGGTGCCGCGGCTTGCCCGAGCGCGTCAGCTCGTGCCCCTCGCCGGGGAACAGCAGGAACTCAGCCTCGACACCGGCCTGGCGCAGCGCCACGAACTGCCGCTGCGCCTGCTCCAGCGGACAGCGCCAGTCCTGTTCCGAATGCACGACAGCGAACGGGATCCGCACGTCGGCGGCGTAGCTGAGCGGGCTGCGGCGACGCTGCTCCTCCGGGTCCGCGCCGACGTAGCCCTCGGTGAAGTAGTAGCCGATGTCGGAGCTGCCGGCGAAGGAATCCCACGCGTTCACCGCGCGCTCGCTCCACGCCGCGCGGAAGCGGTCCGGGTGCTTCGCGGCGACCCAGCTTGTCATGAACCCGCCGTAGGAACCGCCCATGATCCCGGTCCGCGACGCGTCGAGGTCCGGCCGTTCCAGCGCCTTGTCGAGCAGCGCGAGCACGTCGTCGACGTCGACGGTGCCCATGTCGTGCACGACCGAAGTACCGTGCGATTGCCCGTATCCGGCTGACCCGCGCGGGTTGCCGAGCACGACTGCGAACCCTGCTGACGCGTACACCTGCGCCTCGTCGAACACGGTCCATTCCTGCTGGGCGAACGGTCCGCCGTGCACCACGCGCAGCACCGGATGCGGTCCGTCGCCCTCGGGCAGCACGAGCCAGCCGTGCACCGGGTAGCCGTCCGGCGCGGTCGTTTCGAGCTCCACGACCTCGCAAAGACCCTTGTCGCGCAACGGCTTCGAGTAATCGGTGAGCGTCCGCGGACCGTCCGGGCCAAGCACCACCAGTTCGCCCGCAGTGTCCAAACCGGCCACTACCGCGACGATCGTGTCGCCGTCCGCGGCGAATCCGTGGACCGCCGAGTGTCCGGCGTGGAGCACGCGCAAATCGTCGAGCTTCGCGCCGTCGGCGTCCGTCGCGATCGCGCGCAACTCCACCGCACCGCGGTTGCGCACGGCGACCAGCACCTCGTCGCCGAGCGGAACCACGGGGCCAGAACCGGGTTCGAGGTCGACAGTCTCCACATCGGTCAGCCGCCGCGGTTTCCCGTCCGGCACGACCGCGTACAGCCCGGTGTTGGAAGCGACTACGACACCGTCCTCATGGGACGTGCCGGCGAAGTAGAGCGTGCCGTCCGGCGCGTACACCGGCTGATCGGCATACCCGGCGCAGGCGGCGAGCACCTCGGGTTCGCCGCCGTCGACCGGGAACGCGACGAGGTCGTGCTCGCGCGTTTCCGTCCGGTCGAAGTCGTGCGGCACGATCACGACGACCCGTTCGCCGTCCGGCGTCCACACCGGCTGGCTAACGCTGTAGTCGCGCGGCGTCACCGCTTCCGGCTCGCCCTCTTCGAACGTGTCGAGCACGAACAGCCGCTTCGGCCGGTCGCGCAGGAAGCCGACGTTGTCGACGCGGTAGTCGAGCCGGGTGATCAGCCGCGGCGCCTCGGCGGCGGGCTCCGGCGTGCGCTCGTCGGCGTCCTCGGTGCCGTAGCGGCCCGGTTCGGCTTCCCGTGCGGTGAAGGCGAGCCAGCGCGAATCCGGGGCCCACACCGGCGCGTCCGCACCGAGGTGCAGCGACGTGAGCTTCCGCGCTTCGCCGCCGTCGACGGGCATCACGTGCACCTGCGGGCTGCCCTCGGCGCCCTTGCCCTCGCCGGCGCGCAGGAACGCGACCCAGCGCCCGTCCGGCGAGATCGCCGGAGCGGAGTCGCGCGGACCGTGCGTCCACGCAGTTTCGCCGCCGGACAGCGAGATCCGCCGGATCGCGCTGCGGTACTGGTCGGTTTCCAGGTCGGGACTGCTCACCGCGGCGAGCAGGAGGTCACCGCGCAGCGCGGGACGGCCGGGGACGGCGAGGACTTCGATGTCGGCAGGACGCATGCCGACGACCGTACCCGATCCTTAGCAAGGCGAACGACCTATTTCGCCGCCACCGCCCGCCGTTCGTCGCGCTTGGCCTTGGCCAGGCTGAGCACCGTGGTGACGGTCAGGACCACGACGATCACGCCGAGGGACATCCAGTTGCTGATGTCGAGCCAGTCCGGCGCGAGGTGGTACTCGTGCAGCGCGTGCACCACCAGCTTCGCGCCGATGAAGGCGAGGATCACCGCGAGGCCGTAGCTGAGGTAGACGAGCTTCGTGACCAGCCCGCCGAGCAGGAAGTACAGCTGCCGCAAGCCCATCAGCGCGAACGCGTTGGCGGTGAAGACCAGGAACGCCTCCTGCGTGATCCCGAAGATCGCCGGGATGGAGTCCACCGCGAACAGCAGGTCGGCCGAGCCGATCGCGACGATCACCAGCAGCATCGGCGTGATCTTCCGCTTGCCGCCTTCCTTCACCAGGTACTTGTGGCCGCGGTAGTCGTCGGTGACCGGCCACAGTTTGCGCACCCAGCGGGTGAGCGCGTTCTCCTGGTACTCCTCCTCGTCGCCGCCGTTGCCGCGCAGCATGCTGATCGCGGTCCAGACGAGGATCGCGCCGAAGACGAAGAACACCCAGACGAACTGGTTGATCAGCGCCGCGCCGACCGCGATGAACACGCTCCGCATGCCCAGCGCGAGCAGGATGCCGACGAGCAGCACGCGGTGCTGGTGGATCGCGGGCACCTTGAACGAGGTCATGATGATCATGAAGATGAAGAGGTTGTCCACGCTCAGCGAGTACTCGGTGATGTACCCGGTGAAGAACTGGACCCCGGGGTCGTGCCCGGCGAAGAACCAGACGCCCGCGCCGAACAGCACGGCGCAGGCGATGTAGAAGATCACCCAGCGGGCGGCCTCGCCGGTAGTCACCGCGTGCGGCTTGTGGTCGACGATCACCAGGTCGACGGCGATCAGCGCGAGCAGCCCGCCGACTGTCGCGAACCACAGCCACAGGGGGACAGTCATCTCAGAAACCTCCGGATAGTGCGCAGCAGCAACTAACCGGAGGTCTCTCCCGCCGGTGCGAAACCGGCCGACGGTGCCGGGGACCTCGGCGAATGACTCGCCCGGGTCACCGTGCTGACGACACCGCCGCGAAGGAATACTCCCCTCACAGCGCGTTCAGTCTGCCGGTTACAGGCAGCAAACGCCAGCCGAGGTTGCCCAAGTCACCGAACCGGCCGTGTCTCCTTCATCACTCCAGGCACCGGACGGCCACCCCCGCGACTCTCCGAATCCGCCAAGCCCCTTCTCCACCCCGCCGGACCACCACCGCGGGATCGCGCCGGCGTTTGGGGCTGACCGGCGTGACAGGCCGAAGGCCCCTCACGCCGGTCAGCCCCAAACGCCGGCTAAAAGCGATCCCGCGCGCGGCGGCGAAGCCGACGCCAAAAACACAGCTCGCGTGGCGCCACCCCGTTACCGTCTCCGTAGCTCCTGATCAAGGAGTTCGTGGTCGCCAGGCCCGGCATGATTTAGTCCCCCAGTCGTACCCATGATCCGGGGGGTGGTGTCACCGGGTTTGGTGGCATCGAGGGACCGCTGATAGGGACACGGCCGCCGCAAGGTAGGTCTCGTCGTAACGTGGCTGCCGGCCTTTGATGCTCGACTGGTGACCGTGCACGACAAGACGGAAGATACCTCGGATGACCAGCGAATACGCCGTGTTCCTTGGCTTGGACGTCGGCAAGGGCGAACATCATGCGGTCGGCCTGGACCCGTCCGGGAAGCGGCTGCACGACGCGCCATTGCCCAACACCGAGCCCAAACTGCGGGCGATGTTCGACAAACTCGCCGCTCACGGTCCGGTTCTGGTGGTCGTGGACCAGCCGGCCACGATCGGCGCGCTGCCAGTCGCCGTCGCCCGCGCTTGCGGACACGACGTGGCCTATCTGCCCGGGCTGGCGATGCGCCGCATCGCCGACCTCTACCCGGGCAACGCCAAGACCGACGCCCGCGACGCCTACGTCATCGCCGACGCCGCCCGCACCCTGCCGCACACCCTTCGCCAGCTCAACGTCGACGACGAAGCCCTGGCCGAGCTGGATGTGCTCGCCGGGTTCGACGACGACCTGGCCGCCGAGGCCACCCGGGTCAGCAACCGCATCCGCGGCCTGCTCACCGGCATCCACCCCGCTCTCGAACGTGCCCTGGGCCCCAAAATCAGCCATCCCGCCGTGCTGGAAATCCTGTCCCGCTGCGGCGGCCCTATCGGGATCCGCAAGGCCGGTCGCCGGAAACTCACGGCGATCGCCACCAAACACGCCCCGCGCATGGGCGCGAAACTGGTCGAGAACATCCTCGCCGCACTAGACGAGCAAACCGTCACCGTCGCGGGCACCGCCGCTGCGGACAAGATCCTGCCCCGGCTCGCTGACAACTTGAAAACCGTGCTGCAGCAACGGAAAACCATCGCCAGCGAGGTCGAGGAGATCCTTGATGCGCACCCTCTTGCCCAGGTCCTGACATCGATGCCCGGCATCGGCGTCAGGACCGCCGCCCGCATCCTCCTCGAAATCGGCGACGCCTCCGGCTTCAAGTCCTCCGGACACCTCGCCGCCTACGCCGGCATCGCCCCCGTCACACACCGCTCCGGAACCTCGATCAAGGGCGAACACCCCGCCAGAACCGGCAACCGCAGACTCAAACGCGCCTTCTTCCTCGCCGCCTTCGCAGCCCTGTCCGACCCCACCAGCCGGACCTACTACGACCGGAAGAGGGCCGAAGGCAAGAAGCACAACGCCGCGCTGATCTGCCTCGCCCGCCGCCGCTGCGACGTCCTGTTCGCCATGCTCCGCAGCCGCACCTACTACCAGCACCCCGAACCGACAATCGCCCCCGCTGCGGCTTGACAACAACATAGGGCTGTCTCTTATACACATTCTCAGAGCCCACGACACC
>NZ_PQIA01000259.1 GCF_003385235.1 Amycolatopsis circi | reverse complement strand
CCCCCGAACCGCAGGGAGGCTTCGTATCGGGGTTGGGGGAGGGGCTGGGTGCCTCGATTGTTGGGTGCGTCGGCTGCGGTTCGCAGGGGGCTTGCGCCCCAATGCGGCACTGGGTGCGTGGGGCGCACCGAACGCCGCGTTGGGTGCGAGTTGACGCACCGAACGCCGCTTTGGGTGCGTCTCGGCGGTGGTGAGGTCCGTGAAGGGCCCCTTGAGGGAATCTAATTCCGTGAAGGGGCCCCTCACGGACGGCGGCGGGCAATGCCAGGGACTTAAGCGGCGTGGCCTCAGCCTGCCGACCGTCCACAAAGGACGTCACTTCCGCCGAAATGCCCGACCTATGCCCACTTAGCCGCTTCCGCGCGTCCGTGAGGGGAACCCTGAGGGACTCTGAGTCCGTGAAGGTTCCCCTCACGGACGTTGGGCTTCAGGACTCGCGGTCGATGTTCAGCGCGGAGAAGGTCTGCACCACCGGCATCAGCTCGATGACGTTGATGTTCACGTGTTTTGGCTGGGCGCTGGCCCAGTACACCGACTCGGCGACGTCGTCTGCGGTCAGGGGCGTGGTGCCGGCGTAGACGTTGGCTGCCTTGTCCTGGTCGCCGCCGAAGCGGACGGTCGAGAATTCGGTGCCGCCGACCAGGCCAGGTTCGACGTTCGTTACTCGGACGCCGGTGCCGCGCAGGTCGGAGCGCAGGTTGAGGCTGAATTGGTGGACGAACGCCTTGGTCGCGCCGTAGACGTTCGCGCCGGGGTAGGCGTAGCTGCCTGCGACCGAGCCGATGTTGATCACGTGGCCGGCGCCGCGTTCGACCATGCCGGGCAGTACTGCGCGGGTCAGGTGTACGAGACCGGTCACATTGGTCTCGATCATCTGGTCCCAGTCGTCCAGCTTCGCCTCGTGTGCGGGTTCGAGACCCTTGGCCAAGCCCGCGTTGTTGACCAGGATGTCGATCTTCGCCCACTCCTCGGGCAGCTCCGCGACGACGTCCGCGACCGCGGCTGCGTCGCGGACGTCCAGCACCAGCGGGTAAACCGCGTCGCCCAGTTCGTCCGCGAGTGTTTTCAGCCGGTCGCCGCTGCGGGCCGCGGCGACGACTCGCGCGCCCTCCGCGACGAACCGGCGCGTGATCGCGGCACCGAACCCGGCGCTCGCGCCGGTCACCAATACGGTCTTCATGGAGTGCGTCACCGTTCTTCTGCGTGGTCCGGCCGGACCTGGTCCAGGAAACGGCCGAACACGTCGTTGAACTCGGCCGCGCGTTCCAGGTTAGGCAGGTGTCCCGCGCCGTCGAGCACCACCAGCTCCGAACCGGCCACGAGCTGGTGCAGCAGTTGCGCGTCGGCGACCGGGGTGAACTCGTCCTCGCTGCCTACTGCGACCAGCGTGGGCACGTCGACCTGCTTCAGCGAATCGCGGTAGTCCGGCCGCTTCGCCCGGGCCCGCAACGCGGCCGCCGCGCCCGCTGCCGGGGCGTCGCGCATCATTTTTTGGACGTGTCCGGCCACTTCGGGCGTTGAACGGAGGGTGCCGGGCGACACCATCTTCGGTAGCAGCTCGTCGGCGTACGCGGTCATTCCTTCCGCGAGCACCCGGTCCGCGGCCTGGTTGCGGGCCGCCTTTCCTTCGGCGGTCTCGGGCTCGGCGAACGTGTCGGCGAGCAGCAGCGCGGCAATCCGCTCCGGGTAATCCCGGACGGTCTGCATCACGATCTGCCCGCCCATCGACAGCCCACCCAGCGCGAAGCGGCCGAGGCCGAGGTGATCAGCCAGTCCGAGCAGATCCTCGGCGAAGTCTTCGAGGCCATTGACCGCCGGTCCGGTGCTTTCTCCGTATCCCCGCAGGTCAGGGACCACGACCCGGTGCCCGTACCGTGCGAGGTATTCAGCTTGCGGACCCCACATGGACCGGTCGAACGGGTGCCCGTGCACGAGAAACACCGGGAGCTTCGGCTGCGGTCCGAGGTCGTCGTAGGCGATCCGAGCGCCGGAGGGGAGAAGGACGGTTTGCATGTCCCCGACGCTAATCGGGGCGATTTATCAGTGCAATAAGGCGCAATGTAGTCGGAGCAATGTTTTTCTACCGCAGCTTCGCGAAGAACTGGCGGACGTCGCCCGCCCATAGCTCCGGCACCTCCTGTGCCGCGTAATGGCCGCCGCGGTCGTACTCGTTCCACGACACCAGATTCCGGTGGTGCTCGGTGAACACCCGGATCGACGGCAGGTCGCCGGGGAATTGCGCGACCCCGAGCGGCACCGGATTGCGGCCCTCGGCGGGCGTCTCCCGGCTTTCCTCGGCGTAGATCCGGATCGCGGAACCGGCGGTGCCGGTCAGCCAGTGGATCGTGACGTGGGTGAGGATCCCGTCGGCGTCGAGACCGTGGTCGTGCATCGCCTGCGCGTTCCAGCCGAGCAGGCCGACCGGGGAGTCGGACAACGCGTGCGCGAGAGTCTGCGGCTGCTGCGCTTGGACGACGCCGTAGGAGGCTTCATTGGTGAAGTAGTGATGGAACGCGTCCCACGCGGCTTTGTCCTTGGGGGACAGTTCGGCAATCCACTGTGGATCGTCGTCCGGCGGCGGATCCCAGGTCTGCGTCACATGCGCACCGAGCACCTGCTCCGGCGCGACGCGACCGACCTCCGGCGCGATCCCCGAACCCCAGTCGTTGCCCGCCGTCCCGTACCGCTCGTAGCCGAGCCGGCGCATCAACTCCGCCCACGCCCGCGCGATCCGCTGCGGCCCCCAGCCGGTGTCGGCCGTCGGACCGGAAAACCCGAACCCCGGCAACGACGGCAACACGACGTCGAACGCGATCGACGGATCAAGCCCGTGCGCGCGAGGATCGCTCAACGGCCCGACCGCGGCCAGATACTCCGCCGCCGACCCCGGCCACCCGTGGCTGAGGATCAACGGGATGGCGTCCGGCTCCGGCGAGCGGGCATGCAGGAAATGGACGTCGCTGCCGTCGATCGTCGTCGTGAACTGCGGATACTCGTTGAACCGCCGTTCCCAAGCCCGCCAGTCGTAGCGACGGCGCCAGTGCTCGGCCAGCTCGCGCACCCGGCCGACGCTGACGCCGTACCCCTGGTCACCGCCGACCGGCTCCGGTGCCCATTTCGTCCGGTCGAGTCGCTCCCGCAGATCGACCAGGTCCGCTTCGGGGATCTCGAGCCGGTACGGCCGGATCTCGTCAGTCATGTCCAGCTCCTTCAGAAAGTCGCCGGGCGCAGGCATTGAGATACCGCACCTGGCGGATGTTGGTGGCGAGTTCGGCCGCGCGCAGGTATGCGCTCCGGGCCGCTTCGCGGTCGCCCGCCTTTTCCAGAAGATGTGCTCGCGCCGCATAAAACCGCCGGTCGCGGTTGTCCAGTGCGTCAAGCAGTGCGAGTCCCGCCGTCGGTCCGTCCGCCATCCCGACCGCGACGGCGTGGCTCACCTTCGCGACCGGACTCGCCGAAACCTTGAGCAGCAGCCGATAAAGCCCGACAATCTGCCGCCAGTCGGTCTCCTCCGCGGTGGCCGACTCGTCATGAACAGCCGCGATGGCAGCCTGCAGCTGATACGGCCCGACCGGACCGCGCGGCAACGCCGTCGTCACCAGCTCCACCCCGCGCCGGATCGACTCCGCCTTCCACCGCGTCCGGTCCTGCTCGTGCAGCGGAACCAGCTCGCCCTGCTCGGTCGCCCGCGCCGGCGACCGCGCGTCCGTCAGCAGCATCAGGGCGAGCAGCCCGGCGGCCTCGCTGTCGTCCGGCAGCAACGCGGCTGTCATCTCCGCCAGCCGGATCGCCTCCGCGACCAGCTCTCCGCGGTGCAAATCCGGTGCTGACGTCGCTGAATAGCCCTCGGTGAAAATCAGGTAGAGGACATGCAGGACCGCCTCGAGCCGCTCACGCCGCGCCTCCTCGGGTGGCATCCGGAACGACACGCCACTGTCCTGGATGGTCCGTTTGGCGCGGGAGATGCGGCGGGTCATCGAGTCTTCGGAGGTGAGGAACGCCCGCGCGATCTCCGCCGTCGTGAGCCCGCCGACGGCGCGCAGCGTGAGCGCGATCTGCGACGCCGTGGACAACGACGGATGGCAGCAGAGCAGGAGCAGGATCAACGTGTCGTCGCCGGTTTGCTCGGCGACATCTTCGCGGGCCGCCTTGATCTCCCGCTCCCGTCTCGCCTGGTCAGCCCGGAGCAGATCGATCAGCTTCCGGCTCGCGACCCGCAGCAGCCAGCCGAAGGGCCGCTCGGGGATCCCCGTCTCCGGCCACTGCTGGGAGGCTTTGAGCAGGGCTTCCTGGACCGCGTCCTCGGCCGGGTCGAACCGCCCGTAGCGGCGGACCAGCGCGCCCAGCACCTGCGGCGCGAGGGTGCGCAGGGTGTCGTTGAGCGTGGCCGGGACGGATTGGTCGGTCATCTCTGCCGCCTTGGTCTGTCGCTTGCTCTTGCGGCCAGGTCAGAGTTCGCTCTCGGCACCCATCACCGGCCGGACCACCACTCCGGCCTCGGACAACCGCCCCGGAGCCTTGAGCAGGCCCGCCGCGATGTCGGTGGCCCGGTCGAAACTGGCGCAGTCGACCATCCAGTACCCGGCGATGACCTCCTCGGTCTCGCCGAACGGCCCGTCGGTGACGACCGGAACCCCGTCCCGCAGATCGAGCCGCCGGGCCAAGAGGGGTGCGGTGAGCCCCTGTGTCTCGACCAGCTCTCCCGATTCGGCCAGTGCCCCGGTGAACCCGACGAGGAACTCCTCGACCGCCGCCATCTCCGCCGGGGTGGCCGCGGGTGCGGCGCCGTCCTTGCCGCTGAGGTGGTCGTAGTCCTGCTGGTTCCCGTACGCCAGGATCAGGTACTTCATCAGGTGCTCCCTCTTTGCTGGTGTCCGCTCTTGTGACCGGCGCTCGGGCACCAGTCACGGGAAGAACGAAGCTGCCTGTCCCGGACCGGACATCGTCTCTCGGTTCGTTTCGGGTGACGCGGGTCACCCTTCGGTCACGGCGGTCGCGATTGGCTTGGCGATCAGGATGCCCCTGACGGAACCGCCTCGCTGACGATCCGGTCCGCTCCCTTGCGTGTGCGGCACGTCGACTTCCACCGTCGACCGGCCTCGCTCGTTCGCCAGCGGCTCGGTCCGTATCGGGGAGCGAGGGGACCACTCGCTCCCGCTATTCGCCGATAGCGCGCCATCCGTTCCTTCGGATTGCGGCATCCGCGAGCCGATAAGCCGCCGGATTCACCGGACCCGGCTCCGCCTGTTCGCGGCCCGCGGGCCCGCGGGATCGGCCGTCACGGGACCATTTGGCCGGTTGACCTGCGAAGATCGTATTAAGGGACCCCCCTGTTTCGGGCCGTTTTGAGCCGTGTAATCTTCTCCAAGTCGCCAGGGAAACCGGGTGGCCGCCGGGACACGAACCAAGCTCTCGCCTCTAGGGTGATTGAGTGGGTGTCCCACCAAAAACTGCTAGGAATGACCGCTTCGGTCAGGCTCGCCCTCACGGGGGTTCGGGTGTGATGCGGGGTGTGTTGCTTGAGAACTCAACAGTGTGCTAGTGAACTAAGCCAGTAGAGCTTATATATGAAACCCCCTCGTCGGGGTTTCCTTTGAGAAATATGATTGAGAATAGTCTCGATCGAACTTTACAGC
>NZ_PQIA01000248.1 GCF_003385235.1 Amycolatopsis circi | reverse complement strand
CCCCAGTAGCAATCCCCACTCCATCGCCAGCCCGCACCCCAGCCGCCCGCAACCCCGCCACAAACCGCCCGACAAGCTCCAGCACCTCCCCCCGACGAACCCGCCGCTCCCCGTGCTCGAACGCCACCCCGTCCGGCTCCCGCCGCAACGAATCCAGCAACCCCTGAGGAAATGCCACAACCCCGCCCTCCCGCCGGGCCAGCCGACCACCGGCTGGCCCGGCAAGAGGTACCGAACAGATCTCAGAATCCCCTCAACGCATGCCGCTCATCGGGAACGCCCGCGGGCCGCACCGCCAGCACCGCTCCAAGCGCCACCACCGCGACCAACCCGGCAGTCGCGGCAAGCGTCCAAACATCCGGCCGCACAATCGACTGCCCGCGCATCGCCTGCCACGCGGTAATCGCGATGACCCCGGCGTACCCGACCGTCCCAGTCCACACCAGCCGACGCCGCACCAGTTCGTTAGACAGCACCGGATACCGCCGAGACAACGCAACCAACGCAAGCGCCAGAAGCGGCAAGGCTTGAATCGCGTGGATCCCCACGAAGTGCGTGATCCGCATATCCCCGCCGACCGTGCTCCAGCCCAGCACCGGCAGCCCCGGCCCGCCGTCCTCGAGACCGATCGTGTGCCCGCCGATCATCGACGGCTTCCCGCCGCCGTCCAGCACGTGCTGCTGCGCCGGGCTGGCCGAGAACATCATGAGCGCCAGCCCCATCCCGCCGGCCGCGAGCGCGGTCCCCCACCGCAGCGCGGACGTCAGCGCACGGTCCGGCAGCTTTTGGAACAGCAGCAGGACGACCACCGCCGCGGTCGCGCCCCACGCGGTGAACGCGCCGGTGGCCAGGATGTTGCCGATCAGCACGTCGGCCGGCGTCTCGTGGTTGAAGTGCAGCGGACGGTCCTGGACGAGCACCTGCCACACCAGCAGCGCCATGTCCGTGCCCATGCCGACCGCGAACACCGTGCCCATCCACCAGCCGGCTCGGCGGCCGCGCTGCACGAGCGACAACAGCCACGCGAGCGTCGGCGCGTACAACGCCACCGAAACGGCGAATTTGAACGGTTTCGCCCACAGCGGCGCGTTGACGAGCGTGCGATCATCCAGCAGCAGCCCGAACACGCAGGCGACGAACAGCAGCACCATCGCCCCGGCCAGCACCCCCAGCGGGCGATGCAGCCGGAACAGTCGTAATCCCCAGGAAGTCATGGGGCAAGCCTGGTCGCCGGCGGGGGGCCGAACACTGGCGTGCTCCCCCGTCTCGGGGGTAGGGCGCACCCCACCTGTGGGTAATAGTGCCGTCAAAGCGACCGGCAGTTGTGCCGTTTGACCGCACCCGCTTCTTTTCTAGCGTGACATTCACACCGCGCGGCCCACCGCGCACCGGGATTTTCCACGAGAGGGAAGGAGGTGGCCCGTCAGATGTCCAGTCCGGGATTCCAGGCAGATTCCGCTGCCATGACGCGCGCCGTCCAGGGCTTCGAGGAGACCGCGTCGAGCGCGAAGACGACGATGACCAGCTTGGAGTCCGAGCTGACCGAGTCGCTGCGGAACTACAAGGGCGACCAGGCCGTCGCGTTCTGGGACCTGCAGCGCAGGCTCCAGGAGAAGATGACCGCCGCGGTCCGCGAGCTCGACACCATGTCGCAGCTGGTGCACACCAGCCACACGAACTACAACGCCGGCGACTCCGACGTGCACCAGAGCTTCCAGAGCGTCAGCCACACCGTCGAGGGCAACGTGATCCCTCGCCTCAACCCCTGAGAGAGGACAAGACACCATGGCTGACGTCGTAGAAATCAGCTTCGGGGCCCTGCAGCACAGCTCCGCGTCGCTCGCCGCCAAGGCGAAGGCGCTGACCTCCCAGCTGGAGCAGCTGCACCAGAACCTGCAGCCGATCACCCAGACCTGGTACGCCTCGGGCAGCTCCGCCGGTGAAGCGGCGCGCGCGTCCGAGACCCGGCTCCGCCAGGCGACCGCCGACATCGTCGCGATCATCGCGCAGTTCGGCACCAAGGTCGGCGACGCCCACGATCTCCAGCACCAGCTGGAGAACCGAAACCAGGGCCTGTTCGCCTGATCCGGCCCCGACGCCGGCCGTCCGGGGCGGGACCACCCCCCGCCCGCTCCGGACGGCCGGCTTTCCCGCGTCCTGCCGCACGAGAGGTCACCGGCCGATGCCCGACCAGTCGTACTACGTCCACCTGGAATCGCTGAGCGACTTCGTCCGGGAGCTGGAAACCCAGATCCACGCGATGTCCCGGCCGAACGACTTCCTGCGCACCCTCGGGGAGCATCCGCTGCTGTTCGGGGAGTTCGGGGAAGCCGCTTCGCTCGCCGACGCCCACCGCGCCGCGGTCGCCGAGATGCAGGGCCTGCTGGAGCAGGTCCGCGGGGCGATCGCGTTCGCTCAGGACGTCACCACCACCGTCGCCGACGGTTACGCCCAGGCCGACCAGTCGGTCGCGGGCGACCTGCACCAATCGGGTCAGCAGACCGGTCTGCTGGACCCGCTTTTTTCGTTGCTGGGCCTCGAATCTTCAGGGGGTAAAGACGCATGAGCGGCCCTCGCACCAATTTCGCCGGCTACACCCACCAGCAGCTCTACGCGATGCTGCAGGCGGGCGACCCGACCACCGCGCGCGCCGCGGCCGAACAGTGGGGTTCGGCCTCGCGCGGGCTGCACGACCAAGCGGAGAACCTGTCCGACCAGCTCACCGACTTCTCCAGCTCGTGGACCGGCGGCGCGGCCGATCAGTACCGGACCATGATGAACGACCTGGTCGGCGGCATGCGCAAGGTCGCGGTCACCGCGCAGGGCATGCGCGACATGCTCGAGGACGCCGCGGATGCGCTGGTCAAGGCCAAAACCGAGATGCCGCCGCCGGTCGCGGTGCCGGACGTCTCGCCTGCCGACGTCGCGCTGGCGGTCAACCCGCCGCTGCTTCCGCCGGACACCCCGCCTGCGACCGTCGTCGCCGCGACGCAGCAGCGGCAGCAGGCGATCGCCAATGTCGAAGCGCAGCAACAGGCCGCCAACGCCGCCGGCTCCGCGCACGCGAAGGCGATCGTCGTCATGAACAACCTCGCGACGAACTACGACACCGCCGAGGACGCGATCCCGGTTTCGCCGAACGCGGCCGCTCCGCCGCCCAAGCCGGTTCCCGGCGGCGGCGCTTCCACCGGCGGCGCCACCGGCCCGATCGGCAACAGCCCGGACGGCGGCACCGCGGTCGGCGCTCCGGTCGATTCGCACCCGCTGCCCACCGACGGCACGCAGATCCCCGGCACTTCGCAGCCCGGACACCCGGCCCAGACGCCGGGCAGCCCGCTGTTCGGCGACATGTTCACCGCCGGTCTCGCGGCCGCTTCCGCCGCCGCGTTCGGCCGGTTCGGGTCGATCATGCCGAAGGTTCCGCCGTGGGCCTCGGGCAGCAGCAACAACAAGGACAAAGACAAGAACGACAAGGACAAAGAGCAGGACACGCTTCCGGGCACGAAGCTCGGCGGCGGGGCCGGTCCCGCGGGCGGTGGCGGCGGCGGGATCCCGGTCGGCGGAGGAGGCGCTCCGTCGACCGACGGCGGCGGCATTCCGTCCGGCGGCGGTCTCAGCGGTGCCGGCGAGGCTCCGGCCGCGCACTCCGGGCTCGCCGGGAACGCGCAGTCGAACGTCCTGAGCGGGCTCGCGGGCGGCGCCGCCGGTGCGGCGGGCGCGGCGGCCAAGAGCGCGATGCCGATGATGCCCATGATGCCGATGGGCGGCATGGGCGCGGGCGGCGACATGGGCTCGGGCAGGCGGATTCCCGCGTGGCTCGTCGAAACCGAGAACGTGTGGGGCCAGCAGGCTCCGGTCGCGCCCTCGGTCATCGGCGAAGAGCCGATCGACCAGCCGTGACCGACGGCTACCGGGTCGCCCCGGCGAAACTCGCCGGGGCGGCGTCCGAATTGGACGCTCGCGCCGGCGCGCTCCGGACCGTGCAGCAGGCCGTGGCGGGCGAACGAGTGCCCGCCACGGCCTTCGGCCAGGTGTCCGCGTCGTCCGGATGTGCCGCCGGGCTGGCGAAAACGCTCGGCGCACTCGCCGCGGACGTCGACCAGCGCGTCACCCGCGCCCAGGTCCTTCGCGACGGCCTCACCGCTTCTTCCGCGGGATACCGGCGCGCCGACGAGCAGGTCGCGGCGATGTACCGCTCGCTCCTGCCCGAAGACCCGGTGCCGTCAGCCGGAAAGTCCGCCAGCAGCGGCGGATGGGCCGGAACCATCGCGGCCAACCGCATGAAGGTTTCCGACGCGCTCGCCGCCGAACGGACCCGGCTGGCCGGACTGTCCGATCCGGACGCCATCGCCCGTTCGAAGCGGCGAATCGCGTTGTACCAAAGCATTATCGACGACCACCGGCAGATCCTGCGCTTCGATCCGTCCGGCGACGGCCGGATCGCCGAACTCGTCGGCACGATCCAGCCGGGCACGCGCAACGTCGGGCTGTTCGTGCCCGGCGTGCACACCCGGATGGACACCTTCCAGTCCTACTCCGACCTCGGCCGCAGCCTCGTCGCCGCCGACCCGAGCGGCCGGACCGCGATGGTCGTGTGGGCCGACGGGGTGTTCCCGCAGAACGTCACCACCGAGGGCGCCGAAGCCAGCTACGCGCAGACGATGGCCCCGAACCTCAAGGCGTTCGGCGACGAACTGCGCGGCCAGGTCGACTCCCAGACCGGCGGCGCGGCCACGATCACCGCGATCGGCCACAGCTACGGCGGTGCCACCGTCGGGCTCGCTGACCAGCAAGGCTTGCCAGTGGACCGGGTGCTGCACGTAGAGTCGGCGGGCATGGGACACGGCGTATGGAGCCCAGCGGACCTGCCGCCGAGCCAGGCCGGCGTGCAGCGGTACTCGATGACCGCCCCGCTGGACCCGATCATCCTCGCCCAGGGCAACGCCGGGGCACTGGAATGGACCGGCATCGGCCAAGGCGCCAACCCGGACACTTTCCCCGGCGTCACCGAACTCACCACCGGCCGCGATGCCGCGGGCGACGTGCAATGGGGTTTGTCCTCGCACAGCGGCGTGCTCAAGCCGGGTTCGGATTCGTGGGAGAACATCTACGGCGTGCTGACCGGCGGCCACGTCAGTGAGGCACCCGTGCCGGTTCCGGCGGTGCTGCCGTGATCACGCGCGAACTGAAGGATCTGGCTGCCGAGCTGACGAACGTGATCGACAGTGTGGCCGCGACGTTCGGGGCTCGCGCAGTGCCCACAGTGGACGGTGAGCTGGATTGCGATCCCGCTCAGCCAGGGCAGTTGGTGTGCTGGCAGTACGGGGTCCGGATGGAGGACAGCCCGGGCGCATTGCGGGTGCTGACCGAAGCGGTGCGGCCGACGTTGGAAGCGGCGGGCTGGGAATCGTATGACCGCAGCACTTATCGGGAAGTGATCGGGCGGTTTTCGCGCGAGGGCGCGGATTTCAGCGTGCACATCGCCCGCGACGGGCGTGGGGTGGCGATCATCGGCTCGACCCGGCTCGTGAGTGTTAATCCCGGTTAGAACCGCGATTGCCACTCACGACCCCCTCACCACCCGCCGCCGAAGCAACGCAGTCAACCTTCGCACCCGACAACGCAGGGTGCCCGCCGTCAGCTCCATCCGCCTCGTGAGTGCTAACGCCGGTTAGAACCGGCATTGCCACTCACGACCCCCGACCAGCGCCTCAGCCGTGCTCACGCCCGGAACCGCGACGGCCGCCACCCGCGCCACCCC
>NZ_PQIA01000250.1 GCF_003385235.1 Amycolatopsis circi | reverse complement strand
GCCCATCCCCGAAACGACGCAGACGCCGCCGTCGGACTCGAGGATCTCGCGCACGGCTCGGGTTTCCTCGTCACGGCCGGTGAAGTCGGCGGTCACCGGAGGGAGGCCGGACGGGCGGACGTCCGGCCGGGTCCGGCGTTTGCCGGTTTCCGTGGGAATCAGGGTGGAAAGTGCTCCAGGAGTGCCGAATTCGGTCTCACACAATGCCGCGAGTGCGGAATTCGGCGCGGCAAGGCCGGTTTCGACTTTGCTCAGATACCCCTTGCTGTAGTGCACCCGTCCGGCCAACTCGGCGAGCGACAGCCCGGCCGAAATGCGCAGCCGCCGCAGTTCCGCCCCGAACGTCGCGCGCGCCGTCATCCGCCTCCACCCTCTTCTCGCTCCCAGTATGACGATCCGGCAGACGCCGGGCCGTGGTTTTGTCACGGCGCGGTCCGCACCGAAACCGGCGGCGCGACCGGCGCGGGCCCGCCCGGCTGGCCGAGAGCGAGTCCGGACACGAGCGCGACCCCGGCGAGCCACAACGCGGCGCGCACCAGCAGGGAAAACGAACAGATGACCTTCACGACAGCTCCTTCAGCGGATTTTCCGCCCGCCTGATCGGCGGCTCGTCCCGAGAATGCGTGGTCATGCGGTAATCAGGGAAGGAGTTTCCTGTTTCCGCCTTAATCGCGTGAACGGGGAACACGAGGCACATTAGGCGGGCCCGCCGGGCCGCCGGGAGCGCGATGAAAGGCATTCGGCTTCCACGAGGCAGGCCGGCCCGCACGGCAGGCTCGGCTCACGAGATCGCGAGCCGGCTGACCGTCCGCCAACGGCACGGACGAGCCGCCCGGACCGGACGGAGACAATAGGAAGCAGTCACCCGCCGTTTCGGGAAGGCGCCATCCGAGCGAATTTCGGGGGCGGATAAACCCGGTCGTACCAACCGGACACGGGAAAGGGAAATCATTCCGGTCACAGTCCGTGCGTCGGCGCCGGACAAGGCTGGACATCGGCGCCCGCATTGCGGAACAGTGGCTGCGGGCGGGGAGACGCGAGGGAGGAACGGGTGGAACCGAACGCGGCGGACTTGGTCGCGGAATTGAAAGTCCTCCGGAAGGGGCGCGGCGTATTCACCACTCCGCTCGGGATTCGGGTCGGCCCGGTCCTGCGCGAGGTGTGCGGGATTCCCGACAACGCGGAAAACGTCGAGATCCGCGACCGGCTCGCGCACGTGCTGGAACCGCTGGCCAAGACGCTCCCGGAGGACCTCCGCATCGCCGTGCTCGCGGCGTTCGCGATGCACGAACCGGCGCGCAAGCCGTTCTACCAGGAGCGGGTGCACTGGGCGGCGCGCGAGCTGGACCGCGACGACCGCACGATCCGGCGGCGCATCGACGAGGGCATCGAGCACGTCGCGCAGCTCGCGCTCGCCGGCCCGCGCGAGGGCGGCGGACAGGCCGCGCCCGATGCCAGCTGGCACACCGAACTGCTGCGCGTCTCCCTTGCGCTGGACCAAGACCGGCCCGAGGTGTTCGAGTTCCGGCGGATCGTCGCCGACGCCGACGAGATCGCCGAACTGGACCTCGCGCTCACCCTCACCACCACGTCCGCGACCGCCGGGCCGGTGCGGGAAAGCGATCTGGACGTCGACGTCTTCCACGGCGGCACGCTGGTCCGCCGCGCGATGGAGTCGAACGACCGGGTCGGGCTGGCGCTGCAGCTGGCCGATCCGCTGCCGCGCGGGAAAACGCACGACCTCGCGCTGCGGTTCCGCGCGGAATTCCGGCATCCGCACTACGTGTGCGTGCCCCGGCATCCGGTCGACCGGTTCGACCTGCACGCGCGCTTCCCGGCCGCGCCGCCGGCCGAAATCGTGCGGCTGGACCGCGTGTTCCAAGACGACTCACGCGATCCGGGCGCACGCGGCGACGTGGTGCGCCTGGACGGATCGGGCGAGGCGCACCTGCGGTTCGACCATCTCGCGCCCGGCTTCGCCTACGGCATCCGGTGGAGCCCGGCCGGCTGAACCTCGCCGACCGGGCCCGCGGCTCCGGTCAGTGCGTGATCATCGCAGTTCCCCTTCCCGCTCGCGGCAACTCTCCGACCGCACCGGGATCGCCGTCGCGCCCGGACGCGCTACCCGCGGGCCGAACCTGTCCAAGATCTGTCCAGATCCGCGCGGAACTCGTTGCCGCGCAACGGACAGAAGCTGGACAACACCCGCCCGGGCGCAACATCCGGAGCCGGGCCGCCGACTCCCGGATCGAGCGGGCGAGACCACCGCGGCCGCCCGTACGAAAGGAACGACCCCTATGCCCACCGCCACCGTGTCCGAACCGGTCGAAGGCTACGTCCCGCTCGCCGCGCTGCCGCGCCCGTCCGGACTGGCCGAGCGCCTGGAAACCGTGGTCCGCGCGGCCCGCGACGGCGTCCCCGGCGCGGCTCCGGAACTGCTGGCGCTGCTGAAACCGGTGATCGCGCGCTACTGCCGGGCCCGCCTCGGCGGACGCGACCTGTCGTACCTGTCGGCCGACGACGTCGCGCAGGAAGTGTGCATCGCGGTCCTGCAGGCGGTGCCGGGCTACGAGGACCGCGGCGGTTCATTCCTGCACCTGGTGCGCGCGATCGCGGCGAACAAGGTGGCGGACGCCTTCCGCGCCGTGTCGCGCGACCGCTCGCGGCCGGTGTCCGACGTCCCGGAGAACCCGGATCTGCGCGAGGGCCCGGAATCGCACACGCTGACCGCCGACCTCGGCGCGTCGCTGAGCCGGCTGCTGGCCGGGATGCCGAAGCTGCAACAGGAAATCCTGACGCTGCGCGTGGTCGTCGGCCTGACGTCGGCCGAAACCGCGAAGGCGCTGGGAATCTCGGCGGGCAACGTCCGGGTGACGCAATGCCGCGCGCTGGCGAAACTGCGGGACTCGATCAAGGAGCAAGGGCTGGCCGAAGCGCTGCTCGCGTGAACTCGCAACATCGCCGCACTGGTATGGACCACTCGCGAAAAAGTCCGGGAAGTTCACCCGCTCGGGCCACCTCGCCGGTTCGGGCAGGCCCGAAACGCCCGGATCCGGACCGGCTCAGCCCGCGTCGAGGCGCCGTTTCATCCGGCGCAGGAACGCGATCCGGTCGGTCTCCACGCGGACGGCCGTTCGGTCCGGGTAGATGTCGAACACGCCGGTCATGCCGGTTTCGGCGAGCCGGCGGCCCGCCGCGCCGGAGGGGTGCGCGAGCAGCCGCAGCACCACGCCCTCCGCGGCCGCGCGGTCCTGCGCGGCCCGCAGGACGTGGATGCCCGCGTCGCTCAGCTCGGTCAGCCCGGTCAGGTCCAGCACCAGCGCCATCGGGCGTTTGGCCAGCGCGAACGTCACCGCGCGCACCACCACCAGCGCGGTGCCCGCGTCGAGTTCCCCCGCCAGCAGCAGCGTGAGCACGTCGAGGTCGTCGTAGCGGTACGACGACTTCAGCCGTGCCGATCCCTGTGAGCCGGCTTCCATCCGCGTGCTGCGCTCCCTGTCCAGGCGGGGCCCGTCGCGCCCGCTCGTCCACCCGACACCATTCTGGACCTGATGGCCTCGTGACCGCGCTCACAGTCCGCTTCCGCGTCCCGCGAACGGGGACTGGTCCGCTTGTCCCACGACGAAAGTCGGGAACTGTGTCAGCCCGACCTTCGGCGGGTTCCGTCATTTACCGACATTCACGACGGTGGGTCAGTACCTGACTACCACTCCCCGCACCCACCGGAGATGATCACCCGTGCGAATCGCGCGTACCGCCGCAGTCCTGTCCGGCCTGGCTTTCGCCGCCGTCGCCGCGGCCTCCCCCGCCGCGGCCGCTCCCGCCCAGCCCGCCATCATCGACGGCAGCACCGCCGACTCCCTGCACGCCGCCGCCCGGATGTTCGCCGGCGGCCAGGAACTCTGTTCCGCCACGATCGTCGCGCCCGACTGGATCCTCACCGCCCGGCACTGCACCCAGGGCGCGGGCGGCAAGCAGATCACCTTCCACGTCGGCAGCCTCGACCAGACCCAGGGCACCGAGGTCTCCGCGACCTCGGTGCACGATTCCCCTGACGCCGACATCTCGCTGGTCCAGATCGACCAGAAGGTGCAGACCGAGTACGCGCCGCTCGGCACCGCGAGCGACGTCAACGTCGGCGACACCGCGCAGGTCTACGGCTGGGGCGCGACCTGCACCGACCAGCCGGAGATCAACTGCCAGTCGCAGGTGCTGAAGGTGGCGAACGTCTCGGTCACCTCGGTCGACTGCCCGGACGGCGCGGCCGGAGTCTCGGTGTGCGCGAACCGCGGCGACGGCATCACCGCCGGCGGCGACTCCGGCGGCCCGATGTACGCGAACGGCAAGCAGGTCGGCGTCGCCTCCACCAGCGACCGCCAGTCCTACACCGCCTACATCAACGTCACCCAGTACCGCGACTGGATCCAGTCGGTCGCCGGCGTGTGACCGGAGGACGGCCCGGACCCGGACGGATCCCCGGGTCCGGGCCGCTCCTACCCCTCCCCTTCTCCCTCCCCGTTCCTGGCCCGCGCGAGCACCTCCTCGAGGCGCAGCGGGCTCGCCGGGTGGTGGCTCAGGCACAGCGGCGTCGACACCCGCCGGAACCCGAACGCCTCGCCGGACACGTAGAACTGGGCCCGTTCCAGCCGTGAGATGTCCGCCACCGGACTCCCCTTCGCCCGCGCCATCTCGTTCGCCGCGGCGATCTGCGCCGGACTGTTGAGCCGCCCGAAGAACTGCGTCGTCGCGTTGCCGGCGATCTGGTTGTGCAGGCCTTTCGGCGCCTGCGTCGCGAACAGCAGCCCCAGCCCGTACTTCCGGGCCTGCGCGGCCAGCACGATCGTGCTGCGCGCGCTCGCGGTGAGCGAGCCGGACGCCGCGAGCGTCTGCGCCTCGTCCATCACGAACAGCGCGCCCAGCGGCCGGTCCCCCGCCGGATTCCGCTTGATCCACGCGAACAGCTCCATCTGCAGCTGGTTCACAAAACTCTGCCGCTGGGCCTCCGACGGAAGCCCGGCGAAGCTGATCACCGAAATCCGCGCCCGCTTGCCGTCCGCCGGAGTGAGCAGCAACGCCGGATCGACCGGGGTTCCGGTTCCGGCGAACAACGGGTCGTTCACCATCGCGGCCTTGAGCAGTTCGGCGACTTCGGCGGCGATTTTTCGGCCGCCGTTGAGATTCGTGACGCCCTCGGGGAGATCTTCGAGGAGGTCGATCAGCTCCGGCAGGCTTCGCGACCCGGTGCGCGCGTGGTGCACGATCGTCTGCCGCAGCACGGCCAAGCCGATGTCGGCCTTCGCGGTGCTGCCGGTGAGCCGAGCCTGCGGCGCGAGGGCGGCCACCGCTACCTCGACCGCCGCGGAGAACTCGTCCTCGTCGTCGAGCACTCCCCCGAAATCCGGCAACGGCTCAAACCCGAGCGGCCGCCCGGTGGCTCGGCCCGGTGTCCACACGACGACGTCGGTGCCTGCGAGGTATCGCTCGGCGAGCTGGGCGTCTTCCGGCCCCCAGCCGCTGGGCGGACTCGGCCACGCGTCGCCGAGGCGGGCGAGGTCGTTGTTCGGGTCGAGCACGATGGACGACACGCCGTGCAGCGCGCATTCCTCGACTATCCGGCGCAGGAGCACGGTTTTTCCCGATCCGGAACCGGCGAAGACCGCGGCGTGCTTGCGGAGGGCGGAAAGTGCTATCCGGATGGGCTTGCCGGAGCCGGTTTCGGCGCCGAGGGTGAGGGTGCCGTCCGGGGGCGGGTGGGTCCCGTCGGAACGAGGCGCCGGGGCGGTTCCGGTGCGGTTCGCTCGCGGGGCTGGGGAGGGAGT
>NZ_PQIA01000025.1 GCF_003385235.1 Amycolatopsis circi | reverse complement strand
GGTTGCGGTTTAGGGCTGGTGCGCGGGGCTTGGGGTGCGCTGGTCGCGTGGGGTTCGCGGTGGGGCTAGCGCGCCAATGCCACATCGGGCGCATCGCGGGGTGGGGGCAGGTCCGTGAAGGGCCCCTTGAGGGAATCTAGTTCCGTGAGGGGCCCCTTGAGGGAATGCGGGTCAATGCCAGGGACTTGAGGCGGCGCTGCGAGTGCGGCTTGGAGGGATGTCTGTCCTGGTCGCGGGGGCTGGCGAGTCAGGTGCGGGGTGCAGCTGTCCGTGAGGGGAACCCTGGGGGACTCTGAGTCCCTCAGGGTTCCCCTCACGGACACGAGCAAGCGGCCACGAGGGCATGGGGCGGGCATTTCGGCGAGGTTGGCGTCCTTATGGACGGTTGGCAATGCCGAGGCGGCACGACCTAAGCCCCTGGCATTGGGAATGCGGGTCGTGAGGGGAACCCTGAGGGACTCTGAGTCCGTGAAGGTTCCCCTCACGGACTTCAGGGGGTGGGGGCGCAGGCAGTGTGGCCCACCGTGACCGAGCCTGATGCGCCGGAGGCGGGGGCGAAGTCGATGCGCAGCATGGTCAGGGTCATGCTTCCGTCGCCCGGCAGCGTCTGGATGTTGAAGACTGCGTTTGCCAGTACCGTTCCGTCCGATTTCGTCAGCGGTTTGGTGTAGTTCGCGGGGATCGGGGACGGCAGGCCGCTGATTCCGGTGAGGCCGCTCAGGGTCCAGTTCGCGTTCGTGCCGCTCTGGGTTGCCTTGCAGGTTACGGTGTACGACGAGATGCGGATGCGTTTTCCGCCATTGCTCACCAGGGCGGACAGTTCGAAGTTGTTGCCTGTCGCGGTCGACGTTGTGGTGGTGACGTCGTTCGCTGGGTCCGTTACCTCGGTGGTGCAGGAGGACGTGCCGCCGCCGAAGCGGACTCCGGGTTGGGAGACGGCGGTTGCGGAGCCGGTGGTCGGGCCTTCTACGGCGCACGGGGCCTGGGTCGGGATCGAGATCGTGGTTCCGGACTTCGTGAAGTTCGCGTTGCCGATGTCGGCTACTCCGGCGGGGCTGTCCGCGGCGGCAGTTCCGGCGGCGGTGAGCAAACCGGCGGCTGCCAGCGCTGCCCCGGCCAGTGCGGTGCGCTTGATGATCATGACTTGTCTCCTCGCTGCCAGTGTTGCCTCCAAGGACTATCCGCAGGTCCGAATCGCCCGTTGCGTCCTCGGGCGGCGATCACCCGTCCGGGAGCGCGGATCAACCCGTTCGTGGCCTGGCGCGCGGCTGGGGCGGGAGTGTCGCGTTCGTCACCGTTTCCGCAGGACAGCGGGTAAAGGCAGGCCGCGGGGCAACCACTACCCTGAAGGGGGTAACCGACTGGCGAAGAGCGCCACGAGAGAGCGGAGCCGACGTGTCTGTGTCTTCACCACCTCCGGGGGCGGCCCGGGATGGCGCTGTCGAGGACCTGCGCGCGACCGTCGGGCTGCAGATCCAGGACGAGCCCTTGCTGCGTGCCATCGCGGGCGGGCTGGCGGACGTCGAGACGATGTTGCGGGATGTCGTGAAGAGCGACGTGCCCGCTGTGCACGACGCCGCGTTGCACCTGGTCGAGGCGGGGGGCAAACGTTTTCGTCCGTTGTTCACGCTGCTGTCCGCGCAGTTCGGGCCGAGGCAGGGCGAGCAGGTGCTGATCGCGGCTGCCGCCGTGGAGTTGGTGCATCTGGCGACGCTGTACCACGACGACGTGATGGACGAGGCGACCATGCGGCGCGGCGCGGAGAGCGTCAACTCGCGCTGGGACAACACCGTCGCCATCCTCACCGGCGACTACCTCTTCGCCCACGCTTCGCGGCTCGTCGCCGACCTCGGCACGGACGCCGCGCGGATCATCGCCGAGACGTTCGGCGAGCTGGTCAGCGGGCAGATGCGGGAGACTGTGGGGCCTGGTCCTGGTGACGATCCGGTCGAGCACTACCTCACCGTGATCGCGCAGAAGACCGGTTCGCTGATCGCGACGTCGGGACGCTTCGGCGGCATGATGTCCGGCGCGGCCGAGGAGCACGTCCAGGCGCTGCGCCGCTTCGGCGACATCATCGGCGCGGCCTTCCAGATCTCCGACGACGTCATCGACATCGCGTCGCCCTCGGTCGAGCTTGGCAAGGCGCAGGGCACTGACCTGCGGGAAGGCGTGCGCACGCTGCCGATGCTGTACGCGCTGGCCGATCCGGGCACCGAACCGCGGCTCGTCGAGCTGCTCGCCGGCCCGATCACCGACGACGACCTGGTGGCCGAGGCGCTCGAGCTGCTGCGCCGTTCCAGCGGCCTCGAACGCGCGCGTGAAACCCTTTCCGACTACGCTTCCCGAGCACGTGCCGAGCTCGCCTCGCTGCCCGCTTCCCCTGCGCGCGACGCTTGCGAGTCGGTCGCCGACTACCTGGTCGCGCGAACGTTCTAAAAGGGGCGAGAAATGTCCATTTTCGGGCAGGTGTGGCTCTGGAGCCTGCTGGCCTTCATCGTCGGCGCGGTCATCGCCTGGCTGGTGCTGGCGCGTCCGGCCCGCAAGCGGGTACGCGAACTGGAAGCGGAACTGGCGAGCGCGCACGCCGACACGGCACGCGCCGCGGCCAGCACGCCCGCGCGCACCGCGGTGCTGCCGCCCGCGGAGGACTGGACCAGAGACCGCCGCGAGCACGCTCCGACGGAAGTCATCCAGGCGACGAGCGCTTTCGAGCCGGAAGCCGAGTACGACGCGGAATACCGCACGGCTCCGGAGCCGGTGGCCGCCGCTGAGCCCGCGGCCTCTGTGGACTCTTCGGAGGCCGCGGATGACGATGTCGACGAGGCGTTCGCTCAGGCCGAGGCCCGCGAACACCAAGGGGCGAACGGTCTTTTCGACAGCGCACCTGTCGACAGTGCGCCGGAGGACTCCGGCTCGGCCTACCGTGCCGCGGCCACCCAGTATCTGCAGCCGGTCGACCGCGACACCGCTTCGCACCGCGTCGCCGAACCGGCCGAGGACCACGACAGCGGCTACCACCGCATCGCGGAACCGGCGGACGAGCACGACAGCGGCTACCACCGTCTTCCGGAACCGGCCGACGTTCCGGCGGCGGACTACCTCGAAGCGGACGCTCCCGCCGAGGAGGAGCCGAGTCGCCCGGCCGACGGACTGTCCTCTTTGGAGCGACGGCTCGACCCGACCCCGTTGGACACCGCCGCTTCGGAGCCCGAGCCGGTGTCGTTGTTCCGCCCGGGTCCGGGCCGGGCGGCCGAGCCGGAGCCGCACTGGTTCAACCAGACGGACACTCCGCAGCGGTCGCCGTTCGAGGAACCCGCCGAACCGGCCGAGTCGCCGGTCGGCCACCTCGAAGAGGATTCGACGACCGATCACCTGATCCCGAACGTCGAACCGGCTGTCGAGTCCACAGAGGACACTGCGGCCGGCCAGGGCTTGCCGAAGCGGCAGCGCCGCGAATCCCCGCGCGGCGGTTTCGACGCGCCGCAGCCGATCCAGCCGTCGATGCGCCCGGTGGAGCGTCGCGAACCGGAGTTGGCCGGCGGGCACAGCGGTTCGCTGTTCGAGCCGTCCGTGCAGCCGAACCAGGCCGCGATGGCTGCTCCAGAGCCGCCGCCAGCTCGGCAGTCTGCGGATGACGCGGTGCCGCCGGGGCCGTTCGGTCCGGGTTCGGCGATGCCGCGTCCGGGCGGTGGCCGTCCGGCGGACGGTTTCACGGTGAAGGCGAGTGTGACGGCGTTGCGGTATTGCGGGGAGGATTCGCCGCAGTTCCCGAAGATGGTTGCCGAGGTGTGGTTCCGCAGTGCCGCTGATGCTGAGCGGGTGGGGTTCCGTCCCTTGCATTGAGTCCGGATAGGACAGAGGCCGCCATCCCCGAGTGGGGTGGCGGCCTCTGTCGTAAGAGGACTAAAGCGTCAGACGACAGTCCAGGTGTCCTTGCCCCGCAACAACCCCTGCAAGTCCGGTGTCCGGGCCTCACGCGCCTGCTCGACCTGGGCCCGCGCGGCGTCGTCGTACGTGGGACGTTCGACCTGGCGCAGGATGCCCGTCGGGACGTGGTTCAGGTTCTGGTCGCCAAGACGGGAAAGCGCGAAGGCGTACGACGTGTCCGCGATCGACGGGTCGTGCACCACCAGGTTTTCCTCGCCGATCTCCGCGACCTTGCCGACGTCCAAACCGCCCCAGTCGCCGCGGCGGACGCCGTATTCGCCTTCTGAGCCGAAGCGGATCGGTTCGCCCGCGCGGAGCGGGATGAGCCGGGACGCGGCTTCGTCCTTGTCCTTCAGCACATCGAACGCGCCGTCGTTGAAGATCGGGCAGTTCTGGTAGATCTCCACCAGCGCCGAACCGCGGTGTTTCGCTGCCGCCTCAAGGACTTCGGTGAGGCCCTTGCGGTCCGAGTCCATCGCGCGGCCGACAAACGACGCTTCCGCGCCGATCGCCAGCGACAGCGGGTTGAACGGCATGTCCAGCGAACCCATCGGCGTCGACTTCGTGACCATGCCCTGGCCGGACGTCGGCGAGTACTGGCCCTTGGTCAGCCCGTAGATCCGGTTGTTGAACAGCAGGATCTTGATGTTCACGTTGCGCCGCAACGCATGGATCAGGTGGTTGCCGCCGATGGACAGCGCGTCGCCGTCACCCGTCACGACCCACACCGACAGGTCCGGACGCGTCGTGGCGAGACCGGTCGCGATCGACGGCGCGCGGCCGTGGATCGAGTGCATGCCGTAGGTGTTGAGGTAGTACGGGAACCGCGACGAACAGCCGATGCCCGAGATGAAGACGATGTTCTCCCGCTTGAGCCCGAGCGTCGGCAGGAACGACTGCACGGCGTTGAGCACCACGTAGTCGCCGCAGCCGGGGCACCAGCGCACTTCCTGGTCGGACTTGTAGTCCTTGGCCTTCTGCGGTTCGTCGGTGGTCGGCACCAGGTCGATGCCGCCCAATTGCGGCAGCCCGAGATCGATGGCGGTCACTTGACGCCCTCCGGAACGAGGTTGGCGATGATGTCGGAGAACACGTTCTGCAGTTCCTCGGCCTTGAACGGCAGGCCGGCGACCTTCGTGTACGAATGCACGTCCACCAGGTATTTCGCCCGCAGCAGCATCGAGAGCTGGCCGAGGTTCATCTCCGGGACCACGACCCGGTCGTAGCGCGCGAGCACCTCGCCGAGGTTGTGCGGGAACGGGTTGAGGTGGCGCAGATGCGCCTGCGCGATCGGCATCCCGAGCTTGCGCACGCGGCGGCAGGCCGCGCCGATCGGGCCGTAGGACGAACCCCAGCCCAGCGCCAGCACGCGCGCCTCGCCGGACGGGTCGTCGACCTCCAGGTCCGGCACGTCGATGCCGTCGATCTTCGCCTGGCGCAGCCGCACCATCTTGTCGTGGTTGTCCGGGTCGTAGGAGATGTGGCCGGTGCCGTCGGCCTTCTCCAGCCCGCCGATGCGGTGCTGCAGACCGGGAGTGCCCGGGATCGCCCACGCCCGCGCGAGCGTCTCCGGGTCGCGCACGTACGGCCAGAACTCGCCGGAACCGTTGTCGGAGTTGGGTTCCGACGCGAATTCCACGCGTAGGTCCGGCAGATTCTCGACATTCGGGACCAGCCACGGCTCGGAACCGTTGGCGATCGCGCCGTCGGACAGCAGCAGCACCGGCGTGCGGTACTTCAGCGCGATCCGGGTGGCCTCGATCGCCGCGTCGAAACAGTCGGCGGGCGACAGCGGCGCCACGATCGGCACCGGCGATTCGCCGTTGCGGCCGAACATCGCCTGCAGCAGGTCGGCCTGCTCGGTCTTGGTCGGAAGGCCGGTGGACGGCCCGCCGCGCTGTACGTCGATGATCACCAGCGGCAGTTCGGTCATCACGCCGAGGCCGATGGTCTCCGACTTCAGCGCGACGCCCGGGCCGGACGTGGACGTGATGCCCAGCGCCCCGCCGTAGGAGGCGCCGAGCGCGGCCCCGATGCCGGCGATCTCGTCTTCCGCCTGGAAGGTGATGATGCCGTAGTTCTTGTGCTTGGACAGCTCGTGCAGGACGTCCGAGGCCGGGGTGATCGGGTACGTGCCGAGCAGGATCTGCAGCCCGGACTGCTGTCCGGCGGCCACGATCCCGTACGCCAGCGCGGTGTTCCCGGTGATCTGCCGGTAGGTGCCCTTGTCCAGCTTCGCGGGCGCGACCTCGAAGGTGGTCGCGAACGATTCGGTGGTCTCGCCGTAGTTCCAGCCTGCCCGGAAGGCCAGGATGTTCGCCTCGGCGATGTCCGGCTTCTTCGCGAACTTCTCGCGCAGGAACCGCTCGGTGCCCTCGGTCGGCCGGTGGTACATCCACGACAGCAGGCCGAGCGCGAACATGTTCTTGCAGCGTTCGGCGTCCTTCTTGCCGAGGCCGGTGTCGGCGAGCGCGCCCTGGGTCAGAGTCGACATGGCGACCCGGTGCACCTGGAAGGGCGACAGCGAATCGTCGTCGAGCGGGTCGGTCTCGTAGCCGACCTTCACCAGGTTCCGCTTGGAGAACTCGTCGGTGTTGAGGATGATCGTCCCGCCGTGCGGGACGTCGCGGACGTTCGCCTTGAGCGCGGCCGGGTTCATCGCGACGAGGACGTCCGGCCGGTCGCCCGGCGTGAGGATGTCGTAGTCGGCGAAGTGCACCTGGAAGGACGAGACGCCGGGGATGGTGCCCTGTGGCGCCCGGATCTCGGCCGGGAAGTTGGGCATGGTCGACAGGTCGTTCCCGAACGCCGCCGCCTCCGAGGTGAACCGGTCGCCGGTCAGCTGCATCCCGTCGCCCGAGTCGCCGGCAAACCGGATGACCACCCGGTCCAGCTTGTTCACCTCGGTGGAGCGGGACGCGGTCAGCGCGCCTTGCCCGTTCCCGGCCGCGCTGCCGTTCGCACTGGTGCTCATGGGTCAGGGAATCCCTCTCTCCCGGCGTGCTGCGGGCCAGGGTCGGCTCCCCGGGGAGCCCGCCGAGGCCTGTTTCCGAGGTTACTCGCCACACGTCAGGCCGCGGTCGGAGTGCGGTCAAGTGTGGGGTACCCAGGCCCACCGGGGTGTCCTCGATCGTAGGGCGGATCGGGCCCTCGTCCGGAGTGACGCGCGTCTCTTGCCGCCCGCACGGCACTGACCAGCAGTTTGCTCCAGGTTGAGGGTTCCCGGAATGTGGGAATTTGTGCGCGGCCCGGCTCAGCGGCCGCTGATGCGCGCCTTCATCGCCGCCAATCGCTCGGCGAATGCCGGTGCGGCCAGCGATTCCAACTGTGGAACGAGTTCGGCGTCGACCGCCGCGGCGTGTTCGGTGAGGCCGCTCGTCTGCCGCATAGTCCGCTTGGTGGACAGCACGACCTCGCGCGGCGCGGCGACCGTCGGGGCGGCGAGGTCGCGGGCGGCCTGGACCAATGCGTCGTGATCACCATCCACAAAGCGCAGTGCGAAGCCGACCCGTACTGCGGATTCCGCCGTAAGGGTTTCGCCGAACAACGCCATCGCGGACGCCTGCTGCGGACCCAGGATTCGTTGCGACATCCAGGTCATGCCGCCGCCCGGGTGCAGGCCCAGTTCGAGGAACCGCGGGATGAATTTGGCGTGCGGTCCGACGAGACGTACGTCAGCGGCCAGCGCGAGGTTCAGACCAGCGCCGACCGCTGCTCCGCCGACCGCGGCGATTGTCGGCAGGCTGCATCCGGCGACAGCGAGGAAGCCCGCGTACACCGAGCGCAGTCCTTCAGCGTCAGCCTTGCCGAGCGCGGTGAGGTCCGCGCCCGCGCAGAACGCTGGCGGCGCGCCAGTAACGATCACCGCGTGCACGCTCTCGTCGGCTTCGGCGCGCGCGACCGCCGCGGCCAGTTCGGCGGAGAGGTCGAGGGTGAGCGCGTTGCGGCTCTTCGGGGCGTCGACGGTGAGCAGCGCGACGCCCTGGTCGTGCTCGCTGTGGATGCGGTCGGTCATGGCGGTCAGCATCGCACCGTCGTGAGTGGCGATCACGGTTAGAACCGCGATTGGCACTCACGACGGGGTCGGCGGGCGCTCCAGCAGCCGAGACAGCACCACCGTCGACACTGTGCGGTCGATGATTTCCAGTCCGCGCAACCGTTCCAGCGCGGTCTCCAGGTGGTGGATGTCGGCGGCGCGCAGGTGCACGATCGCGTCCGCCGCGCCGGACACCGTGTACGCGGCGACGACCTCGGTCAACGGCTCCAGCCGGGCGCGGATCCGGCCGGGCGTGACGTTGCCCTGGCAATGCACCTCGACGAACGCCTCGGTGCCCCAGCCGAGCGCCTCCGGGTCGACGACCGCGGTGAAGCCGCGCAGCACGCCCGTTTCCAGCAGCCGGTCCACGCGCCGTTTCACCGCCGGGGCGGACAGCCCGACCACCTTGCCGATCTCCGCGTAGCTGGAGCGGGCGTTGGCCACCAGGCAGGAAACGATTCGCTGGTCGATGGTGTTCACACGCAATGTTTAGCACGCAGGTGCGCAGTGAACAGCGATTGATTGCGAGATTGGCTCGACCTTAGCCTGGTTGCATGCAGGGAGAGGCTGTGCCGCCGCGGGTGCCCACGCCCCGCCGTTACCTGATGTGCCCGCCGCGTTATTTCGCCGTCGACTACGCGATCAACCCCTGGATGGACCCCTCGAAGCCGGTCAGCGCGGGCGTCGCCGTCGCGCAGTGGACCGAGCTGCGCGACACCTATCGCCGCCTCGGCCACACCGTCGAGGAAATCGACCCGCAACCCGGCCTGCCGGACATGGTGTTCGCGGCCAACTCGGGCACCGTCGTGGACGGGCGGGTGCTCGGCTCGCGCTTCCGCGCCCCGCAGCGCACCGCCGAGGCGGAGCATTTCCGCCGCTGGTTCCTCGAACACGGCTACCGCGACCTGACCATGCCGGAGAAAATCAACGAGGCCGAGGGCGATTTCGCCTGGACCGGAAAGCTGCTGCTGGCCGGCACCGGCTTCCGCACCGACCCGGCCGCGCACGCCGAAGCTCAGGAAGTGCTCGGCGTCCCGGTGGTGTCGCTGCAGCTGATCGACCCGCGCTACTACCACCTGGACACCGCGCTGTTCGTGCTGGCCGAGGCGACCGACACGGCGACTGCGCAGGTCGTCTACTACCCGGACGCGTTCTCGCCGGGCTCGCAGCGCGTGCTGCGCCGGATGTTCCCGGACGCTGTTCTCGCGACCACGGCTGATGCCGAGTGTTTCGGGTTGAACGGGGTGTCCGACGGGCGCAACGTGGTGCTGCCGGTCGAGGCGACGGACCTCGGCGCGCGGCTAGCGGAGCGGGGCTACGAGCCGGTGTACGTGGACATCTCGGAGCTGCGGAAGGCTGGCGGCGGGCCGAAGTGCTGCACGCTGGAGATCCGCAAGTAGGTCAGCGCGGGTAGTCCGCGGCCTCGATCGCGGTCTGCTCCGGGGAGAGGCTGGACGACGTCGCGTACGGGTCGATCTCGCGCACCGTGAGGTCGAGGTTGGTGTGCGTGTACCCGTTGTCCTTCATCGAGGCGGCTTGGCTGAACTTCGAGAACGAGCAGTCGCGGGTGAAGCGCCCGTTGGCGGCGTCCCAGTCCGTGCCGCCGGTGCTGTAGGCGGTGTAGCTGCCGTCCGCGATGCCGCTCGCCGACGCGGTGGCCCCGGCTTTCACGTACACCGTGAACACCGCGCTCCTGCCGTCGGCGAGCGTCACCGCCTGGTCGGTGCCGGAGCTGTTCTTGACCGAGATGGTGTTCTTGCCGCCGCCCGCGCCGGTGAGGACCGCGCCGTTCGCCGCGCCGCGGTTCGGATCCGGCTGCGGGTCGGGGAAGAGCGGGCCGAGGTGATACCCGGCGGCGGTTAGTTTCGCGAGGGTGCCGCGCAGGCCGGCGATGCCCTGGTCGCGGCTCAGCGCGGCGGTGGCCGAAATGCCGCCGCACAGCTTGTTGCTCACCGCGTCGCTGACGATCTTCGAGACGGAGCTGTTGTAGAGGACGTTGAGATCGGTCATGAGCGAGCGGTGGGTGCCGCTGATCGCGTCCGGGGGAGTGGCGGCGTCGAGTTTCTCGATGGCCTTGCCTGCCGCGTTGGTGAGATTCGTGCCCGCGTCGCGCACGGCGGCGGACGTGGTCGCCTGTCCGAGCTGCTGGACCGCCGGGGTGATCGACGCGCCGATGTCGGTGAGCAGCTTCTGGTAGCCCGCCGCGTCGAGCGGTGCCGGTTTGGCGGTGCTGCTCGGCGGGCTGAAGCTGGTGGGAGCGCTGGCCGGGCTGCTCGTCGCGGTTTCGGCCACGGGTTCGTCGTCCGAGCGGGTCGTCAGGTAAACCACGACAGCGGCGACGACGAGGACGAGCACGGCGGTGACGACGAGCAGCCGACGGGGTTTCGCTAGGGCGGGCACCTAGCGATTTTCCGAGCGGGGCAGCGGGCTCGGGTCGGTATTTCTACCGTGGCGACGGCTGCCTCAGGACCCGGCCTAGGAAGCCGCGCAGGTAGCCCGCGACCACGTCGAGGTGGCTTTCCAGCAGGAAGTGACCGCCGTCGATCAGGTGCACCTCGGCGTCCTTGGCGTCGCGTGCGAAGGCTTCCGCACCGGCTGGGCCGAAGATCTCGTCGTTGCGGCCCCAGACGGCGAGCACCGGGACGTCGTGGGTGCGCAGGAACTCGTGCAGCCGCGGGTAAAGCGGGCGGTTGTGCTGGTAGTCGCGGAACAGCGCCAGCTGGATTTCGTCGTTGCCGGGGCGGGAAACGCGGGCGTGGTCGTGCTCCCAGGTGTCCAGGCTGACCAGGCTCGGGTCGGGGACGCCGTGCAGGTACTGCCAGCGGATGGCGTCGTAGCTCAACGCGGTGCGCACGGCGGGTTCGGTGTCCGGGCCGGGGTTCGCGTCGTAGGCCCAGACGTCGGTCCAGAACGACTCGACGAAACCCTCCTCGTACCCGTTGCCGTTCTGCGTGATGATCGCGGAGATCCGGCCGGGGTGCTTGAGCGCGAGCCGCCAGGCGATCGGGGCGCCGTAGTCCTGGACGTAAACCGCGTAGCGGTCCAGGCCGAGCTGGTCGAGCAGGCCGGACGTGAGGTCGGCGAGGGCGTCGAAGGTGTAGTCGAACTCGTCGGCCGCGGGGGCGGCGGAGTGGCCGAAGCCGAGGTGGTCCGGCGCGATGACCCGGTAGCGGTCGGCCAGCAGCGGGATGAGGTTCCGGAACATGAAGGAGCTGGTCGGATACCCGTGCAGCAGGACGATCGCGGGCGCGTCGGCGGGACCGGCCTCGCGGTAGAAGAGCTGCTGGCCGTCGACGGTGGCCGTCCGGTGCTGGATCATGGCTAACCCCTTTGAGGTTTTAATCTGGTTAGGTGCTCGCCATGGAAGCATGGTCGAGCTAACCTGTCAAAGGGTTCAGTCTGGTTAGGAGCTTCGATGGACGCGCTGCTCGACCTGCTCAACAGCAGGCCGCTGGTCAACGGCGAGGAACAGGACGCGCTCGACCGGCAGTGGGCGCTGGAGCACGGTGGCGACGGGAGCGTCGCGGAGTTGGAGCTGCTGCGTCAGGCGCGGGATCTTCTGCGGGACGTCGTGCGCGGGGACAGCTCGCCGGTCGTGTTGCGTCCGCTGTTCGACGGGGTGCGGCAGGTTCCGGAGGTTTCCGCGGACGGCCTTCGCTGGTCGGTCGAGACGCTGCCGCACGCCCGATTGGCGGTCGAGGCGGTTTTGGCTTGGGACGCGCTCGAAAAGGATCTTCCCGGGCGGTTGCGGGCCTGCGCCAATGACGAGTGCCAGCTTTTCCTGCTCGACCGCAGCCGGGCCAACCGCGCACGCTGGTGTTCGATGGCGGCTTGCGGAAACCGGGAGAAAGCCCGGCGGCACTACCACCGTAATCATTGAATCTTCACCCAAACGTGTGAAGCTGACCGTTGTCTACAAGTGTGGACATATTCCGATTTTCCTGCGGAAGTGTTTCCGCCACGCCGGAAGTATGCCGTTGACCATGGGATCGGCGTCGGTAACTACGCCGTTTGCGAATCCGATTAATCGGGTACGGTAAGTCGGACGGGAGGCGCGGGATGATCACCTTTGCGGTGCACGGCGTTGGCAAGCCCCAGCGAGCCCTCGATCCGGGAGAGGACGAGCGGTGGATCACCGTGGAGCAATTCGACGCGCTCCTGGACGTCGTCTCTGTGAGCGGCGCGCAGCTCACTTTCGACGACGGGAACTCGTCGGATGTCGAGATCGCGCTGCCGCGGCTGGTCGAGCGCGGGTTGTACGCCGAGTTCTTCCCGTTGGCCGGCCGGGTCGGCGAGCGCGGATACATCGACCGCGACGGGCTGCGCCGGCTGGTGGACGCGGGGATGCACGTCGGATCGCACGGCTGGGACCGGCTGGACTGGCGGCGCCTCGACGGTTCGTTCGCGGTGCGCCGGGAGCTGGATGACGCGCCGCGGTTGCTGGAACAGCTGAGCGGGACCCCGGTGCGGCGGTTTTCGTTGCCGGAGGGCCGGTTTGACCGGCGGGTGCTGACGCATTTGCGCGAGGCCGGGGCGACGCGGGTGTACGCGAATGTCGGCGGGGTGCGCGGGGCGGCGCTGGTGCGGTCGCGGACGGAGATCCGGTCGGACCTGAACTCCCGCTGGGCCGAGGCCGTGAGCCGCCGACCCCGCCGATTCCCGGCACGCTGGGCGTCTCGGCCCGGGCGGTAACTCGGGTCCGTGAGGGGCCCCTTCACGGACTTCTGGTCGTGAAGGGCCCCTTCAGGACTCTGATTCAATGCCAGGGACCTAATGCAGCGCTGTGGGTGCGGTTCGAAGCGTGCCTGTCCTGGTCGTGGGGGTGCTGTCCGTGAGGGGAACCCTGAGGGACTCAGAGTCCCTCAGGGTTCCCCTCACGGACGCGCGGAAGCGGCTAAGTGGGCATGGGTAGGGCATTTCGGCGGAAGTGGTGGCCTTTGTGGACGGTCGGTAGACGTGAGGCCACGCCGCTTAAGTCCCTGGCATTGGGACTCTGATTCCCTCAAGGGGTCCTTCACGGACCGGGGTGCCCTTACGGACTGCTCGCTTCGGCGGGAAAAAACACCCTCTTTTGGCGGGTTGTGACCGCATCCGTTCGGCGGCATCCTGAGCGCGCGCCGCCGTAAGGAAAGTTTCCTAATAAACAGGGAGCGTCGATGCGGAAACTCGTCCTGCTCGCGATTCTGGCGATCGCCGCCGCCGTCCTGCCCACCGCGCTCGCCTCCGCGGCGACGCCCGCGCCGACCCCGGCCGCAGAAAGAGTTCAGGCGGGCCCGACCGCGGACCAGATCCTCGCCAAGGTCGCCTCCTGCAAGCAGATCTCCAACGGCAAATACAAAACCGACGAAGACTCCGGCAGCGCGACCGTCCCGGTGTGCGACGCGGGCAAGGCGGTCTTCTGGAAAGCCGACATGGACATCGACTGCGACGGCCAGCGCACCACCGAGTGCAACGAGAACACCGACTGCTGCTTCCTGCCCGACACCGCCTTCCCGCAATCCGACGGCAAACCGCTCAACGCCGCCAAACTCCCGTACCTCGTGGTCCCGTCTTCGAGCAGCATCTGGAACTACGAAAACTCCGGTCTGCGCGGCGGCGGTTCCTGCGCGGTGATCTACAACGGCAAGGTCGAATACGCGGTCATCGGCGACACCGGGCCGAACAAGATCATCGGCGAGGCGTCGTACGCGACGGCCAAGGATCTCGGCATCAACCCGGACCCGAAGAACGGCGGGGTCGACTCCGGCGTGACCTATGTGTGCTTCAAGAACTCGGCGGTGAACCCGATCGAGGATCACGGTGCGGCCACGAGCACGGGGCAAAAGCTGGCGTCGGAATTCGTGGGCGGAAACTGAATTTTCCGAAGCTTCGGAAGGCATTCACTGCCCTTTCCGGACAACGGTGGGCAAATTCCCCGGCTGGTACGGCCGGATGGCGTAACCGCCGGTCCGGTGGCGGCGCAGGGCGGGAATCCGTGCGGAGAAACGGGTTCCCGCCTTGTTATGCGGAACCGGTAACGAAGCCCGTCCGCGCTCCGACCAATGAGCAGCGAACGGTCGGGCGGAGGTTCCGTGGTGAAGATCAGCGTCTTCGGGCTGGGATACGTCGGGTGCGTGTCCGCGGCGTGCCTGGCGGGACAAGGACACGAGGTCGTCGGAGTAGACGTCAATCCGGCGAAGGTGGACCTGGTGACGGCCGGCAAGGCGCCGGTGGTCGAGGAACGGATCGGGGAATTGACCGCGGAAGTGGTCGCCTCCGGGGCCTTGCGGGCGACTTCCGAGGTGGCCGAGGCGATCCTCGCGACGGACGTTTCCCTGGTGTGCGTCGGTACGCCGTCCGCGCCCAACGGGAGCCTTTCCACCGAGTATCTGCAGCGCGTCGCCGAGGAGATCGGCGACGCGTTGAAAGAACGAAAAGCTTTGGGGAACAACGAGAACCGGCACACGGTGGTGTTCCGGAGCACGATGCTGCCGGGCACCTGCCTCGGGCTGCTCGTGCCGATCTTGGAAAAGCACAGCGGCGGCACCGCGGGGGTCGATTTCGGCGTCGCGGTGAACCCGGAATTCCTTCGCGAGGGCACCAGCGTCCGCGACTTCTTCCAGCCGCCGAAAACGGTGGTCGGCGAGTTTGATTCAGACAGCGGCGACGTCGTGGCGAAACTCTACGAAGGGCTGCCCGGCGACGTCTTCCGCGTGCCGATTCCGGTCGCGGAGATGACGAAGTACGCGGACAACGCCTTCCACGGCCTGAAGATCGGGTTCGCGAACGAACTCGGCGCGATCTGCCGTGCGCTCGGGCTCGATTCGCACCAGGTGATGGACGTGTTCCTGGCTGATCGCAAACTCAACATCAGCCCGGCGTACCTCCGGCCCGGGTTCGCCTTCGGCGGATCCTGTCTGCCGAAGGACCTGCGCGGGCTGGTTTACGCCGCGCGGCAGGCGGACGTCTCGGTGCCCTTGCTCGCGCACGTACTGCCGTCGAACGCCGAACATCTCCACCGGGCGTTCGAGCTGGTCGCGCGGACCGGGAAACGCAAGATCGGGCTGTTCGGGCTTTCCTTCAAACCGGGCACCGACGACCTGCGCGAGAGTCCGCTGGTCGAACTCGCGGAACGCTTGCTCGGCAAGGGATACGACCTCAAGATCCACGACGCCAACGTCAGCCTGTCGCGGCTGATGGGGGCCAATCGCGAGTACATCGAAAGCAGGCTGCCGCATCTCGGGCAGTTGCTCGCCGGGTCGGTGCAGGAGGTGCTCGACCACTCCGAGGTGTGTTTGATCGGCACCTCGGACCCGGAGGTGCTGGCCGCCCTGCCGCACGGCAGCGGGCCGGTGCTGGTCGATCTGGTCCGCGTCCCGGACGCCGCCGTGCGCCGGGCGGAAGAGGGGTACGTCGGCCTTGCCTGGTGAAGGCTTTTCCGAAAACGAAATCCTGCGGAATCGGGTCGCGCTGATTCTCGTCGAGAATCTGTCGGTGCCGTTCGACCGGCGCGTGTGGCAGGAATGCCAGACGCTGCGCGACGCCGGGATGACGGTGCACGTGATCTGCCCACAGGGCACGAAACGGGACACCGAGGCCGAAGTCGTGCTCGACGGCGTGCACATCCACCGGTACCCGCTGCGGGCGGCGACCGGCGGACCCGCCGGGTACGCGCGCGAGTACGGATCCGCGCTGTGGCACACGTTCCGGCTCGCGCGCAAGATCGGCCGGGTCGACGTCGTGCACGCCTGCAACCCGCCGGATCTGCTCTTTCTCGTCGCCCGGATGCTGCGAAGACGCGGTGCGAAGTTCATTTTCGATCAGCACGACCTGGTGCCGGAACTGTATTTGTCCCGATTCGACCGCGGGCAGGATTTCCTTTACCGCGGCGTTTGTGCGTTGGAACGCTCCACCTATCGCGCGGCGGACGTCGTGCTGTCCACCAACGAGAGCTACCGCCAGGTCGCGCGGATCCGCGGCGGCAAGCGGCCCGAGGACGTGTTCGTGGTCCGCAGCGCGCCGGTCGTGGAGCGGTTCCACGAGGTGCCGGTGGAGCTGGAACTCAAGCGCGGCAAGCCGAATCTGCTGTGCTACCTCGGCGTGATGGGCCCGCAGGACGGCGTGGACTACGCCCTGCGCGCGCTCGTTTCCCTCCGCGATCAGGTGGGCCGCGACGACTGGCACGCGGTGTTCGTCGGCGCGGGCGACACGTTCGACGAGATGGTCGCGTTGTCGCATCAGCTCGGATTGTCCGGACAGGTGGAATTCACCGGCCGGGTGTCCGACGAGGATCTGCTGCGGTATTTGTCCGCGGCCGACGTGTGCCTTTCGCCGGATCCGCTCAACCCGCTCAACGACGTGTCGACGATGAACAAGGTCATGGAGTACATGGCCATGGGCAAACCGATGGTGTCGTTCGAACTCCGCGAGGCACGGGTGTCGGCGGGCGATGCGGCGCTTTACGCCCCGGCCAATGACATCGCGGAGTTCGCGAAGCTCGTCGCCGTGCTCTTGGACGACCCCGAGCAGCGGGAACGGATGGGACAACTCGGCAGGGAGCGCGTGCGCGGACCGCTTGCCTGGGGCAATTCCCAGGCGGCGTTGATCAAGGCGTACGAGCGTGCGCTCGGTTGAGCCGGGTCGCGTTTCGAACAAGGTTCGGCCGGATGGTGTAACCAACCGGTGCGGTGCCGCGACGGGGTCAATGACCCGTGCGTCGGCCCGTGAGGGGAGACCTGGTTTTGAGTGACGAAACAGTACGCCTTTCTGTCGTAGGGAAGGTGGTGCGCCGACGGTGGCGAGCGCTGGTGCTGCTCGCGGTCATCGGCGCGGGTGTCGGGGCAGGGGCTTCCGTGGTGCTTTCGCCGGGATACGAGACGCAGGCCAGCGTGTTGCTGCAGGGACCAAGGCAGCCGGACGAGCTGCTGACCGAGGCGCAGGTGGCGACCAGTTCGGTGGTGCTCGACCGGGCGTCCGCGGCGCTGGGTCTCGGGATTCGCGGGACGGATTTGCAGAAATCGGTCGCCGCGTCCGTAGCGCAGGGCAATGTCGTGACGATTACCGCGAAAGGCTCCAGCCCGGAGCGCTCGCAGCAGCTGGCCGACCAGGTCGCGGGCGAGTTCGTGAAATATTCGACGCAATTGCTCGGAAATTCCGCGGACCAGGCCGCGCAACTCGCGCAACAGCAGAAGGAATCGCTGCGGCAGCAGATCGTGCAGACCAACCAGCGGATCCTCGACCTGTCGAAGTCCGTGGCGAACGGCGACACGGTCGAGGGCGTGCAGGCACGCACGACGCTGCAGGGGTTGCGGACGGCGCTGGAGCAGGCGGTCAACAACCTCAACGCGGCTGACGCGGCGACCGGCGCGGGCAACATGGTCGTGCTCGGCCCGTCCGAACGGCCGTCATCGCCGTCCGCGCCGACGTTCCTGCAGTTGACGGTCGGTGGCGCGGTGTTGTTCTTCGTGCTCGGGATCCTGGCCTACCTGTTCGGCGCCCGGACCGACCGGAGGCCGCGCGGCGAAGGCGAAATCGGTGCGGCGCTGGGTGCTCCGGTGCTGGCGAGCATCGACACCCCGGCGGTTTCGGACGCGCCGGCGAAGTGGTGGCGGAAGGCCGTCGGGAACGACCGGCCGTGGAATCTGCCCGAGGTGCCGGCGTCTGCGGACGCCGCGGCCCGGGAGGTGCGGTACCGCCGCGTGCTCGCGCGGCTGGGTGCGGATCGTGACGGAGTGTTGCGGCTGCTCATTCTTGTTCCGCGCGGAGATGCTTCGGCGCGGAACGTCGCGGAACAATTCGCCGGTACGGCTCGTGGCGATCGCATCCGCGTCGAGGTGACGGTGGCCGAAATCGAGGTGGTACCCGGGGCGCAGCCGATCGTGCCGGACGGAACGGCAGGTGTGCTCGTGGTGCTCTCGCTTGGCTCGCGCAACGCGTGGGAACTGGTTTCGATTGCGGAGGCTTGCGCGGACTCCGGACACGAAATTCTCGGCGCCGTGCTGGCCCGGGAAGTCCACGTCGCCGGGGGACCGAAGCAAAAGCCGTCCGCCAAGCAGCGGGCCGACGAACTGGCGGGTGCGCGATGACCGCCGCACAGGCCCAGCCGCTGGTCGACCTCCAGCGCCTGGTGGTCTCGCTGCGGCGCAAGCGGCGATTCTGGCTGACGACTGCGCTGGCCGGGTTGATTCTCGGCTGCGCGGTGGCGATTTTTCTGCCCGCGCCGCCCACTGCGGTCACGAAGATCATGGTGGTCCACCCGGACGATTCGCCGACCGACAGCGGCACGCTCATGCGTACCGACGTCGCCGTGCTTTCGACGGCGAACATGGCGGCGGCCGCGCTGAAACGGATCAACAACACCGAATCGCCCTCGGATTTCCTCAAGGACTACGCCGGGCTCGGCCTCACCAACAACGTCATGCAGGTGACGGTCAAGGCGAAGACCAAGGACGACGCGGTCGCGAAGGCGAAGGCGCTCGCGGACGCGTTCATCGCTGACCACACGGCGCGCACTCAAGCCGCCGCCACCGGCCGCTCGAAAGCGTTGCTGCAGCAGCGGGATCAGTCGCAGGCGCAGCTGGCGGACATCGACAATCAGGCTGCGGTCGAGGTCGGGAAGGGCCGTAATTCCAACGCTGGTGCGCTGGAGCAGCTGTACACGCAGCGCGCGAATCTGGTGTCGAAGATCGCCGATTTGCAGAACCAGGCGCAACAGGCCGGGATCGGGTCGCCGGAGGTCATCGCCGGGACGCAGATCGTGGACGCACCAGCGGTGCAGCCGGTCTCCAAGTTGAAGACCTATGGCACCGACGGTGGCGTCGGGCTGGCCGTGGGTCTCGCGCTCGGGATCGCGTTCGCGGCGGTGAGCGCGTTGGTCCGGGACCGGCCGGTATTGCGCCGCGAAATTTCGCAGCACCTCGGGGCTTCGGTCATCGCGCAGGTGGGTGTGAAACCGATCGGCCCGGCGAAGCTGTGGCGGCGCTCGAAGGCGGTTACCGAGTCCAGTCGGGTCGCGCTCACGCTCGCACGGGCGGCGCGGGAGGACCCGGCTTCGCTGTCGCTCCTGGAGATCGGCGCGGCTTCTTCGGCGGCGGAGCTGGCGGTGGAACTCGGCCGGTCGCTGGCCGAGGACGGGCCGGTGGTGCTCGTGGACGACCTGCCGGGCAAGGAAGTGTCGCGGCTGCCGGTGGAGGGAAACGTCCAGGTCGTCGAGGCTGGCGACCCGGCGGTGGCGCGCGCGGTGCGGCGGGTCGGGGTCGGCACGGCCTCTCCGGGCACGGCGTGGACCGACCTGTCGGCGCTCGGCGCGGAGGCCGTGCTGGTGGTGCGAGCCGGGTTCGCGAACACGCAGTGGCTGCACACCGTCGCGCGGCAGCTCGCTGACTGCGGCGTGCCGATTCTCGGCGTCGTGCTGGTCGATCCGGATCCGAAGGACAGCACCGACGGCACGCTCTGGGACGGGCTGCACACAGCGTTGCGCGGACGCGCGGCCGTGGTCGCGAAGAAACAGGCGGACGCGGTTGTCGAGCTGGAGCTTCGCGAAGAGAGCAAGCCGATCGAATGGCCCGGGAAGCGCGACACCGAACGCAGGCGGCGTCCGCTCGAGCGGACCCGCCCGCCGTCGCCGCACGAGCGGATGGACGTGGATCCGGACGCACCTACGAGGCGGCTCAAACCCGTACAGGAAAGCTAGGGGGACGAAGCGCATGTGCGGCATCGCGGGCGCGTACAGCTGGCCGGACGGCGGCCCGCTCACCGACCGGCTCACCCAGTGCCTCGCGCACCGGGGTCCGGACGGCGACGGCCGCTACGACCACCGATACGTCCACTTAGGACACCGACGGCTGTCCATTGTGGACCTTTCGGAAACCGGCGCGCAGCCGATGACGGCCGAGGGCCTCGCCCTGACCTACAACGGCGAGCTGTACAACGCGCCGGAGCTGCGGGCCGAACTCGAAACCGCCGGAGTCCGGTTCCGCGGCACCTCCGACACCGAGGTACTGCTGCGGGCCTGGCGGGAGTGGGGCACGGACTGCCTGCCGCGGCTGCGCGGGATGTTCGCCTTCGCGGTGTATGACGAACGCACTGGTGAGCTGGTGCTCGTGCGGGACCAGCTGGGCATCAAGCCGCTGTTCTTCGTGCGGCGCGGAGGCGGGGTCGTGTTCGCGTCGGAGCTAAAAGCGCTGGCTCGCGAACTCGGCGGCACCTTGAACGTGGACCAGGCGGCGATGATCGCGTCGCTGCTCTATTACTGGGTCCCGGACAGCCGGTGCGCCTACCGCGAGGCGGAGAAACTGTCGCCCGGCACTTGGCTGCGGTTCCGGCCGGACGGCAGCACGGACACCGGCACGTACTGGTCGCTCCGCGAAGTCGCCGAGGAAGGCGCGGCATATCGCGGCGAGGTCGACCTGCACGCGGTCGTCGAGGATTCGACCCGCAAGCACCTGCTGTCCGACGTCCCGGTGGCGACCTTTCTTTCCGGCGGCCTCGATTCCAGCTACCTCACCGCCTTGGCCGCGCGCGAGCAGCCGGGGATTTCGGCTTACACGATCGGTTTCCGTCCCGAGGACGCGAAATTCGAGGCGATGCCGGATGACCTGCGTTACGCGCGGATCGTCGCCCGCCAGTTCGGCGTGGACCTGCACGAGATCGAGATCGCGCCGGACGTGCAGGATCTGCTGCCGCGGATGACGCATCACCTGGACGAACCGATCGGCGATCCGGCGGCGATCAACTCGTACCTGATCTGCTCGGCGGCGCGCGAGGCCGGGGTGAAGGTGCTGCTGTCCGGGATGGGCGCGGACGAGTTGTTCGCCGGGTACCGCAAGCATTTGGCGAACCTGCTGGCGTTGCGGTACCGGCGGGTGCCGGGCGTGGCGCGCCGGGCGATCGGGGCGGCGGTCGACCGGCTGCCGGTCGCGTCGTCCACGCGCGGTTATCGGTCGGTGCGGTTCGCGAAGCGGTTTCTGTCCTTTGCGGACCTTCCGGAGGAAACGGCGTTCCGGCGCAGCTACACCATGTACGACCGGGCCGAGCTGCTCGACCTGGTCTCACCGGATCTCCAGTCCGAAGTGGACGATGTGCTCACCGAACACGCCGACGTCTACTACGACACGAAGCTGACCGACCAGGTCAACCGGATGTGTCTCGCCGACGCACGAATGTTCTTGCCTGGCTTGAACCTCGCCTACACCGACCGGTCCACCATGGCCGCTTCCACCGAGGTGCGAACGCCCTTTGTGGACGTCGAAGTGGTCCGGGCGGCGTTCCGGGTGCCGGGCCGGGAGAAGATCGCTGGTCGGCAAGGCAAGGTGGCGTTGAAGAAAGCGGCGACGGCGATCCTGCCCGACGAAATCGTGTACCGGCCGAAGGGCTTGTTCAGCGCGCCGCTGCGGGCGTGGATGAGCCGGGACCTCGCGCCGTTGGTGCGGGAGGTCATCGAGGAGGGCGTCCTGGTCGAATCCGGTTTCCTGCAGCGCGACGCCCTGCGCAAGCTGGTGGCCGAGGACGCCGCAGGGCGCGAGGACCGCGCGAAACATCTTTGGCACGTGCTGACCCTCGAGTACTGGTACCGCGGGGCCCTCCGCGGAGAGCGGCTAGGAGTCCAGTGAAACAGGTAGTGCAGAACTACAAGAGCGGCGAACTGGCCCTGCTCGACGTCCCGGTGCCGGCGTGCAAACCGGGCGGCGTGCTGGTCCGCAGCCAGTACTCGCTGATCTCGACCGGCACCGAGATGATGAAGGTGTCCGAGGCGGGGATGTCGTTGCTGGGCAAGGCCCGGTCGCGGCCGGACCAGGTCGCGAAGGTCATGCAGAGCGTCGCGACGAACGGGCTCGCCGCGACGTATCGCAAGGTGTCCGGGAAGCTCGATTCCTATACGCCGCTGGGTTATTCGCTGTGCGGCGTGGTCGAACAGGTCGGCGAGGGCATCGACGACGTCGTGGTCGGCGACCTTGTGGCGTGCGCCGGGAACGAGCACGCGCTGCACAGCGAGCTGAACTGGGTGCCGAAGAACCTGTACGCGAAGGTGCCAGCCGGGCTTTCGCCGCGGCAGGCGGCGTTCGCGACCGTCGGCGCGATCGCGATGCAGGGCGTCCGGCGCGGCGAACCGCAGCTCGGCGACCTCACGCTGGTGATCGGGCTCGGCCTGATCGGTCAGCTAGTGGTGCAATTGCTGGTGGCGACCGGCGCGCGCGTCGTCGGCGTGGACCCGGACGCGCAGCGCTGCGAACTCGCGCGGGAGCTGGGCGCACTCGCCTGCGGACATCCGGCGTCCGGCGAAATCGACCAGGCGGTGGCCGAGCTGTCCGGCGGACACGGCGTCGACCAGGTGTATCTCGCCGCGGGCGGGGCGTCGAACGATCCGGTGGAGCTGGCCGCACGGCTCGCGCGCGACCGCGGCCGGGTAGTGGACATCGGCAAGATTTCGCTGAACCTGCCCTGGAATGCGTACTACGAAAAGGAACTCGACGTCCGGTTCTCCCGCTCCTACGGGCCCGGCCGCTACGACGCGTCCTACGAACTCGAGGGCCGCGACTACCCGATCGGCTACGTGCGCTGGACGGAACGGCGCAATCTTGAGTGCTTCCTCGACCTGGCCGCGCGGGGCAAGCTCGACGTGTCTCCGCTGATCAGCCACACAGCGGACTTCTCCGCGGCGGTCGATACCTATCGGGCGCTCAACGAGGGCGAGCTGAAGGCGGTCGCGGTGCTGTTCCGCTACCCGGACGCGCCGCCCGCCGAGGACGAAAGCGTGGTGTCCGCGGTTCCCGCCGTGGCGGCAGCGGAAACCCGGTCGAACCCGTTGCGGGACTTGCGGATCGGGTTCATCGGCGCGGGAAACTACGCGTCCTCGATGATCCTGCCGCACCTGGCCGGGGACGAGCGCGTGTTGCTCACCGACGTCGTCACCACCTCAGCGCTTTCCGGGGCCAACGCGAAGCGCAAGTTCGGTTTCGTCGCGGCCAGCACCGATGTCGACGCGCTGCTGGAGGACGACGAGGTCAGCACGGTCTTCGTGGTGACCCGGCACAGTTCGCACGCCGAGCTGACGCGGCGGGCGCTCCTGGCGGGCAAGGCGGTCTTCGTGGAGAAGCCGCTCGCGTTGTCGGAGAAGGAATTGCGCAGCGTCGTGGACGCGGTGGCGGAATCGGGCAACAACCGGCTCCAGGTCGGGTTCAACCGCCGGTTCGCGCCGCTGCTGGTCGAGGCGAAGAACCAGTTCGGCCCGCGTGTCGGCCCGGCTTCGGTGCGGTACCTGGTCAACGCGGGCCGCTTGGACGCGAACAGCTGGTATAACCAGGCCGATTCCGAGGGCAGCCGCTTCGTCGGCGAGGGCGGGCATTTTATCGACACGGTCAGCTGGTTCCTCGGCAGCGACCCGGTTTCCGTCTACGCCACCGGCACGCCCGGCAACCACGATCTGCAGGTGCTGTTGCGCTACGCCGACGGTTCGACGGCGTCGATCAGCTACATCACCAGCGGCAGCACCGCGTTTCCCAAGGAAACGCTGGAGGTGCTCGCCGACGGCAAGGTGCTGAAATTCGACGATTTCGTCCGCGCTTCGGTCTACGGGCGCAAGCGCTGGACCAGTTCGCGGCTGCCGAAGGCCCGCGACAAGGGCCAGCAGGCCGAACTGGACGCGTTCATCACCGCGTTGAAGACCGGGGTCGCGATGCCGATCAGCCTCGACTCGCTCGTAGCCACGACGCTGGCGACCCTGGCCGTGCACCGCAGCCTCGAAACCGGCGCGCCGGTGCGGTTGGAGCGGTGATGGACCCGTCCTGGTACCTGCGGCGGCTGTCCGCGATGGGTCCGGCGGAGATCGTCGGCCGGGTCGGGGACGTCGTGCGCAAGCAACGGTGGCGCGGCGAATCCCAGCGGCAGCCGACCTGGGCGGCGACCCGGACGTTCCCGGCCTGGCCTGCCGAGCCGGAGGTACCCGCGACCGGACGGGACCGGCTGGTCGCGGCGGCGGACCGGCTGATGGACGGGCACGCCGAGTACTTCGGCGTCGTGCGAGACGACCTCGTCGCGCCGGATTGGGCGTTCGACCCGAAGACCGGCCGTCGTGCGCCGGGGGATCAGTACTCCTTCGAGATCCCGTACCGCGACGAGAACGCGATCGGCGACATCAAGCAGATCTGGGAGCCCTCGCGGCATCAGCATTTGACGGTGCTGGCCGCCGCGTACCGGGTGACCGGCGACGACCGTTACGCGCACCGCGTGGCCGACCATCTGAAGTCGTGGTGGGCGGCCAACCCGCCGATGCGCGGCGTGCACTGGCTGAGCGGGATCGAGCTGGGCATCCGGCTGCTGTCGTGGGTGTGGGTGCGCCGCCTGCTGGACGGCTGGTCCGGCGCGCCTGGGTTGTTCGAGGACAACCCCGAGGCGCTGCGGCAGATTTGGCAGCACCAGCGGTGGCTGGCGGCGTTCCCGAGCCGGGGCACGTCGGCCAACAACCACGTCCTCGCCGAGGCCGCCGGGCAGCTGGCGGCGGCTTGTGCGTTCGACTGGTTCCCAGAGTCCGCTAGCTGGCGATCCGACGCGATCCGCTCGCTGGACTTGCACTTAAGGGCCAACACCTTCACCTCCGGCCTGAATCGCGAGCTGGCCACGGAGTACCACGGTCTCGTGCTGGAGCTGGGCCTCGCCGCCGCACTCGAAGCCGGACCGCGACTGCCGCGCTCGACCTGGCTGGAACTCCGGGCGATGTGCGACGCCCTCGCGGCCATTGTGGACTGTGCCGGACGTCCGCCCCGCCAAGGCGACGCCGACGACGGCTTCGGCCTGATCGTGGACGGCCCGGAGACAGACCGCTGGCATTCGCTGCTGGCCACCGGCGACGCACTGTTCGGCCGCGCGGAGTGGTGGCCGAAGCTTCCTGCCGACGACGTACGCACGGCGTTGTTCGCGGCGCTGCGCTCCCGAGTGCCGCAGCTGGACAACGCCCGGGAGCGCCCGGTTTTCGCCGACGCGGGCATGACCATCCTGCGCAGCGAGAACGGCCCGGAGATCTGGTGCCGCTGCGACAGCGGCCCGCACGGTTTCCTCTCCATCGCTGCGCACGCACACGCCGATGCGTTGTCCATCGAGGTCCGGCATGACGGCGTCGACATCCTCGCCGACCCGGGAACGTACTGCTACCACGGCGAACCCGAGTGGCGCGCGTACTTCCGCTCCACGCTCGGCCACAACACGCTGCAGCTCGGCGGTGTCGACCAATCGACATCCGGCGGTCCATTCCTGTGGACGCGGCACGCTAACTCGCGCACCCTCGCCTCGGCTCCCGCACAATGGCAGGCCGAACACGACGGTTACGCCCCGGCGCTGCACCGCCGCACCGTCGAGCTGTCCGCCCGGACGCTGACCGTGGTGGACGAGGTGACCGGCGGCGGCCCCGCCAAACTCGCCTTCCACCTCGGGCCGCTGCTGGCCGTCGAGCTGGAGGGAAACACCGCCCAGCTCACCTGGCCCGGCCGTACCGCGACGCTGGAGCTTCCGCCGCAGCTCGCCTGGACCGCGCACCGAGGCGAGACGAATCCGCCGCTGGGCTGGTACTCGCCCGGTTTCGGTCGCCGCGAACCCGCCACGACGCTCGTCGGCTCCGGTGCCGTCACCGGGCCGCTGACCACTGTGCTCCGCCTGCCCTGATGTCGAGAGGATCCACCGTGCGAAGGATTTTGGTGCCGCTGCTGGGAGCGCTGCTCCCGCTCGCGCTGGCTTCGTGCAGTTCGTCCGGAGCCGCGCCCGCTCCGGCCGCCGGATCGACTACGCCGCAGGGCCCGATCGCCGCGGTCTGCGATCACGCGCAGCCCGGTCCGGCGACCGCGCCCGCCGGGGCCGTCCAGGTGGATCCGGCCGTGGTGGACGACTTGTCGGCCAAGACGAAGAATTCCCCGGCGGGCACCACGTTCTGGCTCGCGCCCGGTACGCACCGGCTCAGCGACGACGAATACGCCCAGGTGCAGCCCAAGGACGGCGACGTCTACCTCGGCGCTCCCGGCGCGGTGTTCGACGGGCGCAAGAAGAACCGGTACGCCTTCGCCGGCCCGGGCAAGGACGTCCGGCTCGAATCGTTCACCGTGCAGGGCTTCACCGCGCCGCGCGACGAGGGCGTGGTCAACCACGATTCGGCCGCTGGCTGGGTCATCCAGCACCTGACCGTGCAGGACAACGACGGGGCCGGGCTGATGGCCGGGCCGAAGCAGCAGATCCTCGACAGTTGTCTGCGGCGCAACGGCCAGTACGGCCTGAACGCCTACTCCGGCAACGCCGTCGTGACCGGACTCGTGCTGCGCGGCACCGAAATCACCGGCAACAACACCGGGAACTGGGAGACCAAGGTCCCGGAGTGCGGCTGCACCGGCGGCATGAAGTTCTGGGCGGTGGACGGCGCGGACGTCGTCGGCAACTGGGTGCACGACAACCGCGGCACCGGGCTGTGGGCCGACACGAACAACAACGATTTCCTGATCGAGGGCAACCTGATCGAGAACAACGACAGCGCCGCGATCATTTACGAGACCAGCTACAACGCGATCATCCGCAACAACACGATCCGCCGCAACAATCTGCTCGACGGCCGCGCGCACGCCGACCGCGGCGACCCGTTCCCGGCGGCGACGATCTATATTTCCGAGTCCGGCGGCGAACCGCGGCTGAAGGCCCGGACGAGCAATCTCGAAATCTCCGGAAACCTGCTGCAGGACAACTGGAACGGCATCATCCTGTGGGAGAACGCCGACCGGTTCTGCAACAGCCCGGCCAACACCTCCAGCGGCTCGTGCACCAAGCTCGTGCCGAACGTCTCGACCTGTTCCGCGCCGGCGATCGCGAAGAAACCGCTGTACAGCGACTGCCGATGGAAGACGCAGCGGGTCGTGGTGCAGCACAACCAGTTCACGCTCAACTCGAAGGCGCTCGGCTGCGAGGAGGTGTGCGGCCGGATGGGCGTGCTGTCGAATTTCGGCAGTTACCCGGACTGGTCGCCCTACCAGGGCGCGGTGATCCAGCAGGCGATCACGTTCCAGCAGGACAATTCCTGGCACGACAACGCTTACGCCGGGCCGTGGACGTTCGTCGCCAAGGAAATGAGCAACATCGTCGGCATCGGCGAATGGCAGGGCGCGCCGTACCACCAGGACGCGAATTCGAGCTATAAGCCGAACGGGGGCTGACATGGCCGAATTGACCGCCACCCTGCCCGCCGAAACGAAATCGGTACCGAAAGCGGTAAGCGCGGCCTGGGCGCTGCTCATCCTCAACACGCTCGGTTCGACCGGCGCGCAGACGGTGATCCCGTTGCCGCGCACGGTGATCCAGCTGGTCACCATGGGCGCGTTGATGACCGCGTTCCTGCTCGCCCTGATGCTGAACCTGCGGATCCGGATCCGGCCGAGCGCGTACCTGCTGCTCCTGACCTTCCTGCTGCTGACGAGCATCGTGGCCAGCGTGCACCTGGAATCCGGCTACGGCTCGCTGTTCCGGTGTTTCCGGTTCACCGTGTTCGTCGCGACGCTCTGGCTGCTCAGCGGCTGGTGGGACGGGTCGTTCGCGTTCGTGCGGGCGCACATCCGGATGTTCGGTGCGGTGCTGATTTCGGTCGTGCTCGGCCTGGCGATCTCGCCGGGCAAGGCAATGCCGGACATCTACGGCGGCCGGCTTTCCGGCGCGGTGTGGCCGCTGACGCCACCGCAGGTCGGCCAGTACGCGGCGGTCATCGCCGGGCTCGCGGTGCTGATGTGGCTCGGCAAACGGACGGACGCGAAGAGCGCGTTGCTCGTCGCAGTGCCGTCGCTCGGGCTGCTGCTGCTCACACACACCCGCACCGCGACGCTCGGGCTCGTCGCCGGGCTGATCGTCGCGTTGCTGTCGCTGGGGCTGGTCAGCGCGCGGGCGCGGAAGGTGTTCGCCGGGATCGTGCTCGTGGCTGGCTTCGCCGCGGTGGTGCTGGGCGGCCTGCTGCAGGCGTGGTTCCTGCGTGGCCAGAGCACCGACGATTTCTCCAGCCTGACCGGCCGCGCGAAGGTGTGGGACGCGCTGCTTTCCGCGCCGCGGACCGGGTTCGAGTACATCTTCGGCGTCGGCCTCACCGACAAGTCCTACGACGGCCTGCCGATCGACAACAGCTGGCTCGCGATCTACCACGAGCAGGGCTTCGTGGGAATCGGGATCGTCGCCGCGATGCTGCTGGTGCTGGTCGCGATCGCGGTGCTGCGGCCGCCGTCGGTGGCGAGGGCGAGCGCGATTTTCCTGATTGCTTACGTCATTTCCGCGTCGTACACCGAAGCCGGGCTCGGCGACGCGTCGCCGTATTTGCTGCATCTGGCGGTCGCCGCGTCGTTGCTGGCCGCGGGCGAGGCTCCAGCGAGGGAGAAGCTGGCGTGAAGGTTCTGGTGGTGCACAACCGCTATCGGTCGGAGCAGCCGAGCGGCGAGAACAACGTGGTCGACGCCGAGGTCGCGCTGCTGTCGTCGGCCGGGATCGACGTGCAACGGTTCGAGCGGCACAGCGACGACATCGCGTCGATGCCGTTGGCGCGCAAGGCGTTGGTGCCGTTGCAAGTGCCGTGGAACCGCGCTTCGCGGACCGAACTGCTGGCTCGGCTTCGCCGGGATCGGCCGGACGTCGTGCACGTCCACAACACCTTCCCGCTGCTGTCCCCGTCGGTGCTGGCCGCGTGCGCCGACGCGCGGGTGCCGGTGGTCGCGACCCTGCACAACTACGGCCTCGTCTGCCCGCCCGGCACGCTCTACCGCGACGGCCGGATCTGCACCGACTGCGTCGGCGGCCTGCCGGTCCCCGCGGTCCGGCACGGCTGCTACCGCGATTCGGCCGCCGCGACCGTGCCGATGGCGGTAAACCTGCTGGTCAACCGGGATCGCTGGCGGACCGGGGTAACCCGGTTCTTCTGCATCTCCGACGCCCAGCGCCGCCTGCTCGTGGACGCCGGGCTGCCAGCCGCGCGGATGACCGTGAAGCACAACTTCGTCCCGGACGAGGGGCGGCGGCGCATCGGCGAGGGTGAGCACCTCCTGTTCCTGGGACGGCTCACCGAGGAGAAAGGCATCCCGCTGCTCAAAGCGGCGTGGGAGCAGTACACCGGCAAGCTGCCGCTGCTGATCGCCGGGACCGGGCCGTTGTCCGACGACGTCGCGGCCTGGGCGGCTGGGCGGGAGAACGTGTCGTACGTCGGCCTGCAGGACCGCGCTTCGTGCCAGGAACTGATCGCGCGAGCGACGGCGGTCGTCGTGCCGTCGACGTGGCTGGAGGCGTTCGGTCTCGTGGTGGTGGAGGCGATGGCGGCCGGGGTGCCGACGGTCGCGCCCGCGCACGGAGCCTTCGAGGAGTTGGTCACCGATGGTGTCACCGGCTTGCTGCACACTCCGGGCGACGCGGCGGCGCTGGCCTCAGCTTTGTGCGAGGTGGCCGACGCCGAGCTGAACCAAAAGATGGGCGAGGCCGCGCGGCAACGGTACGACGCGGACTTCACCCCGGAAGTAGGGCTGAAACGGCTGCTCGAAGGCTACGAGGAAGCGATTTCAGCGGTATGAAGGAAGTTGTGCGCGACCGACTGAAGACCTCGCCCCGAGCGCTTCCGATGGTTCTGCGCACGCCTTCGCTGGTCTTGGCGGTGCTCGGGCTCGTGGCGTTGATCGCGCTGGGTCTGCGCTTCGCCGGACACTCGGTACCGAGCGCCTTCGACGCCCCGCTCCTGCCCGGCCCGGACCTCGTGCCCGACCCATGGTGGTACTTCGCGACGGCGATCGACTTCTGCGGCGAACCGCTGGGCGCGGTGCTGATCCTGCTCCTGGTAATCGGCGGTTGCCTGCTGACGCACCGACCGCGAACGGCAGTGCTCGCGGTGGTCGGCTGCGGTCTCACGGTCGGGGTGACTTCGGTGCTGAAACCCCTGACCGGCCGGACGATCCATGGCAGCTACCTGTCGTTCCCCAGCGGCCACACCGCCTTCGCGACGGCTCTGGCGCTAACCGGTGCTTACGTCCTGGCCGGTCGGTTGAGCCGGTTCGCCGCGGTGGCGTGGACGCTGGGGCTGGCTTTGGTGTCCGGCTTCCTGATGGCGTGGGCCGAGGTCGGGCTAGGCGCGCACTACCCGACCGACACGATCGGCGGCTTCGCTGCGGCGCTGGCGATCATTCCTGGCACGGCCTACTGGATCGACCGAATCGTCGACCACTAGCTGCTGATTGTCCGTGAAGGGCTCCTAGAGGGAATCTGGTTCCCTCAAGGAGCCCTTCACGGACGTTGGCCAGGGGGAGTCAGGCCTTCCGGCGAAAGACCGGCTTGACCGGGCGGCCGCCCAGCCACGGCGACGGATCCCCGGCCTCCAACGCCTTCCGGTACACCACGCAGGCCGAGGCGACCACCTCCACCGTCCGGTCGATGTCCTCCTCCGTCATCGCCGCACTGACCACAAAGGACGGAGCCAGCACCCCGTTCTCCAGCAGGCACCGCAGGAACAGCGTCCGATACTCCTGCGACGGCTGACCCTCCGCGTCGAGAGTCGCGAACACCAGGTTGCTGTCCCGCCCCCGCACCAGCACCTGCCCGCTGACCCCGTGCGCAGCCGTCACTTCGGTCACGCCCGCCCCCAGCCGGGCCCCGAGTGCGTGCAGCCGAGCCGTCACATCCTCAGTCGCGTAGACATCGATTACCGCCATAGCGGCAGCCAACGCGGGCGTCTCCGCGCCGTGCGTCGTCGACAGCAGGAACACCCGGTCCCGCGAATCGCGCAGGCCGCCCAATTCCATCAAATCCCGCCGACCGGCCAACGCAGCGACCGCGAAGCCGTTGCCGAGCGCCTTCCCGAAGGCCGAGAGATCCGGCGTCACGCCGTACAGACCCTGCGCACCGTGCTCGGAATACCGGAACCCGGTGATCATCTCGTCAAAGATCACCAGCGCGCCGTGCTGATGGGCGAGGTCGAGCAGCCCGGCGAGATAGCCGTCCGGCGGATCGACGCCCTTGGTGGGCTCCAGGATCAGGCACGCCACCTGCCCGCTGAACTGGCGCAGCATTTGCTCGGTCGCCGGGAGGTCGCCGTACGGGAAGGGCACGGTCATCGCCATCGTCGCGGCCGGGATTCCGGCGGGCATCGGAGTGGTGCCGATGAACCAGTCGTCGGTGGAGAAGAACGCGTGGTCGGCGCATTGGGCGACCAGCGGCCGTCCGGTCGCGGCGCGGGCGAGCCGGACGGCGGCGGTCGTCGCGTCGGAGCCGTTCTTCGCGAACTTCACCATGTCCGCGGTCGGCACCGTCGCCAGGAACTGCTCCGCCGCTTCAAGCTCCACAATGGATGGACGGACGAAGTTGTTGCCCCGCTCCAGCACGTCGCGCACGGCCGCGGTCACGCGCGGATGCACGTGGCCGAGGCTGACCGCGCGCAGGCCGGAGCCGTATTCGAGGTACCGGTTGCCGTCGACGTCCCAGACGTACGCACCGCGGCCGTGCGAGATGACCGGGGCGAGATGTTCGGGGTATTGGTCCTCGCCTTTGGCGTAGGTGTGCGCGCCGCCGGGAATGGCGCGATGCAGGCGTTCGTTCGCGATTCGGGAGAGTGGCAGGTCCATGACGGGTCACCTCAAGGCGTCGGCAAGCGGTGGGGCCGACGCGTCGCGTTCGGACAGCAAAGCCGCGGGCAGCGGCCACGGGATGGCGAGTTCCGGGTCGTCGTGCGCGATGGCGACGTCCTCGGACGGGTCGTGCGCGCGGTCGATCCGGTACGACACGTCGGCGACGTCGCTCAGCGCCTGGAAACCGTGTGCGCATCCGGCCGGGATGTAGATGCTCTCCTGGGTGTCGCCGGAGAGGTGAAACGTTTCCATCGTCCGGAAGGTCGGCGAGTCCCGCCGCAGGTCGACAACGACGTCGAACACCTCGCCGAACGAACAACGCACCAGCTTCGCCTCGCCGGCCCCGGACCGCAGGTGCATCCCGCGCACCACGCCGCGCACCGAGCGGGACACGCTGTCCTGCGCGAACCCGTCCGGATCGATGCCGACCGACCGCGCGACCTCCGCATCGAAGGTCCGCGAGAAGAAGCCGCGATCGTCTCGGTGCGGTGTCGGCTGAAACAGCCACACACCCGAGATCGACGGCACGGGAACGGCTTTCACGACACCTCCGCGGGAATGAGCGACCTCGACAACAGGGCGAACTGGTCTTTCAACTGCTGATTGCACTCTTCGTTGCGCGCGGCGAGTTCCGCTTTCAGCTCCGGTGCCCGCCGCTGCAACTCCTCGAACTGCCCGATCAACCGCGGCACGTCGACCGCGCGGGCCTCCTGGCAAAACTCGCCGAGTCCCATCTCGGCCATCAGCACGTCGTTCTTCTTCGCGTATCCGATCGCGACCGTCGGCTTCCCGACCTTCAACGCGCACAACACATTGTGGTACCGAGTGGCCACGACCGTGCCCACCTCGGCCATCGAGCGCATCAGCTCGCCGAGGGTGTCCGGGATGGCCGCGGAGAGCAGCGGAGAGGCGACAGTTTCGACGATCTCGTCCACCACTTCGAGGTCGATCCGGTCGCCGATGAAGAGCCGGACCGGACGCTCCTGCCCGACCAGGTACCGCACGAACTCGGTCATAGCGTCCACGTACGCCCGGTAAATCTCCTCGCCGCGCGCACGGTCGTCGTTGCCGCCGTAGTACGCCATCACGCCTACGCCAACCGCACGCGGGTCCTCGACCGCGACAGGCGTCGGCAGGGCGAAGGCAAGGTCGGGATAGACGCGATCGTTCGTGACCGGAACACCCATGTCAGCCATCGCCGAACGCGAGAGTTCATCGCGGTAGGACCGATACGCCGCGAGCTGGGACGCGTGGCGCACCAGAAACCGCGTGGCCGGTACCCGAATCCGGTCGGCACCGACGCTGACCAGCGCGACTTTCGTCCGGCCAAGACGTCCGCACAGCGAGAGCAGGAAGAGCGCATACGGGAATCCCCACGGCCGCAACGGAAGCGTCGCCTCCAGCACGCCCATGCCGGGCACGATCACCACGTTCTGCCGCCGGACCCACCAGGCCGTGCGGAAAACGTCGATGATCTTCCCGAGGGCTTTCGTCAGGATCGACCGCAGCCCGGAAGCGTGCCGGTATTCGCCGCTGTACCAGTTCAGCCGCACCGCGGGGATCCCGTACCGCGCGCGAACGGTGTCCGCCCCACCGCAGAACGCGGACACCTTCGCGTACGGATGTTCGGAGCGCAGGAAGCCGAGTACTGCCTCCAGTGAGCCGTCGTTGCCGAGGTTGCCTGAACCGAGCAGTCCGAAGACCCCGACCCGAACGGTCACGGCACCCGCCGTTCGCGCCCGGCGACCACGCGGTCGACCGTGAGGTTCAGCTCGGCCGCGTGCACCGGAGCCCGGTCCTCGACGCGTTCCCCGCCTCCGCCGGGCCTAGCTCGGCTGGCGAACCATTCCACCAGCGCGAGGTAGCAGGCGCGACGCTCGCCGGACGACAGCGGCGCGGAGCGGATTCCGTGCACGAACCCCCGGATGTACTCGGCGAGCAGCCGCGCGGTCGGGTTCAGGAGTGCGTTGCCGCGCTTCGGGTCGAGGTTCGCGCACCGGGAGCGCTTGCTCGGGTTCGCGCGCTCGGCCCGGTCCGGGTGATCGCGGCGGAAGTACAGCAGCTCTGGCACTTGGTAGAACGGCCCGTGCAGCGCCAGCTCGGCCACGTACGTGCGGTCCGCGTGGTGATAGCTGTCCATCGGCGTGACGCGACGCAGCACCTCCGTGCGCATCACGCCGTAGAAGTCGTCACCACCGGGCTCGAACAGCAGGCTCTTGAACCGCACCGACGGCCGCGGCGCGTCTGTCTGGTGCCGGTAGTCCAGCGGAACGGTCACCGCACCGTTCTCGTCGATGATCGCCTGATGCGAGTGCGCGAGGATCATCTCCGGCCGCGCGTCGAGCGCTTCGACGCACTTCGCCAGCAATTCCCGGCCGTAGAGATCGTCATGCGACGCCCACTTGAACAACTCGCCGCGAGCCTGGTCGAGCAGGATGTTGTGATTCGGGGTCGCGCCGATGTTGCGCGGCTGGCGCACATACCGGATCCGCGAATCCTCCTGCGCGTACTTCCGGGCGATCTCTTCCGTGCCGTCCTGCGACGCGTTGTCGGAGATGATCAGTTCGAAGTCCTCGTAGGTCTGCCCGAGCAGCGCGTCGAGTGCTTCGCTGAGGAATTCCTCTCCGTTGTAGACGGGCAGACCGATGGTCAGCCGGGGCACCGTGCTCATGCCGGTTTCATCTCCTCGGAAGCCGAATGGAGTTCTGCTTGGCTGAACGAACCTGACGCGGCGGGGAACTCGGCTGCCGCCGCGAAGTGGTCGCGAAGCGCACTGCGCAACTGCCACCACCACACGGCCGAGCCGGTGAGCGTGGCGGCCGCGACGCCCCACTCCGAGCCGGCTGCACCGCCGAGCACGGCCCCGAGCAGGCCGAACACGACGTAACACGCGGACGCGATCAGCTGTGACCGCAAGCTCCGCCGTGCCATCCCGAGCGCGCGCAGCCCGGCCGTCGCGCCGGTGGTGAAGCTCGCGCCGACGACCGCCATCGTGACCGCCGGGACCAGCGGCGACGAGCTGTCCCACAGCGAACCGAGCACGAACCGGCCGGCGTCGTCGGGGATGAAGAACCACAACCCGAGTCCCCACACCAGCGCGGCCGCGGCCTGCGCACCGCCGAGCACCACGCAGAAATGCCACAACCGGTGCGGCGACTGCCGGAGCACCCGCGCCCCCTCGGCGACAGTGACGAGGGAAAGTCCCATGAGCAGCGCGAGAAACGGCCCGAGCAGCTGTTCCGCGCCGCGCACCGTGCCGACCGCGGCCAGCCCGGAAATCGCGCCCAGCCCGTACGCCCGCAGCTGCGACGAACCGCTGTTGCTGACGTTCTCCACGAGATAGCGCACGCCCAGGTCGCGATGGTCCCGCAGCCACGTGCGCACCCCGCCGAGCCGTGGCGACACGCTCGTCTGCACCCAGCCGAACGCGGCCGCGACCCCGGCCGAGCAGCCCCAGGCCAGCAGGAACGCGACCACGGTGTCGTAGCGCGCGGCCAACACCAGCGCCGGGAACAACGCGACGGCCTGGATTCCGTCGTTGAGGAACGCCTTGTGCCCGGTGCCCTGCGCGAAGAACCCGAACCGCCAGGCGTCCTGCACGAGCAGGAACGGCAGCACGAGCCCGAGCGCGACGAACGCGTTGCCGAGCGAACCGCCGACCGCGAGTCCAAAAAGGACACTGACCAGCCCGGAAGCGACCCCGACCACCAGCGCGGTCCCGACGGCTTGGCCCACCGCGGTGCGCCAGCTTGTCCGGGCGACGCCGGAGAAACGCACCATCAGCGGGTCGGTGGCGATCCCGCGCGAGATGTTGAGAATGACGCCGTACGTCACCCACGCGATGCTGAACAGGCCGAACGCCGTCGCGCCGAGCGAGCGCGCGACGTACAGGCCGACCACGAAGTTGGTCAGGCTAGAAACGGCCTGGTCCCCAAGGCCCCAGCTGAGCCGTCCCGCCATCGCGCGGACGGCTCGCGAACGCAGGATCGACGGCACGGCCTCACTCCTTCAGCAGACCGGCGGCCTGCAGCGCATCGGCCGCCGCGGCCACGGCGCCGAACGGCAGGTCCGCCCGTTCGGCGATGTCGAGCAGGCTGTGGTCGCCGTCGGAGAGGCTGAGCACCCACAGCATGGCCAGCTGCGCTTCCTTCGCGTCGCTGCGCCCGCCGAGCGAGTCGTACAGCCCGCGCTTGCCGAGCTGCGGTTCGCCGTACGGGCTGAGGTTCACGTAGCGCCGGTTGCGGTCCAGCACGGAAAACGCCGTCCGCAGCGTGTCGAGGGTGTCGGCCATCGCGTCCGGATCGACGAAGGACGGGTTGTCCGCCGAGGTGTGGTACTCCGGGTAGCCCGCGTACGGCGTGCGCGTGAGCGAGCCGATGCCGAGGTTGAACCCGGGGGAACAGAACTGGCGCTCGTCGTAGCCATACGGCGAGAACTCGCGGATCTCGTGCGGTTTGTCCTTGAGGATGTGCGCGAAGACGCGGTCGATGTCGGCGTCCCCGCGTCGGCTCCGCTTGTAGGTCAGCGAACCCCGGTCGCCGGCGCAGGCCAGCACGACCCCGTGCTTGACCTGGTCGATGCGCTCGGAATTGCGCGCCAGCCAGGCGATCGCGCCGATCGTGCCGGGCATGAACAGGAACCGGTAGGTGTAGTACGGCTTTTCCCCGGCCAGCGCCTGCGCGAGCGCGACGGCGACCGCGATGCCGGCGAGGTTGTCGTTGGCCAGTGAGGGATGGCAGAGGTGGCACGAGACGAGCACCTCGTCGGACACCTCGCCGGGCACGACGTGCTCGGCGTAGGTGAGGTGGCCGTCGGCGAGCGTCGAGTCGATTTTGACGTGGTAGTCGCCCTCTGGCAGCGTGTCGAGAACATCCTGCGCGAGGCAGAAACCCCAGGTGGGGGAGTAGTAGCTGGTGCGATACGGGATCAACGACGGCTGCGCGGGCAGCGTGTGCAGGTGCGTGCGCAGTTCGGTGAGGCTGACGACCCGGTCGACCGGGACGCTGTAGCCGACCACGTGCAGGTTCGACTTCCGGAAATCGATCACCCGACGTCCGGAGGAATCCGCGACGAAGGCGTCGCGGATGTTCCACTCCGGAGGCACAGTCCAATCCAGCACGTCGGTGCCGCTCGGCACCTCGTACCGGTCGAGCGGGAGGTGCTCGCCGATGACGGCAAGGGTCTGCCGTACGCCGTCGCCGGTGATGCTCCGGCAGAACGGGTACAACCGTTCCACCAGAGCGTGCATCTCGGGCCCCGTGCGCATCAGGCGTGCCGCAGGGTGGCGTCGACCGCGCCGGCGGACTGCCGGTCGCTCAGCCAGTTCAGCCGGGTGAAGCGGCGCTCGAACTGTTCCCGGGTCAGGCTGTTGCGGCGGTAGGCGTCGAACAGTTGCAGCGCACCGTCTTTCACGCCCCACTTGCAGTCGAAGGACGGGACCGCTTCGCGGAACCGGGAGAAATCGACGCGGTACGAGCGCGGGTCGGCCCCGGCCTCGCCGGTGATCCGCAGCTTGGCGCCGGGCACCGCCGCGACGACCTCTTCGGCGATCTCGGCGACCGTCACGTTGTTTCGCTCGGTGCCGATGTTGAACGCCTTGTTGTGCACGGCTTCGCGCGGCGCTTCGAGCGCGGCGGTGAAGGCGTGGGCGATGTCGTCGGCGTGCACCAGCGGCCGCCACGGCGTCCCGTCGGAGAGCACGAGCACCTCGCCGGACAGGTAGGCGTGGCCGACGAGGTTGTTCAGCACGATGTCGGCGCGCAGCCGCGGCGAGAAGCCGAACGCGGTGGCATTGCGCAGGTACACCGGGGTGAAGTCGTCGTCAGCCAGTTCCGAAACCTCGGCTTCCACGCGGACCTTCGACTCCGCGTACGGCGTGACCGGCCGAAGCGGTGCGGTCTCGTCGACGAGGCCGCTGTTACCCGAAGCGCCGTAGACGGAACAGGTCGAGGCGTAGAGGTACCGGGAAACCCCGGCCTCCTTCGCGAGTTTCGCGAGCTTGACCGACGCGTGGTGGTTGATGTCGTAGGTCAGCTGGGGCGCGAGCGAGCCGAGCGGGTCGTTGGACAGCGCGGCGAGGTGGATCACCGCGTCGAAACCCTGCAGGTGCTCGGCTTTCACGTCCCGCAGGTCGACGGCCAGCCCGACCGGATCGTGCGGGGCCGGGCCGAGCACACAAGCGGCGAACAAGCCCGAGTCGAGGCCGACGACCTCGTGTCCCGCCGCGGCTAGCACCGGCGCCATCACCGTGCCCAGATATCCCGTGTGCCCCGTGAGCAGCACGCGCATGCCTTCAGCCCCTTAGATCGATGACGAGTTTGTTCGCCTCGAACGCCTCGGCATAGCGTTCTTGGCATTCGATTCCGCGAATCCGGGCGAGGCCGAGGAAAGCCTCGCGGTCGTACCACGGCCGGTGCTGCTGAGAGCCGTAATGCTCGTGCAGCAGTTCGATCTTGCGCTGCATCACGTCGTCGGACAGCGGCGCGTAGGCAGGCAGCCGTCCGAGGTCCCCGTCCCATTTGACGATCTCGTAGCCCAGCGTCAGATGGCCGCGGAACACCGTCGGCACGAGCTGGGCGAGACCGCGGTGATCCTGGTGCGCGTCGATGGTGCGGGGCGCGAACACGACGTCCGGATCGGTGCGGCGGCGGAGGTCCTCCAGCGCGTTCTTGGCTTCCTCCCAATGCGAGGGGAGGCGTCCGTCGGGCAGCTTGAGCACTGTGACGTTCAGTTCGGCACCCGGGCAGAACGCGGCCAGCGCGGCGCGTTCCTCGGTCTCCCGGTCGGTGCCGCCGCCGGACAGCACGAGCGCGTCGACCTGAAGTCCGGGACGCTGCTCGCAGATCTCGAGGAGCGTGCCGCCCGCGCCGATGGCGATGTCGTCGCAATGCGCGCCGAGCACGACGATGCTCTTCAACTCGGCACCGAGGCGGATCACGAGTGCACCTTTTCGCGTTCCCACAGCGCCCACGGCCGGTCGCCGTGCGTGTAAGCGGCGTCGAGTGCGTAGCGTTCCTTGACCGTGTCGGTCGGCTTCCAGAACCCGCGGTAGGGGTAGGCGAGCAGCCGGCCGCGCTTGGCGAGTTCGCCGCAGCCGTCGGCGACCAGGTCGCCGTTTTCCGGGATGTGGTCGAAGATCTCTTGCCGCAGCACGAAATAGCCGCCGTTCTCCCACAGCGGGAGTTCGCTGACCGGCGTGATCGCGCCGATCAGGCCGCCCTCGTCCATCTCGACGCAGTGGAACGACGACTGCGGCGGCACGACGAGCATCGAAGCGCCGGCGTCGCTGTTGTGGAACCGCTCGACGATGTTGTCCAGCGGCGCGTCGGTGAGAACGTCGGCGTAGTTGGCGAGGAACATCTCGTCGCCGTCGAGGTGGTCGCGCACCCGGCGGAGCCGTTCGCCGATCGGCGATTCGATGCCGGTCTGCACGAAGGAGATCGTCCAGTCGGCGATGTCGGTGGACAGCAGTTCCGGTTTCCCGCCGCGCAGCACGAAATCGTTGGACGTCGTCTCCTTGTAGTTCAGGAAGAAGTCCTTGATGTGGTGCGCGCCGTAGCCGAGGCACAGCACGAACTCGGTGTGCCCGAAATGCGCGTAGTAGCGCATCACGTGCCAGATCAGCGGCCGGGGACCGACCATTGCCATCGGCTTGGGCACGTCGGACGTCTCGCTGCTGCGCATCCGCATCCCGTAACCGCCGCAGAACAGAACGACCTTCACTTCACTGCCACCTCGACGATTTCCAGGCGCGGAATCGGGAAGACGAGCTTGCCGCCCCACGCGCCGACGTAGGAAAGCTGCTCGGTCAGCTCGTTCCGCAGGTTCCAGGGCAGGACGAGGACGTAGTCCGGCCGGTCGGCCGCGATCCGGTCCGGTTCCACGACCGGGATCCGGGTGCCCGGCGTGAACCGGCCGTGCTTGTAGGGATTGCGGTCCACCGTGTAGGCCAGCAGGTCCGGCCGGATGCCGCAGTGGTTCAGCAGGGTGTTGCCCTTGCCGGGCGCGCCGTACCCGACGGTCGTTTTCCCGTCTTTCCGCGCGGCGAGGAGAAATTCGAGCAATTCGAGCCGCACGCGAGTGACCCGGTCGGCGAATTCGGTGTACCCGGACAGTTCGTGCAGCCCGGCCGCCTTCTCCCGGGCCAGCACGTCGATCATCCGGGCGCTCGGCTCCCCGGCGGCCTCCGCGGGCCGCGCCCAGAGCCGGATCGATCCGCCGTGCGTGGGCAGGAGTTCGACGTCGACCACGGTCAGCCCGCCGCCCGCCAGCGCTCGCTGCGCGGATTCGACGGTGTAGTACTGGAAATGCTCGTGATAGATCGTGTCGTACTGGTTCTTTTCGATCAGCGTGAGCAGATGCTGCACCTCGATCGACACCCAGCCGTCGTTCGCGACGAGCGCGCGCAGCCCGCGGGTGAACCCGCGGATGTCCGGAATGTGCGCGTAAACGTTGTTCGCCACGACCAGGTCCGCCGAACCGTGTTCGGCGCGCACCTCCCGGCCGGTGTCCTCGGAGAGGAACGCGGTGTGCGTCGGCACCCCGGCCTCGCGCGCGGCGTGTCCGACGTTCACCGAAGGTTCCACGCCGAGACAACGGATTCCGCGCTCCACGACGTGCTTCAGGAGGTATCCGTCGTTGCTGGCGACCTCGACGACGAAAGACCGGTCGGTCAGCCCGAGCCGCTCGACGGCGGCATCGGTGAACCGTTTCGCGTGCTCGACCCACGAGGTGGAAAAAGACGAGAAATACGCGTAATCGGTGAAAGTGTCGGCCGGGTCGAGCAGCGGAGGAAGCTGCGCGAGCCAGCATTCCGTGCACACTTCGAGATGCAGCGGGAAAGTCGGTTCCGGTTCGGCCAGCTGCGCGGCGGTCAGGAACCGCTCGCACGGCGGGGTCGCGCCGAGATCGACCACGCTGGCGGTTCTTTCCGAACCGCAGAGTCGACATGTGGTCATGTACCGGGCTCCTCCGGCTCGTGTGCGCGATCTGCGTAGGGCAGGTCGATTCGCGCACGGCCGTCGTTACAACGCACCGGGAAGCTCACCGGAGTCGATTCGGAACCGAGACCAAATTTTCTCGGCAGCCGGTGCGGTGCCGACGGCGCACCGGTGCATTCCCCGGGTCGAGGAGCCTGAAAAAAGACTTCTGACGGCGGCGAAATGCCGCGAGGTGCTGCGACGAACGGGTGGCGGTCCGGCACCGGATGGCGCAGCCGTCACCCGTTCGTCAGCGGATCACAGCTTTTCCGCCGCCGGGATCACTTCGGTGGCGAACCGCTCGAGCACCGCCGGGTCCGGAACGCCGTGCGCCCAGCCGGTCGCGACGCTGAAACCGAGTTCCGACAGCCGGCCCAGTTCATCCAGCAGTTGCCCGGTTTTCTCGCCTTTTTCACCGGTGTCGAGTCGCAGCGAAGCGGTTTTCGTGATCTCGGAGTAGTCGCGGCCGACGTCCTCGCAGTGCTGCCGCAGGACTTCCAGTTTGCGCGGAAGGTCCGCGTTGGGCAGCAAATTGCAGATGTCGCCGTACTGCGCGACGAACCGCAGGGTCTTCTTCTCGCCGCTGCCCCCGATCATGATCGGCGGATGCGGACGCTGGATCGGCTGCGGGCTGTTCAGCAGCCGTTCGGCGCTGACGTGCGTGCCGGTGAAGGGTTCGGCGCCCTCGGCCCACATCTGCCGGACGTACCGGAGCGCGTCCTCGAGTTGCTCGAACCGCTCCTTCAGCGGCGGGAACCGGAAGCCGAGCGCGCGGGATTCCTCCTCGTTCCACCCCGCGCCGATGCCGAGGATCGCCCGCCCGCCGGACAGCACGTCGAGCGTCGTCGCCGCTTTCGCGAGCAGCCCGGGGTGCCGGTAGATGACGCCGGTGACGAGCGTGAGCAGTTTGACCCGTTCGGTGTGCGCGGCCAGGAAGCCGAGCGTCGTCCAGGCTTCCAGCATCTCGTGCTCCGGTGGGCCGTAGCTGGAAATCTGGAAGAAATGGTCCATCACCGACAGGTATTCGAACCCGGCCTCGTCCGCGGTCCGGGCCACCCGCGCCAGGTCCGCGCCGAGCGCCGCCGGGCCGTTCGGCCACGTCTGCTGAGCCAGGTGCAACCCGAGTTTCATGCCAACTCCTTAACCGCCGGAATGATGTCTTGCGCGAAAATTCCGATCCGGTTCTGGTCGAGCCCGCCGGGAAGCGGGCCGATCATCGCCTGGACGCCGAGCCGGTGCAGCCTTTGTGCCTCGGCGAGAAATTCGCCGGTTTTCTCCCCGGACGGGCCGATGTCCAGGTAGTGGTAAACCGTCTTGGTGATCTCGGCGTAGTCACGGCCCTCGGTTTCGCAGTGCCGCTTGAGCACGTCGAGCTTGCGCTCGAGGTCGGGGCCGTTGCCGATGTTGCAGAAGTCGCCGTACTTGGCGACAAGCCGGAGGGTCTTCTTCTCACCACCGCCGCCGACCATGATCGGCGGCCGCCGCAGCGGCTGCGGGCTGTTGAGCAGTCGTTCGGCGGTGAAGTGCTTGCCGGAGAACGGTTTGTCGTCCTCGTCCCACATCTGCCGGACATACCGCAGGTTCTCCTCGAGCAGCTCGAATCGTTCCGCAGTGGACGGAAACGGAAAGCCGAGCCCGCGGGCTTCCTCCTCGTTCCATCCGGCCCCGATGCCGAGCATGGCCCGCCCGCCGGACAGCACGTCGAGCGTGGTCACCGCCTTCGCGAGCAGGCCGGGATGCCGGTAAATCGCGCCAGTGACGTAGGTGAACAATTTCGCGCGCCGGGTGTGCGCGGCGAAATAGCCGAGCGTGGTGTACGCCTCAAGCATCGGACGGTCGCTCGGGCCGACGCTGGGAATCTGGAAGAAGTGGTCCATCACCGCGAGGTAAGCGAACCCGGCGTCGTCCGCCGCCCGCACCGCTTCGGCCAGCTCCGCGCCGAGCGCGGCAGTTCCTCCCGGCAACGTGAAGTCGGGGACCTGGAGACCGAGTTCCATGTCCGACACCGTATACCTGGAGTAACTTCATGCGTGCGGTCAGAAATCGCGCACGATGCTGATCGCGCCGTGCAGCGGGTCGGTCACGTACACCGTGCGCGTGCGCTGATCGACCGCCACGTCGCCGGGATTCACGCCGAGACTCAGCTCGCCGGTAAGGGTTTCCGTTCGTCCGTCCACACGAGACAGTCCATTTTGCCCGCCGTTGGTGTACACGACGTCGCTGCCCTGATGCACCGCGAGTGACGACGCCTCGCTGCGCAACAGCACGGTCTTGACCTGCGCCCGCGCCGATCCATCCACAATGGACAGATGGTGGATCGCCGAATTCGCCACGAACACCGAGCCGCTCAATTCGTGCACGCCGATCCCGGTCGGAGAAGCACCCACCGGAACGCTGGCGGTGAACGTCCCGGCGTCAAGGTCGCAGATCTCGACCGAGTTCGTGTTCGGGCTGGTGCAGTAGGCGCGCCGCCGGCCGCGGTCGAGCGCGATCCCGGCGAGGCCCGGCTTCGGCGCGGGCAGCAGGTCCTGCTGGGTGAGACTGATGCTGTCGAGCACCGCGAACGTGCCGGTCTTGCCGCTCACCGCGTACACGAGGTTGGCCTGCGGGTCGACCGCGAGCGCCGACGCGCCCGCCCCCGCGCTGACGACGCTCAGCAACCGGTGGGTCTGGCTGTCGAAGGCGAGCACCGTCCCGCCCGGCGGATTGGCGACGTAGATCCGGTCGGTGTCCACCACGACGTCACTGGGCTCCCCGCCGACCGCGAGCGCGGAAACGACCCGCCCCGCGTCCGGATCGAGCACGAGAACCATGCCGGACGCCTGGTCAGCCGCGTAGACGAGCCCGGTGACCGGACTCACCGCAAGGGCCGAAAGTGTGCCGCCGACCTGCACGCTGCTGACTCGCCCGGCCGCTGCCGCCGTGCTGCTCACCATCGCCGCCGCACCCGCGCTGACCAGGGCAAACAGCCCTCGCCGGGATAACTGGGAACCGCGCATCGCTCACCTGCCCCGGTCGGTTGGGTTGCCCGCCGACCCTAACTCGGACGAGGATCAGGCGAAGGAACTTCGAGTCCCCCGATCGCGTTGTTTCCAGTGAGTAACCCACTTTGCGGCACCTGCCACGGCGGACGGAGGCGAGCACGCGTGCACAAGCACCACAACGGGCTGAAGACGGCGATGCTGCTCGGTCTGCTCTCGGCGATCATCATCGGGATCAGCGGATTGTTCGGGCGAGGGGCCCTGGTGATCGGCCTGATCGTGGCGCTCGGGATGAACGCCTACGCCTACTTCAACTCCGAGAAAATGGCCCTGCGCGCGATGCACGCGCGGCCGGTGTCGGAGGTCGAGCAGCCCGCGATGTACCGGATCGTGCGGGAGCTGGCTACTTCCGCGCGGCAGCCGATGCCTTCGTTGTACGTCAGTCCTACTGCGGCGCCGAATGCGTTCGCGACCGGGCGTAGTCCGCAGCATGCGGCGGTGTGCTGCACTACTGGGATCTTGGAGTTGCTGGACGAGCGTGAGTTGCGGGCAGTGCTCGGGCATGAGCTGTCTCACGTGTACAACCGGGACATTTTGATCTCGTGTGTTGCCGGGGCGTTGGCGAGTGTCGTCAGCGTGCTGGCGAATATCGCGTTCTTCTTCGGCGGGAATGACCGCGAGGGCAATCCGTTCATGTCGCTGCTGCTGGTCTTGATCGGGCCGATCGCGGCTGGGGTGGTGAAGATGGCGGTGAGCCGGTCTCGGGAGTATCAGGCGGATGCTTCTGGGGCGGAGTTGACTGGGGATCCACTGGCGTTGGCGTCGGCGTTGCGGAAGTTGGAGCGGGGGACTCGGGCTGCGCCGTTGGCTCCGGAGCCTGCTGTGGTTTCTCAGTCGCATTTGATGATCGCGAATCCGTTCCGGCCGGGTGCTGGGCTGAGCAAGATGTTCTCGACCCACCCGCCGATCGAGGACCGGATCCGCCGCCTCGAAGAGATGGCCCGCGGCCGCTGAGCCCGGGTCCGTGAAGGGAACCCCGAGGGACTCAGAGTCCGTGAAGGTTCCCCTCACGACCCGTCGTTACTCCCACACCGCAGTGGCCGGGTCGACGCCGTGCACGATCGCGTTGGCGAAAATCACGTCCCGCAGCCAGCTCGCGAGCCCGGGTGCCAACGCGTCGTAGTACTCCGTGTACCCGGTCTCGTCCACGAACTTTCGCCCGATGCACACCTGCATTGAGTGTGTGCAGTCGAAGTACCGCGACAGCGTCGCCCGATGCCGCTCCGCGAGGTTGTTCGCCTCCGCTGACCCGGGCTTGACGCCTGCTCGCCGGGCTTTGGCCAGGTCCGCGTGGAGGGTTTCGTGCTCGGCTGCGGCCTGTTGCCAGTCTTGCGGGCTCAGATCGGTGGTTCGCTCGCGGTACTCCGCCCACTGCTTCGTGTCGCCCCAGAGTTCCGCGGCCTCGTCGACCCACTCCGGGTTCCAGTCGGATCCGAAGATCTCGACCTGCTTCTCGGCTGTCAGCTGCATCCCGCCGCGGGTGGCTGCTGCCATCCTGTCGACTGCGGACACCATGTGTTCCAGCCGCTCGATTCGCTCCCGCAATTCGCGTCGTTGCCTCGTCAGATGGGCGTGCGCGTCGGCGGTCGGGTCGTCGATGAGGCGTCCGATTTCTGACAGGGGGAAGCCCAGTTCGCGGTAGACCAGCACGCGGTGCAGTCGCGCGATGTCCTCGGCGGAGTACACGCGGTAGCCGGACCTGGTGCGCTCGCTTGGGCGCACCAGGCCGACCGCGTCCCAGTGATGCAGGGTTTTGACACTCACGCCGACTAGCGTCGCCGTGCGTCCGACAGTGAGGCCGCCTTGCTCGGTCACGGCCTCAGTGTCGCAGTTCACGACCGCGGGACGTCGATCCCCACGGCGCGCATCTCCTCCGCGACGGTCCCGTTCGGGTCGATCGGCACCGCCGCGGTCATCACGACGTTCGTGCCTTCCGGCGTGACGACCCGCAACTCTCGCGAGTTCCACGGCATCAGCTCCGGTCCGCTCGTGCAGCCCGGCGTGATTTCCTCACACCGCTTGGCGATTTCGTCGAGTTCGCTGAGCACGCAGGAGAAACTGATGCTGACCTCGCTCGGCCCAGCCGGGGTGCCGGGCTTGAGCAGCACGTCCTGAAACGCCCAGCGGCGCAGGTGCACGACCTGGCCGGGGAGAGTGAAAAGGTTGTCGAAGCCGAGCCCGCGAAGCCAGAAGTCGGTCGAGGCTTCGAGGTCGGCGGTGGGCACGTTGGGAAACATCGGCATCCCGTAGAAGCCGAGGTAGTTGCCCGGGGACACCGCGTCGTAGGCGGGCATCGGAACCGGACCGCGAAATTCGTTCATGCCGACGAGCGTGCAGCCTCCTGCCGCAGGAGGGTCAAGTCCCCGGCGCAGGTCCGTAGCGGCCGGGCGGGTTTCTCCGACATAGGTGCAGAGCCTTCGACGACTGCCAGAGCATTTCGGCTTCGACGTCGCCAGGCAAGGAGCGTCATCATGACTCGATCCATCAGGCTGACGACAGCCATTCTCGCGGGAGTGTCAGCGTCCGTCGTGCTCGCGGGATGCGGCGGAGGCGCTCAGCCCGGCGACGGAAACTCCGCCGGAGATTTAGTGGATTTCGGTCAGTACCAGCTGGACGCGGGGTTCGGCTCCCCTCCGGGACCCTCGTTCGGTCTGTTGTGGACCTTCGATCCGACAACCATGCAACTCTCGCCCGGTGACTGCATGGCGGCCCAGGGTGACGAGACGAGACTGGAAACCGATACGGCGACGTGGCCCGCTGTCCTGAAGCAACCCATGGACAGCGCGGAGAAGAACTTCCGCGCGGCGATAGCCGACTGCTCGTCCGGCGACTTCACCGCGATGACGAGTGACATCAACCAGGGCAAGGACAGCTTGGTGGCCACGCAGAACGCGTTCGGCGCACACTGCAAACAGACGAGCGACGCGACCAAGCTCGCCTGCTAGCGCGTCCGGAGTCCGCTGGACAAGACAAGAGCATCCCGTGACCGGGTGCACGTTGGTCACGGGATGCTCTGGGGTGTGGCAGGTGAGGGATTCGAACCCCCGAAGGCTGAGCCGTCTGATTTACAGGCTGACGGGAAGATGTGCCCTGACCTGCATATTTGTTCGGGTTCCGGCCTGCTGTGGGGCGGATGTGGGGCGAGCCTCATGGGTGAACGAATGAAGCCGCACTGAGCTGCGCCCTTAGTCCGATCAGGCCGCCAGGCTTCTATACGCCAAGCTGTAGTCATGACCTCGCAATCTACCGGTGACTCGCAGGTTGCTGACCGCCTTGCGAGCGTCACGCGTTCCGCGCTGATCCCAGACTCGCTGGTCGGGTCGTACTTCTACTCCGACGCTGCACGCAAGTGGCGCGGATGCGTCGTAGCGGAGCCCGCACCCGGCTACTACCTGGTCGAAAAGTTTGGCTGGGTGCTGGCTAACGAGTCCGTCGAACAAGCCTTGGTCAAGATCGAAGACATGCTCGACTGGCGCTTCTACGACTCTGCCGACTGGTTCCATAACTCTCTCGACGATGCCCGCTCCAGGTGGGGATACGAGACTCCGCATGCTGACGGCTGATTGAGGGCGCGACGCGCCCGCGAACGAACAGAACTTGTCGGTGGGCGGTGCCAGACTAGGCCGCACAGACAGTTGACTGCGGGGTGAGGAGCGAATGGCCTGCCTTGCAACGGCGGGCATCGCTCTACCCTTGTGAAGTTCGCACAGGAGGACGCAATGGTCGCAAAGTTTCGAACGATCGTTGATCTGCTAGACGCATTCTTCGGTTCAACATGGACTGCTGCTAGCATTGACAACCTGTCAAATTTCGATTTAGACGCCCTGGCTGGTGATGTGGATGACTTCTACAGGGAATTCGAGGTTCCGGAAGATTCTCCGCACATGCTGCGAACTTACAGTGGCGGCGCAACTTTTCCTGCCAATATTGGCGGCAGCGTAAACCCTGGGGAAGCTCAGGCTCTCTCGCGTATACAGCTCCTTCCTTTTGCGCATTCATCCGCCTTGTATGTCGATGAGATAGTTGTCAACTGTCCGCTAGACTCCCGCATATTTAATTTCAGGGATTTTGCCGTCCCCCGACCTTTTAGGTCAAAGGACGGGCAGATGGAAATTCAATCGATGTCACCAGCGATGCCCTATGGTGATGGATACGAGAAATCGCCCATAGAGGAAAGCCGTGAATCAATCAAGGCTGCGCTGTCTGATTTGAGCACGCTTGCTCCCGCAATACGGCAAGGCTGGATAATCCCAGTCCCCCATCTGCGGATATGGAAGTCTAAGACCGAGTCGGTGCGCGCTCAACTGCGACGCGACGTCATGAACCTCGACCTTCTTGAGGTTCTTGAGTCAGATTTTGAAAATCCGCCAGCAATGAATGACCTGGTCCGCGGTGCGCGGGTAGTTCCTGGAAGTGGGGTAGTTCCACAAGATTACGCGTTTTCGGTGGTGGAGCCTCCGATGATTTACTTTAACTACGGCCTTGCCGTTGTCGCGGAGACCAGGTCTCGGTTCCTGCCCGTGACAGACTCCGACCTTCGACTTTTGTATCAGCGAGTTGACCAGGCTGGCCGATTGAACCGGCAGGTCCGTGATGCGGTGGCTGTGGGGAGTCTGCGGCGAAACCTGCTGCCGCTTCTTGAGGAAGCATCATTTGACACGATATGCAATATCCGTAATTCTGAGGCATCGTTTAACGCCTGGCGTACCGAGATACGTCGCCTAGCTGACGGTGACGTGCTGGTGAAGCCTGAAGACATGCAAGAATACGAGAGCATTCTTGACGAGAAGATCCGCGAACACATCGCAAAGATCGAGCATGATATCGAGAAATCGCGTTCACTCAAGAACATGATGGCGGCGGTGAAGCCGACCAAGCTGGATGTGGCTCTAGCTGGGGTGGCATGGGCTGTGCCGCCGCATGCTTCTCCGCTCAAGCTTATAGCCGCAGTCGCCGCCCCCGTGCTCAAGGCTGCGCTGACGTCTCTGGTTGGAGCCAGAAATTTGCCAAGTTCAGTTATTGTTGAGCTGCGAAGGGCGTCCAAGTAGAGAATCGAAGTAATTCGCAGGTAAAGAATCGGCGAATTCTGTCATCTCTTCCGCTATTAGTGAGGCTCCGGCATTGACAAATAACTGAGCTTTTCCAGGCTTGTTGGCGAACCCGACAACCGGTGCGCCGACCGCGCGAGCAACCTCGATATCAGACAGTGAGTCTCCGATGTACAGCGTTTCGGCGGCCTTCCGCTCTGTCCCCAGCAGTGCAGTGTGGAACGGAAAGGTGTTCGGCTTCATCAGGTCGGGGCGCGCGTACTTGCGCCCCACGACTGGCGTGATCTGGCCCAGGAGGCCAGTGTTCTTGAGGTAACGCACAATCGCCTCAGAAGAGTTGTTGCTCAGGATTCCCGCTCCTCGGCCGGAGGCTAAGGCGGCGGAAATCGACTCCAGGCCGCCCGGTGTTGCGACGGCCTTATCCACCGCGTTGAGCTCGGCCGTGATGAGATCATGCTCAACGGCTTCTACCGCATCAGGGCCGTATCTTGCAGCTTCCTGCAGGACGGCGAGCGGGTCGTCCTGTCCACTGTCGTCGGCAAGTGGCGTCGCGCGAGGGCGAGGCATTCGACGTTGAGACAGGCTTGCCAGCGTCGATGCGCCGCGACGAAGTCGAGGTGAAATCGTGGTTCGAGTTCGCGTGCGAGTACGCAGACATGAAGTGGGACGACTCGTCGCCGAAGTACCGCAAGTCGCTGGCGGAATCACTGATGACGATTACCGTGCCGATGCTGCGCAGCACATACTCAGGTGAACCGGTGGTGCTGCGAACGGCGCTGAAAATCGCCTTCAACAAGAACGCCCGGGACCGAGGCCAAACTCCCGAGGTGAAGCACGCTCTCAGCTTTGCTGCCAAGGCGAGCAGGAACGTAGGGGACCTTGCTGACCCTGCGGTGCTTCGCGCCGTTCTCCGGGCACTGGAACTCAAGCTCGACGGCCAACGGGCCGCGACCAACACTGTCCGAATTCGACGGACGACTCTCGTCAACGCGATCACGTATGCGGTGGTCGAAAGGAAACTCTTGAAGTCGAACCCGTTGGAACCGTCACCACGAAGAAGCGGAAGTTTGTGCTGCACGAGGTCGACCCGCGCTCAGTGGTCAACCCGATTCAGGCCAGGACTCTGCTCAATGCCGTTGAGGAGACAGGGAAACCCGGCCCTCCGCTAGTCGCGTTCTTCGCGCTGATGTACTACGCGGCCTTGCGTCCTGAGGAAGCCCTGAACTTGAAGAAACCGGATCTGGACCTGCCGGAGTCCGGATGGGGAGACCTGAATCTCGGGAGTGCACGGCCGGAGGTTGACGAATCGTGGACCGACAGCGGGCAGGCATCCGAGGAAGGACCGTTGAAGCACCGGACGGAAGAGGAAGGACGGAAGGTGCCGTGCTCGCCAGAACTGACGGCCATCCTGCATGACCACCTGTCCCGGTTCGGCACCGCGCCGGACGGCCGACTCTTCCGCGGCGCCCGGGACGGCGGGCGAGTCGGGAGCACGGTCTACGGCCGGGTCTGGGCCGCCGCACGAGCCCGCGCCTTCACCGCTGAGGTGGCCGCAGGGCCGCTCGCCAAGCGTCCGTATGACCTCCGCCACGCCGCAGTGTCCACGTGGCTCAACGGGGGAGTGGAGCCGACGCGCGTGGCGAAGTGGGCGGGGCACAGCCTTTCGGTGCTGCTGCGCGTCTACGCGAAGTGCCTGGACGGCGGCGAGCAGACCGCGCGGGACCGCGTCGCGAAGGCGCTAGGCGGCCCGGAACGCCCCAAACCCCGTGGGCGCGAATAGGGCGCGGCTGTGGGGCGCATGTGGGGCGGACAGCCGGAACCGGCTGCACATGCCTGCACACAACCGCACAACACAAAATCACCCCCGTGACCGGTTCGTGCTGGTCACGGGGGTGATTTGGCTGGTGTGGCAGGTGAGGGATTCGAACCCCCGAAGGCTGAGCCGTCTGATTTACAGTCAGATCCCTTTGGCCGCTTGGGTAACCTGCCATGGCCGGGCGAACCGGCCGGGAAGAAGGATACCCAACGGTCCGGACGGCCGGTCAACCGGGATGCCCCGGCGCTACCCTGGTGGTCCCTGACGAGCTGAGACAAGGTGTGAGAACACGTGGCGGATCCCTCTTTCGACGTGGTGAGCAAGGTCGACCGCCAGGAGGTGGACAACGCGCTGAACCAGGCCAGCAAGGAACTCGGCACGCGGTTCGACTTCCGCGGCACCGGAACCGGCATCAGCTGGTCCGGCGAGGAAGCCATCGCGATCGAGTCGGAGACCGAAGAGCGCGCCCTCGCGGCGGTGGAGGTCTTCAAGGAGAAGCTGATCAAGCGGAACATCTCGCTGAAGGCCTTCGAGGCAGGCGAGCCCGCGATCTCCGGCAAAATTTACAAGATCAGCGGCAAGATCCTGCAGGGCATCGCGTCGGACAAGGCGAAGCAGATCGCGAAGTTCATCCGAGACGAGGGCCCGAAGGGCGTACAGGCCCAGATCCAGGGCGACCAGCTGCGGGTGTCGGGCAAGAAGAAGGACCAGCTGCAGGAGGTGATCTCGTTGCTGAAGGGCAAGGACTTCGAGATCGCTCTGCAGTTCACCAACTACCGGTGAGCTGTCGGCGCTGCGGGCGCCCGGGTGTCCGCAGCGCCACCGCCTCACGAGGCGGTGAAAGTCCAATCCCCGTCATAAGCCTCCACCGCCACGAACGCCTGCCCGTGCAGCGGAAACTCCCCGTCATACGGAATGAGCTGGTTCACCACCAGGTCGAGCCTCCCGTCGCACAAAGTCCAGACCCCGGTGTGGCCCCGCGAGTTCGTCGTGAACTTCCCGCGCGTCATGCCCGCCGGGATCGCCAGCACCGCGTCCCCGTGTGCGCTGTGCGGTTTGCCTGCTTCGACGCTCGGCAGGCCGCGGTAGTCGGTGATCGTCGCGGTCCAGGCGGCGTCCGCGGTGATGTCCAGTTTGTGCACCCACTTGCCGCCGAGCGAGACGTTGAACCAGGCCGTCCCGTGGTAGGGGTCGCTGGCGTTGACCAGCAAGCTTTCCGTCCCGTCCGTCTTCACGGCGATGTGGCCGTCGCACTTCGGACAGTCGAACTTGAGGAAGCCCGCGACGCCGGAAGGCCAGTTCAGCGGCACTGTCGCGTTGCCCTTGCCCTGGTGGGCTTCGGTCGGAGCGTCGACGAACCGGGGCTCGTCCAGCTCCGGCGGCGGGAGCACCGGCGCGGGGACGTGGCTGGGCTCCTCCGGCAGCGGGCGCACGATCGCCCCGATGCCGGACGGCTGCAGCGAGCACGAGGCAGCGAACGCCACCACCGCGCAGACAGCGGCTAGACGCCCGATGGCGCGGCGCATGGTTCCCCCCTAGCGGGCCCCGACGGGGCCTCCGGATGATCTTTCGTCACGCTCCGCCCGGTCGTTACGCGGCGGGTGTCCCTGAACAGCCCAGCGATCTCCTCGAAGGGGTGGAATCACGCGGGTGACCAGGCGAAATCGATGGTGTCGAGGCGACCACGTGGTGTAATCGCGCGTCTGGTCGTGAGAGTCGTGAGAGGAGTTTCTGGATGCGCCGCTGGACTCCCGTGCTGGCCTTCCTCACCTCGCTGGCGGTCCTCGCGACCGTGCTCGCGCCGGTCGCGGAGGCAGCGGGCAAGAAGCTGCTCGTACCCGGTTTCGGCTCGTACCCGCGGCTGGTGCGGCTGGAGTACTCGCCGTTCGGGCGCGGGAACATCATCGCGGCGCTGACCAGCGAGGACGGCAACGGCCGGTTCGCGCCGATCCTCGAAAGCACCGACGAGGGCGAGAGCTTCCACCAGATCAGCGAGATCCGCGACCCCGACGCCAAGTTCGGCCAATGCTGCGGAACCCTCTACGAACTGCCGCAGCGGGTCGGCCGGATGCGGGCGGGCACGCTGCTCTGGGCGGCGACCTACCGGCAGGACTCCGGCCCGCAGCGCCGGATGGGCATCAAGGTGTGGGCGAGCCGCGACGGCGGACGCAACTGGCAGTACCTGTCCGAAGCCGCGCTCTCGCACAACCACGACGGCATCTGGGAGCCGGAGTTCACTGTGGACGCCGGCGGCACGCTCTGGCTGCACTACGCCGACGAAACGCAGGCGCCGAAGTACGGCCAGGTGCTCAACCGCGTCGCCTCGACCGATGGGGTCAACTGGGGCACCAAGCAGCTCACGATGGCCATCGAACCGTCCCGGGTGCGTCCGGGCATGCCGAACATCCGCAGGCTGCCCGACGGCCGGTACTGGTTCGGCTACGAGATCTGCAACTACCGCGACCGCTACTGCGACCCGTACTACAAAATCTCCGCCGACGGCGCGAACTGGGGCGACCCGGCCGATCCCGGCACCCGCGTGAACACCGCGAGCGGCAACTACTTCCAGCACGCCCAGACCACCACCCTGTTCCCCGGCGGCCCGAACGGCGTGCGGCTGGTGATGGTCGGCCAGATCTACACGACGGCCGACGGCGCCCCGGTGTCCGGAAACGGGCAGACGCTGCTGGCCAACGACAACTTCGGCGCCGGGAACTGGTACGAACTCCCCGCGCCGGTGCACATCAGCGGCATCTACAACAACTACTGCCCCAACTATTCGTCCACGGTGCTGCCGGTCGACGGCGGGAAGAACGTGCTGGAGATCGCCACCGAGTACGCGAACGGCTGCCAGGCGTATTTCGGCAAAGGGCCGGCGTTCTGAGTTGAGGGAAGCCCCAGACGGCCTCGACGCTCACTCGGTACGGTGAACACCACCACCGCACGTGAGGAGGGGCTGTGAAGGGCATCGTGCTCGCCGGAGGCAGCGGAACCCGTCTGCATCCGATCACGCAGGCCGTGTCGAAGCAGCTGCTGCCGGTCTACGACAAACCGATGATCTACTACCCGATCTCGGTGCTCATGCTGGCCGGGATCCGGGAGATCCTGATCATCTCGACGCCGGCGGACCTGCCGAACTTCCGCCGCCTGCTCGGCGACGGCAGCCAGTTCGGGCTGTCCTTCTCGTTCGCGGAACAGCCGAGCCCGAACGGTCTCGCCGAAGCGTTCGTGATCGGCGCGGACTTCGTCGGCGACGATTCGGTCGCGCTGGTCCTCGGCGACAACATCTTCTACGGCCAAGGCTTCTCCACGACCCTGCGCACCGCGGCGACCGACCTCGACGGCTGCGTCCTGTTCGGCTACCAGGTCAAGGACCCCGAGCGCTACGGCGTCGGCGAGGTCGACGAGAACGGCACCCTGCTGTCCATTGAGGAAAAGCCCGAGAAACCGCGGTCCAACAACGCGATCACCGGGCTGTACTTCTACGACAACGAGGTCGTCGACATCTCCCGCAACCTGAAGCCCTCGGCGCGCGGCGAGCTGGAGATCACCGACGTCAACCTCTCCTACCTGAGCCGCGACCGCGCCAAACTGATCGAGCTGAGCCGCGGGTTCGCGTGGCTCGACACCGGCACGCACGACTCGCTGCTGGAGGCCGGTCAGTTCGTGCAGGTGCTGGAGCACCGGACCGGCGTGCGGATCGCGTGTCTGGAAGAGGTCGCGCTGAAGATGGGCTTCATCAGCGCGGACGAATGCCACGCGCTGGGCACCAAACTGGCCAAATCGGGGTATGGCGAGTACGTGATGAACGTGGCCCTGCTCGCCGGGGCGCAAGGCTGATTCCTTCTGGAGGGGAATTGTGAGCTATGACCTGGGGGTCTGGGCTGGCGACGCCGATGATCCGCAAGCCCGCTACGCCAGTCTGTGCGAAGGCGCGGGCCCGGCTGACTCGTCGCTTGACGGGTTCTACCGCGACCTGACCGCGAAGTACACGGAGCTGTACGAGGCCGAGGATCCCGAAGAATCCCCGTGGAACGCGGCGATCGAGCGCTCGGGCGATGGTGCGGTACTGGCGATGCAACACTCGCGCGCGGCCGTGGTGACGCGCGTTGTCCTTGACCTGGCCCGAAAACACGCCCTGACGGTGTTCAATCCGCAGAGCGGCGAGGTGCATCGGCCGAACGTGCTGGACCTGACCATGTGCGACGGCTCCCGGGTGGAAAACCCCGACGCGGCGGGCATCAAAGCGGCGCTGGGACGGTTGTCGGCGAAGAATTGGTACGCCGTCTTGGAACGCGGCGACTGCTATGTCCAAATTGGACAAGGAAAGTTTGCCGCGGCACCGAAGGGGAAGTTCGCACTGGAGCGCCGGGACGGGTCGCCGGAGCGGCATTACCGCACGGAGGCCGGAAGCCTGGCGGAGGTGGTGACCGCGTTCACCGGCTTCGCGGCAGAGGACTCTTCGTGGGTGGAAGGCTTCGCATGGGAGAAGGTCGACTTCTCCTGACGTGCCGTGAAGGACTCCTTGAGGGAATCTGATTCCCTCAAGGAGTCCTTCACGGATCTACGGTCAGGCCGCCTGCGGAACCGCAGCGGAAGCCGGAGTCAGCGCCAACTCCAGCACCTCCCGCACATTAGCCACCGCATGCACCTCCAGCTGCGACAAAACCTCAGCAGGCACGTCATCCAGATCCGGCTCGTTCCGCTGCGGGATGATCACCGTCTTCATCCCCGCCCGGTGCGCGGCCAGCAGCTTCTGCTTCACCCCGCCGATCGGCAAGACTCGGCCAGTCAGCGAAACCTCGCCGGTCATCGCCACATCAGCTCGGACCACCCGGCCCGACAGCAGCGACGCCAGCGCCGTCGTCATCGTGACGCCCGCTGAAGGCCCGTCCTTCGGCACCGCGCCCGCTGGGACGTGCACGTGGATTCCCCGCTCTCGCAGGTCTCCCACCGGCAGTTCCAGCTCCGCACCGTGCGAGCGCAGGTACGACAGCGCGATCTGCACCGACTCCTTCATCACGTCACCCAGCTGCCCGGTCAGCTGCAGGCCCGAGGCCCCGCTCTCCGGATCGGCCAGCGACGCCTCGATGTACAGCACGTCCCCGCCAGCGCCGGTGACCGCCAAACCCGTTGCCACGCCTGGCAAAGACGTCCGTTGGGTCGCCGTCGGCAGCGAGGATTCCGGCACGTGCCGCGGGCGGCCGAGGTAGGTCTCCAGGTCCGCAGCGGACACCGACAGCGGCAGCGAGACCGAACCCAAAGCCACCTTCGTCGCGATCTTCCGCAGCACCTTCGCGATCGTCCGGTTCGCGTCGCGCACCCCGGCCTCGCGGGTGTACTCGGCGGCGATCCGGCTGAACGCGTCGTCGGTCAGCACCACGTCGCCGGACGCCAGACCGGCTCGCTCCAGTTCGCGGGGGAGCAGGTGGTCCCGCGCGATGGTGACCTTTTCGTGCTCGGTGTAACCGTCCAGCGTCACCAGTTCCATCCGGTCCAGCAGCGGGCCGGGGATGGTTTCCAGCGCGTTGGCCGTCGCCAGGAAGACCACATCGGACAGATCCAGCTCGACCTCGAGGTAGTGGTCGCGGAACGTGTGGTTCTGTTCCGGGTCCAGCACTTCGAGCAGCGCGGCCGTCGGGTCGCCGCGGTAGTCGGCTCCGACCTTGTCGATCTCGTCGAGCAGCACGACCGGGTTCATCGAACCGGCTTCCTTGATCGCCCGCACGATCCGGCCCGGCAGCGCGCCGACGTACGTCCGGCGGTGGCCGCGGATTTCCGCCTCGTCCCGGATGCCGCCCAGCGCGACGCGCACGAACTTGCGTCCCATCGCCTTCGCCACCGACTCGCCCAGCGACGTCTTGCCGACCCCGGGAGGACCGGCGAGCGCGAGCACGGCGCCGGAACGCCGTCCGCCGACCGGGCCGAGACCCGATTCCGCGCGGCGCTTGCGCACGGCCAAGTACTCGATGATCCGTTCCTTGACGTCGTCCAGGCCCGCGTGGTCCGCGTCGAGCACGGCCCGCGCGGCGGCGATGTCGTAGACGTCCTCGGTCCGCTCATTCCACGGCAGCTCCAGCACCGTGTCGAGCCAGGTCCGGATCCAGCCGCCTTCCGGCGACTGCTCGGACGTCCGCTCCAGCTTGTCGACCTCGGCCAGCGCGGCCTTGCGCACCTCGTCGGGCAGGTCGGCGGCTTCCACGCGGGCGCGGTAGTCGTCGTCGGCGGCGGTGCCGTCGAGTTCGCCCAGTTCCTTGCGGATCGCTTCGAGCTGGCGGCGCAGCAGGAATTCCTTCTGCTGCTTCTCCATCCCGTCGGCGACGTCCTTGCGGATGGTCTCGGTGACCTCCAGCTCGGCCAGGTAGTCCCGGCTCCACTCGAGGGCCTTCTCCAGCCGGACGCTGATGTCGAGCGCGCTCAGCAGTTCCAGCTTCTGGTCGGTGGACAGGTACGGCGCGTTGCCGGCCAGGTCGGCGATCGCGGAAGGCTCCTCGACCTGCTGGACGGCGTCGATCATCTGCCAGCCGCCGCGTTGCTGCAGCACGGAGATGACCACGGCCTTGTACTCCGCGGCGAGCTGCGCGGTGCGGTCGTCGGAAGTTTCCTCAGCGGCGTCGGCGTGCACCCAGCGGGCCGCGCCGGGGCCGTCGGCGATCCGGCCGACGACAGCGCGCGAGGTGCCGCGCAACAGCACCGCGGACTTGCCGCCGGGAACGCGGCCTATCCGTTCGACGGTCGCGACAGTGCCCAGTTCGGCGTACTCGCCGTGCACGCGCGGGACGATCAGGACTTCGGCCTTGCTCGCCGCGCCCGAGCGGATGCCGGGGAACGACGCGGTCGCGGGGGACTTGGCCTGTGCGGACTCCACTGCGGCCCGGGTCTCTGCGTCGCCGAGGTCGAGCGGGACCACCATGCCCGGCAGCACGACGTCGTCATCGAGCGGGAGGACGGGCAGGAGGCGGGGGTCGGTCATGTGCACTCCTCGAATAAGTTGAGTCTAAGGTGCTCAACTCTCCGAAGGGTGGGTTTGTTTCCCAGGGAGTGTTCGCTGGGAGAGAAGTCAGGGGTCGTGAGTGGCGTTGCCGGTTAGAACCGTCATCGCCACTCACGACGGTTTCTGCGCTACGGCACCCCAGCCGAACGGCCGGACCTCGGCGGCGAACTCCGTCACCGCTTCGTCCGGCCGCCAGTCCGGCAGCGCGCTCATCCCCGGCTCCAGCAGCGGCCAGCCGCCGAAGAACGGCCGGATCTCGTCGTCGGAGCGCAGGTACGCCGGGTTCGACGTGTCCCGGTACGCGTCGACGAACGCGCGGACTTCGGCGGCCCGCTCCGGCGGCGCGTCGTCCCGGCAGGTGCCGTGCGTGACGGCCAGCCACGAACCGGGCGCGAGCTGGTCGCGGTAGGTCGCGACTAGCTCGTCCGGCCGGTCGCCGGGGCCGAGGAAGTGCAGCACGGTGATCATCAGCAGGCACACCGGATGCGACCAGTCGATCAGCTCCTGGGTGACCTCGTCGGCGAAAATCGCCTCCGGATCGCGGATGTCGCGCTCCACGATCCCGGCCCACTCAGTCGCGTTCTCGTCTTCGAGGATCACCCGCGAATGGGCCGCGGCCACCGGTTCGTAGTCGACGTACACGACCGTCGCGGGCAGGTGGTCGCGCACGATCTCGTGCACGTTGCCGGCGCTCGGCACACCCGACCCGAGGTCGACGAACTGCCGGATCCCCGCGTCGAGCGCGGCCCGGACGACCCGGTTCATGAACGCCCGGTTCTCCCGCGACATCGGCCGGATCAGCGGCCACACCTTCTCGACGCGGCGGCCGAATTCCCGGTCCACCGCCCAGTTCTGGGTGCCGCCGAGGTACCAGTCGTAGATCCGCGCCGCGGACGGCTTGTCGACGTCCACGCCCCGCGGCGCGTCAGGCGCGGTCACGGCTTGCGCGCCACCGCGCACCACGCGAACGGGCGGGCCTCCGCCTCGACCGCGTTCAGCTCGCGCTCCGGCCGCCAGTCCGGCAGATGCGTGATCCCCGGTTCCAGCAGCGGCCAGCCGCCGAAGAACGGCTCGATCTCCTCGCGGTCGCGCAGCCACATCGGGTTGCTCGTCTTGCGGTACTGCTCGACGAACCAGCGCAGCCCCTCCAGCGCCGGACCGCTCCCGTCGCCCTCGCTCATCTGCGAGATCGCCAGCCAGCTGCCGGACACGAGCTTGTCCCGGTAGGCGCGCACGATGGCGTCCGGATCGTCGTCCGGGCCGACGAAGTGCAGCACCGCCATCAGCATCACGCACACCGGCTTGTCGAAGTCGATCAGCTCGCGGGTGCGCGGGTCGCTCAGCACGGCCCGCGGGTCGCGCAGGTCGGCCTGGACGATGCCGGCCCAGTCGGTGGCCGCCTCGTCTTCGAGGATCAGCGTCGCGTGCGCCACGGCCACCGGCTCGTAGTCGACGTAAACCACGGTGGCCTCGTCGTCGTCGCCGAGCGCGGCCTCGACCACCTCGTGCACGTTGCCCGCGGTCGGCACGCCGGAGCCGAGGTCGAGGAACTGGCGGATGCCCGCGTCCAGCGCGGCTCGCACGACGCGGTTCATGAACTCGCGGTTCTGCTTCGCGCCGGGCCGCGCGAGCGACCACATCTTCTCGACCTTGCGGCCGAATTCCCGGTCCACCGCCCAGTTCTGTTTGCCGCCCAGGTACCAGTCGTAGACCCGCGCGGCCGAGGGTTTCTCGACATCGACGCCTTCCGGTGCTTTCGGCGCGGCGTCGGGCTTTTCGGTCACTGGGACTCCCCTCGAATGGGCCGTACCGCGCCAGACTAGCGAGAACGCACGGCTGGCCGGCGTTGCCAGCCGGTCCACAGCGGCCGGTAGCCCTGCGCGTACCAGAACGGCGTCGACCGCGGATTCGCCACGGCGTGGTGCAGCAGCACGACATCCGCGCCCGCCTCGTCGAAGACCTGGTGCGCGTGCGTGGCCAGCGCGGTGCCGACACCCGACGACCGAGCCGCCTCGGACACCGCCAGCGACGACAGGTAGCCCACCCGGGAAGCGGCGACCCGATGCCGGATCCACCCGGTCTCGTCGGGCAGCTGCAGCACGACCATGCCGAGCGGCTGGCCGTACAGCTCCGCGATCCACACCTGCGGCTCAGGCCGTTCGAGGTGGTGCAGCAGTTCCTTGGTGATCAGCTCCTCGACACCGGGGCGGAGCGTGATCCGGCCGAACTGCGCGTCGTAACGCTGCAATTCCAGCTGCAGCGTTACCGCGGTGGAGAGGTCGTCCGGCGTCGCGTGCCGGATGCAGACGCCGGGCGTCGCGTCGGGCCCGGCGGCCATCCGCTGTGCCGGGCGGACCGCCAGCACGCCCACCGGGGCGAAGCCGTGCCGGAGAAGTTCGGTGGCCCCGGCGGTGTCGCGGCTGGGCCGGGAGAGCACTGCGGCGCACTCCGTATCCCCCACTCGGGCGAGGGACCGCAGGTGTTCATCCCATCGAGTGAGCAGGGCGTCGAGCCCGGCGGCCGGATCGGGACCGGCGAGCTGGACCTCCAGCCGGTGCTCGACGAGCGCCCGCCACATCGACTGCGGGCTGTCCGGGCCGAGTCCGGTGCAGGTCGTCAGACCGGCCGCGGTGGTGTCGCCGACCTCGGCGGAAAGCAGGGCGGAATCCCCTCCGACCTCGAAGGGGAGCGGCGCGGGAAGCAGCGCGTCCACCGTGGCGATGCGCGCCGCATGGCCGGTGGCTGTCACGTCGTTGTGCATGTCGCCATTGTCCGCCGACCCAGCCGGAAAAGACCCCCAGAACACTCCCCGGCCCGGGGGTTCCGGGGTGAACCGGGAGTTTCACTCCTTGGTCCACGCAGGTCAGAGAAGAACGCCCATTGTTAACCCTGGGGTGATCTCCTACTGTCTCGAAAGGGACGTCGGTACGCCCTACGGGGTAAGGTGGCGCCCTCGCCCACACCTGACGTCACGGACGAGCGCGACCGGGCAGCCGGGAAGGAAGGTCGGATGCCGGACAGCAACGCCCATCCCGGTACCGCGCCGGAGGCGATGGGCTCGGGAGGTGCTGGCTCCGCACCGGCCGAAGGCCGAACGGACGAAAGCCGCTTCCGCGTCTACACCTTCTTCGTGCTGGGTCTCGGCCTGCTCGCGGCCCTCGCCGTCGGCGCCTGGCTGCCGTTCCACGGCTCGGCCAAGCTCTGGTGGATCGGCCCGGTGCTCGCGGTCGCGTTCCTGCTCGCCGAACAGCTCGGCATCAACGTCGACGTCCGCAGCGGCATTTCGTGGACCATCTCATTCACCGAGATTCCGCTGGTAATCGGTTTCTTCGTCGCCCCGTTCGAAGTGGTGCTCGCCGCGCATCTCGTGGCGGGCATCGGCACTTTGCTGGCCCGCAAGGTCGCCGGCCGCGTCCTCTACAACGCGGGCGCGTTCCTGCTCGAGATCACCGGCGCGTTCGCTGTCGCCGGGCTGGTGAGCCTGGCCATGGGCGGCGGACCGACCATGCCGTGGGTCGCCGCGCTCGCCGGAACGCTCACCGCGCCGCTGGTCAGCACGCTGCTCGCGCTGGCCGCCGTGCGAGTACTGCGCCGCCGGATGCGCGTGAGCACCGCGATCCGGCTGACCGGCCGCATCCTCGTGGTCGGCTTCGTCAACGCTTCGGTCGGCCTCACCGGCTACCTCGTCATCGCGAGCACCCCGCAGGCCTGGCCGCTGGTGCTGGCCGTGTTCCTCGGCCTGACCGCGCTGTACTGGGCGTACTCCGATCTGCTTCGCGAACAGCGGGACATGGAAGCGCTGTCCGACGTCAGCCTGATGGTCGCGCGGTCCGGCCAGCAGGCGGCGGCCCGACCGGCGAGCCGCGCCGAGGAACTGGTGGGCGGAGTCGACGTGCGCGAATGGGCCACGATCGCCGAGCGGATCAAGGACCAGCTGGCCGCCGGACGCGTCGTGCTCCGGCTGCGGCTCGAGGCCGACGATCCGATGCGCGTCGTGGTCGCGGGCAACGAACTCCCGGCCTCGGACCCGGCCAACGACGACCCGCTGCTGCGCCTGCCCGGCGCGCACGTGCGGCACTTCCGCATCACCGAGGCCAACCCGGACGTCCGCGCGGCGCTGCTGGAACGCAGTGCGCAGGAAGCACTCGTGGTGCCGCTGCGCAGCGCGAACCGGCTGCTCGGCGTCGTCGAAGCGCACGACCGGCTCTCCCGCTGGCGCGGCTTCGGCAAGTACGACGTCCAGCTGCTCGGCACGATGGCCAGCCACCTCGCGACGTCGCTGGACAACCGCCGGCTGCTCGCCACGCTCCGCCACGACGCCTACCATGACCCGCTCACCGGGCACCTGAATCGGCCGGGTTTCCAGCAGGTCTCGCGGGATCCGCTGCGCGAATCGGCGGAGGTCGTGGTGCTGCGGATCGACCTCGACGTCTTCTCCACGGTCAGCGACGCGCTCGGCTACTCGTGGGCGGACCGGATGGTCGTCGCCGCGGGCACGCGCATCCGCGGCGCACTCGGCCCGGACGTCCCGCTCGCACGGCTCGAAGGCGCGTCCTTCGCCGCGCTGCTCGTGGACTGCACGGTCGAGGACGCGCATCAGGCGGCCGAACGACTGCGGGTGCAGTTGTCCGAGCCGTATCCGGTGGACCGGCTTTCGGTCGAGGCCAACGCGATGATCGGCTACGCCAGCTCTGTGGACGACGCTGGTGAGGTCGACGTCGACGGCCTCCTGCAGCGTGCCGACGTCGCCGTCCGCGCCACCCGCGGCGGCGAGGAAGTGCGCGGCTACGTGCCGAGCATGGGACAGATCTTCCTGCGCCGGTTCCAGATGGTCACGCAGTTCCGGCAGTCGCTGGAAGACGGCCACGTCTCCGTGCACTACCAGCCGAAGGTGACTCTGCCGAACCGCCAAGTCCAAGGCGTCGAGGCGCTCGTCCGCTGGGTGCACCCGGAGTTCGGCCGGCTCGGCCCGGACGAGTTCGTGCCCGCGATCGAGGCGGCCGGCCTGATCGGCGTGCTGACGTCGTTCGTGCTGGAGGAATCGCTCAAGCGCGTGCGCAAGTGGCTCGACGAGGGCCTGCGCATCTCCGCGGCCGTGAACCTGTCGGTGCGGAATCTGGCCGACGAGGACTTCCCGGCGAAGGTCCAGCGCGAACTGGAACGCTTCGACGTGCCGCCGGAACTGCTGACGTTCGAACTGACGGAGTCCGGGGTGATGTCGGACCCGCAGAAGGCGCTGCCGATCCTGCGCGAGCTGCATTCGCTGGGCATCGTGCTGGCGGTGGACGACTTCGGCACTGGCTACTCGTCGCTCGCGTATCTGCGCCAGCTGCCGGTGGACCAGGTCAAGATCGACAAGAGCTTCGTGCTCGGCATGGGCACCGATCTCGGCGACCTCGCGGTGGTGCGGTCGATTGTCGAGCTTGGCCACTCGCTAGGCCTGACGGTCGTGGCGGAAGGCGTCGAGGAAGACGTGGCGCGCGATCAGCTCGAGGCGATGGGATGTGACGTCGCCCAGGGTTATCTGATCTCGCGGCCGCTGCCGGAGGATCGGCTGGAGGCATGGCTGCAGGCCCGCACCGCGCGCTCGCCGGGGCGGCACTCGGAGACCGTGCTAACCCTGCTGACCTGAGGTTTTGCGGTTAACCGACCCCGGTTGCACGGCTGGGTGACGCCCCTTGCTAATCTTTCCAAGTCCTCGCGAGAGGCAGGCCCCTTTAGCTCAGTCGGCAGAGCGTCTCCATGGTAAGGAGAAGGTCTACGGTTCGATTCCGTAAAGGGGCTCGCGAGTAGGCGAGCTATGTCCGCGAAAAGCGCGGGCCTGGCTCGCTTCGCGGCGTCCATCTGGGGGTCGAACCCCCAGACCCCCGCCAGGGGGCAAGCCCCCTGGACCCCCAGGCCGGGTCACCTTGACCTGGTGGGTTGAGGCGGGGTGGGTGTCACGCAGGGCGGTGTAGCTCAGTTGGCAGAGCAAGCGGCTCATAATCGCTGTGTCGCCGGTTCAAGTCCGGCCACCGCTACGCGGTAACGACGGGGCTGGCCCCCGGATCTGAGAGAGAAGGAAACGCTGTGGCTGCCACCGACGTGCGACCCAAGATCACGCTGGCGTGCGAGGAGTGCAAGCACCGCAACTACATCACCAAGAAGAACCGGCGCAACAACCCGGATCGCCTGGAGATGAAGAAGTTCTGCCCGAACTGCGGTACGCACCGGACTCACAAAGAGACCCGCTGACGCAGGCGGTCTTTTAACCAGCTTCGAACAGCCGTCCCGGCACTCGTCCGGGGCGGCTTTTCGCTGTCTACTGGCCAGTTCTGGCACCCTCGCGGGACGACGCCGCGGTTCGGTTAGCCTTCTTCGCGTGCCTTTGGACCAGTCGTTCACCGGGCGGGAATACCCGTCGGACAGCAAGTACTTCGTGAGCCGGGAGAAGATCCGCGAGTTCGCCGACGCGATCGAGGACCCGAACCCGGTGTACCGGGACCCGGAGGCGGCCCGCGCGGCCGGCCACCCGGACGTGCTCGCGCCGCCCACCTTCCTCACCATCCTCAACCTGCCGAAGATCAACGGCATCGTGACCGACCCCGCGCTCGGCCTCGACTACTCCCGGATGGTCCACGGCGACCAGGGCTTCCGCTACGAGCGTCCGGTGCACGCCGGCGACGAGCTGGAGATCTCGGCCAAGATCGAGACGATCATGGCGAGGGCCGGTAACGACTTCATCAACCTCCGCGCGGAAATCACCGACGCGGACGGCAAACTCGTGTGCACCACGCGGGCCCAGCTCGTGGTCCGGGGGGCGGAAGCGTGAACATCGGCGACGAACTGCCTCCGCTGGAGGTCCGCATCACCCGCGACCAGCTGGTCCGCTACGCCGGAGCCTCGCTCGACTTCAACCCGATCCACTGGAACGAGAACTTCGCGACCAAGGTCGGCCTCCCGGACGTGATCGCGCACGGCATGCTCACCATGGCCCTGTCCGGCCGCATCGTCACCGACTGGCTCGGCGACCCGGCCCGCCTCGTGGACTTCAGCACGCGCTTCACCCGCCCGGTCGTGGTGCCGGACAACGACGAGGGCGCGCTGGTCGAGGTGACCGGCAAGGTCGGCGCCATGACGGACGAAGGCCTGGCCCGGATCGACCTGACGGTGAAGTTCGAGGGCAAGACCGTGCTGGGCAAGCCGCAGGCCCTCGTCCGCCCCTGACGACCGCCTGACGCACCGAACGCCACGGGCTGCGTGGCTTGCGTTCCTGCGAAAGTCCGTGAGGGGAACCCTGAGGGACTCTGATTCCCTCAGGGTTCCCCTCACGGACCTCGGCACCGCGCGCCAGACCCGTCGATGGGGCGAGAACCCCGCGCGCCACTGAGAAAACTCATCGGGCGGCGGCCTCAGTGCACCCCGAGCACCGACTCGACCACCCCGGCCATCCCAGCCTCGCCCCGCGCGTTCGGGTGCAAAGCCGCGGCCGAGGACGTCGGAACCAATCCTTCGACCCACTTGACGTCCGAGTTCGCGCAGACGTCGTGGCCCTTGCTGGGCTCGGCGGTGTCCGCGAAACCCGCGTCGTGGGACTTGGCCTGGTCGGACAAGGCGTCGTTGAGCTTGCCGAGCGCATCCCGCAGATACGCCACGTCGCCGGAGCCCAACGGCAGGACCGGCCAGCAGCCGTCGCCGTCCGGGAGGACCGTCGGGTAGCCCACGACCACCACCCGCGCTTTCGGGGCCTTCTTGTGGATCTGGTCGAGCGCGGTGCCGACCTTCTTCGCGGCTCCGCTGATGCGGTCGGCCATCTGGTCCTTGCCGCCCGCGGTGAGCCGGTCCTTGCACGGCGAGGCGCTCTCGTGGGCGGTCACGCAGGTCTGCGCCAGTGCGATGAATCCCACATCGTTGCCGCCGATGCCCAAGGTGACCAGCGTCGTGTCCGCGGTGACCGCGTCGAACTGCGGCGGATTTGAGCCATTTCGCGTCGACTGGCTGTCGGACAAGTCGTCCGTCGTCGCGCCGCTGCAGCTGACGTCCACGAACTTCGCTGGCTTCAGCTTCGCGGACACCAGGTGCGGATAGTTGTTGTCCGACCGCGCGCATCCGGCCGGCGAGCCCGCCTGTTTGCCGGTGCGCGGCGCCGACGTGTACGAGTCGCCGAGCGCGACGTATCGGCCGCTGCCGCCGCCGGTGTCCGCGCCGGACGGCGGTGCGGTCGACGAGTCGTGCTTCGACTTGTAGTAGCCGACGGCCAGCAGCGCCCCCACGACAACGAGGACGAGCAACCCGCATCCACCGCTTTTGTTTGCCCCCACCCGACCGTTCTACCGGTCCGGCCCCTCGCCGACGACCCGCTTACGGGTGATCACGCAAAGACAGCGGCGTGCAGTTCGCCGGCCAGCTCCAGTGCGTGCGGGACGGTTTCGGCCACATAGTGCAGATCGACCAGCGCTTCGGTGATGCCGTCGGCTTCGGCGGCCTTGAGCTGACCTGCGACGTCCTCGACGGTCGCCGTCTTCGACCCCGGCGTCGGATTGATCCGCAGCACGCGGCGCAGCGACTCCGGATCCCGGCCGGCCTTCTCCGCCGATTCGACGACCACCGCCCACTTCTGGCGCAGCACCGGCACCGGGAGCCCGGCAGGCAGCCAGCCGTCCGCGATCCGGCCGACCCGCCGCAACGCCGCGTCCGACGCCCCGCCCAGCAGCACCGGCGGACCGGGCTGCTGCAGCGGACGCAGGCCGATCAGAGAGTCCGGGATGTCCCAGCGGTCGCTCTGGTGCCCGGCCGGATCCGCGGTCCACAGCGTCCGCAGCACCTCGACCAGCTCGGCCAGCCGCGCGCCGCGGTGCTCCCACGGCACGCCGGCGGCGATGTACTCGTCACGAAGCCAGCTGAGCCCGAGGCCGACGTCCAGCCGGCCGCCGGACAGCAGGTCCAGCGACGTCAGGGAACGCGCCAGCAGCACCGGCGAGTAGAGCGGGCCGTTGAGAGTGCTCGACCCCAGCCGCGCGGACTCGGTCGAGTTCGCGGCGATGGTGAGCGCCAGGAACGGATCGACGAAGCGGACGAACTCCGGCGGATACGGCCGTTCAGGTGTACCGGAGGGGTAATAGGTCTTCGGGGAGACCGGAGTCAGGACCCGGTCGCCGACCCAGAGCGAGACGAAGCCGATCCGCTCGGCCTCGGCGGCGAAGCCCGCGATGGCGGAGGGGTCGGCGAGCTTGCCGTACTGCGGCAGTGCCAGTCCGAGGTTGAACATGGTCACCAAGTCTCCTGGGTTCGGCAGCTGTGTTTGATTGCCGCGACTCCGTCGCGGCGGCGAGATCGCCTCAAGCCGATTTCTTCCCTCCCGATTCGCTCGGCCTGGGGGCCGATCGAATCGCTCAGTCCAGAAATCGGCGCGATCTCGCGGTCTGGGTTGCTTGAGGGGTAAGGAAGATCATCTTCGGTCGAGTTGGACCTGGTTGCCCGGAGGGGAAAGTCGCGGATGCGGCGGCGATTTCGCTTGCCGTGCCGGGAATCCGGCGTGGTCGCGAAGCAGGGCGGTCCGGCGAGCGGGAAAGGCCCGTCGGCGGGTTCGCGATTAATCGGATTTCGGTGCACGGGCTTATATTGGCACGATCGGGTGATCTTCGCCGAGGGGCGCGGAGGGGTGCCCGAGGCAGTCGGGAGGGGCTCCGGAGTGTGCCGCGCGGGCGTCCGGGGGGCTGGGTTGCAAGGCAACATCCGGCTTGCCGTAGACTTCGGAACTCGGAACGCACTACGGTCATCCCCGCCGGATGGTGGGGACGATGGAATGCGTCCTCCGGAGCCAGGGTGACCGGGCTCCACAGGGGTGTAGCTCAATTGGCAGAGCAGCGGTCTCCAAAACCGCAGGTTGCAGGTTCAAGTCCTGTCACCCCTGCGTACGGGAACTGGTGGAGCGGAGGAGTGGTCGTGAGCGACAGCGACGCCAGCGGCGAGCACGAGCAGGACGATTCGGGCAAGCCCGGAGTCGAATCCCGCCCGGTGTCCGCCGCGGCTCGGCGCGAACGCCGCGCTTCCGCTCGGCCGGCAGGCAAGTCCGAGGCACGGCCGGGCTCGACCCGTCCGTCCGGCAAGGCGGGCGACAAGGTCGCGAAGCCCGCCGACGCCAAGGGCGTGCCGACCCCCAAACGGGACCGGAAGGCGAAGAAGGCCTCGGTGTTCGCCCGGTTCACGCGGTTCATCCGCGAGGTCTGGGCCGAACTGCGCAAGGTCATCTGGCCCAACCGCAAGCAGATGGTCACCTACACCGCGGTCGTGCTGGTGTTCGTGGTGTTCATGGTGGCCCTCGTGAGCGGTCTCGATCTCGGCTTCAAGGAGCTGATCGGGCTGGTCTTCGGCTGACGCCCGACGGGCGCGCCACCGCGCTGGCCGGGCCCCGGTCCGGCCCGGCAAGCGATCAACTGAGAGGACGGAACGTGACCTCCGACAACGGCACCGAAGCCGGTCGCGACCTGACCGAGCTTTCCGACGAGCAGGTGCAGACGGCACCCGGCGACGAGGAGTCCGCCGAGTCCGTCGAGGTGCCCGTCGCCGAGGACGAGGTCGCCGCCGCCGACGAGTCCGAGGACTCCGCTGACGCCGGGGAATCGGACGACGACGCCGACGTGACCGAGCCCGCCCCCGAGGCGGACGACCCGGTCGCCGCGCTGCGCGCCGAACTCAAGGCCGCGCCGGGCGAGTGGTACGTCGTGCACTCGTACGCCGGTTACGAGAACAAGGTCAAGACCAACCTCGAGACGCGTACCCAGACCCTGGACGTCGAGGACTACATCTTCCAGATCGAGGTTCCGACCGAAGAGGTCACCGAGATCAAGAACGGCCAGCGCAAGCAGGTGCAGCGCAAGGTGCTGCCCGGCTACATCCTGGTCCGGATGGATCTCAACGACCAGTCGTGGAGCGCGGTGCGCAACACCCCGGGCGTCACCGGGTTCGTCGGAGCCACCTCGCGGCCGTCGCCGCTGACCGTGGACGAGGTGCTGAAGTTCCTCGCCCCGCAGGTCGAGAAGGAAGCCCCGGCCAAGGCAGCCAAGGGCGGCGACTCCGCCTCGGCCGCCACGTCCGGCGGGCCCACCGTCGAGGTCGACTTCGAGGTCGGCGAGTCGGTCACCGTCATGGACGGCCCGTTCGCCACGCTGCCCGCCACGATCTCCGAGGTCAACGTCGACGGGCAGAAGCTGAAGGTCCTGGTGTCGATCTTCGGCCGGGAGACCCCGGTCGAGCTCTCGTTCAGCCAGGTCTCCAAGATCTGACGGCCGGGCCATCCCGGTCGGCAGTCCCCGCGTACTGGCAGGTGTGCGGGGGACTCACGTCAGTTAAGAAGGACACAAGGTAATGCCACCCAAGAAGAAGAAGCTTGCGGCGATCATCAAGCTGCAGATCAAGGCGGGTGCGGCCAACCCCGCGCCGCCGGTCGGCCCGGCGCTGGGTCAGCACGGCGTCAACATCATGGAGTTCTGCAAGGCCTACAACGCCGCGACCGAATCGCAGCGCGGGGACGTCGTCCCGGTCGAGATCTCCGTCTACGAAGACCGGTCGTTCGACTTCAAGCTGAAGACGCCGCCGGCCGCCAAGCTGCTGCTCAAGGCCGCGGGCGTGGAGAAGGGCTCCGGCGAGCCGCACAAGACCAAGGTCGCCAAGGTCACCTGGGACCAGGTCCGCGAGATCGCGAAGACCAAGGAGACCGACCTCAACGCGCACGACATCGACCAGGCCGCGAAGATCATCGCAGGTACTGCGCGCTCCATGGGCATCACTGTGGAATAGGCCTCGACTCCGTCGAGGCGGCGAAATCGCCGGGAAGCCGATTTCTTCCCTCCCGATCCGCTCGGCCCGAGGGGCCGATCGAATCGCTCAGTCCAGAAATCGGCGCGATTTCGCGCTAGCTCGAGTGGGAGAGCCAGGTGCTGGCTCTGCAAACCACACTGATCCAAGACGTTAGGACAGAAGCATGACCAAGCACAGCAAGGCCTACCGCCAGGCCAGCGAGCTGATCGACAAGGCGCGGCTGTACGCGCCGCTCGAGGCCGCGAAGCTGGCGAAGGAGACCTCCAAGACGAAGATGGACGCGACTGTCGAGGTCGCGATGCGTCTCGGGGTCGACCCGCGCAAGGCCGACCAGATGGTCCGCGGCACCGTGAACCTGCCGCACGGCACCGGCAAGACCGCCCGCGTCATCGTTTTCGCCGTCGGCGACAAGGCCGCTGAGGCCGAAGCCGCCGGCGCGGACGCGGTCGGCACCGACGAACTGATCGAGCGCATCCAGGGTGGCTGGCTCGACTTCGACGCCGCGATCGCGACGCCGGACCAGATGGCCAAGGTGGGCCGCATCGCCCGCATCCTCGGCCCGCGCGGCCTCATGCCGAACCCGAAGACCGGCACGGTGACCCCCGCGGTCGAGAAGGCCGTGAAGGACATCAAGGGCGGCAAGATCAACTTCCGCGTCGACAAGCAGGCGAACCTGCACCTGGTGATCGGCAAGGCGTCGTTCGACGCCGAGAAGCTGGTGGAGAACTACGCGGCCGCGCTGGACGAGATCCTGCGCGCCAAGCCGTCGTCGGCGAAGGGCCGTTACGTCAAGAAGATCACTTTCACCACGACGATGGGCCCGGGCATCCCGGTCGACCCGGCGCGGACTCGCAACCTCCTCTCCGAGGACGCCGCGGTCTGAGTCGCACATCACGCGAAAGGGTGGTCACGCTTCGTGCGTGACCACCCTTTTTTCGTGTCTCATGGACATATGCCAACGACGTTCCTCGCCCCCGACGGGCTCCAGCTGAGCTACACCGTCTGGGAGGGCGACGGACGGCACCGGCGGCCCGTCGTGCTGCACCACGGTTTCGCCGCCGACTCCCAGGTGAACTGGGTCAATCCCGGAGTCGTGGACGCGCTGGTCAAAGCCGGCTTCACGGTGATCGCGCTGGACGCGCGCGGGCACGGCGAGTCGGAGAAGCCGCACGACCCGGCGGCCTACGGCGAGGACATCATGGCCGCGGACCTGACCGCGCTGTTCGACGAACTCGGCCTGGAAGAGGTCTGCCTGGCGGGCTATTCGATGGGCGCGATCGTGTCGCTGCTGGTGGCTACGCGTGACCGGCGGGTCCGCTGCCTCGCGGTCGGCGGCGTCGGGGCGGGGATCGTGGACTTCGGCGGAGTGGACGCCCGGGTGGTCAACCGAAGCCAGATCGCGGCGGGGCTGCTGGCCGAAGACCGGTCGGAAGTGCCCTCGGCGGCGCGCCCGTTCCGCCGACTGGCTCGCCGCGCGGGTGCGGATGTCGAAGCGCTGGCCGCGGTCATGCACGCGACCCCGCACGGCCCGATGCAGCTGACGAACCTGTCTGCGGCGACGCTGATCCTTGCCGGGGAGTCGGACGAGTTGGCCACTCAGCCGGAACGCCTCGCGGCGGGGATCGCGGGCGCTCGGCTGGTGCGGGTGCCGGGGAATCACATGGAAGCGGTGGCGCACCCGGCGTTCGCGGCTTCGTTGGTGGACTTCTTCGCGTACTCGGACACGGGGGAGACCCGGTTGCCGATCAGCTCGCCTGCCTGACGGTCAGCCCGGGGTAGAGGTCGCCGTCGGCGGCGCGCACTTCTCCGGTCCGCGCTGGTGTCCGACGATCAGCCACTGTCCTTTTTCGACCTGCTTGACTGTGAAGTCCCCGAGCGCAGGGCCCCCGGTGATGGGGAAGTCGCACGACTTGACCACCACGTTCTCGCCCGGCGGCCATCCGGAACGCTTCGAGATCGACTCGGCGTAGGCATCCACCGAACCGGGCGCGCGGTCGAGCCGGTCGTGCAGACCCTGGACCGCGGCGGCGCAGTCGGAGAAACCGAGATCGGTCGCGAACTTCAGTTGCGTGGCCTGGTCGAAAAGGCCGCAGACGTGGTCGACCATGCTCTTCTGCCCGGGGCCGTGCTGTGCGATTCCGTCGTAGACGCGGCGGACCGATTCATACGGCGAGGCCGTCGTGAGGATCTGATTCGTGTGATAGGTCCCGCCGCCCTCGGCGGCGATCTGGGCTGAGGTCTTGCCGTCGTCGCTGGGAAAGATCTGGTGGTAGCCCCAGTTGACCAAGATGCCGAGGATGACCAGCGCGATCACCCAGCCCAGAATCTTCCCTCCCAGACGCTTCACCCAGCGCGGCACCGGACGGCGGTTGCGTGGCGGTTCCTCGTACGCAGTCAGCGCGCCAGGCTGGTTCGGCGGGCCTGGCGGCTGACCACCGGCGAGCGGCTGCGGCTGACGATTGCCCACCGGGACCAACCCGGCATCGGGTTGCGGAGCCGGTTCGCTGCCCTGCTGAGCCTGGGTGAACCGCAGATACTCCTGGAACCGCTGGAATTCCTGGAACTGGCGCAGCTGCTCGGGATCCAGCTGCGGCGGCTCAGCCGAGCCGTTCGGCTGCGGAAGGTTCGGCGTGGCTGGCTCGTTCGGAGCGGGCGGCTGCGCAGGAGTCCGTGGCGCGACCTCACCCCCGCCAGGCTGCGGAAGTGCGGGCGGTTGCGCCGAGGACCCACCCGAACCGGGAGGGGGAGTTTCTTCCGGCTTTCCGTGATCACGCTGTTCCGCCACGTCACCAATGATGCCCGCTCCGCCGCGATTTCCCGAGACTGACCCGGTTCTCGCAGCTCAGCCAGGGGGTGCCCGCGAACGCCGCGAAGCCCTCCCGTATGCTGGTCGACGGTTCTACCAAAGACCGCTGGTTTTCTCCGGATCTCCGGGGAGCGAAGGTTCCGCGTTACGGCGGACGGCCTGCGCAGGAGGAACGAGGCCCTACCCGGTCGTCAAGACTGGGCTACGCCCCGCGTCTTTCTGCGCGTGGGCGTTTTTTCGTTTCGAGGGCGCCTCCGTCAGGCCAGTGGTGACACTAGCCAAGAGAGGAGGCGACCATGGCGAAGCCCGACAAGGTGGCGGCCGTCGCCGAGATCGCGGAGAGCTTCCGCAGCAGCTCGGCCACCGTCGTTACCCAGTACACCGGCCTCTCCGTGACTCAGCTGTCCCAGCTGCGCCGCGCTCTCGGCACCAGTGCCAAGTACCGGGTCGCGAAGAACACCCTCGTCAAGCGTGCCGCTGAGGACGCCGGTCTCGAGGGCGTCGAGGACCTGTTCGTCGGCCCGACCGCGATCGCCTTCGTTCAGGGCGAGGCAGTCGACGCCGCGAAGGCACTTCGCGACTTCGCGAAGGACAACAACGCGCTTGTCATCAAGGGCGGCTACATGGACGGCCGCGCGCTGTCCGTGGACGAGATCTCCAAGATCGCTGATCTCGACAGCCGTGAGGTGCTGCTCTCCAAGGCGGCGGGCGCGTTCAAGGCGAAGCTTTCCCAGGCCGCGGCGCTGTTCCAGGCGCCGGCGTCCCAGGTTGCCCGCCTGGCTGCCGCGCTGGAGGAGAAGCAGCGCAACGCCACCGGTACCGAAGCAGCCGAAGCACCCGCCGAGAGCTGAACCACCCCACCCCGAACGTTTTAGTTCGTTTTTCTGAGAGGAAGCCATCATGGCGAAGCTGAGCACCGCCGAGCTGATCGACGCCTTCAAGGAGCTGACCCTCCTCGAGCTGTCGGACTTCGTGAAGGAGTTCGAAGAGGTCTTCGACGTCACCGCCGCCGCCCCGGCCGCCGTTGTCGCGGCCGCCCCGGGTGCCGCGCCCGCCGAGGCCGCCGCGGAGCAGGACGAGTTCGACGTCGTCCTCGACTCGGCCGGCGACAAGAAGATCCAGGTCATCAAGGTCGTCCGCGAGGTCGTCTCCGGTCTGGGCCTGAAGGAGGCCAAGGAGCTGGTCGAGGCCGCTCCGAAGGCGCTCCTGGAGAAGGTCGACAAGGAGGCCGCCGAGGCCGCCAAGGAGAAGCTCGAGGCCGCTGGCGCCAAGATCACCATCAAGTGATCCCGGGCGCGCGAGCGCCTGCACCACCCTCGAAAGGGGCGGACACCCGACACGGGTGCCCGCCCCTTTTGCTGTCCGGGACAAAAAACGCACAGTCGCGAACCGGGCCGCGAGCGCTCTCGTTCAGGCGAACAATCCGTTCACTCGGCGGCCTCGGGTCACCCCCTGTTTGCCCCGTTTCCGCCGGTTAACCCGTCAGGGTGAGCGGCGGTCGGCCATCTGGATCTGCGCCCGAACGTGACGTGCACTACCGTGCTGCCAGCGGTCGCCGTACTGGATCCCCGTCGCGTGAGGTGTGCACGGGGGCTGGCCAGAGAACAAAACTGGTGAGTAACCTGTTCGCGCTCAGCTCGTTGCACCTGGTTGAAGCGGAGTTCGCCGCGCGAGCTCCGCCGTTGCCAGCGGTGACGGGGCGGCGGTGCGCGACGACGCGGAACAGCTCCTGGAGGTGCGATGGGTGCCGAGGTGGTCATCGAAGGTCTGACGAAGTCCTTCGGAAAGCAGACCATCTGGCGGGACGTGACGCTGACCCTGCCTCCCGGCGAGGTCTCGGCGATGCTCGGCCCGTCCGGAACCGGCAAGTCCGTGTTCCTGAAATCGATGATCGGCCTGCTCAAGCCGGATCGCGGACGCTGCGTCATCAACGGCGTCGACATCGTCACCTGCTCCGAGCACAAGCTGTACGAGATCCGGAAGCTCTTCGGCGTCCTGTTCCAGGACGGCGCGCTCTTCGGCTCGATGAACCTCTTCGACAACGTGGCCTTCCCGCTGCGGGAGCACACGAAGAAGTCCGAGACCGAGATCCGCCGGATCGTGCTCGACAAGCTCGAGATCACCGGTCTGGCCGGCGCGGACAAGAAGCTCCCCGGCGAGATCTCCGGCGGTATGCGCAAGCGCGCCGGCCTCGCCCGCGCCCTCGTGCTCGACCCGGAGATCATCCTGGTCGACGAGCCGGACTCCGGTCTCGACCCGGTCCGCACCACCTACATCTCGCAGCTCTTCCTGGACGTCAACGCCCAGATCGACGCGACGTTCCTGATCGTGTCGCACAACATCAACCTCGCTCGCACGGTGCCGGACAACCTCGGCATGCTGTTCCGCAAGGAACTCGTCATGTTCGGCCCGCGCGAGGTGCTGCTGACCAGCGACGAGCCGGTGGTCGAGCAGTTCCTCAACGGCCGCAAGCTCGGCCCGATCGGCATGTCCGAGGAGAAGGACAGCGCCCAGATGGCCCGCGAGCAGGCCGAGGCCGAGGCGGGCCACGGCGACGTGCTCAACGAGGACGTGCGCGGCGTCGTGCCGCAGATGCAGGTCAGCCCGGGCGTGCCGGAGCGCGGCGGGGCCAAGCGCCGGATGGACCGCGTGATGCGGATCCTGCACACGCTCCCGGCGGCGGCGCAGGAGGGGATCATCGAATCCCTCACGCCCGAGCAGCAGCGGCACTACAACGTGCGGCCCAACCCGGGCGCGTTCCAGCACCAGCCGGGGCCCCAGGACACCCAGCGGCTGCCGCCGGTCAGCGCACCGGGTCCGGTGCCGAACCAGCACCAGGGACAGCTTCCCGCCGACCAGGTCGCGCAGATTCCGGGCGCGGACCGCCGGTCGCCCCGGCACGGGCAGGGTGGCGCGTGAGCACCAGCACGGCCAAGATCCCCGGCTACGGAATGCTGCGGGAGACCGGGAACCTGTTCGCGCTCGGCCTCGACATCATCCGCGGCATCTTCCAGCGCCCGTTCCAGTTCCGCGAGTTCATCCAGCAGGCGTGGTTCGTCGCGAGCGTGACGATCCTGCCGACCGCGCTGGTCGCGATCCCGTTCGGCGCGGTCATCTCGCTGCAGTTCGGCGCGCTCGCCCGCCAGCTCGGGGCGCAGTCCTACACCGGCGCCGGTTCGGTGCTGGCGACCGTTCAGCAGGCCAGTCCGCTGGTCACCGCGCTGCTGGTGGCCGGCGCGGGCGGCAGCGCCGTCTGTGCGGACATCGGCGCGCGGACGATCCGCGAGGAGATCGACGCGATGGAGGTGCTGGGCGTCTCCGCGGTCCAGCGCCTGATCGTGCCCCGCACGCTCGCCATGATGCTCGTCGCGCTCCTGCTCAACGGCATGGTCAGCGTCATCGGCGTGCTCGGCGGCTACTTCTTCAACGTCGTGCTCCAGGGCGGCACCCCGGGCGCGTACCTGTCCAGCTTCTCCGCGCTCGCGCAGCTGCCCGACCTTTGGGTCGGCGAGATCAAGGCGCTGATCTTCGGCTTCATCGCCGCGGTCGTGGCGGCCTACCGCGGCCTGCACCCGAGCGGCGGCCCGAAGGGCGTCGGCGACGCGGTGAACCAGTCGGTGGTCATCACGTTCCTGCTGCTGTTCGTGGTGAACTTCGTGATCACGCTGATCTACCTGCAGCTCGTGCCCGGAAAGCTGGACTGACCATGACGTTCCTTTCGGGGGCGAAGCGGATCGCCAACCGCCCGCTGGAGACCCTGGACACGCTCGGCGACCAGATGTCGTTCTACGGCAGGGCATTGCTGTGGACGCCGCGCACGCTGCGCCGCTACACCAAGGAAGTGCTGCGGCTGCTGGCCGAGGTGAGCTTCGGTTCCGGCTCGCTCGCGGTCATCGGCGGCACGGTCGGCGTGATGGTCGGCCTGACGCTGTTCACCGGTGTTCTCGTCGGCCTGCAGGGCTACTCGGCGCTGAACTCGATCGGCACCTCGGCCTTCACCGGCTTCCTCACCGCGTTCTTCAACACCCGCGAGATCGCGCCGCTGGTCGCCGGGCTGGCGCTGTCGGCGACGGTCGGCGCGGGCTTCACCGCGCAGCTCGGCGCGATGCGGATCTCCGAGGAGATCGACGCGCTCGAGGTGATGGGCGTGCCGAGCCTCCCGTACCTGGTGACCACGCGGATCATCGCCGGGTTCGTGGCCGTGATCCCGCTGTACGTGATCGGCCTGCTGAGCTCGTACCTCGCCTCGCGGCTGGTCGTTATCTATATCTACGGACAATCCGCGGGTACCTACGACCATTACTTCGACCTGTTCCTACCACCGCAAGACGTGCTCTATTCGTTCATCAAGGTGCTGATCTTCAGCGTTTTGATCATTCTTTCGCACTGCTACTTCGGGTACCGGGCCAGCGGCGGGCCCGCCGGGGTGGGCGTGGCCGTCGGCCGCGCGGTGCGGCTTTCCATCGTCACGGTTTCGGTCGTGAACTTCTTCATCGGTTTCGCGATCTGGGGAACCGACGTCACGGTGAGGATTGCGGGATGACCACACTCCGGCGCAGGTTGCTCGGCCTGCTTCTGGTGGCGGTGCTCGTCGGAGGGATCGCGCTCAGCATCGCGATGTACGACAAGGCGTTCAGCAAGTTCGTCACCGTGAAGCTCGACGCGGGCAGCATCGGCAACCAATTGCTCAAGCAGTCGGACGTGAAGGTCCGCGGTTTGATCGTCGGTTCCGTGGAGGACATCAAGGCGACCGAGAACGGCGCGGAACTGACGCTGGCGATGGACCCGCAGTCGGTGAAGCTGATTCCGCAGAACGTGTCCGCGCGATTCCTTCCGAAGACGCTGTTCGGCGAACGCTATGTGTCGCTGGAGATCCCGAAGGACCCCTCGGGCAAGACGCTTTCCCAGGGCGACGTGATCACCCAGGACCGCACTTCGAGCGCGGTCGAACTGGAGCAGGCGCTGGAGCACCTGATGCCGGTGCTGCAGGCGGTGCAGCCGCAGAAGCTGTCCAGCACGCTCACCGCGATCTCGACCGCGCTGCAGGGCCGCGGCAAACCGCTCGGCGAGACGCTTTCGCAGCTCGGCCAGTACATCGGCGACCTGAACCCGCACGAGCCGGAACTGCAGCACAACCTGCAGGCGCTCGCGGAGTTCTCCGGTCACCTCAGCAACGCGACGCCGGATCTGGTGCAGAGCCTGGACAACCTGAGCACGACCACGCGCACCGTCGTGGCCGAGCAGGGGAACCTGTCGAGCCTCTACGGCAACCTGACCACGGCGTCGCAGGACCTGCAGTCGTTCCTGGAAGCGAACTCGCAGAACCTCATCAGCCTCGCCAGCACCGCCCGCCCGACCGCTGAGCTGCTCGCGAAGTACTCGCCGGAATACCCGTGCGTGCTGAAGCAGATGGCGAAGGTCGTGCCGGTCGCGGACGCGGCACTGGGCAAGTTCAACGGCAAGCCCGGCCTGAACGCCACGATCGAGGTCGTCGTGAACCGCGGGCCGTACAAGCCGGGCGAGGAGCCGCGGTTCGAGGACAAGCGCGGTCCGCGCTGCTACGACCTCAACCCCGCGCCGGACCCGTTCCCGCAGCAACCGCCGGACGGCCCGTTCAAGGACGGCACCAAACAGGGCGCGGCCCCGAAGACCGTCGGCGAGGGCCTGAACCCGGCCAACTTCAAGGCGGACGCGGCCGGCATCAACGGCGGCGGCACGTCCGGCGGCAACCCGGTCAACACCGCGGCCGAGAACAACTTCCTCGCCGCGCTGGTCAGCCCGGAGATGGGGATTCCGCAGGGCCAGTTCCCCGGCTGGGGTTCGCTGCTCGTCGGCCCGCTCTACCGGGGCACGGAGGTGACGGTCAAGTGAGGGGACTCGCCGCACCGCTGATCAAGCTGACCATCTTCGTGGTGGTCACGGTCCTGTTCACGACCGTGCTCGGCATCAGCATCGCGAACATCAACACCACCAGCACCAGCGCCTACTCCGCGCGGTTCACCGACGCCACGCTCCTGCTGCCGAACGACGACGTGCGCATCGCGGGCGTCCGCGTCGGCCAGGTCAAGGACGTGAAGATCGTCGACAAGCGCCAGGCGCAGGTGGACTTCGAGGTCGACTCCGGGCGCAAGCTCCCGGCGGGCGTCACCGCGCAGATCAAGTTCCGCAACCTGGTCGGCCAGCGCTACGTCTCCCTCGGCGAGGGAGACGACTCCAGCGGCGCGACGCTCAAGCCGGGCGACACCATCCCGCTCGAACGCACCACGCCCGCGCTGGACCTGACCGAGCTGTTCAACGGCTTCAAGCCGCTGTTCACCGCGCTGAACCCGGCCGACGTGAACAAGCTGTCGTACGAGGTCATCCAGGTTTTGCAGGGCGAGGGCGGCACGGTGGAAAGCCTGCTGTCGCACACCGCCTCGCTGGCCACCACGATCGCCAACAAGGACCAGGTGATCGGCGAGGTCATCGACAACCTCAACTCGGTCCTCGACACGGTCAACCAGCACACCCCGCAGCTCAACGACCTGATCGTGAAGCTGCAGCAGCTGGTCTCCGGCCTCGCCGCGGACCGCAAGCCGATCGGCGACGCGATCGAGGGGCTGGGCAACCTGGCCACCACGACCGCGGGCCTGCTGACCGACGCGCGGGCCCCGTTGAAGGACGACATCGCGGCCTTGGGCAAGCTCACCACGAACCTGAACCAGAACGAACCGCTCGTCGAGCACTTCATCCAGTTCATGCCGAAGAAGGTCAGCGCGCTCACCCGCACCGCCGACTACGGCTCGTGGTTCAACTTCTACGCGTGCGAGATGACGGGAACGGTCGGCGCGCCGCCGCTGCTGCCGAACACGAACTTCACGCTCTTGCCGACGAACCGGGACAGGTGCAAGGGATGAAGTCCTTCCAGAAACGCAACCCGATCCCGATCGCGCTGGTCGGCATCGCGGTCATGGCGCTCGGCCTCGTCGCCGCGATGAACTCCGAGGACCTGCCGGTGATCGGCGGCGGCACCACCTACAGCGCGGACTTCTCCGAAGCGGCCGGGCTGCAGAAGGACAACGACGTGCGGATCGCCGGCGTGAAGGTCGGCAAGGTGTCCGACATCAAGCTGGACGGCGCGTCGGTCAAGGTGTCGTTCAAGGTCAAGGACGCCTGGATGGGCGACAAGACCACGGCGGCGATCAAGATCAAGACGCTGCTGGGCCAGAAGTACCTCGCGCTCGACCCGCAGGGCAACGGCAACCTCGACCCCGGCGCGCCGATCCCGCGCGACCGCACGATGTCGCCCTACGACGTGCTCGACGCGTTCCGCGGCCTCTCGCAGACGGTCGACGCGATCGACACGAACCAGCTGTCGAAGAGCTTCGAGGCGATCACGCAGACGTTCTCGAACACCCCGCAGGACGTGAAGGGCGCGCTGTCCGGGCTTTCGAAGCTGTCGGACACGATCGCCAAGCGCGATTCGCAGCTGGCGAACCTGCTGGCCAACACGCGCCAGGTGTCGCAGACCCTGGTCGACCGCGACGCCGAGGTGCAGAAGCTGATCACCGACGGCAACCAGTTGCTGGACGAGATCGGCAAGCGCGAGCAGGCGATCAAGACCCTGCTCGACGGTTCGAAGCAGCTGTCGACGCAATTGCAGGGTCTGGTCGACGACAACGACGGCCAGCTGAACCCGGTGCTCACCCAGCTCGACCAGCTCACGTCGATGCTGCAGCGCAACCAGGACTCGCTGGCGCAGGGGATCCAGAAGTTCGCCCCGTTCATCCGGGTCTTCAACAACACGATCGGCACCGGGCACTGGTTCGACAACTACATCTGCGGCCTGGTGCTTCCCTCGGTCGGCCCGCTCAATCCGGAGGGGTGCAACTCCAAATGACCGACACCCGCTTCGGCCAGTCGCTCACCCGCGGCTTCACGATCGCGATCGTGCTCGCGCTCGTGGTCGCGGGCGCGCTGTGGTGGACCCTCAAGGACGCCGGCCGCAACCACCTCACCGCGTACTTCTCCGGCACCGTCGGCCTTTACGAGGGCAACAGCGTCCGGATGCTCGGCGTGGACATGGGCACGGTGACCAAGATCCAGCCGATGGGCAACCAGGTCCGGGTCGACCTCGAATACGACCGCTCGGTCGCGGTGCCCGCGGACGCGAAGGCGGTCATCGTGTCGCCGTCGCTGGTCAGCGACCGCTACATCCAGCTCGCCCCGGCCTACACCGGCGGCCCGCGGATCTCCGACGGCGCGACGATCGGCCTCGACCGCACCGAGGTGCCGCTGGAGGTCGACCAGCTCGCCGCCAGCCTGGCGAAGGTCAGCGAGACGCTGGGACCGAACGGGGCCAACAAGAACGGCTCGCTTTCGGACCTGCTGAACACCGCGGCGAACAACCTCGACGGCAACGGCAAGGCGCTGCACGACACGATCACCAAGCTCGGGCAGGCGTCCGGCACGCTGGCCGGCAACAAGGACGACCTCTTCCAGACGGTGCAGAACCTCGGCAAGTTCTCCCAGTCGCTCGCCAACAGCGACGGCCAGGTGCGCCAGTTCGAGAGCCAGCTCGCCGACGTGAGCGGATTCCTGGCCGGGGAGAAGGACAATCTCGCCCAGACCGTGCAGCAGCTCGGCACCACGCTGCAGTCGGTGCAGGGCTTCATCGAACGCAACCGCGGCCGGTTGAAGTCCAATGTGGACAAACTGGCCAGCGTGACCAAGGTGCTCGTGGACCAGCGCAGCTCGCTCGCCGAGATCCTCGACGTCGCGCCGGTCGCGCTGTCCAACATCGTCGGCGTCTACAACGGCTCGTCCGGCACACTCGACGCGCGGCCGAACCTCAACGAGCTGACCGCCCCGCCGCTGGTGATGGTCTGCAGCCTGCTCAAGCAGACCTCGGTGACCAAGCAGCTGCTCGGCAACGCCTGCGACGGCATCGCCAAGGTGGTCGACGGCGCGATTCCGCTCCCGTCCACCGCGCAGGTCATCCAGGCGATGCAGAACGGCCAGCTGCCGCCGCTGCCGCTCCCGCTGCAGGGCCAGGTCTACGGGACGCAGGGGAGCTGACGTGAAGCGACTGACGAAGTTCGCCGCGGGCGGGGTGCTCACCACGGTGACCGCGCTCGTGCTGAGCGGCTGCGCGTTCAACGGCGTCTACGACCTCCCGCTGCCCGGCGGGGCCGACCTCGGCAGCCACCCGTACACGCTGAAGATCCAGTTCAAGGACGTGCTCGACCTCGTCCCGCAGTCCGGGGTGAAGGTCAACGACGTCCCGGTCGGGCAGGTCAAGGCGATCGGGCTGACGCCGGACGGCTGGCACGCCGAGGTGACTGTCGAGGTCAACGGCGACGTCAAGCTGCCCGCCAACGCGATGGCCAACGTGAAGCAGTCGAGCCTGCTCGGCGAGAAGTACGTGGAGCTGGCCTCGCCGGGAGGCACCGAGGCGACCGGGCAGCTGGCGAACGGGGCGACCATCCCGCTCGCGCGCACCGGCCGCGACGTCCAGGTCGAGGAGGTGCTCGGCGCGCTGTCCCTGCTGCTCAACGGCGGCGGCGTGGAGCAGCTCAACACGATCACCAAGGAACTCAACAACGCCACCGCCGGCCGCGAGCCGGACATCAAGGCGCTGCTGGCCAACGCGAACGAGCTGGTCACGAACCTCGACAACCAGTCGGCCAACATCACCCGCGCGCTCGACGGCCTCAACCGGCTGTCCATGACGCTGCGGGACCAGAAGGACAAACTGGTCGGCGCGGTTGACAACCTCGGGCCCGGACTTGGGGTGCTGGAACAGCAGCGCGGCCAGCTGGTGACCATGCTGAACGCGCTCAACAACCTCTCCGGCGTCGCGACCGACACGGTGAACAAGAGCAAGGCGGACCTGGTGGCCGACCTGAAGGCGCTCACGCCGACGCTGCAGAAGCTCGGCGAGGCGGGCAGCGACCTGCCGAAGGCGCTGGAGATCCTGCTGACCTATCCGTTCACCGACCAGGCCTACAACGACGTCAAGGGCGACTACTTCAACCTGTTCGCCAAGGTCGACCTGAACCTCAAGGACGTCATCGACAACCTCGGCCGCAGCAGGCAGAACGGGCTCAACGGCCTGATCCCGGCTCCCGGGCTGACCGGCGGCGTCGAGGGCACGCCGGCGAACCAGCCGCCGCCGCTGTCGTTCCCGGGCAGCCAGCCCGCGCCGCAGCAGCAGGCTCCGTCCTCGACCGGCGGCCAGGGCGGCGGACAGCCGTCGCAAGGCGGGTTGTCCGGCCTGTTCGGGGTGCTTTCCGGAGGTGCTGGCTGATGTTGCTGCGCAGGACGAAAATCCAGCTGGTGCTGTTCGCGATCATCTCGATCGTGGCCATCGTGTACGCGCTGATCCGGTTCGCCGGCCTCGGCACGGTGTTCGGCAGCAGCGGCTACACGGTGAAGCTGCAGCTCAACGAATCCGGCGGGATCTTCACCAACGCCGAGGTCACCTATCGCGGCTTCAACGTCGGCCGCGTCGGGCAGCTGCGGCTGACCCAGACCGGGCTCGAAGCGGACCTGAACATCGACCCGTCGGCCCCGCGCGTGCCGTCCGACCTCGACGCGGTCATCGCCAACCGGTCCGCGGTCGGCGAGCAGTACGTCGACCTGCGGCCGAAGGCCGACCAGGGCCCGTACCTCGCGGGCGGCTCGGTGATCCCGGCCGCGCGCACGACCACTCCGGTCAGCACCGACCGGTTGCTCGGCGACCTAGACTCGCTGTCGGCTTCGGTGCCGACCGACGCGCTGCGGAAGGTCGTCGACGAGTCCTACGACGCGTTCCGCGGCACCGGCGGTGACCTGCAGACGCTGCTCGACACCGCGCGCAGCTTCACCACCACCGCGCAGCAGTACCTGCCGCAGACCGTGCAGCTGCTCGACGCCGGCGGCAAGGTGCTGGACACGCAGAACGACGAGGCGTCGAACTTCGCGTCCTTCTCCAAGAGCCTCAACCAGCTCACCGGGACGCTCAAGAACTCCGACGGCGACCTGCGCAAGCTGATCGGCGTCACCCCGCAGGTGGCGACCCAGATCAGCCAGGTCGTCAAGGACACCGGACCCGGGCTCGGCGCGCTGACCGCGAACCTGCTCACGACGGCCAACCTGACCGTGACCCGGCTGGACGGGCTCGAACAGGGCCTGGTGACCTATCCGGCACTGGCGGCCGCCGCGCCGTCGGTGGCCCCCGGCGACGGGACCGCGCACCTCGGCCTCGTGCTGAACCTGTTCAACCCGCCGTCGTGCACGAAGGGCTACCTGCCCTACAGCCAGTACCGGCCGGGTTCGGACACCTCGGTCCGGCCGGAGGACGACAAGGCCTACTGCGCCGAGCCGAAGGGGAGCCCGATCAACGTCCGGGGTTCCCAGAACGCGCCCTACAACGGCGTGCCGGTGCAGCCGTCGCAGCAGGACATCGCGGCCAACCAGAACCGGCCGGCGCAGGAACTGCAGGAGATGCGCGACTCGCAGGTGCCCGGCGTCGTCGGCAGCCCCGGGGTCTCGCTGAACAGCCTCGGCGCGCTGCTCGGGGTCGGCTGACCGGGATTTGATGACTGTTACCTACTCTGGAGTGTTATGAGTGCCGAGCACGCGGTCGCCGAGGAAGAGGCGACCGCTGATACGCCCGAACCGGCAACGGCGGGGGCGGCGAAGGAAAAGTGGACGCTTCCCGGATCGCCGCGCGTCTGGCTGCTCGGTTCCGGGGCGTTCGCCCTCGCCGCGCTGGTGGTGGCGATCGTGTTCGGGATCATGTGGCTGGTCGCGGAGATGGACGGCGACCGGGACCTCGCCTCGGCGCGCGACGACGTGCTCAAGGACGGTTCCGCCGCGGTGCTGGCCTACACCCAGGTCGACTACCAGCACCTCGACGACTACTTCGCCAAGCAGAAGTCGGTCTCCAGCGACGACATGGCCAAGCAGATCGCGCAGGCCCAGCCGAACTACTCGAAGGCGCTGACCGACCAGAAGGTCAAGGTCACCACCACGATCCAGGACATCGCGGTCGAGGAGCTGAACGACCACGACGGCAAGGCCAGTTTCCTGGCCGCGATCAGCACCGACACCTCGGCCGGCGGCAAGAACGCCACCAAGGCGCTGCGGCTCGAGGTCCAGATGACCCGGGTCGGCAGCGACTGGAAGCTGTCCGGGATCGACCAAGTGCCGCTCGTCGCCGCCGGCCAGTAGCTTCACCCGCAGATCGGAGTTCCGCAGTGCCCCCCTCCCGTCGCCAGCCACCGCGCAGCAGCACGCCACCGGCCCGCCGGCCGAAGGTCGCCGGGCTGCGCAAACCGTCGGACCCGGCGGAGCAGGCGGCCTCGCCCAAGCCGCGTCCCCGGCCGCGGCCGCTCCCCGACGCGGATCCGGCCGAGGTGACCCAGGAACTGCGCATCCCGCGAGGCGGGCTGGTGCGTCCGGCCGAGCCTGAGCCTGTTGAGACCGAGGTCGCGGAGACCGCGGTCGAGGATGACACGGTCGAAGCCGCCGAACCGGAAGCCGAGGTTTCCGGGGCCGCCAAGGAAGCGCCGTCCGACGAGGTCGACGCGCTGACCGGCGAGACCGTCGAGGAAGAACCGGCCCGGCCGAGCCCCCGACGGAAGAAGCGGGACACCGGTTCGGCCAAGCCCTCGGACGTCGAAGAAGCCGAGACCAAGGCGCGGGCCGAGGACTCCGGAGATGATGAGGTCGCCGCGGTACCGGCTCAGCGGTCCGTGGTCAGCCGCAACACCGTGCGGGTCGCGCTGCTGCTGGTCGTCGGGCTGGCGCTGGTCGCCGCGGCGGTCATCTTCCAGGTCAAGGGCTCCGACGCGGCCGATTCGACGAGCAACCGCGCGGTGCTCGACGTGGCGAAGACCGCGCAGGTGAAGGACCAGGTCTCGAAGGCGATCGAGACGCTGTTCTCCTACGACTTCAACAACATCAAGAAGACCGAGGACGCGGCCAACCAGCTGCTCGCGACCGACCAGGTCAAGACGAGCTACAACGCGCTGATGGGCCAGGTCAAGAAGCTCGCGCCGCAGCAGAAGGTGGTCGTGACCTGCAAGGTCACCCGCAGTGCGGTGATCCGGCTGAACGGCGACCTCGCCCGGGTGATGCTGTTCATCGACCAGACGTCGACGCGCGCGGACACGAAGCAGACCGCCGCCGGCACCGCGCAGATGCACGTGGACGCCCAGTTGCAGGGCGACACGTGGAAGATCACCGACATGGACACGTACAAGGCCGCTGGACCGGCCGGCGGCGCACCCGCGCCCGCGCCGTCCGTGCCTGCTTCGGCTCCGCCGTCGAAGTAGGCGGTCCTAGGCAGGGTGCGGCCCGTTTCCGGGGGCTCCGGGGCGGAGGGGGCGGGCCGTGGCGTAC
>NZ_PQIA01000251.1 GCF_003385235.1 Amycolatopsis circi | reverse complement strand
CCCCAATAACCCGCCCATCCGACCGGCGCTCCACCGCCCACCGCCCCCGAGGCGGAATCAAGTTAGGCTGCGCCTCCTGCCAAGCCTGCAACACAGACCGCATCGCGGCGGCGTCCGCGACCCGGTCCATGGCAGGAGTCAGCCAATGCGTGACGTCAGAAGAGCCGTAGATCTGAAACGCGGCTTCGGCGTCGTCAGCCGTCCAGTCCCGGATCACGAGACGTTCGGTGGTCAGCGGCAGGGTCATGTACGAACGGTACGCCCGTTCCACCCGGTCCGGGCAGGTGATCCAAGACGCACCGAAGGCTCTTGTCCGGCAAGGACTCCTCCCGATATAGCAGCGGGTTAGACTGCGCGGGTGGAGATCTGGGTGAACCCGCGTTGTTCGAAGTGCCGTTCGGCGGTGTCGCTGCTCGACGAGGCCGGCGCGGAGTACACCGTGCGCCGCTATCTGGAGGATCCGCCGACTGAGGCCGAACTCGTCGCGGTGCTCGACCGGCTCGGCCTCGACCCGTGGCACATCACCCGCACCGGCGAGAAAATCGCTGGTGAACTCGGGCTGAAATCCTGGACGCGGACTCCGGAAGACCGTCCACGGTGGATCGCCGCGCTCGCCGAGCACCCGGAGCTGATCCAGCGTCCGATCATCACCGCCGACGACGGCACCACGGTGGTCGCCCGCGACGAGGAAACCGTCCGTTCGGTGCTCAGCTGACCGCCACCGCGATCAGCGCCGCCGCCAGCAGCAGCACGTACGCGACGGCATGCACCTTGTCCGGCAACCGGTCGGCGACCCGCCGGACGAGCGCGATCGTCGGCAGTGAACCGGCCAGCAACGCCGCGCCGGCGACCGGGTCGAGATACCCCGACGGCCCGCCGCCCGCCGTCGCGTAAACCGCGGTCGCCACCACCGCGACGGGCACGCTGAGCGGGTTCGCCATCGCTGCCGCGTCAGCCATCGGAAGCCCCTTGCGGCGCAGCAACGGCACCGTCATCACACTGCCGCCCACTCCGAGGAAACTCGCCACCGCGCCGATTCCGACTCCCCCCGCGGTATTCGTGAACGTGCTCAACGGCTTCGGTTCCCCTTGCGGCTTAAGGAATCCGCCGCGCGCCAGGCTGTCCACAATGGTCACTGCCAGGTAGGCAATGAACAGGACGCGCAACAGTCCGTCCCCCGCATAGGTCGCGGCCACTGAACCCACGACGGCACCGATCGCGACGAACGCGGCGAGCGGCCAGATGTAGTCGCGCCGGAGGCGTCCGGCCCGAGCTTGGACGACGGTCGCACTGATCGCGTTCACCACCATCACGGCCGTGGACGTAGCGACCGCGACATGCATCGCGTCACCGCGGCTGGTGACCGCCGCGACCACCGGCACGGTGACGAATCCGCCGCCGAAACCGAACAGCACGGTCGTGACGCCGCTGAGGCAGCCGAAGAGCAGAAGAATCAGGATCGAGGTCAACACTGGCTTCAAGGTAGGTCGTGACGGGTGCGGCGCGCATCCGAAGATTCGCCAGGTTCTTTCGAGCTTCGGACACCTACGCTGGCGGCATGCGCAACGTTCCGTTGTCCGAGGTCGACGCCCTGCCGCGGGCCGTGCTCGCGATCAGCACGGACTATCCGCCGGATCACTTCCTGCCACCGCATCGGCACCGCCGCGCACAGTTCCTCTATGGCGCTACCGGTTCCATGCGCGTTGGAACGGCCGATGGCACGTGGACCGTCCCGACGCGGCGCGCGGTGCTGATCCCGCCGGAAACTGACCACAGCGTGGTGATGATGAACGTGACCACGCGCAGTCTTTATCTGGAACCGTCCGCCGTGCCGTGGTTCCCGCGCCGCTGCCAGACCGTCGATGTCTCGCCTCTGCTGCGCGAACTGCTCCGAGAGGCCGTGGACGTCGCCCCCGAGTACCCTCGTCGCGGCCGCGATGCCACACTGATTTCCCTTTTGCTGCACGAACTCTCTCGTTGTGTTCCGTTGCCGCTTGAACTCCCGTGGCCGCGCCATGAAGGCTTGCGCGCCCTGTGTCAGTCCTTTTCGGACGCTCCTGATGTCCACGATCCGCCTTCGCGATGGGCGGATGAGTTGCACGTCAGCGAACGGACTTTGCACCGGCTTTTCCGCGCCGAAACGGGCCTGAGCTTCGCTCGCTGGCGGGAGCGGGCCTGTGTGCTGCGCGCGCTCCCGCTGCTGGCCGCCGACCTTCCGGTCGCCGACGTCGCGGTCACCCTCGGATACGAAAGCCCGGCCGCCTTCACGACGATGTTCAGCCGACTTCTCGGCGCCCCGCCCCGGTCCTACCGGGAACCGTGAGCCAGGTCTCATCGTGTGCAACTTGATTGTACACAACTTAGTTGTACTGTGGTCCTCGTTCGGAACTTTCACGGAGGAGGACCCATGACTGCCACTGTCGTTCTGGTGCACGGCGCGTTCGCGGATTCGTCCAGCTGGAACGGGGAGATCGAGCGGCTGCGAGCCGCTGGACACCGGGTGATCGCGGCGGCGAACCCGCTGCGCGGAGTTGCCGAAGACGCCGCGTACGTGCGGTCCTTGCTGGACAGCATCGAGGGCCCGATCGTCCTGGTCGGCCACTCCTACGGCGGCTCGGTGATCTCGGCCGCCGCGGTGGGGCACCCCGGGGTGCAGGCGCTGGTCTACATCGCCGGTTTCCTTCCGGACGAGGGTGAAAGCGCTGGTGAGCTGGCCGGGAAGTTCCCCGGCGGGACCCTGGGGGAGACGTTGGAGCAGGTCGCCCTGGCGGAGGGCGTCGACCTCTATGTCCGGCAGGACCTGTTCCACCAGCAGTTCGCGGCGGACGTCCCGGCCCAGCAGGCCAGCTTGATGGCGGCGGGCCAGCGCCCGATCGCCGCGGCGGCCTTGGACGAGGCTTCGCCCGCACCGGCGTGGAGGGACTTGCCGGTGTACAGCCTCATCCCGACCGCGGACAAGAACATCCCGCCGGCGGCGCAGCGTTTCATGGCGGAACGCGCGGAGGCCGAGGTAGTCGAGGTGGCGGACGCTTCGCACGCGGTGCTGGTTTCGCAGCCGGAGGCGGTTGCGGAACTGATCCTGCGCGCTGCCCGCTGATCTAGCGGGAGACCGGCCCGCGCTGCGCGGTCAGGTGCGGTGGTGGGCTCGATCCCGCTGGGTCGCGCCCATCGAACCGGCCGCGCGGCAGGTCCTTGGCTGGCTCAGCGGTCCGGCCGGGTGGTTTCTGGCGGCGATTCGCCTGGTCAGCGGCCTCGTTGTGCGGTGCTCGGGGAGGCGACTGGTCCCGTTGTGCGGACTTGTCATGGTCGAGCCGGACTTTCACCGTTCATCGCGTCAGTGCGGCAGTTACCATCGGCGGCCATGAGTACCTCAGGGGGTCCACAGGAGCAGCCGGGCACGCCGCAGGAGCCGGGTGCGGTCCCGCCGGGATGGCAGGCGCCTCCGCCGGGCGCCGGTTACCCGCAGCAGCCCGGTGTTCCGGCTGGGCAGGGTTATCCGCAGCAGTCTCCGCAGTACGGGCAACCCGCGCAGCAGTACCCGGGTCAGCCCGCGCCGGGTTCGTACCCGGGACAGGCCGGGCAGCCGGGGCAGTATCCGGGTCAGCCCGCACCGGGTTCGTACCCAGGGCAGGCCGGGCAGCCGGGCCAGCCGTACCCCGGCCAAGCCGCTTACCCCGGTCGGCAGGGTTATCCAGCACCACAGCCCGGCTACCCCGCCCAGCCGCCGCAGCCGGGGGCCGGTTACTCCGCACCCCAGCCCGGCCAGGGTTACCCGGCTCAAGGCCGCCCCCTCACTTCCCCCGGACTCGGCATCATTCCGGTGGCTGTCGGTGGCATCCTCGAGATCGTCGCCCTCTTCATTCCCTGGGTCACCTTCACCCTTGGCTCCCAAAGCGCCTCGGTGACCTTCATCGACGCCTTCAGCAAGATGACGTCCGGCATGGACAGCTTCGCCGCGATGTACGTGCGTTTCCTCGCCTTCGTCGTGATCGCCGCGTCGCTGGGCGCCACCCTCCCGTGGGTGCTCGGCGCGTTGCGCACGAAGAAGTCCGCCTACTGGCTGAGCGGGATCCGCCGCCGCGAACTGACGCCGCCGAACTTCTGGTGGTACCGCGCCGTCTTCGCGGGACGGGCCACCATCATGCTCGCCTTCCACATCGCGGGCATCATCGCGATGTTCTCCGAGGACCTGTCGAAGATCGGCCTCGGCGCGTATCTGCTCGTCCTCGGCGGGGTGCTCGTGGTCGTCGGCGCGGCGATCGGGCCGAAGCTCACGGCTGCCCGCTGACGGCGCGGATGACCGGGTTCTGACAAATGTCATCGCGCACCGATGCGCGGCGACACTACGGCCCGCCTGCCCGTCCGCTCAGTATTGGACAGGCAGGCGGCACCGGATCCACCGGGCCGGCCAACGGTCCGGAAAGGACAGTCATGAACTCCCGTCCCGCAACGGTTTCCGCTCAGCCCCGCACCGACCCGGCCGTCCGGACGGTCGGTGTCCTCACCGGGGCCTACCTGGCGCTGAGCGTGCTCACCCTCGGCGCGATCTTCCTCTTCCGCAACGACCCCGCGATGGTTACCGACGTCGTCTGGGTCCGCGCCACGATCGTGGCCGCCAGCGCGTTGCTCACGTTCCTGTTCGCGAGAAGCGCGGCTCGCGGGTCGAAACGGGGGCTGCTGCGGCTGCGGATCGTCTCGGCGGTGATGACGGTCGCGATCATCGTCATCGTGTCGATTCCGGGATTCCTGCCGCTGTGGGTCCGGCTCGAACAGGGCGTCTGCGGGTTGCTGCTGCTGGCGGTGGTCGTCCTGGTCAACGGACGGCACGTGCGCTCGCTGTTCTCCGAGTAGCGTGCCGCAGGTGGACCGCGGACCCGATTCCGACGCACAACGCTGGGTACTGGGCTGGCGCCGGCTCGTGCTGGACGCCGGCCTCCTGGTGTACCCGCTGATCGTTCTCGCCCAGACCGGCGACCAGCCGGTGGCGGTGGTGGCTCTGCTGGCGTTCTGTGCCTGCTACATCGGGGCGGCGGTTGCTGCCTACGGCTTCCGGAGCAGGCTTTTCTGGATCCTGACCGGGGTATTAACGGTGTTGTTCGCCGTCGTGTTGCCGGTCGCGCACGCGAACGCGTTTTACCTGCTTGCTGTGGTGGTTTCGCTCGCTGTTCCGCGGTTGCCGCGCTGGGGCATGGTCATCGTGCCGGTCGCTGCCGCGGCGACTGTGCTGGTGCCGTGGATGGTCTGGCATACGGACCCGGGTTGGGCGCAGGCTGCTGCGCTGGTGTTCACCGTGTTGGTGGTCGTCGCGTTCGCGGAGGCGTTGCGGGCGAACCGGGCGTTGGTGCAGGCGCGGGCGGAGGTGGAGCGGTTGGCCGCGGATGCGGAGCGGTCGCGGATTTCACGGGATTTGCATGATCTCTTGGGGCATTCGCTCACCGCGATCACGGTGAAGAGCAATCTCGCCCGGCGGCTCGCGGCCAAGGGGGATGAGCGGGCGGTCGAGGAGATCGGCGAGGTCGAGCAGTTGTCCCGGCAGGCGCTTGCGGACGTTCGGGCCGCGGTTTCCGGATATCGGGATGTCACGCTTGCCGGGGAGCTTGCGCGGGGGCGGGAATTGTTGCGCGCGGCGGGGATTAGTGCGGACTTTCCTACTGCGGTGGATGGGCCGCATCAGGAGTTGTTCGGGTGGGTGGTACGGGAGGGACTGACGAATGTGGTGCGGCATTCTCGGGCGACTGCTTGTGCGGTGATTGTTTCGGGGGATGCCGTGGAGATTCGTGACGACGGTGTTGGTTCTGCGGCGGATCCTGGGAATGGGTTGTCCGGGTTGCGGGATCGGGTCGTTGCTGCCGGTGGGCGGATGGAGGCGGGGG
>NZ_PQIA01000247.1 GCF_003385235.1 Amycolatopsis circi | reverse complement strand
AGTCCGCCCCGTAAACGTATCCCCAGTCTCCTCCCCCACCGCCACAACAACCCGAGTCCCAGCAGCCCGCACCGCAGCAACATCCGGCACATAATCAATAACCGGCCGAGACCGCTCAGACAACAACGGATCATCCCGCCTGCCGTCATCCTCAGCAGGCATCCCAAACTGAACCGGATCAGCCACCGGCTGCGCAAAAAACTCCTCGGTAAACTCCCCCACCCAACTAGTCATCGCGATAAACGCAGCCATCCCATACCCCCACCCCCGATCCAAATAAACCTCAGTCACCGCATCACAAGCCCGAGCAGCAGCCTCGACATCCGGCAACACCGAAATAACAGGCGGCTCATGCGCAACCAAGGTCACCACGTCCTCGGGATACCCCGCCACCAACGCCAACGCGGTAACCGCCCCACCACTGCTGGCGAACACATCGACCGGCCCCACCCCAAGAGCCCCGATCACCGCATGCACGTCCCCAGCCTGAACCTCAGGCCGATTCTCCGTAGCCCCATCAGACCGAGTACTGCGCCCCAGCCCCCGCGGGTCATAAGTAACCACAGTCCGCTCCGGAAACAACGACACGAGCGTACTGAACCCGCTGGCGTCCATCGGCTGCCCGATCATCACCAACGGCCGAGCCCTCTCCCCGAGCGGCTGGTTATGCACGTCGTAAACGATGTCCGCGCCGTCAGTCACAAGATGATGAGTAGACACAGCGACACTCCCCTGTCTCGCGAAGAACCCGTGCGAGCAGCCTACCCGACCCCCGCGCCGCAGAGTCCACAATGGACCTAAGCAACTCGCGACCCGGATCGGCTATGCTGAACCCGTGGCGAATTCGGCAGGCAGCAAAGGAATGCCGCGACCCGAGCGGGAGCGGCTGATCCTCGACGCCGCCGTCCAGGAGTTCGGCACCCAGGGCTACGCCCACGCCTCAGTAGCCGCCATCGCGCGCCGGGCGGAAATTTCCAAACCCCTGGTCTACGGCTACTTCGAGTCCAAAGACGGCCTCTACCTGGCCTGCCTGCACCGAGGCGCGGCCCCGCTGGTCGACGCCGTAACCGAAGCCCAAACCGGCACCGGCCTGACCCGAGCCCTAGGCACTCTCGAAGCGATCTTCCGCACCCTGGAACCTCGCCGCCTGGACTGGGCAGTCCTCTGGGACCCCACGCTGCCGCCGAACTCCGCAGTGGACGAAGCCGCCCGCTCCTACCGCCGCAAACTGTCGACGCTCGGCGCGGAAGGCACCCAGGAAGCCTTGTCCTCAGCCGGTTTCCTGGACCCCGCCGACGCCTCGCTGTTCGCCCGCATCTGGTACGGCGCGGTCGCCGCGACCGTCAACTGGTGGCTGGAGCACCCCGAGGAACCCGCCGAAATCACCACTCAACGCTGCGCCCGCATCCTCACCTCCCTGCGCGGCTGACTTCGCAGTCCACCCACTCGAAGTATCCGCTCCCCGACACCGGCCGCCGCCGAAACGCGCCGGAATACGTGTACGCGCCGACATATCCGCGCCCGTGCCCATACCGCAATGGACTGTCCACAATCACCTCCAACGCGACGACCTCCTCCGCGCCATCCCGCACCGTCCACCGGAACCGCTCCGGCACCCGCATCTCGCGCCCCCGCGGATCAACCTCCGGCTCAGCCCGATGCTCCACCTCAACCTGCACGTCCCGGAATACCGCCGCGTCGCCGTCAAGCGTGCGGAGATGCGCGAGCCGACAAGCTGTCGCTCCCGCCGCCCGGACGTCGGTCAGCAGCAGCTGCGTCCGGTCGTCGAGATTGATGATCTGATAGGTGAAGAAGTCGATCGGCAACTTGAACCGGGGCGGCAATGGTGAACGTCGAAGTGCTTGCGGTGAAAGCGATCGCGCGTACTCAACAGTGCAGAGACCGCCGATTTCAGTCTCGCCGGCGTCGTCCGTGATCATCCCGCTGAAGGTGGCAAGCAGACTCAAGTGGTCGTAAGCCGGATTCCGCACGAACCACGACACCTGCGACGTCGCGGTGATCGCCAAGTCCGCCGAGAAGCCGTCGTAACGCGCATGCACCTGATACGACGGATGCGCCGCTTCGATAGCCAGATCCGAATCCCATTCCAGCCGCGAACCGTCCTCCGCGAACCGGCATTCAGCGTGAGAATCGTAGGCCTGATAGTGATGATGCCCAGGCGCGGCGGTAGACGAGAGAACGGTCGTCGTGCGACGGGCATCCGAGGTCGCGAGGTAGTCGTTGTCGAAACAGACGGTGCCGGTGCTGCCGATCAGCGTCATGGTGTTGAGGTAGCGATGCGGCCGCGGCAGTTGCGGCACGAAGACGCCGTAATGCGTCCATGCCCAGGTCCGCGAGTCCGGATGCGGCCGCAGCAGGCCGGGCCGGTCGAACGGCTTCGCGGACTCCTCGATCCGCTGGTCGAAGCGGGGAAGCACCCGGTTGACCACGAACGGCGCGGCAGCGGTCAGCACGCTCATCTTTCCTCCTCAGTGCCTATTACCCTAGAGTAAGTTACCCTGGGGTCACTTCGGGAGGGAGCAGTCGGATGACACGGTCCTGGTGGGGTTGGGGCGACACCGAGGAGGCGCTGACCGCCGAAGAGTCGGAAGCGCTGGTCACGCGCACGTCCGCCTTCCTTCCCGCCCACGACTTCACCGACCACGCTCCGCCCTCGCCGAACGACCTGCCGGTACCGCCATCCCGGCTCCGCCCGCCCGCCGCACTGGCCCGGCTGTGCTCGACCGACCAGACCGACCGGCTGTCGCACGCGCGAGGCAAGGCGTTCCGCGACGTCGTACGCAACCTGGAAGGGCGTGTCGAAGCGGTGCCGGACGTCGTCGCGCGGCCGGAGTCCGAGCAGGACGTGCTCGACCTCCTGGACTGGTGTTCCACCGACGGCACGCCGGTAATCCCTTACGGCGGCGGCAGTTCCGTCGTCGGCGGTATCGAGCCGCGGTTCCCCGCGCCCGCGGTGTCGCTGGACCTCGGTCGCCTCGACCAGGTCGTGGAGATCGACCAGCCGAGCCGCGCCGCGCGGATCCAGGCCGGGGTCTACGGACCAGCACTGGAAGACCAGCTCCGCCCGCACGGTTTGACGTTGCGGCACTACCCCCAGTCCTTCACGCATTCGACGCTCGGCGGCTGGCTGGCGACCCGCGCCGGCGGCCACTTCGCCACGCTGGCCACGCACATCGACGACCTCACCGAATCCCTGCGCGTCGTGACCCCAGCCGGCGTGAGCGAGTCGCGACGGTTGCCCGGTTCGGGGGCCGGACCGTCGCCGGATCGGTTGTTCCTCGGCTCGGAAGGCGCACTGGGCGTGATCACCGAAGCCTGGATGCGGCTGCAGGAACGTCCGCGCTGGCAGGCGAAAGCGTCAGTGAGCTTCACCAAGTACGCCGACGCAGTACGAGCGACCCGGGCGATCTCCCAATCCGGCCTGTACCCGGCGAACTGCCGACTCCTCGACGCCGCCGAAGCGTTCCTCAACACCGGCGTCCAGACGGATGGCTTGCTGCTGCTGGCGTTCGAGTCCGCCGACCATCCGGTGGACGCCTGGCTGGACCGCGCGCTCGAACTCACCGCGGACCACGGCGGCACAGTCACCGCCCGCCGCGGCGAATCCGGTTCAGCATGGCGATCCGCGTTCCTGCGGATGCCGTACCAGCGCGACGCGCTCGCCCGCAGGTCGATGGTGGTGGAGACTTTCGAGACCGCCTGCACCTGGGACGCGTTCGAGTCCCTGCACAACGCAGTCACGACGGCCGCGAACGCAGCGATCGCCGAGGTCTGCGGCGCAGGCGTGGTGACCTGCCGATTCACCCACGTCTACCCGGACGGCCCCGCGCCGTACTACGGCAGCTACGCGACCGGCCGATGGGGCAGCACCGTCGCACAGTGGGACGAGCTGAAAACCGCGGTGTCCGAAGCGATCCTGGCCAACGGCGGCACGATCACCCACCATCACTCGGTCGGCCGCGACCACCGTCCGTGGTACGACCGGCAGCGCCCGGACCCGTTCGCCGCCGCCCTGTCCGCGGCGAAGGACGCCCTCGACCCAGCCGGGATCCTGAACCCGGGTGTCCTGATCGGGTAGTCCTCACCGCCGCAGATACCGCAATGCCCGCGCCGCGAGACATCGTCGCCGACGATCCGGGCACCGAGCAGCTGCGGGTCTTCCTCGACACCGACGGCAGCTCACACGCGCGCCGCCGCCCGCTGCACCCGCACAAGAACACCGTCCACTATCGCGTCCGCAAGGACGGCCGCTCGCCGAACACCGGCTGGAAGTGGAGGTCGCCCTGCGTGCGGCCACCTTGCCGCGCAAGCTGCGACCGTGGACCGAACCCGGCCGAGCCTTCTGTCCATTGTGGATTGGTTTGCCTTCTCGCTTCGGCATGTTAGCCTGTCGCCGTGCTGCGCCTCATGAAGTCCGAGCGACTCGTAACCCAGCGCGCCGGCTGAACCAGGCTGCCGGCGCGCATGCCGGCGTACGCCGTTTTTCTTCTTCGGGACCTGGCCCCTTTCCCGCCAGACCCTCTCTTCCCGGAGAAACGCCATGTCCTTGAGCACCTTTTCCACCGCCCCGTACACCTCCGCCCCGGCCATGCTGGTCCGCCGCCGGATCGCGACCTATTTCGTCGGCGGCATCGACCAGATCCCCTGCCTGGTCGCCACGCTGACCCAGCACGGGAAGCTGATCCACGAGCTGTCCGTCGACGTCCGCGAGGGCGTCCGGGAGAGCAGCATGGTCAGCACCGTCCTGGTCAGCCCCGACGCGCTCGACGCGCTGCTGGACGCGCTGCGTGACCTTTCGTCGGTCGTCTCCGCGGAACTGGCCTGATTCGGCCCCTCGCCCGGCCCGGAGTCAGACTGGGGTCCCCACCAGCGAAAGGGCACCCCATATGCGATTGGCCGACAAGGTCACCCTGATCACCGGCGCTTCGAGCGGAATGGGCCGGGCGGCCGCCCTCACCTTCGCACGTGAAGGAGCGACAGTCGTCGTCACCGACGTCGAAGACGCTGACGGCACCGCCGTGGCCGAGGAAATCCGCGCCAACGGCGGCCAAGCCGAATACCGCCGCCTGGACGTCACCGACGAGGACTCCTGGACGACCGCGATCGCCGACGTCCTGGACCAGCACGGGAAGCTCGACGTGCTGGTCAACAACGCCGGTATCAGCGGCACCTTCGACCCAAACCTCACCAGTACGGCGTTCTACGACCGCCTGCTGCAGGTCAACGCCCGCGGGGTGTTCCTGGGCATCAAACACGGCACCGCCGCGATGTCCGGCCGAGGTGGCGGTTCGATCGTGAACCTGACGTCGATCTCCGCCTCGATCGGCCAGGTCGGCGTGCACCTGGGGTATGCCGCTTCGAAGGGCGCGATCAAGGCGATGACGACCACCGCGTCCGTCCACTATGCCGGCGAAGGCATCCGAGTCAACGCGGTCGCGCCCGGCCTGCTCCCGCCGATGCGCACCTCCCGCGGCTCCACCGACCCGGTATGGCGAGCGAAGCAGGTAGAGGGCGTCCCGATGGGCCGGACCGGCGAGGTCCAAGAGGTCGCGGACGTGATCCTCTTCCTGGCTTCCGCGGAATCCTCATACGTGACCGGAGTGGAAATCCTGGTCGACGGCGGGTTCACGGCGCAGTAAGGCTCTCCGGGCTCTCCGGGGCTCCCGCGGCATTCGGCGGGAGCCCCGCTCGCCTCGATGCGTTCTCCGGCACGCACTCCGCCTGCGCTCCTCGTCTCGCCCCCACTGGCGAGCCCGCTTGGAGGCCCCAACCCGCCCCGGCCAGCCCGGCCGCCACCGCGACGACTCACCCCAGCTGTCCACCTCCCGCCGCTCCGGCGGCCGAACCCTCCGCGTCCAGCCGCCGCAATTC
>NZ_PQIA01000249.1 GCF_003385235.1 Amycolatopsis circi | reverse complement strand
TGAGGGTGCCGTCCGGGGGCGGGTGGGTCCCGTCGGAACGAGGCGCCGGGGCGGTTCCGGTGCGGTTCGCTCGCGGGGCTGGGGAGGGAGTGAAGAGGGAAGCTTGAGCAGCGGGCCGCTGGGTCTCTGGTGCTGGGTTTCGGGGTCGCTGGGCTGCTGGTGTTCGGGCCGCTTGTGCGGTGCTGCCGGGACGCGGGGCGGCGTCGGGCAGGACTCCGGAGAGCAGCTGCGAGCGCCGGGCGGGCCTGCGGTCGATGAGCCACTCGTGGACGTCCGGGCCGCCCTTGACGAACATCTCGTCCAGCGCCCAGAACGTGCGGACGTCCGCTTCGGACATCTTGAGCCGTTTCCCGCCCGCGGCTTCGAACGCGCGGAGTTCGGCTTGGGTTTTTTCTCCTTTGGACCACGAGGAGTTCCGGATCAGGACGAGGTGCCGGTTGTCCGCGCCCGCCCGCAATCCCGCTGCCGACCGCGCCTTCCGGAAGCGGCTGAGCACGGCGATCGGATTCTTCGCCGAGATCGCGCGGAACGCCCAGTGTTCTTCGAGATCCGAGGCCTCGTCGAGAGTGTGGGTGAGCCACGCGTGGAGTTCGTCCTCGCTGACGCGGGTGTCCCACTCCATCTCGTCGTCGCCGACCTCGGTGATCCAGCCGCGCAACGCGGCCGACAGCAGCCGGGGCATCACGTCGTCCTCGACCTTGTGGTCGAGCAGCGCCGACGGATCCGCCGCCGCCCGGAGCTGGTCGAACCAGTCGTCCAGTTCGGTGAAGCGGTCGGGTTTCGGCTCCGGACGCGCGGGCAGCACCGCGGGTGTGTCCGGGTTGAACGTAGTCAACTCCTGCACTCGTTCCGCACGCACACAGGCGTCGATGTGCGCGCCGATCCGCTTCAGGATCTCCCGCGGCGTGTTTTCTTCCCATGGCCCTTCGAAGGCCGAGGCGGCGACCGGCCAGGTCGGGTGCGGCGGGGTGAAATCCATTGCCGCGTAGGCGAACCCCAGCCGCCGTTCCACCAGCTGCCTGCCGACCTCGGCGTCCAGCACCCGGCCGAGCGTGAGCGTTTCCCGGAACCGGTCGGGCACGGTGTCCGCTGCCTTCCCCTTGATCTGCTGCCAGGTCGCGGGCAGGCAGGCGAGCACGGTGAGCGTCCGCCGGGTGATCTCGCGCAGCTCCATCAGCCCGTCGGCGATCTGGGCGACGAGCAAGTTGTTGTCCTCGCGGCGGCCGACTTCCTTCGCCTGCAGACCGGAGACGGCCAGCAAGGTGTCGAGCTGGTCGACGCCGATCACGACCGGCCCGGTGAGCGCGAGCAGCCGGGTGATGTCGTGCACCTGGTCCGACGCGGACTTCGGCTTCGCCCGGATCCCCCACTTGCGCCGGGCTCCGGATTTCGATTCCTCGAAGCGGCCGAGGTAATCGTCGCCGACCTCGTTCTGCGTCAGGTCTTCGGCGGCGTACAGCACCAAGGCGCGAGCGGTGTCCGCGCACTCGACCGCGACCTGCCTGTCCAGCTTCCGCAGTCCCATCAGGAACGCGTCGACGTGCGATCGGCTCAGTCCACGTCCGCTGATCAGCGCCGAAGTGCTTTCCCACGGCACGTCGCCGCGCTCGCACACCCGGCGCACGAAGCTGCGCACCTGCGGCTCCGCCGAATCGTCCGAGCGCAGCAGACCGCGCCGCAGCGCGTCGGCGGTGTCCTCCCAGAACGCGTCGCCCGCGGTGAGATCGTCGAGGAAGAAGTAGCCGCCCGCCCGGTGCGCCGCTCGCCGGACCATGCCGAGCAGGTGGGTTTTGCCGACCCCCTTCATGCCCTGCATGACCAGCCCGATGGGGCTCGGCCCGTCGCTGGCCGCGGCGTCGCGGATGCCGACGTCGATCGCGGCCATCACGTCGGGGTGCAGGCCGTCGACGTGGTACGGAGAATCCCGCCACACGTGGTCAGGCGTGTCCGCCCAGTCGAATCGCAGGGTCGCCAATACCGCCAAGTGTTCGATCATGACGCCTCGATGGAGAGCAGATGATTGTCCTCACCGCCAATGCGCACGGCCGCTTCCCTGTCTTCCTCGGTGAGGGCCTTGCGGTTGGACTCGGGCACCAGATGCGCCTGCCCGGTGCGGCTCAGCTGTTTGAGCACCGCGTCGACCTCGGCGACAGCGGCACCGCCCAGCAACGGACGCAGATCCGCCAGGCCGACCCAGTCCCGGGGAGAGCGGGCGAGTTTCCGGTACGCCAGCCGGATCATCTCCTCCAGGTCAGCCGCCTGCGGAGCGTCGCTGCCGGTGAACACCTCCTTCAGCGTGACCTTGTGCAACCGCAGGTACTCGAAGAATCCGTGCAGCGCCAGGTAAGCCACCACAGTCAACGTGCTCCGCACTGGTTTCGGCGGGGACAGCGCGGCGAGTTCCTCCTCGCACCATGCCCAGCCGTCGTCGGTGAGCTGGTGCACGAACGCGCGGCCGGATTTCCTGCTGCTGACGTACTTCTCGTTGAGCTTCAGCCGGTCTTTTCCGTCGAGCGCGAAGCCCGCTTCCTTGCGCAACTCCGGGTTCGTCATCTCCCGGCCGTGCACCATCAGCGCGATCATCGCCGCGGACTGCTTGTGGCTCAGTCTTTCGTGCATCCGCCGTCCTTCCTCGGGGCATCCCGGCCGCGGTCGCGGGCGGGGCGTTCTGGGGGTCGAGCGGCTAGCTGTCGTTCACCCGCACGTCGAGCACTTGCTGGGCCCAGGCCAGCGCTTTCCGGACCTGTGGCGGCGGCGACACCGCGCCGTCGTTGTCGCGGCGCGGGCGCAGCAGTACGGCCAGGTCCGCGCCGAGTTCCTGCGCCCGCACGCTGTCCCCGGCTCCGACCGCGGCCGGGATTTCGCCGGCCAGGTCGTCGACGAGGTCCCACAGTCCGGGCCGCAGCCGGGCGTGCGTCGCTTGCCGCAGCAGGGAAACCAGGTCGGACTGGCCGGTGTCCACCAGGGCCCGGCCGGAGCCGATCTCGTCGGCGAGGCCGCGCGCGACCTTCGCCGGGCCGGTCGTCGGGCCGAGGCGCAGGTGGCGCAGGTTGCCGAGGTAGCCGGACAGCTCGCGGGGGTCGGTTCCTTCGGTGAGCACCGGGATCAGCCTGCGGTCCTGGCCGAGCGTGCGGTGCAGGAACAACTCGACCTCCGCGAGCTGCCACCGGCTCGCCTTGCCGTCGATCACCAGGCACAAATGCCGGGCATCGGTCTCCGCCCGGCCGAGCCAGGACCGGTCGCCCGACAGCGACCTGCCCACCCGGATGCCGAGATTTTCCAGCTCCGCCACCAGGTCCCGGGAGGCTTCGAGGTTCGACCGGGGCATGCTGACTTGGATGTCGTAGGCGAAGTTCTGCGTGCGGGTGCGCACCGCCGCCACGTAGGCGTCGCGGTTTTCGGCCAGCAGCTCGGTCCGGTCGAAGGAATGCGCGATCACCGCGGCGACGGTCTCGAGCGCGAACCCGATCTGGTCCGCACCCGGGCTTTTCTCCAGCAGCACCGGCAGTTGCTCGCCGAAGGTCCAATACGAGACATACGGCAAGGTGAGGTGGCGCGCGATCACCGCGGGCGGAACGTCCTGGTCCAGCCAGCTGTCGAACAGGCCCCGCGTTTCCTTGAGACAGATCTCCCGCCAGCTTTCCGACCGGTCGTACTCCTCGCGCGTGTCGAACCGCGAGAGCACAGGCAGCACCGGCAACTGTGGACGGTCGTACGGCAGGGCGTTCCGCGCGACGTTCGCGCGTTGAGCGACGTCGACCGCGCCCCGGACGCTCTGCGTGTTCGCGGTGTAGAGAACGACCAGCCGGTCCGGCAGGTGGGCGGTGCAGATGCTGCCGACGTCGGAAATCCCGGTGCGGCTGTCGAGCAAAACGTAGTCGTAGTCCGAGGTCCACGCCTCCCGGCAGCGTTCGAGGTACTCGCCGAACTCCTCGTCGTACAGGCCTTCCCAATCGATTCCCTGCACCTGTCCCGGATATGCGGGGCCGTCGCCGCCCGCGGGGAGGAAATCCAGCGTGCCGGGCACGTTGTCCAGGCGGACCGGGATGATGTGCCGGTTCGGCCGGACGTTGCCGGCCCGGAAGTCGGCGACGAGATCGACCACGCCGCCTTCCGGATCGTGGTCCAGCTTCGGCCGGAGGTACTCGTGCAGCCCCGGTGCCTCGAGATCCCAATCGATGCACAGCACGCGATGTCCCCACCGGGCCAGCAGAACCGCGACGTTGGCGAGCGTGAAGCTGCGGCCGACGCCGCCTTTGTAGGAATAGAAGGTGATCACGACGCCCGTCATCGCTCAGAGCCTCGGCAACCGGGAAACGGGCGGAACGTCCGGCCGTGGGGTGAGCACCGGCCAGTCCGGGCACCACGCCGGAGCCGCGCTGACCAGTTCCTCGATCTCCTTCGCGATGCGGTTCATCTGGTCGTGGAAAGCGATGTACTTCGGCGAGACTTCGAATTGCTCGTACGGATGGTTCCACTCGGTCAGGTCCTGCATCCGGCGTTCGTGCGCGAACGACGGAAAATTCTTCGAATCGCAATAGATGACCGGGTAGATCAGGGTGGTCGGACAGTCTCCTCCGGCCAGTTCCTCACGGCGCTCCATCGAGGCCCATTCGGCGCGGCACCACTCGTTGTAGAAGTACTTCGGGGAGCACACCGGAACCAGGACCCTCGTGTGCCGCAAGGCGGAGCGCAGTTCGTCCGGCCATTTCCCGCCTACCCGGACCGAGCCGTCGAAGAACACCCGGACCTCCCGGTCCAGGTTGCCGTCGAGCAGTTCCCGCAGCCGCGGATGGAAATGGTTGCGCACCCACCGGGCGATCGGATCGGCAGTCCGCAGATAACTGATGAAAACGTCGTAGTGGTACACCTGGGCAGCGCTCCCCGTCGATTTCCGCGTCCTGGCGATCCGACCTCGGACCCCGACGATACCTTTGGCGCACGCCGCGACAAGGGACAGATTCTGGACACTTTGTGGCCGAAAACCCGCGTCCGCCCGCGGGCCCCGGAGGCGGACCCGAAACTGGACCGGTCGCTTCCGCCGGAATTCGAGGAGCCCGATGTCCGCCCCCGCCGCACCCCGGATCTTCATCAGCTACGCCCACGACACCGCCGCCGAGCACTACCGGCAGGTCGGGACCTTCGCCACTTTCCTCCGCGCCCGCGTCGGGCTCGACGTCCGGCTGGACCAATGGGACGACGCCTCCCGGCTCGACTGGTCGGCCTGGGCGATCCGGAACATCCTCGCCGCCGACTTCGTGTTGGTGGTGGCCTCGCCGAACTACAAACGGCGCGCGGACGGCGAAGCGCCCTTCGACGAGGGCCGCGGCTCCCAGTTCGAGGCGCGGATCATGCGCGACGCGCTCACCCGCGACCTGGAGCGCGAGACCAGCCGCATCCTGCCGGTGGTGCTGCCGGGCGCTTCGGTCGAGGACGTTCCGTCCTTTCTCACTCCGTATTCCACCACGCATTTCCGGATTTCGGAATTCACTGACGACGGCGTCGCCGGGCTGATCTCCGCGATCACCGGACGCAGCCATAATGAACGTCCGGTGCTCGGGATTTGGCGCGGGGCAACAGATTCCGTTCCTGGGCCAGTCTGGGCGACCGAACTGCCGTGGCGCGAGAAGAGCGCGGACATCACGGCAGGCTCAGCGCGGATCGACGGGATCGGCTACGAGCACAGTGTCGTTTTCCGCACCGCCGGGCCGACTTCCGGAGCGTGGGCGTTCGCGGAAATCGACCTCGGCGGTTCGTACGCGCATTTCACCGCGGTCGCCGGCGTGCTCGACGACGCCGAGGACGCGGCTTTCCAGACTGGACTGTTCTGCATCCGGCTCGACGGCGAAATCCGCCACCTCGACCATTCCGCGTTCGGCAGCCCGCGGAACACCGAACTCGACGTAACCGGAGTCCGGCGGCTGCGGCTGGAGATCCGCCGTCCCGCGGCGGGCGTCTCCCCGGC
>NZ_PQIA01000241.1 GCF_003385235.1 Amycolatopsis circi | reverse complement strand
CTTGCCCGACAGCTTTGCGCGAGCAGCCCGTCAATTCGAACGCTGCCGTCCCCTCGATCCGCACCGCAGGTCCGCGTCCGCCGGTGATCGAGCAGCGGCGCACGACCAGTTCCACATTCTCCGCGGCCAACGCGGCCGCCTCACCAGCGTGCAGCTCGATCCCTTGCAGCGTCAGGGATCCGCCGACCGCGTGCAGCACCGGATGATCCGCTCCGGCACCGTCGACGATCACCTGCGCCCCGGCCTCCGCGGTCAACGTCACGCGCAGCCCGGACAGGGCGAGCACCTCGCGGTACCGGCCCTCGGCGACGGTGATCACTGCGTGGTCCGGGGCGACGGAGAGCGCGTCGCCGATCGTCGGGTACGCGCCGGGCCGGTCGCCGACCAGGAGCCGTCGTGCGTTCGGCGTCGTCATCAGCCCGCCTCGGCCATCAGCCAGCCTCGCCCGGCGGCCTTCGCCCCGGCCTGGAACCGGCTGCGCGCGCCGAGCCGGTTCATGATGTCGGCGACCATCCGCCGGACCGTCCGCACCGAGATGTCCAGCCGGGCCGCGGCGGATTCGTCGGTGCTGCCGGAACACAGCAGGGTCAGCAGATCGCGTTCGCGGCGGGTGAGCCCCGCGGCGCCGTCCCGGTCGTCGAGGCCGGTCGGGATCAGCGGCACGGCCTCGGGCCAGATCCGGTCGAACAGTCCGGCCGTCGCGGCGACGACGCCGGGCAGCCGGAACACCGCCGCGGACGAACTCCCGGCCCGGTCGTCCGGCAGCACCGCCGCCGAACGGTCGACGACCAGCGCGTCCATCGGGACGTCAGCCACGGTACGCACGTCCGCACCCGCGAGCGCCAGGCCGCCGAGAGCACCGGACAGCCGTGCCGAATCGGGGCACAGCACGCGATAGCGCACGCCGGGCCGCAGCGTGGCCTGGCCGAGCCGGCGCACCGCGTCCGCCGGTCCCGGGCCGACGGTGGCGCACATGATCAGCACCTCGCTCGCGGCCGACGCCAGCAGCCCGTCGATCCCGGCCGGGCGCGGGCCGGAACCGCTGCCCGCGACCAGACTCAGCTTCGCGCCCGTGCCCGGCTGCCGTTCCCGCAACACCTTCCGCTGCGCGGCAACGAGTTCCGGTCCCGGTTCCCAGCCGAGTTCGCGGGCAAGCAGCTTCCGCGCGTGCTCGAACGCGGCCAGCGCCTCAGCCGGACGTCCGGCCTGCTGTAGGGCCAGCACGAGCCGCGCCCAGCCGCTTTCGCGGAGCGGATCGCGGTCGGCGACCTCGCGCAGCAACGTGATCGCGTCCGTCGCGCGGTCCGACGCGAGGTACGCCTCGGCGAGCAGACACTGAAGCTCGGCGCGCCGTTCCTCCCATTTCGCCGCAGCCGCCCGCGCGCCGTCGAATTCGAGGCCTTCGAACGATTCTCCCCGCCAGTGCCCCAGCGCCGCGGACAGCCGCTCGGCCGCGGTCTCGTACGCCGCGTCGGCCAGTGCCGCGCGACCGGATTCCGCCAGCGTTTCGACCAGTTCGGTGTCCAGCTCGCCCGGCAGCACCTTGATCCGGTAGCCGCCCGGCCGGCTTTCCAGCCGCTCCCCCACGCTCTGCCGCAGCTGCCACACGTAGCTGCGCAGGTTGCGCAGCGCGGACGCCGGCGCGGCCTGTTCATGCCAGATTCCGGCGATCAGCTGATCGACCCGGACCCAGGCGTTAGCGTGCAGGAGCAACAACGCCAGCAGCGCGCCCGGCTTCGTCGCCCTCAGCTCGATGCGGGTGCCGCTCGACGGGCGCGCCTCGAGCGGACCGAGTAGTTGAAACTGCATGCGCTAACTTTCCATCGGGACACCTGAGGTTTGGATGACAACGGTGATGGTCGTCGAGGACGACGAGAACATGCGGGTCGCGGTCGCCGCGCAGCTGAGCGCGGCCGGACTCGGCGTGCACGTCTGCGGCGACCTCGCCGAAGCCGGAAGAGCGCTGGGCGCGCGCGGATACGCCTGCGCGGTGTTCGACCGGATGCTGCCCGACGGCGATTCTCTCGGCTACGTCGACGCGCTCCGCCGCCAGGGCTGGCACACGCCCGTGCTGTTCCTCACCGCGCGCGATTCGCCCGCCGACCGCGTCGCCGGATTCGAGCACGGTGCGGACGACTACCTGGTCAAACCGTTCGCGATGGCCGAGCTGACCCAGCGGGTGCTGAACCTGTGCTCGCGCAGCGGCTCCGACCGGCCCTCGGTGCTCCGCCACGACGACCTCGTGGTGGACTGCGCGCGGCGCGAGGTCCGCAGGGCCGACGTGCTGCTCACCCTGTCGAACAAGGAGTTCGCCGTGCTCGAATACCTGCTCGTCCGGTCCGGGCAGGCGGTGAGCCGGGCCGAACTGCTCGAACACTGCTGGGCGGCGGCTCCCGAGGAGATGGGCGACAAGTCCAATCCGGTCGACGCGGTGGTGAAGCGGCTGCGGCGGAAGCTGCGGGAACCGGAGCTGATCCACGCCGTGCGCGGTCTCGGCTACCGGTTCGGCGCTCGGTGAACGGCTCCGCCGCCGACCGGCTGCGCAGGCTGCGCTGGGTCCTCACCGCGCTGTTCACCACGATGAACGCGATCGGGCTGGTCGTGCTCGCCTGGATCGTCGTCAACGAGGACGCCGACCGCGGGACCGCCGAGGTCACCTCGAGCCTCGACCGCGTCACGTCCGCGGTCAGCAGGCAGGTCGGCTACGACGGCGGCGTGGTCAGCTTCGCGCTCGTCAACAGCGACGAGCTGAACAACGCCTGTCCCCAGTTCGCGATCCTGCCCGGCGGCGCGCAGACCTTCCGGCCGCATCTCTCCGGCCGCACGTGCGTGCCGATGGACACCGGCGTGCTCAACGGGCTCGCCGCCGACGCGATCCACACCGGCGGCCTCGTCGAGGGCTACCAGCAGAGCACGGACGGCCGGTCGGTACTGGTGCGCGCGCAGCCGTTGCTGAACCCGTCGGGGAAGTATCTCGGGGCCGTCGTCGCGTCCGCCGACCTGACCGACACACAGTCGGCGCACACGCGGTTCGTGCTGCTGGTGGTCGGCGGCTGCGTCCTGCTGATCGCCGTGCTCGGCTTCGCCGGACACCTGCTGTCCGGCCGGTCGATCCGGCCCGCCGCGGCGGCTTTGCAGGAACAGGAAGTGCTGCTCGCCGAGACCGCGCACGACCTGCGCAGCCCGGTCGCCGCCCTGCGCGCGCTGGCCGAAACCGCCCAGGCGAACCCGGATCAGCGTGCCGCGCTGCTGCCGAGAACGGTGCAGCTGGCGTCGGACATGGGCAGCATCATCGACAGCCTGCTGGTCCGGGCCCGGCTCGCGGCGGGCGTCGAACAGCTGAACCTGCAACCGGTGTGGCTCGATCAGCTGGTCACCGACATCGCCGAGAGCGCGCACACCGGAGGCGCGCAGGTGACCGTGACCGCGGCCCCGACGAAGGTGAACGCCGACCCGACCCTGATCCGCCGCGCGGTCGGCAACCTGCTGGACAACGCGGTCCGCTACGGCAGGCAGCCAGGGGCGGAAGCGATCGTGCACATCACGGTTTACGGCGGCACGGTCACCGTGGCCGACCACGGCCCCGGCATCGACCCGTCGACAGCCGCGGACGCGTTCGACCGGTTCAGCAGCACGGGCGGGTCGTCCGGGCTGGGGCTGTCGATTGTCCGGTGGGTCGCGCAGGCTCATGGCGGCGTGTTGTCGGTGTACAACGCGGACGAGGGTGGAGCGATCTTCGAGCTGCGCTTTCCGCAGGCGGCGTGACGGCCGGACCGAGAAGGTCGATCCGGCCGTCACGGCTCAGCGCTAGTCCGCGGTGTTGATCAGCTCCACAGTGCCCGTTCCCGATTCGCCGAACCGGTTGGGCCGCGCGGCGAATCCATCCGGCGCGGCGTTGGCCCGGCCCCGAAGTGCGACCGTCACGCCGTCGTTGGCGGTGGAACGGCGGCGTCCGTTGGCTGAGTGGCCGTCCGTGTTCTCCGCGCTGCCGGGACGCAGGGTTCCGGCGGTTCCGGCGCCCGTGCCGTGCGGCGTCATCGGCGGCACCATTCCGCCCGCACCGCCTCGGGCCGAACTGTTCGCCGCGCCCTCGGGTTCCACGCTGCTTCGTTTCGCCGCTGTGGAACGCACGGCGGGCATCGCACCGAGGCCAGCGCCAGCGGCGCCGAGCGCGCCGAAGGGCAGCCCGGAGGCCACTGGCGCGGAACCGGCTGCGGACGGCATTCCGCCGAGCGCGCCGCCCAGGTCGCCCGGCGACAGCGAGCCCGGACCCAGTCCGGCGAGCGAAATGCCTTGGCCCGACGTCCAATCCTTCGGGTCCAGGCTAAGTCCGTGACCGTTGCCGCCGACGGCTCCGGGCAGGCCGCTCGTGAGCTTCGACAGGTCCGGGGAACTGCCCGAGCCGCTGCCGATTCCCGCTGCCTGGGCGAGGCTTTGCACTTCGGTCAGCAGGTTCACCGCCGCGTCCGCCGTTTTCACCGCGTCCGCCGAGGAAATATTGAAGTTCGGGATCAGGTCCGCCGGGTTCGTCACGCCCGCCGCCCCGCACACGGCGAGCATCGCGCCGTCGTACTGGGCGCCCAGTTCGTTCATCACCGTCGCGGAGCTTTGCCAGGCCTGCAAAGCCAATTCCCACGTGAGCGGGTTCATTCGGGTGGCCGCGTATTCGGCGTAGAAGCCTTCGACCAGGCCTTGCGTCACCGGCAGGGTGTCCGCCAGCGCGTTGAGCTGGGCAGAGACCTGCGACGCGGCGATCCGGTCGCTCCACGTCGTCAGGTCGGCGATCGACCGGCCCACCTTGGCTTCGAACGAATCCGCGGCCTTGTCCTGCCAGCCGGCCAAGGTCACCGTGCCCGCGTTGCGCCGCAGTTCGGCGGCGGCGGTCTGGCTCCAGGCATGCACCTCCGACCACATCGTCGCGGCGGAGCGCAGCGCCGGGATGTGCGCCTGTTCGGCGTTGATCATCGCCTTGTGGAAATCGGGAAGCAGCACGTTGTAGGGAATCACCGGTCAACTCCTCTTCAGACGGATTCCGGGGCGGACGGATGCTCGGGCGAGGCGCCGCCGGTACCGGTGCCGGTACCAGTGCCGGTACCCGTGCTCGGCGTCTTCCCGGCGCCCGAGAACTGCTTCAGCACCCCGATTCCCTTGTCGGCCACCTTCAGCGTGGACGTCGCCAGGTCGATGCTGTTGATCAGGTCGGTCGCCTTGTACTGCGCGGCGGCGGCCTTCACCTTCGCCGAAATGGTCGTCATGTCCTCGCTGGTGTTGCCGATGTACGCGCCGACCACGCCGGTCGCGGCCTTGTCCAGCACGGCCATCAGGATTCCCTCGACCGTGCCCAGCGGGCTGACCGGCTCCCCCAGCCTGGCCAGCGACGCGGGCGGCACCGGGGCCTTGGTCTGCGCGGAGAACACCGCCATCGCCTCGGGGTCCCCCTTGATGAAGGATGCGTCGGACATCTTTCCCCTCCTCAGGTTCGGTAACTGCGTTCCGGGCCGGCGCTGCCGACCTGCCACAACTCTTCGTCGAGCACTTCGGCGGGCGCCTGCTCGACCGGCGGCGGCGGTTTCTTCGGAGCCTTCGCCGCGGCCGGTTTCTTGCGCTTGCCTTCGGTTTCCCGCCCGGCCAGCACGACCCCGGTCTTGCCGTCGGTCTTGCGCGACCGCACGGCATTGACCCGTTCCGCCGCCCCGGGCCGGATCCCGCCGGATCCGGAACCTCCCCGTCCGGCCCCCGACTGCGGCGGATACATCGGCGGCATGCCGCTGCTGCCGGTGCTCCCGCTTCCGGCCGCCGCCGTACCGGCGGGTGCGGCTCCGGCGGAAAGCCCGGCCTGCGCCGCGTTCGGCGAAACAGCCCCGCCCGCGCCTGCCCCCGCCGGGCCTGCCCCCGCCGGGGCTGTCTCCTTTACACATCTGACGCTGCCGCCGAATAGAAATTGCGTAGCTCTTGTGGTCCCCGCTCTCTT
>NZ_PQIA01000246.1 GCF_003385235.1 Amycolatopsis circi | reverse complement strand
AGTAAGGCTCGTGACCAGCGACGATGGACTCACCGGTCGCCGCCGGAGATTCGCCACGATAGTCGCTAACCGCGAAGAAGCCGCAGGTCAGAGGCCATGATCAAATTAAGCTACGCGGCATTGGGTTCTAACCGGCATAAACACTCACAACCCCCCAGCCCTCCCCGCCGCCGCAGGAGGGCCCCTTACTGTCCTTAATGGATTTCCGCGCCCAGCTCCCGCAAATCCGCGAACGCCTCGGTCAGGTAGTCGTCCAAACTCCGGGTGGGATCGCTGATCCAGGCTTGCGTGGCGTGATGGAACGTCGCCCACCCCGCATGAGCAGCCAACCGCGCCAACCGATCCTCAACACCTCGCTGCCGTAACGCGTCCGCGAGCGCCTCAGCGAGCGTCGCGGCTTTGGCGAGGTTGCGTTCGCGCAGCGTCGGCGTCGCCGCGATCAGATCCCGCCGCGGTTCCGCGAACGGGAGATTGCGCTCCATGATCCGTCCGGCGTTCCGGTAGGCGCGCAGCAGGATTTCCAGCGGTGCAAGGCCTTCCGGGGCCTCGGCGACTGACCGGGTGAGATCGTCGCGCAGGTCGGCTTCGCCGTCGAAGAGCACCTCGCGCTTGTCCGGGAAATGCCGGAAGAACGTCCGCTCGGTGACGCCTGCCCGGGCGGCGATCTCCGCGGTGGTCGTCTTGTCGAAGCCGTTTTCCCGGTACAGCTCCAGCGCCGCCTGCTTGAGGCGGCTGCGCGCTTCTGCTCCGCTCCGTGGCACCTCGTGAGCCTACCCGCCTTCTGCGTCAGTGACAGTCACTGTCACTACGCGTAGAGTCAGCGACTGACACTAAGGAGTCTTCCATGCATGTCTTCGTTACCGGGGGATCCGGCCAGACCGGCCCTGCCGTCGTCGCTGAGCTGGTCCGGGCCGGGCATTCGGTCACCGGCTTGGCTCGCTCGGACACCTCCGCCGCCCGGCTGGAGTCGCTAGGCGCGACGCCGCATCGGGGTGAACTCGACGATCTCGACAGCCTCCGCCGCGGAGCCGAAGCCGCCGACGGCGTGCTGCACATGGCCCAAGGCGGCAGTTACGCCGATCCCGACGACCTCATCCGCCGCGACTGCGAGTCGATCGACGCGCTGGGCCAGGCGCTGGTCGGCACCGGCAAACCGTTCGTCAGCACATCGGGCACGCTGGTGATGAAAGCCGACCAGGTCAGCACCGAACTCGACCCAGCCGATCCGAACTCCGTGGCCTACTTCCGGCTCCCCGGCGAGCAGACCTGCCTCGGTTTCGCTGACCAGGGCGTCCGGGCCAGCGTCGTGCGGCTCGCGCCGACCGTGCACGGACCGCGCGACCACGGTTTCATCCCAGCGCTCATCGCAGGTGCGCGTCGGGCGGGCGTCTCGGCGTACATCGGCGACGGCGGGAACCGTTGGCCAGCTGTTCATCGCGATGACGCGGCGGTGCTTTTCCGGCTGGCGCTGGAGAAAGCGCCTGCCGGGACCATGTTGCACGGAGTCGGGGAAACGGTCGCGATCAAGAGCGTCGCGGAGAAGATCGCTCAGTTGCTGGACATCCCCACGGCGTCCCTAACCCTCGAAGAAGCCGCCGAACACCTCGGAAATCCTTTCCTGGCAAGGTTCTTCTCGCTCGACGTGCCCGCCTCCAGTACGCACACCCAGGACCTGCTGGGCTGGACGCCGCGCCACGCGACGCTCCTGGAAGACCTGGAGACCGGCGACTACTTCACCCCCGAGGCCAGCGATCGTGCCGAGGCGGTCTGGCGGTAGGTCAATTCCGGGCGCGCACCAAACCCGATTCGTACGCGGCGATAACCAGCTGTGCGCGGTCCCGGGCGTCGAGTTTCGCGAGTAGCCGTCCGACGTACGTCTTCACCGTCGCCATCGACAGCTGCATCCGTTCGGTAATCTCCACATTAGACAGTCCACTTGCGACAAGGATGAGCACCTCGCGCTCTCGCGGGGCCAAGGCGGCGACGTCCGCGAGCGGCGGAGCGTCCGGGATCCGCGCGAACTGCGCGACTAACCGCCGGGTGATGGACGGACCGAGCAACGCGTCTCCGGAAGCCACCACGCGCACGGCCGCGCACAGGTCGGCCGGGCGGGTGTCCTTGAGCAGGAATCCCGTCGCTCCGGCGCGCAGGGCGGCGAAGACGTGTTCGTCGAGGTCGAACATGGTCAGCACCAGCACTCGCACATCCGGGACGCGCTCGCCGATCAGCCGGGTCGCCTCGATGCCGTCCATCACCGGCATCCGGACGTCCATCAACACCACGTCCGGCTTTTCGGTCACGGCCAGCTCGACCGCTTCGGCACCGGTCGCAGCTTCGCCGATCACGGTGAAGTCCGGCTCGCTGTCGAGCAGCAACCGGAAACTCCCGCGCAGCAAGGCTTGGTCGTCCGCGACGACGACGCGAATCGGGTCAGTCATCGGCGCACCGGAGGGTGGCGGCGACCCGGAATCCGCCGTCCGGACCGGGCCCAGCGGCCAGTTCGCCGCCGTAGAGGGCGACGCGTTCGCGCATGCCGGTCAGCCCGTGGCCGAGCCGCAGCTCGCCGATCGGCGCCGTGCCGTCGTCGGTGACCTGGATCCGGATCTCTTCGGCGGCAACCGCGACCACCACCCGGCACCGGGCTGGTGCCGCGTGTTTCACCACGTTCGTCACCGCTTCCTGCACGATCCGGTACGCGGCCAGCGCAACAGGTTCGGGCACGCGCGCAGTGCCGAGGACAGACAGCTTGACGTCGACACCGGTCTGCCGCGCGCGTTCGGCGAGCTGCGGCAACGCGGCGAGCGGGTCAGCCGGAGTTTCGTCGGCGTCATCGCGCAGCACGTCCAGCAACCGCCGCATCTCGCCGAGCGCCGCGCGGCTGGTCGCTTCGATCACCCGCAACGCGTCGCGCGCTTCCTCCGGGCGACTGTCCGCGACATGGTTGGCGACGCCCGCTTTCACCGCGATCAAGCCCATCCCGTGCGTGACGACGTCGTGCAGTTCGCGCGCGATGCGGACGCGTTCGTCGACCAGGATCCGATGTTCGCGTTGCCGTTCCTGCCGCGCCGCTTGCTCGCGCCGGGACCGCACCGCTTCGGAAAGCCCCCAGGTGAGCAGCGCGAGCGGGACGCCGAACGCGTACCACCACTGCCCCACGACCGCGGTGGCCGCCGACACCGCCGCAACCCCGGCCGCGGCAGGCAAAGCCCGCGGCGGACGGACGAGGTACAGCACCAGAGCCGCGCCGACGAACGGATCCCACAGCAAGCCGAAAGCCGCGGCGGACGCGGAGACGACCACAGTGCCGATCAACACCGGCACCGTAGCCCGTCGACGCAGCAGCACCGCGGCGGCGATGAGCGTCGCGATCACCGCGGACACGGGCAGCAGCCAGGGCTCCTCGTCGATCAGCAGGTTCCCGGCAAGCCCGACGTCCGTCACGACGAGACCTGCCGCCAGCGCGACGTCGCTCACTCGCAGAGGGGACATAACCCCACGTTAGCCAGTGCGGCGAGCGCGCACATCGTGCTGTGGTGGATCATCCCCCGGTTTAGTTCCGTGGCGTGGAACTGTCCGCTCCGGACCGATGTGCGCGGCGTATCCGGACGGGCACGGTGAGCGGCATGTCGACCTTTCCCGGCCCTCGCCTCGGCGGAGCGGCGCTCGTCCTCGGTCCGGTGCTCGTGCTCGCCGGAGTGCTGCTGCGCCTGCCGTACCCGTTCTTCTTTCCGCACCAGCTCGCTGCGACCGCGCAGCATCCGGCACAAATGACCGTCGCCGCCACCTGCTTCCTCGCCGGTCAGGTGGTTCTTGTCTTCGCAGTGTCCACAATGGTCTGCCAGATCGCGGTGGCGAAGCCGCGCTGGGCGGCGTGGTCCGGCGCGTTTGTGTTGATCGGTCTGGTCGAGCGGGTCTTCCATGCCGGTTTCGACCAAGCAGCAACGGATCTCGCCCGGCATCGCGGGGCGGACTACGCGACCGCGTTCGTCGCGGACGCTTACGGCGACCTGCACCTGTTCAGCTTCTTGTCGTTCACGATCATGTTCGGCTGGCCGCTGCTGGGTTTCGCGGCCTACCGCACCGGAGTGCTCGGCCCGATGCGCGCAGTAGCGCTCGCCACCGCGATGGTCATGCCGCTCGGTGTCCTCAAAGGAACGACGATGTGGTCGATCGCCGCCGCGGCCGGACTGTGCGTCGCGCTCGTGCCGTCCGGGGTCCGGCTGCTGAAACAAGCCGAACGCCCGGACCGACGCACCTTCGGCCTCGCCTGCCTCGGCGCGCTCGCAGTCGGGGCGCTTGGCTACTTGAGCACAATGGGCTGACTACTTCGCGTCGTCCCGCCCGGCGACGAGCACCCGCGCCGCCTCGATGCCCGCGAACGCCCGGCCCTCGCGGGCGAACATGTCCTGGAAAGTCCGCTTCACACAACGGATCATGCTGCCGCGCGAATAAAGATCGGGGCTCAGCGCGAGATAGCCCGCGGCCGCGTACCGGTCGGTGATCTCGCGCGCGTCCTAGTTCAGCCCGAACACGTCGTGGATCAGCACCACAGCCGGGAACGGCCCCTCTCCGGACGGCACCGCCAGATAGCCGTCGATTTCCCGTCCGCCACCGGAATCCGGATGTGCATGGCCCCGACGACAGCCACGCGAGCTGAGATCCGCCTCAGTCCGCGGTGAACGGGTCGTACTGGATCTGGTCCAGCGCGCTGCCCGCGACCAGCATCCGAGACACCGTCGCGCGGATCATCGCCGGAGAACCGGACACCAGGATGTCGTGGTCCGGCCAAGCTCCATAGCGCGTGACCGCCTCGGCGAGAGTGCCGTGTTCGCAGCCGGGCAGGTGGTCGCCGCGTTCGACGACCGGCGTGATGGTGAGCCACGGGTTGGTCGCCGCGAGCGCGCGCAGTTCTTCCAGGTCGTAAAGGTCTTCGCGGGTCGGCCCGCCGTAGAACAGCCACGTCTTCGGGTTCTCGCCCCACAGCGCGAGATGGTCGAGGATCGCCCGCAGCGGCGCGACCCCGGTGCCGCCCGCGACCATCAGCACCCCGCGCGACTGTTCGCGGTTGACGGCCATCCGGCCCAGCGGCGGGCCGAGCCGCCAGACGTCGCCCGCCTGCGTGTGGCTCACGATCGCGCGGGACACCCAGCCGCCGTCGACCGCGCGGACGTGGAATTCGATGCCGCCGTCCTCGCGCGGCGCGTTCGCCGGCGACAGATACCGCCACAACCGCGGCCGCTGCGGGACCTCGACGCTCATGTACTGGCCCGGCGAATACGGCACCGGCTGGTCCGGGATGACCCGCACCAGCGCGAGATCCCAGGTGAGCCGCCGGTGTTCGACCACGGTGGCCGACCACGACGCCGGGTTCTCGTCCGCCGCCGCGGCTTCCTGCATCGCGCGCGCGACGATGGTGAACGCCTCCGCCCACGCGCGCTCGACCTCCGGCGTCCACTCCGGGCCGAGGTGGTTCTTCAACGCGGCCAGCAGCGCGGTGCCGACGGCCTCGTAATGCTTGGGGGCCACGCCGAACTTACGGTGGTCGCGGCCGAGCTGGCGCAGGAACGGGACCAGGTCGTCCGGCCGGTCCACCATCTGCACGACACGGGCCAGCGCGCGGATGATGCGCCCGCCTTGGACTTCCATGTTGATCGGGAAGAAATCGCGCGTGGCGGGCGCGAGGGTGAACAGCATCCCGTAGAAGAACTGGGAGATCTCCGGGGCGTACGGCTCCGATTTGGCCCAGGTGTCGCGGATGAGCTGCACCATCGCGACGACGGCCGCCGGCGCCTGCCGGGGTGCGGCCGAGGTCCGCGGGAGCGGGCTGATCGAATCGGCTGTCATCGGGCTGTCGTCGTTCATGGGTCGGGACCGGAGACCGGGGGGCTGGGAGGGAAGGGTCACGAGAGCAGGGCGGCCGCGGTTGTCGGATTCGTCTCGCGCCGCGCGGGGGAATTCGCCACTCCTGCTCCTCGTTGTCCACGACGTGCTCGCCGCGTCGGCATCGCGGGGCG
>NZ_PQIA01000245.1 GCF_003385235.1 Amycolatopsis circi | reverse complement strand
CGGACGCAAGCCAGCATCGAGCGACGGCCCGGCTGATGGCGGCTGACCTCGCCAACACCAGCCAGCGCCCAGCCACGGCCTGGCCGCCAGCGGCAGCTCTCCCCCGCCGCAAGCCAGCACCCAACGACAGCCCCGCCGACAACGACCGCCCTCGCCAACACCAGCCAGCACCCAACGACAGCCCAGCCGACAGTGGCAGCTCTCGCCCGCCGCACGCCAGCATCCAGCGACGGCCCGGCCGATAACGACCGCCCTCGCCCACACCAGCCAGCACCCAGCGACAGCCCAGCCGTCAATGGCAGCTCTCGCCCGCCGCAAGCCACCAACCAGCGACGGCCCGGCCGATAACGACCGCCCTCGCCAAGACCAGCCAGCACCCAGCGACGGCCCGGCCGACAATGCCCCGCTCGCCCAACGGAAGCCAGCACCAAGCGACGGTTCCGACTGACAACGGCCCCCTCGCCAACAGCAGCCAGCGCCGAGCGTCAACTCGCGTCCTCACGCGAGCCAGCGCCCATCGCTAGCCAGCGCGGTTCGGGCCGTCGGGAGCGCAAAGCAAGCCAGCGCCGAACGACCGCGCACTTGTCGTCGGTCGGAGGCAAGTCAGTGCGCCGTCGCGATGCCGACCAACCGGGCCACCCCGAACGCGAGCGACAGGTACCCGAGCACCAGCGCGGTGGCCGCGCGGCCGCGGCCCTTGGCACCGGTTCGGGTCCGGTGCAGCCCGACGTGGCCGGAAGCAATCCCGAACAGCGGCAAGACCAACGGGCCCAGAACAGTGACGGGCTCCCAGTAGACGGCGTCGCCGAAACTGCGGCTTCGGCTCGGATGGGTCCCGACGATCAGGAGCCAGCTGAGGATGCTGAGCACCAGCGCCGTGGTGACTGCCCTGGTCGACGGCTTCTCGTCCATTCCGCGAAGCTAGCCAGCCAGCACGGGACCGGTCCCCGGTGCACCGCCGCGCCTAGTCGAGCAGGGGCCGGAACGCCAAGGCAGCGACCACCGCGCGCCGAGCCGGAGCAAGTCAGGAAGGCAGCGACCCGCCGTGCGCGGAGCCGGAGCGAGCCATGAATGCGGGCAGGCGCCGGAAACCCGGGCACCCGCCACCGCCAATCAGCCAGTCGGCGGCCACCGCCCAGTCAGCCAGACAGCCGCTCAGCGGCCACCGCCAGTCACCCGCTGCCGTCAGTCAGCCAATCAGCGGCCACCGCCTGTCAGCTAGTCAGCCGCTCAGCGGCCACCCCCAGCCAGTCAGCCGCCAGCCAGCCAGCCGGTCAGCAGCCACCCCCAGCCGGTCAGCCGGTCAGCGGCTCCACTCCTCCACCCGCACCCCCATCAACCCGGCCGCGGCTCGAAGCTCCCTCCGCCGATCCCCGGGCACCGCATGCACGTGATTCGCCCCGAAGCGCGACAAGAACGTCTCCGCCGCCACGTCCAAGCGCGCGAACGCATGCGGCCACTCCGGCGTCGACCGCGAGACCAGTTCCTCCGTCGTCCGCTCGTCGTAGTTCTCGAACTCCCCCAGCACCAACTGCATCCGGTACTCCCCGTCCAACCGGCTCAACCGGGCCAACGTCATCCGTCCCGGAGCGGCGATGTGCTGCACCGAAGCCCCGCCCGCGGGAAAGAAGAAGACCTCCGGATAAAGGTGCACCTTGGCCAGGTTCTCCGCCGGATCCTCGCTCCGCTCGGCGAACCACGTCGCGTGCTGGCCGGAGTTGCACAGATCCCAGACGTCCCGGTCCGGGTGGTAGTGCCGGACGTCGGCGAAAAGCACTGGCGTGCCGGTGATCCGGTGCATCAGCTGCATGGTCAGCGCACCGTCCATGTCCGCCTCGGTGGCGGTGACGTGCACTGCCTTCGGGCCGTTCCAATCGTACGGATCGTTCAGCAATGCCTCGGCGACATCGGCGGTCGCGAAGTTCTCGGTCAGTTCCGGTTGTGCTTTGATACCAGAGAAATCCAGGTGCCGTTCCGCCGCGACGTCGCGTACCGCCAGGTACAGGCGCAGTTGCCGTTCCAGCAGTTCCGGAGTGAGCCGGTCGCCGTCGTAGTGCACGGTGGCGTGTTGTTCGAGCCAGTTCCGGCCGGCCGCGGCCTCGGCAGCCGAACCGGATTCCGCGCGGCGGACCAGTTCGTATTGGTCGATTTCCTCGACGTCCACCCCGAATTGGCGCATCCATTGATCGGTGTTGGCCACCGCCGTGTTCATGCCCATCGGCCGCCCGCCGAAGCGGCCGAAGGTCGAACCGCGCAGCGCGCCGACGGCAGCGGCGGCGCTCGCGTGCGCGCCGACTTCGGCGATCAGTGCCGGGTCGGAGGGCGCTCCCCACAAGCGGGTGTGCGCGCGGCCGATCTGGTCGAGCGCACCTCCGGCGGCGAGCATTCCGACTAGCCCGGGCTCGGTCGGGTCGGTGCTCGCGACGAGCAGCAGCGGGCCGGGGGTCGCGTCCGCGGCCAGCATGGTGAAGTGCGGAAACGCCCACACGGCGTAGTAAAGCACCGTCACGTCCACCGAACTCGCGGCGACCGAGCGGGCGGCCGCGGTCGCGGTGGTGTTCGTGGCGACCAGTCCTCCGGTGACGACGTCGTGGCCCGCCGCGGTCAGCGCCGCGGTGAAATCGTCTGCTTTGGACCGGATGAAGCCGGTGTTCCGCCGGTGCACGTGGTCGCGTCCGTCGGAAACGGCAAGGACACCGATTCGCGCCATATGTCAGCTCCGGTTCAGCTCGGCGTACACCTGGGCCGCGTTGTCGCGCGTCACCAGGCGGGTGGGCAGGGTCTGCGTCTTGGGCACGGTCTGGCAATCGACGAGCAGTTTCTTCGCGGCCGCAACGGCTTCCTTGCCGCCGGTGGGGTAGATGAACGTCGCGGACAGACGGCCTGCCTCCACCGCTTTGATGCCGCCTTCGGGCACCGGCAAGCCGTCGATGCCGACGATCGGCAGGTCCGCACGGCCCGCGTTCTGCGCGGCGATGCGCGCGCCCTCGGCCATCGGGTCGTTCTCGGAGAACATCGCCTGCGCGTCCGGATGCGCCTTGAGCAACGCGTCCGCCTGCTGTTGTCCCTTGTCCCGCAACCAATCCGCGTCCGCGCTGCCCACGACGGTGATGTTGCGATCAGTGATGCCCTGGTTGAAGCCGTCACTGCGTTCCTTCGCGGGCGTCGACCCGGCGAGACCCTTCAGTTCGACGACCTTCCCGCCGTGCGGCAGCAATTTCTCGGCGAAGAACTTGCCCGCTTGACGCCCGATGTCCACATTGTCCGCCCCGATGAAGGACGTGTACCCGTCGCCGTCGACCTTCCGGTCCAGCACGAGCACCGGAATCCCCTGGTCGTAAGCCTTCTTCACGACGCTGGTCAGCGGCGTCGCCTCGTTCGGGCTGATGATCAGCAGGTCGATGCCCTGGGTGAGAAAAGTGTTGACCTGCTCGACCTGTTTCGCGTTGTCCTGCGCGGCATCCGCGTAGCTGACGCTGAATTGCGGTACCCCGGCCGCGGCTTTGCGAATGTCGTCGTCCATCCGCACGCGGTACGGTTCGGCGAGATTCGCTTGGCTCATCCCGATTTTGTACTTCCCGCCCGGGCCGTGGCATTGTTTCGCGGTCGGGGCGGTGCCGGACGCCGCGCCCGGCGCGTTCTCGTGGGTGGTGCCGCAGGCGGTGACCGCCGAGACGAGGGCCAGCCCTGCCAGGACCGTCCCGCCGCGGATGATGCCGGACATCTGCTCCCCTTTTCCCGAACGTCTAGGCCGTGGCCGGGCGCAGCCGCTGCAGGCCCGCGGCGAGCACGATCACCACGCCGACCACGATCAGCTGGACGTTCGAATCGATGTCGTTGAGCTGGAGGATGTTGTCGAGCACGCCGACCAGCAGAGCGCCCGCGACGGTGCCGGACACCGACCCGCGCCCGCCGGACAGGCTGGTCCCGCCGATCACGACGGCCGCGATGGCGTTCAGCTCGTAGCCGGTGCCGTCGTTGGGCCCGCCGAAGTTGTACTGTCCCGCGTGGACGATCCCGGCCAGCGCGGCGAGCAGCCCGCACAGCCCGAAGACCAGCACTTTCACCCGGATCACCGGCACCCCGGACAGCATCGCGGCCTTCTCGTTGCCGCCGATCGCGTACACGTGCCGCGAAAACGCGCTCGCCCGCAACACGAGCACCGCCAGCGCCGCGACGACCACGAAGAACAGCGCCGGAATCGGGACCACGCCGCCGAACGTCCGCTCGCCCAGCAGGGAGAACGGCACCGGAGCCTGGCCGGGACCGTTGCCGTAGGTGATGGAAACGCCCTCGCCGCCGGACCACATCCGGGCGACCCCGCGGGCGATCTGCATCCCGGCGAGCGTCACGATGAACGACTGGATCCGGAACCGCGCGCTCGCGATCCCTTGCAGCAGCCCGAAACCGAAGCCGAGCGCGAGGATCGTCAGGACACCCGGCACCAGCCCCCAGCCGCCGCTGGTGAGCAGCAGCGCGACGCCGACGCTGGCCAGCCCCATCACCGAGCCCACCGACAGGTCGATGCCGCCGACCAGGATCACCAGCGTCATGCCGACCGCGATGATGCCGATCTCGGAGATCGCGCGGACGACGTTGAACAGGTTGCCGCTGCCGAGAAACACCAGCTCCCCGTTGCGGTGCGGGGAAAAAACGATCGCCGCGGCGAAGACCAGCACCAGCCCGAACACGCTCTGGAACCGGAACACCGCGGCCAGCACGGCGCGCCCCTTCACCGGACGTCTCCCATCGACGCGGCGAGCAGTTCCGCCTCACCAGCATGAGCCGTATCCAGTTCGTGCACGCTGCGTCCGCCGCGCAGCACCACCACGCGGTCGCACACCCCGACCAGCTCGGCCGGTTCCGACGACGCCAGCAGCACGCCGACACCGCTCCGCGCGGCTTCGCCGAGCAACCGGTAGATCTCCGCCTTCGCCCCGACGTCGACCCCACGCGTCGGCTCGTCCAGCAACAGCAACACCGGTTCGGTCAGCAAAGCCCGGCCCAGCAATACTTTCTGCTGATTTCCGCCGGACAACGAGCCCACCGGATCGGCGAGCGATCCCAGTTTCACCCCGAGCCGCCCCGCTTCCTCCCCCGCCACCGCACGCTCGCGGCGGCCGGGCACGATCCCGAACCGAGCCAGTCGCTCCACAATGGACAACACGGTGTTCGCCACGACGGAATGCTCCAGCGCCAGCCCCGCGATCCGCCGGTCCTCGGGCACGAACGCGATCCCGGACCGCAACGAACTGCGCGGCGACCGCGGCCGGAACTCCTTCCCGCGCAAGAAAATCCGCCCGCTGACCAGTTTGCCGCCGGACGCGCCGTACAGCGTCTCCAGCAACTCCGTCCGGCCCGCGCCGAGCAACCCGGCGACACCGACGATCTCCCCGGCTCGCACGGCGAGGCTGACCCCGTCCGGCTCCCGCCGCCCGGCACGCGGCCGCACCACGAGATCCTCGACGCGAAGCACCTCGTCCTGATCCTGCGAGGACACGCTGTCCGCACGGAACATCAAGTGCACCGGACGGCCCACCATCGCCTCGGCAGCACGCTCGGCAGTCAGCTCCGCCGCGCTGAATTCCGCGACGACCTCGCCGTTGCGCAGCACCGTCGCGCGGTCCGCGACCCGGCCGATCTCGTCCATCCGGTGCGACACGTAGACGATCGCCGCCCCGTCGGCGCGCAACTGGTCGATGACCGTGAACAGCCGCTCGACCTCGCGCGGCGACAACGCCGACGTCGGTTCGTCCATCAGCAGGATCCGGGCGTCCAGCGACAGCGCTTTCGCGATGGTCACGAGCTGCTGTTCACCGGTGCGCAGCCGTTCGACCGGGGTGCGCGGGTCGAGGTCGACGCCGGAGCGCTCCAGCACCGCACGCGTGGCCGCGACCATCCGCCGCCGGTCGACCGTGCCGCCCCGGGTGTGCGGTTCGCGGCCGAGAAAGACGTTCTCCGCCACCGAAAGCGCGGGAACGAGGTCCAGTTCCTGGTGGATCATCGCGACCCCGGCGCGGCGCGCGTCGGCCGGGCGGGCGAACCGGACCGCCTCCCCCGCGATCCGGATCGCCCCTCCCCCGGCAGCGACCTCCCCGGACAAGATCTTCAGCAGCGTGGACTTGCCTGCCCCGTTCTCGCCGAGCAGCGCGTGCACCTCCCCCTTCGCCGCGGTGAAGTCCAC
>NZ_PQIA01000244.1 GCF_003385235.1 Amycolatopsis circi | reverse complement strand
TACTAGAGCGTCGTGAGTGGCGATCACGGTTAGAACCGGGATAGACACTCACGAGGCGCAACCCTAGGCCGAGTCCGCGATCCGCTCCTGCCCCGCCGCCCGCTCCTGCCCCGCCGCCCGCTCCTGCCCCGCCGCCCGATCCTGCCCGCCGATCGCCGCCTGCACCGACGTGCACGCCGCCATCAACGCCGCCACGAACTCCTCCGCCGCGAACACGCAAGCGGTATGCCCAGCCGGAATCTCATACGTAGCCGCGTCGGCGATCCGGCGAGCCAGGCTCCGCTGATGCGCCGGAGCGATGAACCCGTCCCGCGAAGTCACCACGACCGCCGTAGGCAGGTCGAGCGTGTGCAGCCACGGCGTCGAATCGAAGCGGCCGATCTCGTCCAGCGCGACCGCGATCGCCCACGGGCTCGTCGAGCGGAATTCCTCCAGCGCCCACCGGTGGTCCTCCAAGCGGGCGAGGCGTTCGCGGCGCGGTTCGCCGGGGACGAGGCCGATCCGGGCCTGGTCGCGCAGCAGGTGCAGGGTGCGGCCGAACAGATCGAGCGCCACGCGTTGCCGCAGGCCTCGGCGGAAGTTGCTCGCCGTCGAGCACAGCACCAGGCCGGTGACGCGGTCCGGGAAGCGGTGGGCCGCCAGCTGGCCGACCATGCCGCCCATCGAGTAGCCGCCGACCATGAACCGGTCGATCCCCAGCGCGTCCGCGACCGCCGCCACGTCGTCCGCACAGTCGTCGAGGCTGAACTCGTGCGAGCGGATGCCTTGGCCGTGCCAGCGCTGGTCGAACACCACCACCCGGTGGTTCTTGGACAGCCGCTCCAGCGCGGGATACCAGGTGAGCAGGCCGGTGCAGGCGACCGAGTGCAGCAGGATCACCGCGGGTGCGTGCCGCGGCCCGACGTCCACGACGACGGTTTGGCCTCGGCCGGGCAGCGACAGCGGCTTCGGGTCGGGGACGCCCGCGGTGGGCGGGATGGTCGCGAGCTTCCTCGTTGCTTGCCAGCCGACGTCGCCCAGCGCTGATTTGAGAACTTGTTCCGCACCCACGTCGGCGTGCCGCCCCTCTCCGCTTCGTGGTCGATCTACTGCCCGGGCCCCGGGTCCTGGGGGTTGCCGAGCCAGCCCATTCCGGCTAAAAATAGAACGTGTTCCACCTAGGTGGAGGGAGACCGGAGTGGACTTCACCCCCGACGATACGCAGAGCGAGATCACCTCGCTCGCCGCGCAAGTGCTCGGGAAGGCCGACGAGCCCGCGGACCAGTGGCGAGCGCTGGCCGACGCGGGCCTGCTCGCGCTGCCCCTGCCCGCCGATCTCGGCGGAGACGGGCTCGGCGTCGACCACGTCGCCCCGGTGCTCACCGAGGTGGGCCGGGTCGCGGCGGCTGTGCCCGCGTACGCCGTGCTGGCGCTCGGCATCCTGCCGATCGAGGCGCTCGGCACCCCGGAGCAGCGCGCCGAGTTCCTGCCGCCCGCAGCGGCGGGGGAGAGCATTCTCACTGCCGCCTTGCACGAGCCGTCCGCACCGCTGACCTCCATCCCCGGGACCAGCGGTGCGGCGGCGGACGGCGCGTGGGCGGTGACCGGCGTCAAGACACACGTGCCGTACGCCGCGGAGGCGACCCGAATTCTCACGCCGATCGCGTTGCCGGGCGGTACCGGTGTCGCGCTGGTGGATCCGCGCGCTGACGGCGTCGAAGTGCTGCCGGCGTACAACGCGACGGGGACGCCGGAGTACACCGTGCGGTTCGACGGCGTGAAGGTGAGCGAAGCGGATTTCCTGCGCGACCGCACTGCGGGACATGCGTTACAGACGCTCCACCGCTACGCCTTGGCAGGAGCGCTCGCGCTCGGCGACGGACTGCTTGCCGGAGCGTTGGCGTTAACTGCGCAGCATGTCGGCGAGCGCACGCAATTCGGCCGTCCGCTGGCGACTTTCCAAGCGGTGGCCCAGCAAATCGCGGACGTCTACGTCGCTTCCCGCACCGTGCATCTGGCCGCGGTGTCGGCAGTGTGGCGGCTGGCGTCCGGGTTGGACGCGGACACCGAGCTGGACATCGCGGCGTACTGGCTGTCCGAGGAAGCGCCGTCCGCGCTGGCGATCTGTCATCACCTGCACGGCGGCGTCGGCGTCGACCGCACTTATCCGCTGCACCGGTATTCCTCGGCGGTGAAGGACCTCGGCCGCGCGGTCGGGGGAGCGGCGCACCGGCTCGGCCGGCTGGGCGAACGAGTGGCGGGATGAGCATGCACATCGAACTGACGGCCGCGCAACAGGAACTGCGGGCACAACTGCGGGAGTACTTCGCGGGTCTGCTGACCGCCGACGAACGCCGCGCGTTGCTGCGGGAGCGGCACGGGCAGGTGTACCGCGACGTCGTGCGCCGGATGGGCCGCGACGGGAAGCTCGGCGTCGGCTGGCCCAAGGAGTACGGCGGCGGCGGTTTCGGGGAGATCGAGCAGCACATCTTCGTGGACGAAGCCGCTCGCGCGGACGTCCAGCTTCCATCGGTGACGCTGCAGACGGTCGGGCCGACGTTGCAGGCATTCGGTACCGAGGAACAGAAAGCCATGTTCCTGCCGAAGATCCTGGCTGGCGAAGTGCATTTCGCCATCGGCTACACCGAGCCGGAAGCCGGGACGGACCTCGCCTCGCTGCGCACGCGCGCGGTGCGCGACGGCGACGACTACGTGATCAACGGCCAGAAAACCTTCACCACCGGCGGCCACGACGCGGACTACGTGTGGCTTGCCGTGCGCACTGATCCGGACGCGCCGAAACACAAGGGCATCTCGATCCTCATCGTCGACACCCGCGACCCCGGGTATTCGTGGGCGCCGATCATCACTTGCGACGGCGCGCACCACGTCAACGCGACCTTCTACGAGGACGTCCGGGTGCCGGCGAATATGTTGGTGGGCGAGGAGAACCGCGGCTGGCGGCTGATCACCACGCAGCTCAACCACGAGCGCGTGATGCTCGGTCCGGCCGGGCGCATCGGCGGCCTGCACGACCGTGTGTGGGCGTGGGCGGCCGCGCGCCGGACCCCGGACGGCGCGGCGCTGATCGACCTTCCGGACGTACGCGCGGTGCTGGCCGAAACGTTCGCGGTCGCGCGGGTCAACGAACTGCTGAACTGGCAGGTCGCGGCGGCAGCGGCGCACGGGTCGGTCGAGATCGCCGACGCTTCGGCGACGAAAGTGTTCGCCTCCGAGCGAATCCAGCGGATCGGGAGGCTGCTGGAGGAGCTGGTCGGGCGGCACGGCGATCTCGCCGACCCGGACACCGCCGAACTCGCCGAATGGCTCGACGTGCTGGCGAAACGGAACCTGGTGCTGACGTTCGGCGGAGGCGTCAGCGAGATCCAGCGCGAATTGATCGCCTCCGCCGGACTGAAACTGCCGAGGGTGCCGCGATGACGATCGAGGAAGCCGCCGCGAAAATCGCCGCACAGGGCGAAAGCGCGCCGAGGTATGCGCGCGACCCGGTGAACCAGGCGATGGTGAACAACTGGGTCGAGGCGATCGGCGACGCCAACCCGGTGTACACCGACGCGGACTTCGCTGAGACGAGTGTCCACAAGGGACTTGTCGCGCCGCCGGCGATGGCGCAGGTGTGGACGATGCCGGGGCTGCACGGCGTACGCGGGGACGACGACCCGCTCGGCGCGATCCTGACGGTGCTCGACGACGCCGGATACACGTCCATTGTGGCCACCAACTCCGAGCAGACCTATCACCGCTACTTGCGTCCTGGCGAGCACGTTTCGACCACGAACGTGCTGGAGGACGTCACCGGCCCCAAGCGCACCGGGCTCGGCGAGGGCTGGTTCGTGACCACCCGGACGAATTGGTACGTCGACGGGGAACTGGTGGCGGACATGGTGTTCCGCGTGCTGAAGTTCCGTCCGCGCGAACCGGAACCGCCCCCGGCACCGGTGCTGCGACCGGTGATCAGCCACGACACCAAGTTCTTCTGGGACGGTCTGCGCGAAGGCGAGTTGCGTATTCAGCGCTGGGGCGACGTGCTGCGGCATCCGCCCGGCCCGATGCCGCCGGACGGATCGCTCGACACGGTGCCGGACTACGTCGTCGCCAGCGGGCGCGGAACGGTTTACAGCTTCGTCGTCCACCACCATCCGGCGGTGCCGGGCAAGCGGCTGCCGTTCGTGGTCGCGCTGGTGGAGCTGGAGGAAGGCGTGCGGGTGATGGCCGAACTGCTGGACGCCGACCCGGCCGAGGTCCACATCGGACTCCCGGTGACCGCCGCGTTCGTGCGCGTCGACGACGAACTGACCCTGCCCGCGTGGAAGGTGGCGCGATGACTGCCGCAGTCGGGACCGAACTGCCGCCGATGGTGATCGAGGCGACGCCGACGTTCGTGATCAGCACCGCGCTGGCGACCCGCGATTTCCAGGACGTGCACCACGACCGGGACGCCGCCGTCGCGCGCGGATCGAAGGACATTTTCCTCAATATTCTTACCGACACCGGGCTAGTGCAGCGGTACGTCAGCGACTGGGCTGGCCCGCAGGCGCTCATTCGCTCGATCAAGATCCGGCTCGGCGTGCCGTGCTACGCCGGTGACACGCTCACGTTCACCGGCCGGGTCACCGCCCGCGACGGTGCCGAAGTCGAGCTGGAAGTGTCCGCTATGGACAGTCTAGGTGCGCACGTGACCGGCACGGTTTCGCTGACGCTGCCGGAGGAGGACGCATGACGTTCACCGGGACCACCGCCATCGCCGGGATCGGCGCGACGGAGTTCTCCAAGGATTCCGGACGCAGCGAGTTGCGGCTGGCGGCCGAATGCGTGAGCCACGCACTGGCGGACGCCGGACTGAAACCGTCCGATGTGGACGGAATGGTGTCGTTCACCATGGACGGCAACGCGGAAATCGCGCTTGCCCGCGAACTGGGCATTCCGGAGCTGACCTTCTTCAGCCGCGTGCATTACGGCGGCGGTGCGGCGGCGGCGACCGTGCAGCAGGCGGCCATGGCGGTCGCCAGCGGGATCGCCGACGTCGTGGTCGCGTATCGGGCGTTCAACGAGCGCTCCGGAATGCGGTTCGGGCGAGTGTCCGCGGCGGCGGCGCAACAGGTCAATACGTCCGGTGTGGACAATGCGTTCCACTACCCGATGGGCATCGCGACCCCGGCCGCGACGGTGGCCATGGTCGCGCAGCGGTATCTGCACGAATACGGGGCCACCAGCGAGGATTTCGGAAAGATCGCGGTCATCGACCGGGCACACGCGGCGACCAATCCGAACGCCTGGTTCCACGGCAGGCCGATCACGCTGGAGGAGCATCAGTCTTCGCGCTGGGTCGCGGAACCGTTGCACCTGCTCGATTGCTGCCAGGAAAGCGACGGCGGCGTCGCGTTGGTGATCACCAACCTCGAACGCGCGCGCGACCTGCGGCAGACGCCGGTGGTGGTCTCGGCGGCGGCGCAGGGGAGCGGGCCGGACCAGTACGTGATGACCAGCTACTACCGCGACGATCTCGCCGCGCTGCCGGAAATGGGCGTGGTCGGACGGCAGCTGTGGGGCCAGTCCGGGATCGGACCGTCCGATGTGGACGTCGCGGTGCTGTACGACCACTTCACCCCGTACGTGCTGATGCAGCTGGAGGAACTGGGTTTCTGCGGCCGTGGCGAGGCGAAGGACTTCATCGCGGGCGACACGCTGACTCTGGACGGAAAGCTGCCGCTCAACCCGCACGGCGGCCAGCTCGGCGAGGCCTACATCCACGGCATGAACGGCATCGCGGAGGCGGTCCGGCAACTGCGCGGCACGGCGGCGAACCAGGTCGCTGATGCCGGGACGGCGGTGGTGACGGCGGGGACCGGCGTCCCGACCAGCGGGCTGGTGTTGACCAGGCCGTGAGTGCCCGCGACGCATCCTCGCGCGGGACGGCGCGGTGTGGCGGGTGGCGGGGCGGGAGCCTGTGCGGCTGAGGTGTTGGTCGGGTCTCGTGAGTGGCGATGCCGGTTAGAACCGGGATCAGCGCTCACGAGGCGGGACGGGTTGTCGCGGGACGGCAGGGTGCGGCCGGTGGCGGGGCGGGGGCTTGTGCGGCTGCGGGGTTGGTTGGGTCTTGTTAGTGGCGTTGCCGGGTAGAACCGGGATAAATCCCTACTAGACCCGGTCGCAGGGGTCTGACCTGGGACTGTCGGCCCACGCATAGCC
>NZ_PQIA01000242.1 GCF_003385235.1 Amycolatopsis circi | reverse complement strand
GCCTTGACAAGCACCCCAAGACCGCAGAGAAGGCTTCGTATCGGGGTGCGGGGGTGGTGTGGGTGCACTGGTGGGTCGGGTGCGCTGGCTGCGGTTGGGTGGGTGGTGCGCGCGGCTTGGGTGGCTGGTCGCGTTGGGTTCGCGGGGTGGGGGCTGGTTAGCGCCCCAATGTGGCATCGGGTGCATGTGACGCACGGAATATGGCGTTGGGTGCGTGGGGTGCACCGAATGCCGCGTTGGGTGCGTCGCGGCTGCGAGGGCGGTCCGTGAAGGGCCCCTTGAGGGAATCTGAGTCCGTGAAGGGGCCCCTCACGGCGATCGCGCGGGTCGTGAGGGGAACCCTGAGGGAATCAGAGTCCCTCAGGGTTCCCCTCACGGACTGGCTCAGGGGAGCAGGGCGGCGATTCCGTCCAAGACTCGTTCCAGGGCGAAGTCTTCGGGGGCGGCGGCTGGGTATTCGCGGGCTTCCGTTAACTCAGCCAGGTGCGGGTAGTTGCCTTCGGCCAGGCGTGGGTGCAGGAAGGCGCGCACCTCGGTCACGTACTCGGTCGACTCCGGCGAGTCTGGGTCGGAGATCGTTCGGCGGCGGTCGGCTGTGGCTCGGACAACTGCTGAGACCAGTTCTGCGCATGACAGGGCGTCCACTGTGGACAAGCCTGCCTCAACAAAGATGGCCAGGAGTTGTTCTGTCCAGCGGAGGCGGTGTGGGGTCAAGCTCTCGCGGACGTCCAGCAGCCACGGGCGGGCTGCGTATCGCTTGGTTGCTGCGTCGGCCCACGTGCGGACGGCGGAGCGCCAGTCCAGGCCGACGGGGGCAGGCGGGGGTGGGCCGAAGCCGGCCTCGGCCAGGAGGATTAGCAGTTCGTCTTTCGAGCCTACGTAGCGGTACAGCGCGTTGGTTGTCAGGCCTAGGGCGGACGCGATGTTCGGCAGGGACGCGGCTGCCAGGCCTTCGGTGTCGGCCAGTTCGACGGCGGCCGCCACCACGCCCTCTACGGTGTGCGACGGCTTCGGTCCTCGGCGGGGGCGGGGGGCGCCCAGCCAGGCTGGGGACAGGCCCGGCGGCAGGGCTCGGGGATCGGGCTCGATCGGCATCTTTCGCTCCGGTACGTCTTTCAGTAAACTGTGCAAGTCTTACACTGATCTGGTCTGGGGGCGAGCCAACGTGAGCGAGACCAACCGGTTCGGGTTCGGGAAGGTGACCGAGTTGGACCGGAAGCTGGCGGCGACCGAGGTTGAGCACGCCCGTTCCGAGGGGGTTTGCGACGGGCAGGAGGCTGCTCGCAGGCTGGCCCGGATTCGGCTTGCCGGGTCGCATGCGGCGTTGCGGGCCGCGGTCGAGGGGCACACCTCGAGTTCGCCGCCTCCGCTGCTGGAGGCGGCGCCGAAGCTCGCGTTCGGGCTTTGGGTGGTGGTCGCCGCCGTCAACACGCTGGTCTGGTTCGGCATCGGCGTCATCGGCGGGCAGTGGGATCCGCTTTGGCTGCTCTGGGTCTACCTGGGCGGAGGAGTGCTGGTCGCGGGCGTGTGGAGCGTCCGGGACTTCGACCGGCGGGCGCGGGCCACAGCGGGCGGGGCGTCCTGAGCAAACCCCTCCGTGAGGGCTGGGGTTCCCCGATCAGCCGGGGTCCGCTAAACTGTTCAAGCCTTACACAATTAATCCCGACTCCGTCGAAGCCGTATTGGGGGGCCTCATGTCGGAGAGCACCGAGAAGACCCGCTCCGGGAGCGGACTCGCTCGCCGAATCGTCACGATCGCCTGGGCCGCCGTCACGGGCGTCCAGTTCGTGATCTGGCTGCTGATGAGCCTCATCAGCATGTCCTTCAAGTCGCCCTTCTGGCTGTGGACGCTGGGCGGAGGCGCGATCGTGCTCGCGGTGTGGTGGTCGCTCGACCGCCGCGGTTCCGGGAACGGATCGGAGTGAACGACGTGCCCACCACCACTTCCGTGGCGACACCCGTCCAGCTGGACGCGGTGCACAAGACCTACGGCCGCGGCGAGAGCGCTGTCGAAGCGCTGGCCGGCGTGTCCGTCGCCTTCCCGGCAGGCACCTTCACCGCGGTGATGGGCCCGTCGGGTTCCGGCAAGAGCACGCTGCTGCATTGCGCGGCCGGGCTGGACACGCCGACCTCGGGGCAGGTCACCCTTGTGGGGACCGACCTCAAGGGCAAGAACGAAACCCAGCTCACCGAGCTGCGCCGGGAGCACGTCGCGTTCATTTTCCAGTCGTTCAACCTGATGCCGGCGCTGAACGTGGAACAGAACGTCACGCTGCCGACGCTCCTGGCCGGCCGCGCGCCGGACAAGGCGTGGGTGGACCAGGTGATCGCGCGCGTCGGGCTGTCGCAACGCGTGAAGCACCGGCCCGGCGAACTGTCCGGCGGGCAGCAGCAGCGCGTCGCGATCGCCCGCGCGCTCGCCGCTCGTCCGGCTGTCGTGTTCGCCGACGAGCCGACCGGCGCGCTCGACACCACCACCGCGCTCGAGGTGCTCGGCCTGATGCGCGAGCTGGTCAGCGCGGGCCAGACCATCGTGATGGTCACCCACGACCCGGTCGCGGCGTCCCACGCGGACAACGTGCTGTTCCTGGTCGACGGCCGGATCGTCACCCAAATGGCCTCGCCCAGCGTCGACGCGGTCGCGAGCACCCTGGCGCACCTCGGCGAGCAAGCGCGGAGGCAGCGGTGACTTCGCGGCGAGTGGTGCTCGCGCTCGCGCTGTCGAGCCTCCGGTACCGCGCGGCGGCGTCGCTCGCGTCGTTCGTCGCCATCCTCGTCGGCTGCGGTCTGCTGATCGCGTGCGCCGGGCTGTTCGAGACGGCGATCGTGCTGAAGGCCGCGCCGGAGCGGCTGTCCGCGGCTCCGGTCGTGGTCGGCGGGTCCGCCGGGTTCAAGCTGCCGGACGAGGAATCCCAGGTCGTCCCGTACGCCGAGCGTGCGGTGCTGCCGGAGGACCAGGTCGCGAAGATCTCCGCGGTGCAGGGCGTCGGACAAGCGGTGCCGGACGTGTCGTTCGCGACCGTGCTGCTGCGCGACGGCGCGCCCGCTGAGGCCGGTGCGGCCGTCCTTTCCGGACACGGCTGGGATTCGGCTTCGCTGGGCGGTTACAAGCTCACCGAGGGCGCGGCTCCGAACACGCCGGGACAGGTGGTCCTTGACGCGAGCACCGCGTCCTCGGCTGGCCTGCACGCGGGTTCGGCCGTTGACCTGGCGGTGAACGGGCAGCGGCAGTCGTTCCAGGTTTCCGGGATCGCGCAGCCTTCGCAGACCGTCCGGGCGCCCGCGTTCTTCTTCTCTGTCACGGACACTCAGCGGTTCAACCCGCATCCCGGCACGGTCGGGCTCGTCGGCGTTTTCCCGGCGGACGGCGTGGACGCGGCGGACCTGGCGGGCAAGATTTCCGCACAGGTTCCCTCGCTCACCGTGCTGACCGGCGACGACCGCGGTTCGGCGGAATTCCTTGGCGTGAGCGGAAGTCAGCTCCCGCTGATCCTGCTCGCGGCCGTCTTCGGCGGCATGGTGCTGGTCGTGATGGCGCTGGTCGTCTCCGCGACGATCAGCCTGACCGTACGGCAGCGGCAGCAGGAACTCGCGCTGCTGCGGGCGACCGGGGCGACGCCGAAACAGGTGCACCGCATGGTCATCATGGAGACGATGGCGGTCGGCGCCATCGCCGCGGTGTGCGGGGCGTTCCTGGGCAGCCTGCTCGGAAACTGGATCTTCAGCACCAGCGGCTCGCTCGGCATCGTGCCGGACGAACTCGCCTTCACCCAGGACATCATCGCGTTCGCGGCCGGGATCATCGCCACGCTCGCGATCACCTTCGGCGCCGCGTGGTTCGCCGCGCTGGCCGCCGCCCGGGCCCGGCCCATCCAGGCGCTGGCCGAAGCGGCGATCCCGGGCGTCAAGGTGAACGCGCTGCGCCGCACGGGCGCGCTGATCTGCGGTGCGGCCACGGTTTTGCTCGCCGCGACCACGATCTTCATGCCCGCCGACACCGCGTCGGCGATCGGCGGTCCGGCCGTGCTCACCGGAGCGATCGGCGTCGCGCTGCTCGGCCCGGAGATCATCGCCTGGGTGGTGGACCGGTTCGGTCCGTTCGTGCGCCGGGTCGCCGGCCGCGACGCCACGCTCGCGGTCATCAACACCCGGGCGCGGGCCGTCGCGTTCGCCGCGGTGCTCACGCCGATCACGCTCGCCAGCGCGGTCGCGCTCGGCAACGTGTATTCCGAGACCACCGCCCAAAAAGCGCAGATCGCCGCGTACGCCGGGCAGTTGAAGGCAGACGCGGTGGTCACGTCGACCGCGGGCGGGTTCTCGCCGGACGAACTCGCGCAGATCCGCAGCACGCCAGGGGTTTCGACGTCGTCGCCGCTCGTCACCAGCTCCGGCTGGGTCGAGGATCCCTACGACGGCAACGGAAGCGACCCGTTGCGGCTGCTGGGCGTCGCCGCACAGGACCAGGGCGGCACGGTGCTCGCCACCGAGGTCACCGAAGGCTCGCTGACGCAACTGCGCGGGAATTCCGTGGCACTGCCCGCGTCGGTCGCGGACAAGCTCGAAGTCAAGGTCGGTTCCAAGATCAAGATGCGGCTCGGCGACGGGGCGCAGGTCCCGGTGACTGTGGTCGCGCTGCTGGACAGCCCGTCCAGTTACGCGAGCATGGTGCTGCCCGCCGACCTCCTGGCCGCGCACACCACCAGCGGCCTGGCGTCGCAGGTGCTCGTGCAGGGCGGTGACGCCAGCGCGCTCGTGTCGGCGTTGTCCGACCGGGCGAAGGACTGGCCCGGGGTCACGGTCGGCGACGACAGTGCGCTCGCCGCGAGCTTCCAGGCGAGTGCCGACGTCGAGGCGCTGATCAACTACCTGCTGGCCGTGCTCGCCATCGCGTACGCCGCGATCGCCGCGGTGAACACGCTCGCGGTGGCCGTACTGGCTCGCCGCCGGGAGTTCGGTGCGCAACGGCTCGCCGGTGCGGACCGCGGGCAGATTCGGCGGATGCTGTTCGTGGAAGGCGGGATCGTGGCGGTGACCGGGCTGGTGCTCGGCATCGTGATCTCGCTCTTCACTGTGGTGCCGATGGCGCTGACGACCGGCGAGATCATCCCGTCCGGGCCGATCTGGGTGTTCCTCGCCGTGGTCCTCGCGATCTTCCTGATCGTGTGGCCGGCGACCGCCCTCTCGGCGCGGCTGGCGATGCGCCGCAACGCCATCGAAGCGGTGAAAATGCCCGGCCAGTAACGGTTTCTAGGGGTACGCCGGGCCGGTCCGGCGTGGATAGTCTCGTGACGACTGTCCACGCCGGGCCGGCCCGGTTTTCGTCGTATCTGGAGTGATCCCATGCGTGTACTCCTGGCCGCGCCGTCGTCCACGGCCCGTCTCCACACCCTGGTGCCCCTCGCGTGGGCGCTGCGAAGCGCCGGGCACGACGTGAAAATCGCCGGGCGGCCCGCGTTCGTCGAGCACATCCTCCGCACCGGCTGCGTCGCCGTCCAGCTGGAGGACGGCGACGCGGAGCTGACCGAATCCGCCGCGCTGGTCGAGTTCGCCCAACTGTGGCGGCCCGCGGTAGTGGTCTCGAATGCGTCCGCCGGAATCGCTGCGGCTCGCGCGGTCGACGCGAAGGCAGTGCGCGTGCTGGGACCGGCTGATGGGCCGGACGCTGCTGCGGACCTCACGCTCGATGTCGTTCCGCCTTCGCTGCGGGAATCTCCCGGACAGCCGCTGCGGCACGTGCCGTACTTCGGTCCGGTCGAGGTGCCGACTTGGTTGCGTCGCAAGGCACGCCGTGCTCGCATTCTCCTCTCGCTGAATGATCCTTCGTGGTATGAGCCGGTGTTTCGGGCAGTGTCCGATGTGGACGCTGAAATCGTCTGCGCGGCTGACTTGCCCGCTGGCCTCGAACTGCCGCAGAAAATGAAGCTCGTCGACACCGCGCCACCGGCCGCCGTGCTGCCGACGTGTGCCGCGGTCGTGCACGACGGTGACGAGACTTTGGCGCTTGCCGCGGTGGCGTACGGACTGCCGCAGCTGTCGTTGACCGAGTCCGCTTTCAGCACTCGTGTCACGGCAGCTGGTGCCGGGATTTCTGGTGCCGCAGAAGGGATTTCCCGGCTGATGGACGAAACGCTGCGCGCCGGTGCGAGTGCGTTGCGTGCCGAGATGGCCGCGTTGCCGGCTCCTCGCGTGGTCGTCGCCGCGCTGGCCAGCTGAATGTGGGGCCGCTAGGGGTGGGGGCTCGCG
>NZ_PQIA01000239.1 GCF_003385235.1 Amycolatopsis circi | reverse complement strand
CCGCCGGTCGATTCGTCCGCGACATCCTCGACGACCGCGGCGCCGACACCCAGGCGCTCACGGTGGATCCGACGCTGCCGACCCCGCTCACCGCGATCCTGACCCGCGACGACAGCCGGGCCATCATCACCAGTTCCGGAGTGCTGGACGCGGTGTCGGCGGCGGACGTCCCCGCTGAGTTGCTGGCGAGCGCCCGGCACGTCCACGCCTCGTCGTACTTCCTGATGCCCAAGCTGGCCGCCGGGTTGCCGGAGCTGTTCCGCACCGCCCGGGCGCACGGCGCGACCACCTCGCTGGACACCAACGACGACCCAGCGCGGCAGTGGGATCCCAGCGGCATCCCTCTGGTACTTCAGGAGACCGACTACCTCCTGCCCAACGCCGCCGAAGCGCTGCAGCTGTCCGGAAAATCCAGCCTGCTCGAAGCCGCCGCACACCTCGCCGCACCGGGTCCGACTGTCGTCGTCAAGAACGGCGCCGACGGCGCGATTGCCCACCACCGCGGCGAAACCGTCACAGTTCCCGCGTCTCCGATCACCCCGCTCGACACCGTCGGCGCCGGGGACAGCTTCAACGCCGCGTTCCTCGCCGCGACGCTGCGCGGGCTGTCGCTCCGCGACGCGCTGCGGGCCGGGGTGACCGGCGGCGGCCGTTCGACGCTCTCGCGCGGCGGGATCGACGGCCAACCGACCTGGAACGATCTCAATCTCACCGAAACGGAAAGCGCATGACCACCAAGATCACCTTCATCGGCGCCGGCAGCGTCGTGTTCACCCAGGGCCTGCTCGCGGACCTGTTCGCCTACCCCGAACTGGCCGAGGTCCACGTCGCGCTGCACGACATCGACCCGGAACGCCTCCGCATCGCGCACGCGGCGGCCGGTCGCATCGCCGAAACCCGCGGAGCCAAGCCCACCCTCACCGCGCACGCCGACCGCCGCGAAGCCCTGGAGGGCGCGGACTTCGTCGTCAACATGGTCCAAATTGGAATGGGCGAGGCCACCCGCGTCGACTTCGACATTCCGGCTCGCTTCGGCGTGAAGCAGACGATCGGCGACACGCTCGGCGTCGGCGGGATTTTCCGCGCGCTGCGCACTTTCCCGTTCCTGCGCGAACTCGGCGAGGACATCGCGCAGGTGTGCCCGCAGGCGTGGCTGCTGAACTACACCAATCCGATGGCGATGAACGTGCAGTACCTCTCCGAAACGCTCGGCTCGGACCGCGTCGTCGGCCTGTGCCATTCGGTGTACTGGACCGTGCACGACCTGGCCGCGCTGTTGGAAGTGCCGCTGTCCGAGGTCACTTATCACGCCGCGGGCATCAACCACCAGGCCTGGATCCTGCGCCTGGAACACCAGGGCAACGATCTGTACCCGCGGCTCGCCGAACTCGCCGAGGATCCGCAGCTGCGGCGGCGCGTGCGGTTCGACATGTTCCGGCGGCTCGGCTATTACCCGACCGAAACCAGCGAGCACTCGTCCGAATACGTGCCGTGGTATCTCGGCCATGCCGGCGAAATCGAACGGCTGCGGCTGCCGATCGGCGCGTACCTGGACGTCGTGGCCGAGAACGAGGCCGAATACGAACGCACTCGCCAGGCCGTCGAGCGCGACGAACCGCTCACCGTCGAAGGCACCAACGAATACGCGCCGCAGATCATCCACAGTGTCGTCACCGGCACGCCGCGCACCGTTTACGGCAATGTGCTCAATCGCGGGCTGATCCCGAATCTCCCCGCGACCGGAGCCGTCGAAGTGCCGTGTCTCGCCGACGCCACCGGCATCCGCCCCACGCGCGTCAACGCGCTTCCGCCGCAGCTCGCCGCGCTCAACCGGACTTATCTGAGCACGACCGAACTCGTGGTGCGCGCGGCGATCGAGGACGATCCCCGCCACATTCGCCACGCGGCGATGACCGATCCCGCCACCGCGGCCGCGCTTCCAGTGGAACGCATCTGGGAACTGTGCGACGAGATGGTGCTCGCGCACGGCGATGCGCTCCAGCCGGGATTGCGGAAAACACTGGGCAGCTAACGACTCTTGACGGCGCGGCGCGGTGGTCCGCTAAACTTCTGGTGCCTGCCGGACGGGCAGGCGCCAGAAGTACGCCCAGCCGGTAATGCGGATTTCTCCGCGAGCCCGGCCCCAGTCGCCAGGATGTCTTCTCCAGCGTCCGAGGCGGGGACGTACTCACCATCGCTGGAGTCACCAGATGCCTTCGCTTCCTGGTCGGATTTCTCGCGGAACCGTAGCGGCCGCCCTGCTGATCGGCAGTTCGGCCTGCGCGCTCGGGGCCGGCGGCACGGCGGAAAGCGCGCCGCTTCCCTCGCCGCACAGCCAGGTCAAAGACGTTCCCCTGCCCACCCCGCACGCCGGGTTCGACTATCAGATCGGCGGCCCCTACCAGCCGCCGGCGGGCGTCCAGGTCGTCAGCCGCGACCACAGCGCCCCGGCGGCCGCCGGGCTGTACAACATCTGCTACGTCAACGCTTTCCAGGCACAGCCCGGCGCCGAAAAGGAGTGGGGCGACCTGGTCCTGCGCGACGGCGACGGCAAGGTCGTCATGGATCCCGATTGGAACGAAGCGCTGCTCGACCTGCGCACCGCGGACAAGCGGGGCCGGATCGCGGACAAGGTCGGCGCGTGGATCGACGAGTGCGCGGGCAAGGGCTACCAGGCCGTCGAGCCGGACAACTACGACAGCTTCACCCGGTCCCAGGGCCTGCTCAGCGCGCGGAACGCCCAGGACCTCGTCAAGCTGCTTTCCCGGCGCGCGCACGGAAAAGGCCTCGCGATCGGCCAGAAGAACACCTCCGAGCTGGCCTCGTCGCGGGCGGACAACGGGCTGGACTTCGCCGTCGCCGAGGAATGCGGCGACCAGGACAATTGCGCCGAGTACACCCAGTATTTCGGCAACCGCGTGATCGTCATCGAATACACCGAGGACGGCTTGCGCAACGCGTGCGACAAGTGGGGCGCCACGCTCAGCGTCGTCCGCCGCGACCGGGACGTCACGCCGAAGGGCGATTCCGCTTACGTCCGCGAAACCTGCTGAGACTTCCGTCATCCTGCCAGCGCCGCCGAGCGGTTGCTGGCAGGGTGGCGGAATGGACGACGAGTACCCGTTCGACAACGCGAGTGCCCCGGCGAGCGACCGGATGTCCGCGCTGGAAGCCAGCTACGACGCGACGACCGTCCAGCACCTGGCCGATCTCGGGGCCGGCGCCGGATGGTCCTGCTGGGAGATCGGCGCCGGCGGCGGGTCGATCGCGCGGTGGCTGGCCGCCCGGGTCGGTCCGGACGGCCACGTGCTGGCCACCGACCTCGACACCCGGCTGCTCTCCGACCTCCCCGCGAACACCGCGGCGGTGCGCCACGACGTCCGCGAGGAACCGGTGCCGGACCGGAAGTTCGACCTGATCCACGCCCGGCTGGTGCTGATCCACTTCCCGGAGCGCGACGAGCTGGTGGCGAAGCTGGCCGACGCGCTCGCGCCCGGCGGCTGGCTGGTCCTCGAGGAAATCGAGCCGCGCGGGCAGCGCGTGCTCGCCACGCCCGACGACACCAGTGCGACGGTTTTCGGTTCCGTGCAAGGGCGGATCCTGGACCTGCTCGAACGCGCGGGCAGCGACGTCGAATGGGCCGGACGGCTCCCGGAGGTGCTCGCCGGGGCCGGATTGCGCGAGGTCGGCAGCGCGCGGGTGACGACGCGGTGGCCGGGCGGCGGGCCGGAAATCCGGTTGCTGGCCGCGAATTCGGTGGAGCTGGCCGAAAAGCTGGCCGCGGACGGCGTGCCGCCGGAGGAGCTTGAGCAGTTCCGCCGGGTGCTCGCCGATCCGCGGTTCACCGTGTCGTCCTATCCCCTGGTTTCGACCTGGGGACGTCGTTAACGACGCCGGGAAATCGCCACCCCGGCCAGGCACAGCACCCCGCCGACGAGTCCGTACGCGGTCGGCGTCTCAGCGAGCAGCAGCCACGACAGCAACACCGCCATCGCCGGAACCGCGTAGCTCACCATCGTCAGCCGTCCGGCGTCGGTGCGGCGCAGCGCGTACGCCCACGCGGTGAAGCCGACCGCGGTGGGGAACACTCCCAAGTAGACGCTGCCGAGCACCGCCCCGGCGGGTGCCACCTGCAGTTCGCTGATCAGCTGCGGTGCCCACGGCAGCAGCACGACGGTGCCGACGACACAGCCGAGCCAGATCGCGGTCAGGCCGTCGACGTGCCGCAACGTGACCTTCTGGACCATGACTCCTGCCGCGTAGAGCACGGCGGCGAGCAGGCACAGCAGGACGCCGGCCCAGTCGTTGCTTCCAGTGGCTCCGGTCGCGATCAACGCCGCCCCGCCCAGCGCGACGAGTGAGCCGATGACGAGCGAGCGCGAGAACCCTTCGCCGAGGAACTTCCCGGCCGCGACGGCGACCATCAGCGGCGCGAGGTTCACCAGCAACGCCGCAGTCCCGGCGTCGACGTGCCGCTCCCCCGCGTTGAGGACGACGGTGTACGCGGCCAGCCACAGCACGGCATACGCCGCGACCAGCAGAAACGCCTTGCGGGACAGCCGGACTCGGACCGCGCCCTTGACGACGGCGAACCCGGTGAGCGCGACGGCCGCGACAGCGAGCCGCAGCAGCGCCAGCGGTGCCGGGGACAGCGCGTGCCCCACGCTGCGGATGGCGACGAACGACGAGGCCCACAGCACCACGGCGAGCCCCGCAGCGGCCGCGATCTTGCCGAAGTCGGACTTGCTGGCGGGCTGGACGGTTTCCACGAGATCGGTCACCGGACCATCGTCGCCTCGCCCCGCTGTACAGCACAAGCGATGAGTTCTGTACGACCGTTAAGGGTTGCTGTACGTTGGCGGCATGCTGGATATCCCCCGGCTCCGCGTTCTGCGCGCAGTCGTCGCGTCAGGCTCGATCCGCGCGAGCGCCGCCGCACTCGGCTACACGCCGTCCGCGGTGAGCCAGCAAATCACCACGCTGCAACGGGAGACCGGGCTGCAGCTATTCGAACGGTCCGGCCGCGGCATCGAGCCCACCGAGGCCGGGCGGACCCTCGCCGCCGAGGCCGAGGCGCTGTTCGAGGCGTTCAGCCGAGTCGAGCAGGTCGTCAGCGAACTGCGCGCCGGACGCGTCGGGCGGCTCTCGATCGGCTACTTCGGCTCGGCCGGTTCGACGTGGCTGGCTCCGACGGTCGCTGCCCTGCGCACGGAGTTTCCCGGGCTGCGGTTGGACCTGATGCTGACCGAATTCACACCGGGCGACCCGGACATCGACATTTTCGTGGAGGAAACCGGAGCCGAGCATCCCGGGTCAGTCGTCGTGCACCGGCTGGCGGAGGACCCGTACCTGGCGGTCGTCCGGCTCGACGACCCGTTGGCCGGGCTACCGGAGGTGCCGCTGGCCGCACTCGCCGAACGGCATTGGGTCGACAACGACCTGCGGGAAGGTCCGTGCCGCCAGGTTCTCCTCAACGCCTGCACGCAAGCCGGATTCTCGCCGAGTTTCGTCGTCGAAACGCACGACTACCGGACCGCGATGTCTTTCGTGGCAACGGGAATCGGGCTGACCGTCGTGCCGGAGCTGGGGATCGACGAACTTCCGGACGGCCTCACGACCGTCGCGCTGGCCGCGCCGTCGCCGGTCCGGCACCTCAGCCTCGCGGTGAAGAAGCCGATCGCGGAGCATCCCGCCGCGCGGCGTGCGGTGGAACTGCTGGAAAGCCTGGTGCGCACGGGGAAAACCCTGGTCAGCTGACACCCCGGGACTGGCCCGCCGCCTGGAGCACGGCCGAAGTCCGTGAAGGACTCCTTGAGGGAATCAGGGTCCAATGCCAGGGACTTAGCCGTGCGACCTCGGCATTGCCCACCGTCCACAAGGACGCCAACCTCGCCGAAACGCCCGCCCCATGCCCTCGTAGCCGCTTGCTCGTGTCCGTGAGGGGAACCCTGAGGGACTCAGAGTCCCTCAGGGTTCCCCTCACGGACAGCCGCAACCCGCAACGCTCCCGCAGCGCCGCATTAAGGGCCTGGCATTGGGAATCAGGGGCCGTGAGGGGCCCCTTCACGGACAGCGGGCCTGGGACGCCGTCGCGGCCCCGAAACTGGGGCCAGGAAAAGCCGTGAAGGACTCCTTGAGGGAATCTGACCTGGATCCACCGGTGTTTGTGGTGTTGTAGGCCGTGTCTGGACGCGCAGATGCCCTCTGGCCTGGGATGATTGTTCTTGCGAAGGAAAAATCAGTCCGAGGGAGAGGG
>NZ_PQIA01000243.1 GCF_003385235.1 Amycolatopsis circi | reverse complement strand
CATCCGGCTGATCACGGGCAGTGACCGCGGCTCGTCTCCCCCCTGCCGAGCCGCGGCCCGCCGGCCCCGTTGACATCCCCCTCGTCACCGGGTCCAGCAGGCGGGACCTGCAGCGGGACGGCTCGAGATCGCGACTCCCCCCTCCCTCGAGCCGTTCCGCCAGCCCCTCACTCCGCGGGCCTGGCCCCGCGCCGTCGCCGGAACCACCAGAACACCGCTCCGGCCGGAATCCCGAACGCGATCGCGAACGGCAGCAGCACGCCCAGCACCCGGACCAGCCCGTTGCAGAAGGCGACGAACGCGTCCCATCCGCCGGACAGCCCGGAGAGGAAGCCGCCCGCCGGTGCCGCAGGCGCCTCCTGCTTCGTCACCGACAGCGACACGGTCGCCATCGCGACCTGCCCGGCCAGCGACGCTTGCTGCCGCTCCAGCGACTCCAGCGTGGCCTGCCTGCTGGTCAGCTCGCTCTCGACGGACGCGATCTCGGACACCGATTGCGCCTTCGCCAGCAACGCACGCATCCGGTCGACGCTCGCCCGCTGAGTCGCCAGCCGCGCGTCCACGTCGACCACCTGCGCGGTCACGTCCTGCGCGCTGATCTCCCGCCGCTTCACCTGGCCGAGCCCGCCGAGCTGGTCGAGCACGCTGTCGAGCTTCTCCGCGGGCACCGACAAGGTAAGCGACGCGGAATCGTCCGTCGCGCTCTCTTGTCCGGGATAGCCGCCCGCTCCAGTCGCGATCGCCTTGGCGCGAGACACGACGTCATCGGTCTTCGGCGTGGTCAGTTCCAGCCGCGCACTGCGCGCCAGCTTGCGATCGGTCGCGCCAGGCGCGGGCACTGACGCCTGCGCGTTGCCCTGCCTAGGCGCCGCCCCCTGCTGCTGCGCGGGCGCGACAGCCGACCTCGCTGAATCCGCGCTGTTGCCGCTGCATCCGGCCAGCAGAAACACCGCGGCGCCCGCGAGCGCGTATCTCCATCGAGTCCGCATCCCCGTCTCCCTCCAGTCGTCGGCGGTGAGACGAAGCGACCGGGGGAAGCCGTTGCACGGAATCGGTTACGACTCGGTCAACCCCGGTTCGTGCCCGCCCGACGGTTCGGCGAGGTGTTTGAACGCCTGGAGGTTCGCCAGCGATTCGCCGCGAGAGACGCGCCAGTCCCATTCGCGCTTGATCGACGTGGCGAACCCGATTTCCAGCAGAATGTTGAAATCGCCGTCGGCGGCTTCCAGCACCTGGCCGAGGATCTTGTCCAGTTCGGACTCGGTCACCGTCTCCTTGCCGAAGCGGCCGACCAGGTAGATGTCGCCGAGACTGTCCACTGTGTAGTGCACGCCGTAGAGCCGGGCGTTGCGCTGCAACAGGAACCGGTACACGTCCTCGTGCCGTTCGTCCGGGCGGCGGCACACGAACGCCTCCACCGAGAACGCGTGGTCGCCGTCCACGAGCCAGCAGTTGGTCTGCAGCTTCTTGGTTCCCGGCAACGTCACGAAATAACGGCCTTCGCCGCGACGGTCGTATTTGAGCCCACTTGAGTCCAAAGTGGACTTGATAGTCGCGTCCAGGCTCACACTGCCACCTCCGCCCGCAGTTCCAGCGCCTGCCGGAACGCTATGGTCGCTTGAGCATAGATGTCCAGCAAGGAATCCGTGGTGCGCCGCCAGGAAAACCGCTGCGCGTGCAGCACCGCGTTGGCCGCCAGTTCGGCGCGCCGGTCCGGCCGCAGCGCGACGGCGGCGAGCGCGTCGGCCCATTCCGGCGCGCCGTGCGACGGAACCAGCAGCCCGGACACCCCGTGCGGCACCGCGACCGGCAGCCCGCCCGTCTCGGCCGCCACCACCGGCGTACCGCACGCTTGCGCTTCGAGCGCGACCAGACCGAAGGATTCGTTGTAGCTCGGCACCGCGACGACGTCGGCCGCACGGAACACCGTGCGCAGCTTCAGCCCGCTCTGCGGCGGCAGGAATCGCACCTGCTCGGCGATGCCCAGCGACACCGCAAGTTCCCGCAAAGCCTGTGGTTGCTCCAGCCCGGTCCCGGACGGTCCGCCCACCACCAGAACCACCAGCCGCGACGCCAATTCCGGCCGCCGCCGCAGCATTTCCGCCGCCGCGTGCAGCAGGACGTCCGGCGCCTTGAGCGGCTGGATCCGTCCGGCGAAGGCGAGCACGACGGCGTCCGGCGACAGGTTCAGCTCGCGGCGCGCGTCCAGCTGCGAGCCGGGCGTGAACCGTTCGAGGTCGACGCCCGGCGGCACGGCGTGCACCGCGTGCGTGGCAGCCCCGTAGAGATCCACCAACTGCCGAGCCTCGACCTGCGTGTTCGCGACAAGACAATCCGCCTCCGCGACCACCTGCTCCTCGCCCATCACGCGCGTCCGCGGCTCGGGCTTGTCGCCCTCGGCGAGCAGCGCGTTCTTGACCTTGGCCAGCGTGTGCGCGGTGTGCACGAGCGGCACGCCCCAGCGGTCCCTCGCAAGCCAGCCGACCTGGCCGGAGAGCCAGTAGTGCGAATGGATCAGGTCGTAGTAGCCCGGCTCGTGGAACGCCTCCGCGCGCAGCACGCCGGACGTGAACGCGCACAGCTGCGCGGGCAGCTCGTCGCGCGCCAGCGGCTCGAACGGCCCGGCGGGCACGTGCCGCACCGTCACGCCGGGCGCCAACTCGGCCAGCGGCGGCTGGTCCGACGACGTCGCCCGCGTGAAGACCTCGACCTCGATGCCGCGCCGCGCCATCTCCTGCGCGGTCTGGCTGACGTACACGTTCATCCCGCCGGCGTCGCCGGTGCCCGGCTGCTCGAGCGGGGAGGTGTGCACGGACAAGACCGCGATCCGGCGCGGTTCGGCGATGAATCCCTTGAGGGTCACCTGGTCACTCCTGCTACTCGGCTGCTGCGTCCCCGGCGAACCGCCGCAGCACGGAGTTGAAGTCCTCCGGCTCCTCGACGAACGGCAGATGCCCGGCCTCAACGAACCAACGCAGGACGGCCCCCGGAATCTTCCCGGCCGAATACTCTGCCGCCGAAGGATCCACCACACCGTCGGCCGAACCGTGCACCACGAGCGTCGGCTTGTCGACCGCGGCAAGCACCTCACCACTGCCGATGTCCCGCCGGAACAGCGCGCCCCGCACCGCGGGCGGCACGGAAAGCGAGCTGCCGAGCATCGCCTGCGCGTACGCACCGGGCACCTTCGGACTGGCCTGGGCACGGGTGAACTCGACCAACGCGGGGATCGCCACCTCGGCGTCGTCCGAGAGCGCAGCGGGCAGCGCGGCCCGCATGATCGGCCCCGTCGCACCGCCCTCGCGCTTGCGGCCGATCTCGGTGATCGCGCCCACGAACACAATGCCGCCGAGCCGTGCGGTGCCGTGCTCACGCAGGTAGTCCGTGATCACCAGCCCGCCGTAGGACCAGCCGACAACGATCGCGTCCGGACCGGCGAAATCGAGCACCGCGGCGAGATCCCCGGCCCACTGCGCCGGGTCGTCGTAGCCGTCCTTCGGGACGTCGGATGCGCCGTGCCCGCGCAGGTCCATCGCGACGAGCCGGAACTGCCCGCTCAGCGCCGGATCGGCCAGCTGAGCGGACCAGGCCGCGGCGGACTGGGCCCAGCCGTGCACGAAGACGATCGGACGCGCGTTCTCCGGTCCTTCGACGCGCAGTGCGATCCGCACGCCGCCGGCCCCGGTTACTTCGGTGTTCACGCCTACTTCGTAGCAGACGGCCCTTGCGTCACTTCGCGGCCGAGAGCGACTTCCAGGTCGGCCAGTCGTAGAACCAGTCCTTGACGTCCGAGTTCGTCGGGCTGCCGAGCTTCGAGCCGGTGACCTCGACCGGGTCGCCGATCATCGCCGTGTCGAAGTAGGCCTTGGCGTCCGCCTCGAGCAGGTTGACGCAGCCGTGCGAGTTGTTGGTCTTGCCGATCGCGGCCGCGTTGTCCTGGTTCTCGTGGATGAACTCGCCGTGGTTGGAGAACCGGCAGGCCCACTTCTTGTTGACGTTGGTGTAGCCGTAGCGGGCGTTGTCGAACACCGCGTGCGGCTCCTTCGCCATGATGATGAAGGTGCCGTTCGGGGTGTTGCGGTCGACGACCGAGTCGAGCCCGTTGGAGCACGGGTAGCTCGCGCTCTCCGCACCGCCGCGGTAGACCTTCATCACATGGTCCGGCGTGTGGATCTTGACCACCTGGTTGCGGCCGATCTTGAACTTGGTGCTGACGTCCGACTTCACGAAGACGCCGCCGCCGAGGTCCACGCCGTAGAGGTTGGCCTCGACCTCGACGGTCGTGTTGGCCGGCCAGTACTCCTTGGGCCGCCAGTCCACCTGGTTCGCCGACAGCCAGGCCCACGAGCCCTCGACGTCCTTGCTGGTCTTGACCTTCAGCGCCTTCTCCACCGCGGCCCGGTCCTTCGGCCCCGCCCCGTTGAACTTCACGCTGATCGGCATCGCGACGCCGACCTCGGCGTCGTCGCCCGGGTTGAGCGTGGCGCGCACCGTCTTGGCCGGGCTGACCGTGGCGAACGAACCCTTGAGTTCGGCGGGCCGCTGGTCGGTGCCGGTCGCCTTGGCCGCGTAGCTGTAGGTCTTGCCGTAGCCGAGCGGTTCGGAACTGGTCCAGGACAGGCCGTCCGGGGCGAGTTCGCCCTTGATCGCCTCGCCGCCCTCGTTGGTCAGCTTGACCTCGGTGAGCTTGCCTTCGGTGACCTTCACCACCACCGGCTCGCGCACGCTCGCGTCCTTGGCCCCGACGGCCGGGGTCGCGGTGAACTTCGCCACCGGGGCGACCGGCTTGCCGCCGTTGTCGCCGCTCCCGCCCTGCGGCGACGCGGTGCCGTCATTGCTGCCGCCCGAGCACGCTGCGGCCAGCGCCGCCGCGCCGGTCGCGAGAACGGCCTTGAACACCGTACGGCGCTCGATCACGGTCTTACCTCCACTTGTCCCCCGCACCGGCATCTCCCACGCACATCAGCGCCGGTGAGCGCTTCGACGTTACCTGCGAACCGGAAATTCCTCTCCACTCCGCAAGACGTTTCACCCGATGCCCGGTTGCTGCCGGTTTGCTGCCGATTGCTCACCCGGGTTACCCCGCAGGCTTCAAAGCGAACAGTTGATCAAGAGCGGTTCCGGACGCAACCTCACGCCGAACCGCTCTTCGACACCGTCGCGGACCTCACGAGCCAGCGAGAGCAGGTCCTCGGTGTTAGCTCCGCCACGGTTGGTGAGCGCGAGAGTGTGCTTGCTGGACAGCGAAACCCGACCGCCCGGCCCGGGGTACCCCTTGCCGAACCCAGCCCGCTCGATCAGCCACGCGGCGGACAACTTCACCCCGCCACTGGCCGGGTACTGCGGAATCTTCCCCTCAGCCGACTCCGCGATCCTCGCGAGCACCCTTGGCGCTTCCTCTTCGGGAACGATCGGGTTGGTGAAGAACGACCCCGCACTCCAGGTGTCGTGATCGGCCGGATCAAGCACCATCCCCTTGCCGCGCCGCAACCCCAGCACCGCTTCCCGAGCCCGCACGGCGGGGACTTTCGCGTCAATCTCGACACCCAGCGTGCGCGCCAACTCGGCGTACCGGATAGGCGCGGACTGCCCGCTAGGGTCGATCCGGAACCGCACGCTCAGCACGACGCCGCGATCGGTGCCCTTGAGAACACTGGTGCGGTAGGCGAAGCCAAGCTCGTCAGCCTTGACCGTGCGCACTTCTTTGGCAGCCCGGTCGTACAACTCGACGGAGACGATCGACTCAGCCACCTCGCCGCCGTACGCACCGACGTTCTGGATCGGCGTAGCCCCGACCGACCCCGGGATGCCAGAGAGACATTCGAGCCCACCGAGGCCGTTGTCGACCAGCGCGGCAACGAACGCGTCCCACTCCTGCCCAGCGGCCACCTCGACGATGTCGCCATCACGAGTCCAGCCGGTGTTGGCAATCCGCACGAGGGTGCCCGCGAAGCCTTCGTCGCCGACGACGAGATTCGACCCGCCACCAAGCAACAACACAGGCTCGCCGACCTCATCCGCCTCCCGCACCGCAGCAACAAGCTCAGCAGCGGTAGCCGCAGTAACGAACCGACGCACCAACCCGCCCAGCCGAAGGGTGGTGTACTCGGCGAGACGCACCGAGCCAGGCATTTCAGCGATGTCCACGAAGCTTGACGGTACTGCGCGCCCCCGCCCCGCCCCCTCTGACCGTCCGTGAGGGGAACCCTCACGGACTCAGAGTCCCTCAGGGTTCCCCTCACGACCCGCCATTCCC
>NZ_PQIA01000026.1 GCF_003385235.1 Amycolatopsis circi | reverse complement strand
TGTTGCTGTTGTTTGGGTTGGGGTGTGCGCGGATGATGGTGTCCGTCTCCAACGCGTGTGTTTTCTACGCCTATCTTACCGCCGCGTTGGGGCGTCCTGCGGGGCTTGCAGGGGCGTTTGTCGCGGTGGGTGGGTATAACTGCTTCGTGGCGGGGGCGGTGGGGACCTCTGGCGCGTTGACCGGGGGTGTGGTCAACCGGGTGTTTCATCTTGATTTGCCGTGGGAGTTTTGGGCTGGGTTGTCGGTGGCGGCGGTGTTTCTGCTGAGCCGTCGCGGGGTTGACGTTTCGGCGAAGGTGCTTGCCGTGTCGTTGATTCTCGAGGTCAGCATTCTGGTCGTGTTCGACGTCGCGGTGCTCGTGAAGTCCGGATATTCGTTCAGTGCCTTGTCGCCTGCGGTCGTGACGTCTGGGTCTATCGGGCTTGGGTTGTTGTTTGCTGCCACCTGTTTTATCGGCTTTGAGGCGACTGCGTTGTTCAGCGAGGAGGCGCGGGACGCGAACAAGTCGGTGCCGCGTGCTACCTACATCGCGGTGATCGCGATTGGCGTTTTCGCTGCGGTTACGTCGCTTGCGCTGGTGAGTGCGATCGGTGTGGGGAACGCGAAATCCGTTGCGCAGGATCATCTTGCGGCGGGCGACTTGTTGCTCGCTACGTCACAGGATGTTCTGGGGACTGTGCTCACCGATATCATGCAGTTGTTGCTTGTGGTGAGTCTCTTTGCCGCGCTGTTGGCGTTGCACAACTCTGCCAGTCGCTACATTTACGCGCTCGCTCGCGACGGGGTGCTGCCGAAGGTGTTGGGACGTACGGTTTCTGGTTCGCCGCGCAACGCCAGTGCTGCGCAGATCGGGTTCGCTACTGTGGTAGCGGCGATCTTCGCGGTGCTCGGGCTCGATCCGGTCGCGTTCTTGACGTCGTCGATGACTGGGTTTGGGACGTTGGCGATCCTCGTGTTGCAGGCCATGGCGTCGATCGCGGTGGTGGTGTTCTTCCGGCAGCGGCGTGATCCGCATTGGTGGAGCACGTTTGTCGCGCCGGGGCTTGGCGGGGCCGGGCTCATTGTCGTGATTGTGCTGGCGGTGTTGAACTTTCCGACGATGGCTGGGTCGGACGCGGCGTGGATCGGGTTGTTGCCGTGGTTGTTGCCGATCCTGATTGTCGCGGGGTTGGCGATGGCCGCGTATTTACGCCGGAAGCGGCCGGAGACGTATGCGGCGCTCGGGCCGGAGGTGCATTGAGTCCGTCGTGGACTCAGCTTTTCGGCTTGGCTCGATCATGGGCCCAGCCGGCGATCGCCATTCCGATGAGGGTCAGCGCCAAGAGTGCGACTAGTTGTCCGCCCCAACCGCCGGGGACCCAGGTGAACGCGCCCCACAGTTGGCGTGCGTCGTGGTCGAAGAAACTGCGGATCCCGGCTTGTGCGCATACGACTGTGAGCACCATGCCGACCGTTTGCACCGCTGCGTAGCCGCCCTTGCTCATGCGTCCTCCTCTGGTTTCGTGGTGACCTCGAGGGTGGCGGTCGGTGCCATGGGACGCATCGGACCTGCGGAGCTAGTGGAGGCCGACCAAAGTCGAGGGGTACGACTTTGGTCTAGGGCACAGGCTGTGCCGCGGGCGGCTGCACGGCGGGGGCGGGATCGGCGAAGATGGACTGGTGATCGTTTCGCAGGTCAAGCTCAAGCCGTGGCAGCAAGGGTGGCGGCTGGTCGTCGCCGCGCTGCTCGGTGTGTTCGCCTGGCTGGCGGTCGCCTCGCGGCTGCCGGAGGGATCCGCGGACCCGCGCACCGGGTGGCTGCTCTTCGGCGACCCGATCGTCGGCGTCGGCTGCCTGGTCGTGAGCCTGTGGCGGCGGAAGTATCCCCTGTCGATCGCGACCGGGGTGGTGATCGTCTCAGCGGTGTCGACGTCCGCCGGGGGTGCGGCGCTGCTTGTTCTCGGGTCGCTCGCTACCCGGCGCCGGCCGCTCGAGACCGCGTTCATCGGGTTTGCCTGCGTCGGGACCGGGGCGATCACCGAAAGTATTTACCCGCGCGGCTCCGATCCCGACCCCTGGTGGTTGTCGGTTTCGTTCATCCTGCTGATCACCGGCATCGTCGTGGCGGTCGGGGCGGCGATCGGGGCGCGGCGCGAGGAGTTGCAGTCGCTGCGGGAACGTGCGGAGAGTGCTGAACGCGAGCAGGTCGCGCGGGCGGCTGAGGCGCGGATTGTCGAGCGGCATCGGATCGCGCGCGAGATGCATGACGTCCTCGCGCATCGCGTTTCGCTGGTCGCGATGCAGGCTGGGGTGCTGGGGCATCGCACCGATTTGCCCGCTGAGCAGGTGTCACTGCTGGCTCGCGGGATCGCTGACGGTGCGCATCAGGCGTTGGAGGAGTTGCGGGAGGTCCTCGGGGTGTTGCGGGCCAGCCCGGGTGGGCTGGAGCCGCCGCAGCCGTCGCTCGCGACTCTGCCTGCGCTGGTCGCGGACGCTCGGGCGCTCGGGGTCGACGTGGTCTATACGCCGGAGTCTGTCGGCAAGCCGCCGGATTTGCTTGCCCGCACGGTGTATCGGATTGTCCAAGAAGGACTGACCAACGCCGGTAAACACGCGCCTGGCGCGAAAGTGGGTGTCACCGTGGAGGGCAGGGAAGGCGACGGCCTGCGCGTGACTGTGCGCGATTCCGGCGCGGCGAGGGGCGAGAAGCCGCCGCCGTCGGCCGGGTTCGGGTTGCTGGGGCTCTCCGAACGCGTCGAGCTGGCTGGTGGTGAACTTGACCAGCACGCGGACCCGGGCGGCGGGTTCGTGCTGACCGCGTGGCTGCCGTGGCCTGCCCGCGGCGAAGGGAGCGAGTGAGTTGGACCGGGTGCGGGTCGTGATCGTCGACGACGATCAGCTGGTGCGGATGTCGTTGCGGCTCATGCTCGACGGCGAAGCCGACCTGGAGGTCGCCGGCGAGGCCGCGGACGGCGACGCCGCGATCGCCGAGGTCCGCCGGATCCGGCCGGACGTCGTGCTGATGGACGTGCGGATGCCCGGACGCGACGGCCTGAGCGCGACCGAAGCGATCCTCAGCTGGCCGGACCCGCCGCGGATCCTGGTGCTGACCACGTTCGACTCCGACGAGATGGTGCTCGGCGCGCTGCGGGCCGGGGCGCTCGGGTTCGTGCTCAAGGACACCCCGCCGCGGGACATCCTGGCGGCGGTGCGCTCGGTCGCGGACGGGAATCCCGCGCTGTCTCCGGCGGCCACCAGCCGGTTGATCACCGCGGCGATGGGGCCGCAGTCGTCGGAGACCCGGCGTACCGCGAGGGAAGCGGCACAGGCGCGACTGGCCGCGTTGACCGAGCGCGAACGGGACACCGCGCGGGCGATCGCGGAGGGGCTGTCGAACGCCGAGGTGGGGGCGCGGCTGCACATCAGCGTGGCGACGGTGAAGGCGCACACGAGCAGCCTGTTCGCGAAGCTCGGCGTGGCGAACCGGGTGCAGATCGCGTTGGTGGTGCGCGACAGCGAGGAGTGAGCAGCGCGCAAATCTCACCGCCGAGCCGCAAGCACGCAGATATTCGGAAATGAGAGCGTGTTCTCCGATAGAATGCGAATTGGCTCGCCGGAAATGGTTCGACCGAGCAATTTACGCTGTTTGTCGCAGCGAATCCCCCTTCGGAATCCGGTACGACCTTGCCGCTAAAGCCTGCGAGGTCACGGATCGCTTCGACTACCGCGAGGACGACGACAACTACTTCGAGCAGCCCGGCAACTTGTTCCGGCTGCTGGACGAGGGCGCGCGGCAGCGGCTGTTCGAGAACACGGCGCGGGGGATCAAGGGCGCGCGCAGGGAGACGGTGGAGCGGCATATCGACAACTGCGCCAAGGCGGATCCGGCTTACGGGGCGGGGGTGCGGAAGGCGTGCGAGGAGTTCGGGGCGTTGTGACCGGCTGTCCGTGAGGGGAACCCTGAGGGACTCTGATTCCCTCAGGGTTCCCCTCACGGACCTGCGGTCGCTTGCACGTGTTCCGGGCAGTCGGTGCGCAATTCGGTCAGTGCCAACGGTTTCCGCATCACGCCCGAAGAACCGGCACGTCGTGCACACCCGGGCCACGCTGATCGCGCCGCCGCGCTGCAGATCCGCGATCACCCGCAACAACGTATGCAACGTCGTGGCCCGATCCGGCTCCGGCTGCGCGGCCAGCGATCGCACCAGCTGCTCATCCCACTCTGCCAGTTCAGCAGCGACCTCGAAGCCGCGGTCGGTCAGGGTGAGCAGGCGGCGTCGGCCGTCCGAACCGGGTGAGCGCGTGAGGAGTCCCTTGCGTTCCAGAGCACTGACCGCGTCGGACATCGTCGGTGTCGTCACGTCGAATTCCGCAGCCAGCGTGTTCACCTCGCGCCGCGTCGCGGGTTGGCGCGACAGGGACAGCACCGCCTGTTGTTGCAGTGGCGAAAGGCCTTGCGTGCGGGCGCTGCGTTGGGAAAGGGCGCGCAGGCCGTTCCCGAGCCGTTCGATGGCGTCGGCCAGCCGGCGGTCGAGGCTGGGGTCGTGCTCGGGCATGCGCGCCGCCTCGCGGTCAGGACTCCGGCCACTCATGATAGGCGACGGCACGGAAGAAGGCCGGGACCAGCCGGTCCCGGCCTCCTCCCTCGCCAGTTGGCTTAAACGAGTTTCTGCGCCTCCAGCAGCGCGTCCCGCAGGATCTGCTCCATCTCGTCGAACTCCGCCTGCCCCGCGATCAGCGGCGGAGCGAACTGGACGACCACGTCGCCCCGGTCGTCCGGACGGCAGTAGAGGCCGCGGTCGAACAGCGCGCCCGGCAGGAAGCCGCGGACGAGGCGTTCCCGCTCGTCGGCGTTGAACGTCTCGCGGGTCGCCTTGTCCTTGACCAGCTCGACGGCCCAGAAATAGCCGTCGCCGCGGACGTCGCCGACGATCGGCAGGTCCAGCAGCTTGCCCAGCGTCGATCCGAACGAGTCTTGATGGTCCAGTACGCGCTGGTTGAGCCCTTCCCGCTCCATCAGGTCGAGGTTCGCGAGCGCGACCGCGGCCGACACCGGATGCCCGCCGAAGGTGTACCCGTGCGGGAAGCCGACTCCTGCGCCGAGGAACGGCTCCATCACCCGGTCCGACGCGATCAGCGCGGCGATCGGGCTGTAGCCGGAGCTGAGGCCCTTGGCGCAGGTCAGCAGGTCCGGCTGGAGACCGAACTTCTCGCTGGCGAACGTCGTGCCGTGCCTGCCGAACGCGCAGATCACCTCGTCGGCGACCAGCAGCACGTCGTGCCGGTCGCAGATCTCGCGCACCCGCTCGAAGTACCCGGGCGGCGGCGTGAGGCAGCCGCCGGAGTTCTGCACCGGTTCGAGCACGACCGCGGCGACCGTGTCCGCGCCCTCGAACAGGATCGCTTCCTCGATCCGGTCGGCGGCCCAGCGGCCGAACGCTTCGAGGTCGTCGGCGAACTCCGGATGCCGGTACAGGTTCGTGTTCGGCACGCGGAAGCCGCCCGGCGCGAGCGGTTCGAAGTCCTTCTTCATCGCGGGCAGCCCGGTGATCGCGAGCGCGCCGTGCGGGGTGCCGTGGTAGGCCACCGCGCGGCTGATCACCTTGTGCTTGCCGGGTTTTCCGGTCAGCTTGAAGTACTGCTTCGCGACCTTCCACGCGGACTCCACGGCCTCGCCGCCGCCGGTGGTGAAGAAGACGCGGTTGAGGTCGCCCGGTGCGAGGTGCGCGAGCCGTTCGGCCAGTTCCGCAGCCGGTTTCGTGGCATAGCCCCAAATCGGGAAGTACGCCAGCTCGTTCGCCTGCTGTGCGGCGACTTCCACGAGTTCCCGGCGGCCGTGCCCGGCCTGCACGACGAAAAGCCCGGCCAGCCCGTCGAGGATGCGGCGGCCGCGGTCGTCCCACACGTGCACGCCCTCGCCGCGGGTGATCACCGGGACCGGCGAGTCCTGGTAATTTCCCATGCGGGAGAAGTGCATCCACAGGTGCCGGGCCGCTGCCGACTGAGTGTCCATTGTAGATCCCTTCTCAGACGTTCTGCGGGAAGCCGAGGTCGAGTCCGCCCTGTCCGGCTCCCGGCCAGCGGGTGGTGACGACCTTGGCGCGGGTGAAGAAGTGCACGCCCTCGCCGCCGTGTGCGTGGGTGTCGCCGAACAGCGAGTTCTTTCGGCCGCCGAAGGAGTGGTAGGCCACCGGGACCGGCACCGGGACGTTCACGCCGACCATGCCCGCCTCGACGTCGGCGGAGAACCGGCGGGCCGCGCCGCCGTCGTTGGTGAAGATCGCCGCGCCGTTGCCGTACGGACCGGCGTTGATCAGTTCGATCGCGTCGGCGAACGTCTCCACGCGCACCACCGAAAGCACCGGGCCGAAGATCTCGTCGGTGTAGATCGGCATGTCCGGGCGGACGTGGTCGAACACCGTGGGGCCGACGAAGAATCCGTTGCCGTCCGCGTCGAACTTGCCTTCCCGGCCGTCCAACACCAGTGTCGCGCCAGCTTCGGCACCGGCGGCGATGTAGCCGGACACGCGGTCCTTCGCCGCCTCGGTGACCAGCGGACCCATGTCGCAGCCGCGGGTGCCGTCGCCGGTCACCAGCGTCTTCGCGCGGTCGGCGATCCGCGGCACCAGCGCGTCGGCGACGTCGCCCACCGCGACCACGACCGACACCGCCATGCAGCGTTCGCCCGCGGAGCCGAAACCGGCGCTAACTGCCTGGTCGGCGACCAAATCGAGGTCGGCGTCAGGCAGCACCACCATGTGGTTCTTCGCGCCGCCGAGCGCCTGGACGCGCTTGCCGTTCGCGGTGCCGGTCTCGTAGACGTACTGCGCGATCGGTGTCGATCCGACGAACGACACCGCTTCGATGTCCGGGCTGTGCAGCAGCGCGTCGACCGCGGTTTTGTTGCCGTGCAACACGTTGAACACGCCTTCGGGCAGACCGGCTTCGCGCCACAGCTCGGCGAGCCAGTTCGCCGCGGTCGGCACCTTCTCCGACGGCTTCAGCACGACGGTGTTCCCGGCCGCGATCGCGATCGGGAAGAACCACATCGGGACCATGGCGGGGAAGTTGAACGGCGAGATGATCGCGACCGGGCCGAGCGGCTCGCGCAGCGACGTGACGTCGATGTCGGTCGACGCGTTGGCCGTCGCCGCGCCCTTGAGCAATTGCGGGATCCCGCAGGCGAACTCGACGACCTCCAGGCCGCGCGCGACTTCGCCGGCCGCGTCGGACAGCACCTTGCCGTGCTCGGCGGTGATGATCTCCGCGAGTTCGTGCGCGCGTGCGTCGAGCAGTTCGCGGAACCGGAACAGCACCCGGCTGCGTTTCGCCAGGGAAGTCTTGCGCCAGGCGGGGAAGGCGGCTTTCGCGGCGGCGATCGCGGCCTCGGCGTCCGCGGCCGAGCCGAGCGGCACGCGCTTGGTGACCTTCCCGGTCGCCGGGTTCGTGACGTCCCCGTAGCCGTCCGGCGTTCCTGCTGCCTCACCGCCGGCGATCCACTGGGACAGCGTCGGCACGGAATCGCTCATCGAGCCACCTTTCTTCCTGGTATTCGCCCTCTGTGGCCTCAAGTCCGTGAGGGGAACCCTGAGGGACTCTGATTCCCTCAGGGTTCCCCTCACGGACCTTCACAGCGCCTTCTGAGGGTCTCGCCCGGGCGGGTCGCGGGTAACCGACGAAACGTCGGTTTGCGCGGGGATCTGTTTACAGATCGTCGGGTTATGCTGCCGTGGTGGACCTGACCTTGCGAGACGTTCTCGAGCTGCCTGTGATGACCGCCGGGGCTCCCGTCGTGCGTTCGGCGGCGGACGCGGTCGACGTGCCGGTGCGCTCGGTGCACGTGAGCGAGCTGAGCGACGTCGCCGGGACGTTGACCAGCGACGTTCTGGTGCTCTCCATCGGGAGGGCGTTCACCGAGCCGGGCTTCGACGCGGTGGCGTATGTCCGGTCGCTGCGGGACGCGGGTGCGATCGGGCTGGTCGTGGAGCCGGGGCAGCATCTGAAATCGTTGCCCAGCGCTCTGGTGCAGGCCGCCCGCGCCGCGCGGTTTCCGCTGGTGGAGCTGCGCAGCACGGTCCGCTTCATCGAGGTGACCGAGATCGTGCACGCGCGGATCGTCAACGCGCATTACGAGCGGTTGCGGCTGGCCGAGCGCGCGCACGAGGCGTTCAGCACGGTCGGTTCGGCGTCGCAGGCCCCGGACGCGGTCCTCGCGCACGCGGCCGACTTGATCGGGCTGCCGGTCGTGCTGGAGGACCGGACGCATCGGGCGCTCGCGTTCGCCGGCGTCGGCTCGGCGGAATCTCTCCTGCGCGATTGGCCAGCCCGGTCCCGGCGAGTGCCGTTCTCCGCGGCGACCGAGGTGGGCGGTCCGGAGAGTTGGATGTGCACGCCGGTCGGACCGCCGCGCGAACGCTGGGGTCGGCTGGTGGTGCCCGCGCGGTCGGCGGAACAGCCCGCGGCGTGGATGGTGCTCGAACGCGCGGCCGAGGCGCTGACCGTCGGGAAGCTGCTGGAACGCTCGCCGCTGTCGGTGGAAGTCGAGGCGCAGGGCGATTTGCTGCGGGATCTGCTGCACGGCGCGGACGAGGGTTCGGTCCGCGCGCGGGCCCGGGCGTTGGGGCTGGCCTCGGCGGCGTACTACGCGGTGCTGGTGTGCCGTCCGGCTCGGGCTGGGCAGGAGCGAGCGCTGCTGGACGCGGTGCTGACCAGCGACGGAATCGGCGGCGTGCTGGCGGAAGGCCGGGTGGCGGCGGTGTTCCCGTGTTCCTCGATCACGGCGGAGAAAGCTTTGCTGGAGCGGGTGGTCGCCGGTGTTCCGGCCGGGTTGGCGGCGGCTTTCGGAGCGGCCGGGCCGGTGCGTCGGCTTGGCGAGTTACCGGCGGCGCTCCAAGAAGCGGTGCATGTCGCGGACGTCGAATCGCCTGGTGTGCCTGGGCTTCGGCGCGCTGGTGACTTGGGGGTGCGCGGGTTGTTGTGGTGGTTGCGGGAGCATCCGCGGTTGCACGAGTTCACTGAGGCTCAATTGCGGCCGTTGCTGACGTTGCCGGAACCGCGTGCCAGTCGGGCTTTTGCGACGTTGCGGGCGTTTGTGGAGGCGGGTTATTCGATGACGGAGTTCGCGAAGGCGTTGAATCTGAGCCGTCCGGCGGCGTATTCGCGGTTGGCGACGATCGAGCGGTTGCTTGGCGTGGAGCTGTCTGATCCGGACACTCGGCTTTCGTTGCACTTGGCCGTGTTGGCGCACGGCCATCGCAATTCAGCTTCCGGCTCCCCAGCGCAGTGACAGGCGGTCGGCGGCCCGCTCGGTGCTGATGTGCATCATGCTGCCGAGAATGGTCGCGCGGTCGATGACGACGATCGTGCCGTCCGGGGTGCTGGTGGTGCGTTCGCTGACCAAGACCGGCGTGTTGACGGGTTCGTTGAGGAGGTGGGCGAGCTTGTCGTCGAGCGCGTGCGGGCGGATGGTTTCAGCAGCCCGGTCCACCACGACGTCCAGTTCGGACAGTGCACTGTAGAGTGACATGGTGGCGAAGTCGATGTCCCGCAGGCGTTCCCCGTGCGGGGGAGCGATCCAGGACACCTGGTGGATCGCCCGGCGGCCGCCGAACTCGCGTACGCGCTCCAGTCGCAGGCCGGAATCAGTAGCCCGAGCCTGCAGGCGTGCGGCGACGCGAGCGGGCAGCCGCCGTACTGACTGGCTGACGACCTCGGTACGCACGACGTAACCCTGATCGCGCAGGTCCTCCGTGAAACTGCGCAAGGAGCCCAGCTGGTACGAGGCCGGTGTCGGCGCCACGAAGGTGCCGCGGCCGGGTTGTTGCACGATCAGGGCTTCGTCGCTGAGTTCGCGCAGCGCTTGCCGGAGTGTCATGAGCGTGACGCCGTAGGACGCGCTGAGTTCCCGCTGCGGCGGCAGGGCCTCGCCGGGCGCGTACTCCCCGGCGCGGATCTTCGCGGCGAGATCCGCGGCGATCGCTCGGTATCGGGCCATGCGCGTCCGTTCTGGTCCAGTTTGGCTTGACCAGCGGATTCTAGTCCAGCGCGGCTCGCAGGGTCGCGACGTACTCGCCGACCTGCACTGGACCAGCGCCGTCGAGCACCCGTCGCATGATCGCCGCGCCCACGATCACGCCGTCGGCCACCCGTGCGGCCTCGGTGGCGTGCGCTGGTTGGGAGATGCCGAAGCCGATCAGGATCGGCAGGTCGGTGACGTTCTTCAAGCGGGTGGCCAGGTCGATCGCGGAGGCGGGCAGGTGGTCGCGTTCACCGGTCGTGCTCATGGACGAGACGGCGTAGACGAAACCTCGGCTCCGGGCGGCGATCTCTTGTGCGCGGTCGGCTGGCGTCGCGGGGGAGACCAGTAGCGCCAGGTCGATTTCGTCCTCGATCTCGGGCACTTCCTCCAACGGAAGATCCGGCACGATCAGGCCCTCGACTCCGGCTTCTTTCAGGCCCGCGCAGAAACCCTTTCGGACGGCCAAGTTGGCGTAAGTGCTCACGATGATCGGAACGTCCACTGTGGTCTCTGAAAGTGCATTGAGGACGCTCTGCGGAGTCGTTCCGTTGGCGAGTGCGAGGTTCGACGCCTCCTGAATAGTCACGCCGTCCAATGTCGGGTCGGAGAACGGGATGCCGACCTCGATCGCGTCCGCACCGGCAGCAGCCAGCGCCGGTAGGTAGTCTGTCCACTTAGGAGTGATTCCGCCGGTGATGTATGGCATCAGGATCTTGCGGTCGGTTTTCATGCGCGGGACTCCTCGGAACGGGCGATCAGCGTGGCGATGTCCTTGTCGCCGCGGCCGGACAGAGTGAGCAGAACCGTCGAGCCCGCCGGAAGATCCGGCGTGCCAGCGGCTTCGGCCACCCAGGCGAGCGCGTGCGCGGATTCGAGGGCCGGGATGATTCCTTCGGTGCGAGCCAATTGCGAGGCCGCGGCGATCGCCGCTTCGTCGTTGACCGCGACGTATCGTGCCCGGCCTAGGTCGCGCAGGTGCGCGTGTTCGGGCCCGACACCGGGATAGTCCAGTCCGGCGGCGATCGAGTGGGCTTCGAGGATCTGCCCGTGCTCGTCCTGCAGGAACAGCGACCGCGAACCGTGCAGCACCCCGGCCTGGCCGAACGTCGCGCCCGATCCGCCGATCGCTTCCACCCCGACGAGCCGCGCGCTGGTGTCGGCGAACCCGGCGAAAGTGCCCGCCGCGTTGGATCCGCCGCCGACGCAGGCGACGACGAAATCCGGCACGGTTACGTGCTGTTCCCGGGCTTCCTCGCCGATCACGCGCTGGAATTCCCGCACCATCCACGGATACGGATGCGGCCCGACGACCGAGCCGAGGCAGTAGTGCGCCTCCTCGGTCGAGCTGACCCAGTGCCGCATCGCCTCGCTGGTCGCGTCCTTGAGCGTGCGGCTGCCGCTGCGGACCGGGATGACCTCCGCGCCGAGGTAGCGCATGCGGAACACGTTGTGCGACTGGCGTTCGACGTCCTGTTCGCCCATGAACACCGTGACCGGCAGGTCGAGCAGCGCGCCCGCGGTGGCCGTCGCGACGCCGTGCATCCCGGCCCCGGTTTCGGCGATCAGCCGCTGCTTGCCCATCCGCTTCGCGAGAAGCGCCTGGCCGACCGCGTTGTTGATCTTGTGCGATCCGGTGTGCGTGAGGTCTTCCCGCTTCAGCGCGACGGTCACGCCGAGTTCGGCGGACAGCCGCTCGGCGGGCGTCACCGGCGTGGGCCGGCCGACGTGCCGGGCGAGCATCGTCTGGAGTTGCTCGCGGAAGCCGGGGTCGACCCAGGCTTTTTCGAACGCGTCGGCGACCTCGAGGCAGGCGGGCACCAGGGATTCCGGCACCCAGCGCCCGCCGTACTCCCCGAAGCGTCCTTTCTGGGTCGGGGTGCGCATGAGCATCTCCTTAAAGTTCTAGAACTGTCTCCACTGTTATAGAACTCTTGGCGGCAGAGTGCAACCCCGTCAGCGTTGCCGCAAGACCTCCACGCCGTCGCCGTCCAGCTCGTCGAGGAACCGGGAACGGCCGGTCATCGCCATGATCAGCGCGAGCGTCGGGCCGGACACGAGGGGTCCCGAGCCGCCGGAAAAGTCACTGTCGGTTGCCTCGAGGCGGAGGCCTTGGACGCGTCCTTTGGCGAGCACGACAAGGTCGGAACCGAGGTAGTAGCGGGCCACGGCGGTGAGCGTTTCGATCGGAGGCTCGTACCGGATCCCGAGCGGACGGCGGATGTCCTCGCCGTGCACGACGATCTCGCCCAGCATCGCGACGACCGGCAACGGCGGTTTGGTCGTGCTGGCGACGACCCGGCGGAAGCGGGCTAGCGTGTCGGCCGGGTTGTCGCCGAGATGCTCGGCCAAGCGCATCGCGACCTGCCGATCGAAGTCGAACCGGCAACGGAGCACACCCGCCATCCAGCGCAACGGCGTGAGCGACGCTCCCGCGGTGAGGTGGGCCAGCACCTCCCGGACGGAGAGTCCCTGGCACAGCGAAGGCGTGCTCCATTGGGCGTCGGACAGGTTGGCGAGGTCGTCGGCTAGCGCGGCGCGTTCGGTGTGGATCTGCGGCCAGGTGGCGGTCATTCCAGTTCTCCTCGGTAGTCGTTGTCAGGTGAGACCGGCCGGATGCGGCAGAATCGTCGGTCGTGGGGGAACTTTCTTCCGAGGCCGCGTTCACCCGTGCGGTGGCCCCGTTGCGTGCGGAATTGCGTGCGCACTGTTACCGGATGCTCGGCTCGATCCACGATGCCGACGACGCCGTGCAAGAGGCGCTGCTCCGAGCGTGGCGCGGGCTGCCCGGGTTCGAGGGTCGCAGTGCGCTGCGCACCTGGCTGTACACGGTCGCCACGCGCACCTGCCTCGACCTCATCGAGCAGCGCGGCCGTCGCGCGCTGCCGATCGATCTGGGGCCGTCGAGCGAGCAGGCCGTGCTCGATTCGGCTCCGCGCACGGACGTGGCCTGGCTGGGGCCGTACCCCGATGTTCCGGCGGCCAGTTACGAACAACGCGAGGCCGTCGAGCTGGCTTTCGTCGCCGCGTGCCGCCACCTGCCAAGCAACCGGCGAGCGGCACTGCTGCTGTTCGACGTCCTCGGCTTCTCCGCCGCTGAGATCGCCACGATGATGGAAACGTCCGTGACCTCGGTGAACTCCGCCCTGGCCCGCGCCCGCCGGACCATCTCGGCGCACGTCCCCGCCCGCACTCAGCAGCAGACACTCCGCGCTCTCGACGACACCAGCCTCCGGCAATTGGTGAACGGCTTCGCGACCGCCCTTTCCGAAGGCGACGTCGACGGTCTGGTCAGCCTGCTGACCGACGACGTCACCTGGTCGATGCCGCCGCTGCCGCACTGGTACCGCGGCCGCACCTCCGTGGCCGATTTCGCCTTCCAGGTCCCGATGACGCGGTGCCCGAGCTGGCGGTTCCGGCTGACCAGCGCGAACGCCCAGCCCGCGGTGGCGTTCTACCTCGGCGGTTCGGCGACCGTCCCGCACGAGGCGTGGTCGATCACCGTCCTGACTTTGCGCGACGACCGGATCAGCGACCTCACGTCGTTCCTCGGCGCGGAGCACTTCCCGGCGTTCGGGTTGCCCGCCTCGGTCACGCCTTAGGCGCTGCCCGGACATGCGCACGCTGTCCCTGTCGTCCGATCAGGCACAGGTATTCGACCGGTTCCGCCGAAGCCGCGTCGAACCAGTGCGGCACCCGGGTGTCGAATTCCGCTGCCTCGCCGGGCGAAAGCGTCAGGTCGTGCTCGCCGAGCACCAGCCTTAGCTGTCCGTTGAGGACATAGGTCCACTCGTAGCCCTCGTGCGTCTTGGGATCGGGTTCCTGCTTTTTCCGTTGCCCGGGCAGGACGAATTTGTACGCCTGGATCCCGCCCGGACGGCGCGTCAACGGCAGGATCGTGACGCCGTCAGCGCAGCTGATCGGGCGGAGGTGGATGCGCGGATCGCCGGTCTGCGGGGCGTCGACCAGTTCGTCGAGGGTCACGCCGTGCGCGCGGGCCAGCGGCAGCAGTTGTTCCAGGGTGGGCCGCCGGTTGCCGGATTCCAGCCGGGACAGCGTGCTGGCCGCGATACCGGTTTGCGCGGCCAGGTCGGCCAGCGTGACCTCTCGCTTCCGCCGCAGTTCGCGCAGCCGGGGGCCGACAGCGTCCAGAGCACGATCGTCGTCCATCTTCCAAGTTTGACAGATTGGCAACAATGCTTGCCAGTCGTGCCGGAAGGTTTGCAAGGTGGAACGGGAACCAGGAAAGGAACTCGTTGTGCCGCATGCATTCGATCAGTCCTATTGGGACGAGCACTGGGCTGGCGCCGCCGGGCACGCGCAGCTCGAACCGCATCCGCGACTGGTCGGGGAGGCCGGAAAACTCCCGCCCGGACGCGCGCTCGACGCCGGCTGCGGGGAAGGCACCGAGGCGATCTGGCTCGCTGAGAACGGATGGCAGGTGACGGCGGTCGACCTGTCGGAGGAAGTGCTGCGGCACGCGCGCGAACGGTCGAGCGCGGTCGATTGGGTCTGCGCTGACCTGCTGAAATGGACGCCGCCGGGGCAGTTCGACCTCGTCGCCACGCACTACGTGCACGCCGCTGGTCCGCTGTTCGAGCGGCTCGCGGAGTGGGTCGCGCCGGGCGGGACGTTGCTGGTGGTCGGGCATCACCACGGGGAGATGCATCCGCCGGAGTCGACGATCACCGTCCACGACGTAGGGCTGGACCCCGAGCAATGGGTGATCACGCTCGCCGAGAACCGCACGCGGAAAGTTCCCGGCGGGGAATTGCACGACACGATTCTCTGCGCTTGCAAGGTTTCTTCGCCGAACGCGTAATCGGTGGCGGCCAGGTGCGGTTCGGTAGTGCACTGGAGCGGTGGCGGCATACGACGAGATCGCGGATTGGTACGAAGAGGACTTCCCGCAGTTGAGTGCCGGTCCCGAGGCGCTGCGCGGCCTTCTCCGCGAGGGCAGCGGCTTGTGCCTGGAGATCGGCTGTGGCACCGGCGTGCACGCTGACCTGGTGCGCGAGCTGGGCTGGACTCCGCTCGGCGTCGACCTGTCCGGCGGGATGCTGCGGCACGCCCGAACCCGGCTGCCGATCGCACAGGCCGACGCCGCGCGGCTGCCGATCCGGGACCGCAGCGTCGCCGCGGTGGTCGCGGTGCTGGTGCACACCGACATGCCCGCGTATTTCGCCGTGCTGCACGAGGTGGCCAGGGTGCTGCGGCCGGACGGAGTGTTCGTGCACGTCGGCGTCCATCCGTGCTTCTGCGGTGGGTTCGCCGACCGCGGCGATCCGGCCGCGGTGGTCCTCCGCCCTGGCTATCTCGACGGGCATTGGACCAAAGACTCGTGGACTGATCGGGGGATTCGCGACAAGGTCGGCGCCGCGCACTGGCCGCTGCCCGAGTTGATGAACGGGTTCATCGACGCTGGTCTGACTCTCGACCGGTTCGCCGAAACCGGGGATCCGCTGCCGATCGTGCTGGCAGTTCGAGCCCGCGTCAATTCCGGGGCAGCAGCCGCAGAATCGCGATCGCACCGGCGGTGAGCGCCAGAATGCCGCCGACGGCCAAGGAGAGCGCGCGCGATGGCGACCCGGCGTAGTAGACCGCGCCGATCACCGCGACCCCCAGCGCCCCGCCGATCTGCAGTCCGGTCGCGAGCACGCCGGAGGCCATCCCGGCGTCCGACGCCGCGCACCGGGCCGAGGATTCGCGCGCGGCGGGACTGGTGCGGGCGCTGCGTGAGGCCAGCCCGGAGTTCAGCGAATGGTGGGCCGCGCACGACGTCGCGCCGTTCACCGGCAACCGGCGGGTCGTCGACCATCCGCGGGCGGGCGTCCTTGCCTTCGATTACGTGAAGCTGTCCACTATGGACGACACCGGCCGGAAGCTGGTCGCCTGCTTGCCTGCCGATCCTGATACCGCGGCGAAGCTCCCGTCGCTCGCGGCCTGAAATTCGGATGCGCGTCGCCGGGAAGATCTTTACCCTGACGATCGTGATACAGCACCAGCTCTACCTCTGAGGGATCTCCGCCTCCACCGGTACCGCGCGCGTTCGCGGCACCGGCCCTCGTCCTTGCTGTTCATCACTTTCTTCGGAGGCATTTCCCTCATGACATCTCCGCTTTCGCTTGTGCGCACGGCGCACGTCCGGCTGTCCGACGTCCACGTCACCTTCGGCGGCCGTCCGGTGCTCGCCGGGGTCGATCTGGTCGCGGCGGCCGGTGACCGGGTCGCCATTGTCGGCGAGAACGGCCGTGGCAAAACCACCCTGTTGCGCGTGCTGGCCGGGACTCAGCCGGTCGACCACGGCGAGGTCCGCCGCGCGGGTGCGATCGGGGTCGCCGATCAGCAGATTCCCCTGGGAGACCAGGAAACCGTCGGCGACCTGATCGATCTCGAACTGGCCGCCGTACGGAGTGCGCTGGCTTGCTTGGAAGCTGCGACGACCGCGCTCGCCGAAGGGCAACCCGGCGCGGAGGACGCTTTCGCTGCCGCGCTCTCGGATGCCGAAGCCCTCGACGCGTGGGATGCCGATCGGCGGGTCGAGGTATCGCTGGCCGCGCTGAATGCAGTCGACGATCGCAGCCGTCCGCTCGGGACGTTGTCGGTCGGGCAGCGGCATCGGGTCCGGCTGGCGTGTCTGCTCGGCGCGGGACATTCCGTGCTGTTGCTGGACGAACCGACCAACCACCTCGACGCATCCGGCCTCGCGCATCTCACCGCGCAGTTGCGCGCGTACCCGGGAGTGGTGGTGCTGGTGAGCCACGACCGGGCGTTGCTCGCCGACGTCGCCACGTCCGTGCTGGACCTCGACCCGTCGAGCGACGGCCGCCCGCGCGGCTACGGCGGCGGTTATTCGGCGTACGTCGAGGCCCGGCAGGCTGAACGGGCTCGGTGGGAGGCACTGCACGCCGAGCAACTCGCCGAACGGCAACGCCTCGCGGACGACCTTTCCGCCGCACAGAACCGATTGCGCGACAACTGGCGTCCGGAAAAGGGGCACGGCAAGCACGCCCGCGCGACCCGTGCGCCCGGCTTGGTCCGTGCCGTCCATCGACGGCAGGAGGAGTTGACCGCGCACGTGGTGGCTGTTCCGCCGCCACCGGCGCGGTTCGGCATGCCGGAATTGCCGCAGCACCAAGGAACAGTGGCGCTGCGGGCCGCCGGGGTGACCGTCGCGGGACGGCTGGACCATCCGGTCGACCTGACCCTCGGCGGCGCGGACCGGCTCGTCGTCACCGGCCCGAACGGGGCGGGGAAGTCGACGTTGCTGGCGGTTCTGGCTGGGGCACTGGAGCCGACGTCGGGCACGGTCACGCACGCGAGGTCGGCACAAATCGGCTGGCTGGGCCAGGAATCCGACCTCCCGCGAAGGCGCACCGCCGCCGAACTGCTCGAGCAACGGTTCCCGGGCACGGCCGACCTGGGCTTGCTCAGCGGCTACGACCGGAACCGCCCGATCGCCGAGCTGTCGACCGGAGCCCGGCGGCGGCTGGATCTGGCGCTGGTGCTGGCGGCTCGTCCGCAGGTCCTCCTGCTGGACGAGCCGACGAACCACCTGTCCGCGACGCTGGTCGACGAGTTGACCGCTGCTTTGCAAGAGACCCCGGCCGCGGTGGTGGTGGCCACGCATGACCGGCAGTTGTTGCGTGACACGGCTGCCTGGCCGCGGTTGGCGCTTTAGGCCGTTCCGATGTGGCGTCGGGTGCGCTCGACGCCACATCGGGCGGCAACAACCGCGAAACATCCGCGGGGCAATCTGAGCCCATGCCTCTGCTGATCAACCGAGCCGACTTCGCGGACCCACAACTCCAGACCTTCCTGCAGGCGCACCTGGACGATCTCGCCCCCACCGCCCCAGCTGAGAGCCGCCATGCCCTCGACCTGGCCGCACTCCAGCGTCCCGGCGTCCGGCTCTGGACCGTCCAGGACGACAACCACATCGTCGGCACCGCCGCCCTGGCGGCACTGGAACCACGGCACGAGGAACTGAAAAGCATGCGCACCGACCCCGCCCGACGGGGCCAAGGGATCGCTCGCACGCTGCTGGAGCACCTGCTCCAGGACGCCAAAGACCGAGGCATCGAACGCATCTCCCTGGAGACCGGCAGCATGGCGTTCTTCGCCCCGGCTCGCGCCTTGTACCTGCGAGCGGGCTTCACGCCGTGCGCACCGTTCGGCAAGTACCGGGACGACCCGAACAGCACGTACCTGACTCGCCAGATCTGAAGCTGTCACAGATTTTCCGCGACCGGTGTCCATCCACTGAAAGACCCCGAAGCGGAGGAGGACAGCATGACGACGACAGTGCTCGGCGCGGGATACGCCGGGGTCATGGCCTCGAACCGGCTGGCCGGACGCGGCGAGGAGGTGGTGCTGGTCACGCCGAACCCGTACTTCGTAGAGCGAATCCGGCTCCACCGCGTGGCAACCGGCCTCCGGGAAAACGCCCGGCTCGACCTCGGCACCGTGCTGAACTCCGCCGTCGAGGTCATCCAAGACACCGCGACCAAGATCGGCGACGACAAGCTCCAGCTAGCCTCCGGCGAAAACCTGCCCTACGACACCCTCCTCTACGCAGTCGGATCCGGGGCCAGCGCCCAGAACGGCACTTACCGAATCGTCTCCGAGCACGAAACCGAACGGCTCCGCACCGCCCTCGCCGACGCACCGGACGCTCCGGTCACCGTCGTCGGCGCGGGCCTGACCGGGGTCGAACTCGCCGGAGCGCTCCGCGAGGCCGGACGCGCGGTGAAGCTGATCTCCACCGCTCCGGACCGTCGTGCGATCCAGGCGCACCTGCGGTTTCTCGCCAAACAAGGGGTAGAGATCGAGGTCGGCCGCGTAGACCCGGCCGAGATCGAGGGGCTCGTCGTGGACACCACCGGGTTCACCGTGCCAAGCCTTGCCGCCGATTCGGGTTTGCCGGTCGACGAATTCGGCCGGTTGCTGGTGGACGAGCAGTTGACCGTTAAGGGGCACCCGAACATCCTCGGCGCGGGCGACGCTGTGCATCTCGAAGCGCCCGCCTACCTCCGCGCCGCGTGCGCGACGGCGTTGCCGATGGGCGCGCACGCCGCCGACGTCATCACCGCGCGCCGCGAAGGGCAGGCCGGGGAAGCGTTTCGGATGGGCTACGTGCTCCAGTGCACGGATCTCGGCAGCGGACGCGGACGCGTCCAGTTCCTGCACCCGGACGACACCGAGCGCGCGATCGCGATCGACGGCCGGGCTGGCGGGCTCGTCAAGGAGACGATCTGCCGGATGACCGTGCGGTGGCTGACGCAGGAGCGGGATCGCGCGGGCCGCTATTCGTGGCCGGCGGGCGCCTAGACTTGGCCAGCATGGATCACGGCGACGTCTTCACCGCGCATCGGTCGACGATGCTCGCCGCCGCCTTCCACATCACCGGATCGCGCCACGACGCGGAGGACGTCGTGCAGGACGCGTGGGAAACCTGGTCTCGCGTGGACCTCGACACGGTCCGCACCCCGCATGCGTTTCTGTCGGTGATGGTGTCGCGGCTGGCCCTCAACGCGGTCCGGGCGCAGCGGCGTCGGCGCGAGAACTATCCGGGTCCCTGGCTGCCGGATCCGGTGGTGGAGGGGGATTCGCCGGAGTGGGAGATGCTGCATCGCGACGGTCTGGGCCAAGCGCTTGACTTCGTGCTGAGCACGTTGACGCCCGAGCAGGCGGCGGCGTATGTCCTGCGCAAGGTGCTCGACGTCGACTACCCCTCCGTCGCCGCGGTGCTGGAGACCACGCCCGCGGCGGCGCGGCAGCTCGTCTCGCGTGCGCAACGGGCGGTGACCTCGGCGATCGGCGATTCCTTGCCGGATCAGGGAAATCGCGACGCCGAGGCACTGGCGAAGCTCGCCGACGCAGTGCTGTCCGGCGAGATCGACAAGGTCGCCGCGCTGATCGCGCCGGACGCGGTCCTGTACTCCGACGGCGGCGGCAAGGTCCTGGCCGCGCGCAAGCCGCTGTTCGGCCCGGACCGGATCGCGCAGTTCCTCATCGGAATCTCCACCATGGAGGAGGTGACGATCGTGCCCGCGATCATCAACGGCAGCGCGGGCGCGGTTTTCCTGCAGGACGGCAAGGCGACGACCACCGTCACCGTGCGAGCGAACAACAAGGGCGTGTCGACGCTGTGCTTCGTGCGCAACCCCGACAAGCTGACCGGCATCACTCTCGCCTAGCCGCGATCCCGTCGTACATCATCCGCCGCACGGCCTCGCTCAGCCGGCGTTGTTCGTCAGGATCCGGGTTGCGCAGCGAGGCGATCGCCGACGCCAGGATCATCCCGTTGATCGCCCGCGCGCTGTTGTCGACGTCGAGGTCCGCGCGCAGGTAGCCGAGTTCCACGCCGTGCGACAGATACGCCGCGGTCAGCTCCGTGGCCAGTTCGAAGAAGTCCAGCACCCGCGCCGCCATCGCTTTGTCGATACCGGCCGCTTCGAACAGCAGCAGTCGCGGCACGCGCGGGTCCTCGCCGAAGATCTGCGCCAGCGCGTCGCCGATCCGGGCGGTCTGCTCGCGGTAGGCGTCCAAAGTAGACACCGCGTCCGGCGCGTTCTCCGCGGTGAGCGCCGTGACAATGCGCGCGACCAGGTCGTCGATGACGTGGTCGACGATGTCGCGCTTGTTCTGGAAGTAGCGGTAGAACGTGCCGTGCCCGATGCCGAGCTTCGTGGCGATGTCGGAGATGCCGGTGGCGTGGTAGCCAAGGTCGGCGAAGCAGTCGAACGCCGCGTCGATGATCTCGCGGCGCAGTTCCTGCTTCTTGCGCTCGGCTCGGGTGGTGCGGGCGCTCTCCTGGGCTGTCACGCACTGCAGTGTATTGCCAAGTCCCGCGAAGTGACATACCGTTCCGTTACTGACAAGTAATTCCGGACGAGAGGTCGGACATGGACGCGCAGTACGACGCAGTCATCGTCGGCGCGGGCTTCGGCGGCATGGGGGCGGCCATCCAGCTCCGCCGCCTCGGCTACCGAGACCTGCTGATTCTCGATCGCGAGGACGACCTCGGCGGGACCTGGCACGTCAACCGGTACCCGGGCCTGGCCGTCGACATCCCGTCGTCCACCTACTCGTACTCGTTCGAACCCAATCCGTACTGGTCACGGCTGTTCGCGCCGGGCGCGGAGCTGAAGAAGTACGCCGAGCACGTCGCGGACAAGTACGGCCTGCGCGCCTCGATGCGGTTCGGCACGGTGGTGACCGGCGCGACCTGGGACGGCTCCAGCTGGCGGGTCAGCATCGAAGGCGGCGAGACGGTCACCGCGAAGTACCTGCTCACCGCCACCGGATTCCTGTCGCAGCCGAAGATGCCGGACATCGAGGGCATCGAGAAGTTCGCGGGCAAGGTCATCCACACCACCGCGTGGGACGACAGCTACGACCTCGCCGGCAAACGCGCCGCGGTGATCGGCACCGGCGCGACGGCCGTCCAGCTCATCCCGGAGATCGCCAAGGTCGCCGCGGAACTGACCGTCTACCAGCGCACGCCGATCTGGGTCAGCCCGAAGCCGGACTACGCCGTGCCGAAGCCGCTGCAGCAGGCGTTCGCGAAGCTGCCGCTGGTGCAGCGCGCGGTGCGGCTGGCGGGCAGTTCGGTGCTGGAGCTGATGATGATCTCCGGCGTCGTGCAGTACCGCCAGTTCCGCGGGGCCAACCGGATCGCCGAACGCTGGTGCCGCGCACACCTTTATCGCCAGGTCCGCGACCCGCAGCTGCGCCGCAAGCTCACCCCGGACTACTCCTTCGGCTGCAAGCGGCCGACGTTCTCCAACGGCTACTTCCCGGCCTTCACCCGCCCGCACGTGCACCTCGAAACCACCGGCATCGAGCGGATCGACGAGACCGGGATCGTCACGGCGGACGGCAACCGCACCGAGATCGACACGCTCGTGCTGGCCACCGGCTTCAACCTGTGGGACGTGAACTTCCCGGCGATCGAGATCATCGGGAAGGACGGCAAGAACCTCGGGAAATGGTGGCGGGACAACCGGTTCCAGGCCTACGAGGGCGTGACCGTGCCCGGGTTCCCGAACCTGGTTTCGCTCAACAGCCCGTATTCCTACAGCGGCCTGTCGTACTTCACGACCATCGAGTGCCAGATGAAGCACATCGACCGGCTGTTCAAGGGGATGCGCTCCCGCGGCTCGGACGTGTTCGAGGTGACCCAGCGGGCGAACGACGAGTTCCTCGACCGGATGAAACACAAGGTCGGGCACTCGGTGTTCGCGCTCGGCCAGTGCGCGACGGCCAACAGCTACTACTTCAACCAGCACGGCGAGGCGACCCTGCTGCGCCCGACGTCGACGATCAGCGCCCACCGGGAAGCGGCGCGGTTCCCGTTGGAGGATTACAGCTTCGCGTGAGCCGCGGGTGATGTGCACCGGTCAGGGGAACCTCCAGCCCCGGATCGGCGTCGAGGTCGGTGTGAAGACTGAGCAAGACGTCCTGGCCCGCCTCCGCACCCAGGCCGAACCCGTCCTCGGCAAGGGCGCGGCGGCGCGGATTCGCGCGTTCGAGAACGGCGACCTGTACGTCGAGGCGCGCACCGCTTCCACGCTCTGGGCGTGGCTGGTCGACTTCCTCCTGGTCACCGGCCTGTCGGTCGGCGCGGCGGTGGCGTACTACGTCAAGTCCTACAGCGTCGACGCCGCGGTCGGCGCGAGCGTGCTCGGGGTGGCGGGGCTGTTCGTGCTGCCGCTGCTGTACGGCTGGTTCTACGGCAACGGACGCGGCCTCGGCGCGCTGTTCAACGGGATCCGCCTGGTCCGGCTCCGCGACGGCGGCCGGATCGGGCTCGGCAAGGCGGGCTGGGCGATGCTGATCCGCACGCTCGGCTTCGTGATCATTGCGCTCGGTGTCCTGAACGGCGACGTGACCGTGACGAACGGGGTTCGCACGAGCATCGACGTCCGCGAGACCGACCGGCTCCGCGCGGCCGGTTTCGTCCGGAAGCCATGAGCGGGTACCAGGTCCGCGCGGTCGCGGACACTCCCGAACAACGGCTGCGCGACTACACCGCCCGGCTGCAGGCGATCGTCACCACGCGCCGGGTCTACCGGGTGATGACGGCCAGTCTCGCCGGGCTCTTCGGCATCAGCGGGCTCTTAGTCGGAGTGCTGGCCCACTCCGCCGCGGGCGGTTTCAGCTTGGCGGGCGGTGGCGTCTTCTTCGCGGTGCTGTGGCTCGGCGGAACGCTGATCTGGCGCAGCAGGCCCGCGACTGAACGGGCGTTGAACCCGGGTTCGCATCCGCCTGCCGGTCGTACGCCGGGCAACGTGCGCGGGGCTTTCTTTGCCGCGGCGGGAATGGGTCTTCTGGCCACTGTCGTATGTGGACTGTCCTTTATGTCCAATACTCCGCCGGACGCTGTGCTGAAGCTGGCGATCATCGGGCTCGGTGCCTTCGGGGTCTTCGCCGTTTTGTTCGTCCCGCCGGGATTTGTCTACACCCAGTCCGACCAGTACTTCGCGAAATGGCTCAACCGCAACCGTGCGGCCTACGAGGCAGCGGCGAGGCGGCTTTAAGGCGTACGACGACGTAGCGTTGCCGCGCCGAGCCCCAGCGCCAGGACTGCGCAGCCGAGCACGACCAAGATGTTGCGGGTCAACGTCATCGTCCAGTCCGAGCTGTGCGTCACCTGGGTGAGCGCTTCGACGGCGTAGGACAGCGGCATGACGTCCGACAGCCAGTGCAGCACCCAGCCCATCTGCTCGCGCGGCTGAAAAAGCCCGCACAGCAACGCTTGCGGCAGCACGAACAGCGGCATGAACTGCACGGCCTGGAACTCGCTCGTCGCGAACGCGCTCACAAACAGGCCCAGCGCCATGCCCAGCAACGCGTCGAGCGCGGTGATCAGCAGCAGCGACCACACCGAACCGGCCACCGTCAGCCCGAGCCACCACAGGCTGACCGCCGTCGCGACCGCCACCTGCAGCACCGCGACGAGCCCGAAGGCCAGCGCGTACCCGGCGAGCAGGTCGAATTTCCCGAGCGGCATCGTCATCAGCCGTTCCAGGGTGCCCGCGGTGCGCTCGCGCAGCGTGGTGATCGACGCGATCAGGAACATGATCACGAACGGGAACACGCCGAGCAGCGCTGGCGCGATCCGGCTGAACACCTCGGCCGAGTTGAACACGAAGCGCAGCAACAACATCAGCAGCGTCGGCACGAGGACGAGCATCACGACGGTGCGCGGATCGTGCCGCAGCTGAGCCAGAATCCGGCGGGTGGTGGCGAGAGTGATCGAGACAGTCATCGCTGAGCCTTCACCAGGTGCAGGAACGCGCGTTCGAGGTCTTGTTCGCCGGTGGCCGCGCGGAGGGCGTCCGGCGAATCGTCGGCGAGCAGTACGCCGTCGCGCATGAGCAGCAATCGGGTGCAGCGCGCCGCTTCGTCCATGACATGGCTGGACACGAGAAGCGTGGTGCCCTCCGCGGCGAGCCGGTGGAAAAGGTTCCACAAATGCTCGCGCAGCAACGGATCCAGCCCGACGGTCGGCTCGTCGAGCACGAGCAGTTCGGGTTTGCCGAGCAGCGCGACGGCGAGGCTGGCCCGGCTGCGCTGGCCGCCGGAAAGACGGCCGACCAGCGCGTCGGCGTGCGAGCCGAGGCCGACCTGTTCGATCGCGTCGGCCACCGAACGCGCCGGCGCGCCCAGCACGGAGGCGAAGTAACGCAGGGATTCGGTGACCGTGAGGTCGGCGTAGACCGCTGGTGCCTGAGTGGCATACCCGATCCGCTTGCGCAGCCGACGACTCCCGGCGGGTTCGCCCAGCACAGTGACCGCGCCGCCGTGCGTCACCTGCACGCCGACGACAGCGCGCATCAGCGTGGTCTTCCCGCAGCCGCTCGGTCCGAGCAGCCCGGTGACCGAACCGGCCCCGACGCGGAAGCTCACGTCGCGCAGCACCTCCCGGCCACCTCGGACGACCCGCAGACCGTCGATGACCACCGCGGAATTAGTCATGCGTTTAATTCTGCGCGCGCGGAATTTCCCTGTCAAGAACCGGCGCGGGAGCGGCCGAGGGGATTGCTCCGGCGCGGTGAAGGTCCGTGAGGGGAACCCTGACGGACTCTGAGTCCCTCAGGGTTCCCCTCACGGACATTTGGCCGGGAGGGCGAAGCCGGGGGCGGCAGCTGTGTTCCGGAGGGTGCGGGTCAGGCCTGGTCGACGTACTGCTGCACCGCGGGAGCGATCAACGCGATGACGTCCTCGTGCGTGGCCCCAGCGAGGGGGTCGACCTGGACGACGTAGCGGACCATCGCCAGGCCGACGAGCTGGGCGGCGATGCCGGTGACCCGCAGGGGCGGGATGTCGAGGGCGTCGGCGATCTTGTCCAGCAGCGCGCCCTGGATGAAGCCGCGCAGCATGTCCGCGGCCTGTTCGGTGGTGGAGACCGAGCGCAGCACCCCGAAGAACGCGTCGCGCGAAGCCGGGGTTTCCCAGAGCGTCAAGAACAGCCGCACGAGGCGTTCGCCGACCTCGGAGCGCGGGCCGTCGAGGATCGCGGCGACCACGACGCCGGGGTCGGCCGGAAGGTGCAGCGCGGTCGCGAAAACCTGGTCCTTGCTGCCGAAGAAATGGTGCACGAGCGCGGGATTCACCCCCGCCTCGGCGGCGATCGCGCGGATCGTCGCGCCCTCGTACCCGTTCCGGCCGAACAGGTCCCGCGCGGCGGCCAGAATGGCCTCCCGCGTTTCGGTCTGCCCGGGGCGGCGTCCCGTCCGTGCCATGGATGTCCTTCCGTCCCGTCCAGTATCGCGGGACCATGGGCAGTTCCGCTGGCAGTACAGCTGGCTGTACCTGGTCTTTACCCCGCGCGGGATCGCCGGTCGTCCCGCCGGGGCCATAGATTCGAGACTTCGGGAGGACCGGCGGCAGGGGGAGTGGGATGAACGGGGCGGCGGTGCACGACGAAGCGGTCCGAGTGCTGATTCAAGCCGCGGATCCGCTTACCGACACGGGGATCCGGAGCTGGCTGCAGGCGAGACCCGAGTTTTCCGTGGTTTCCGAAGAAGTGGACGTCATTATCGTCGCGGCCGAGCTGTTGTCGGTGGAGGTAGCGTCGACGTTGCGCGGGCTGAAGGCCACTGTGGACGCTCCGGTGGTCCTGCTCGTCGACGAGGAGGCCTCGGGCGCGGCGGTGCTGACGGCGGTGGAGTGCAACGTGGTCGCCCTGCTGAACCGCGAGCGCATGTCGAGCGAGCAACTGGCCGCCGCGGTGCTGACCGCTTCGCGCGGCGGCGGAATCCTGCCCCCGGCGGCGCTGGGCACGCTGCTCAGCCATTTCCGCCGTCCGATGGATCCGCGCCCGACGCACAGTTCCGGTCTGACGCAACGGGAAATCGACGTGCTGCGCCTGCTCGCCGACGGCCTCGACACCGCGGAAACCGCGGAGAAAATCAACTTCTCCGTGCGTGCGGTGAAGAAGGTCATCCACGACATGTCGCAGCGGCTGGACTTGCGGAACCGGACGCACGCGGTGGCGTACGCGCTACGGAACGGCGCGATCTGAGGCCTGGAGCGGCTTGACGCTGTTCGGCGAGCGCCGTCGTCGCGTGCTGGCCTGTCTGCTGGTGTCGCCGAGGTCGTTCCGCTGCCGAAGCTGATCGCGGCGAATCGGAGCGGCTGACGCGGCCCAGCGCGCCATCGCCGTGTTCCGCCGCCGAAGTTGACCGAGGCAACGTGGGACGGCGTTCAGATGATGCCGGTCCGCAGCGCGTACGCGACCGCGTGCGAGCGGTTTCGCAGATCGAACCGCACCAGCAGCGTGCTGATGATGTTCTTGATCGTCCGCTCCGAATACGACATCCGGTCGGCGATTTCGACCGTGCCGAAGCCGTCCGCGAGCAGCCCGAGGATTTCCACCTCGCGGCTCTGCAGCCGGTGCCGGTCAAGGAAACCCCGGGGATACCGGGCCTCGCCCTCGCTCGCGCGGAACTCATTCGTCAGCCGGGTCGCGCGGACCTCCTCAGGTTCGGCCGCTGGCACCCGGGCAGCCAGCGCTTCCAGGATCTTGTCGCGCGTCGCGGAACCGCGGTACAGCACCGCGGACAGGCCGAATCCGCCGAGCCTGCTCAGTTCGGCCTTCTCGATCCGGTCCGCGACCAGCACCGCGCGCACATCCGGCACGAGAGCGGTCCGGCGGATCCGGGCCAGGTCGAGCAGGGTTTTCTCGCGGACCTCCGGCACGATCACGAGCAGGACGTCCGCGCGCGGCACCTCGCCTGGGCCCATCACGGCGTAGCGGGGCGAGGCGCGCAGGTAGGCGGCGGCACCCTCGCCGCTGATCGGGTCATTGGCGATGACCGCCACTCGTTCGGGCAATGCGCTCATGTCAGCTCACAGACCAGTCGTTCCCGGCGGCAGCGCCGCGTGCTCCGCCCGCCTCCGCCTCGGCCGAGGATCCGCAGTTCGGCGCGAGGGCGATCCCCCGCGCTGCCGAGCCGCGGCAGCGCCTGCGACACCTCGGCAGGCCGGAGTTGATTAGGAACTCAATCGAACGTTAGTACTTGTAACCGTAGTTGCACCATAGCACTAGACGGGAGTCCAGTGTTGATAATTGCCCGCACGACCGGATGGCGTTCACGCGGTTCGGTTCCGAGGGCTCAAGCCAGGGCCTGAGCAGGGGGAAGCCGCGCGGCCCGCATCGCCGGATACGCCCCGGCGATCGCGCCGACCGCGGCCGAAACCGCCACCCCGCCGACGAGTGCGACCGGCGGCAGCACTGCGGGTCAGCCTTGGCTGAGCGCGTAGCCCGCCGTCGCGCCGACCCCGATCACCACCCCGACGAGCCCGCCCAGCCCGGACAGCAGCACTGACTCGGCTAGGAACTGCCCGCGGATCTGGCGTCGGGTCGCACCGAGCGCGCGGCGCAGCCCGATCTCACGCCGGCGTTCCAGCACCGAGATCACCGTGCACGGCGACGAGGTGTGCGCGGCGATCGTCGACGCGGGTCTTGATGCTCACCTCAGCGGCCGATGTCACTGATCGGATCGAAGGTCTGAACCTGGGTGCCGATGACTATCTGACCAAGCCGTTCGTGTTCGCGGAGCTGGTTGCCCGGGTGCATGCGCTGGCTCGCCGCGCGCGTCCTGCATTGCCGCCGGTGTTGGAGGCGGCTGGTCTGGTGTTGGATCTGCCGCGCCACCAGGCGTCCGGCGATGGCCGGTTTCTGCCGTTGTCGCCGAAGGAGTTCGCGGTGCTGGAGGTTCTGATGCGCGCGGACGGGACGGTGGTGAGTGCCGAGCAGTTGCTGGAGAAGGCGTGGGACGAGCACGCCGATCCGTTCACGAACACGGTGCGCGTCACGGTGATGACATTGCGGCGGAAGCTCGGATTGCCGCCGGTGATCGAGACGGTCGCCGGAGCTGGCTACCGCCTCGCCGCCTCGCCCGCTTGAACCCAGCTCGCTGTCCGTGAAGGGCTCCTTGAGGGAATCAGATTCCCCCAAGGAGTCCTTCACGGACGTTGCGGGCCGGGTCCGTCGGCGGCCGGGTGCTCGGCCTGGCTAGACGGTCTTGAACGTGGCCATCATCCCCATGTCCTCGTGCTCGGCGTTGTGGCAGTGAAACATGTACCGCCCGCGATAGCCGTCGAACCGCGCGATCACCTCGACCGCTTCGCCGGGTCGAAGGTCCACAGTGTCCTTGCGACCCACGTCGTGCGGAGCAGGCTCCTTGCCGCCGCGGGAAAGTACCTGGAAGTGCACCAGGTGCAGGTGGATCGGATGGTGCAGATCCGCGATGAACCGCCAGATCTCGACATCGCCGAGTTTCGGCTGGGCTGCGATCCGGGTCGGGGTGAAGGCCTCGCCGCCGATGGTCCAGCCGTGCTGGCCGTTGAACTGTCCACTTCGGAACGCGAACTCGCGCGTCACGGTCGCTTGTGCACGGTCGAGTCGCTCCGCTTCGGACAGTTTGGCCGGGATGTGGCTGTCGTCTTTCGCCCGGCGGACCACTCGAAAGCGCATGACCTGTGCGGTAGTCCCGGTCCCGAGACGGTTGACCAGAGTCACGTCAGTGCCGACCGGGTAGGCACCGAAGTCGACCACCAGGTCATACCGTTCGGCGGGCGCGATCGGCAGATGCTCGTGGCCGCGCGGGGAGTCCAGCAAGCCCTGATCCGAGCCGATCTGTGTGAACGCAGGACCGCTCGGGGGCGGCGGATCGAGCGCGAGGTCGTAGCGACGGGCGTTGGAACCGTTGAGGAACCGCAACCGATACCTGGTCGCCGACACTTCCGCGACCGGCCACGGTGCACCGTTCACCAGCAGCACATCACCGAGAACCCCGGCAGCGTAGGCGTCTTCGACACCGGGCACGGTCCGCAGCGAAGGGTCCAGCGACGGATACCGTATTGATCCGTCTTCGGCGAACGCGCGGTCGGTGATCATCAACGGAAGTTCCCGTTCGCCGCGCGGCAGCGGCAGGGCGTCTTCCTCGGCGTCGCGGATGATGTGCAGGCCCGCGAGCCCGCGATACACGGCCGGGCCGGTGAAATCCATCCGATGGTCGTGATACCAGAGCATCGCGGCCTTCTGCTGCAACGGATACGTGTACTTGCGGGTGCCAGTGGCAACGATGGCGTCCGGATCGGCCATCCCCGAATGCCCGTGCCCGGCGCCGGCCAGATACCGGCCGTCGGCGGGCAGGACGAGGTCGGTCGCGTATCCGTCGGACTCCGGCGGCGTGCGTCCGCCGTGCAGGTGTACGACCGTCGGCACCGGAAGTTCGTTGCGATGCCGGACAATCGTGGTCCGGCCGCTGCGAGACTCGATCGTGGGGCCGGGGAAAGTGCCTTGATAGCCCCAAATCGGCGTACGCAGGCCGGGCAGGATCTCGGCTGTGCTCGCCCGCTGGACGATCTCGTACCGGTCGACACCGCCGTCACGCGACACTGGTTTCAACACCGGCGGCAGCGGCAGCGGAGCCTGAAACGGTTGCGGCAGCGGCACTTCGCTAAGCAATAGCTCTCCGGTAGCGGCAGCGGGCCGCAACAACCGCGGGGCGACGAACCCGGCGGTGAACAGCGCGCCGGCACCGCCCGCCAATCCGAGAAACCGGCGTCGCGACATCCCGCTCATCGCCGCGCTCCGGTCCGCCAGATGCCGAACAGCGTTCCGAGCGCGATCGCGACCAGCGCGACGCCGAGCGGAATGTGCAGGTCGAGGGCACCGGCCTGACCGGCGAAGTACTGCGCGGTCTCGCCGCCGGCCATCAGCAGGCTCGCCCAGAACGGCCATTGGACGCCGCCGCGCCACCAGTACAGCGCGGCAGGCACGAGCTGCACCAGCGCGACGGTCGACACGACGTTCGCGCCGAGTTCGTGCATCGCCAACATGTCGTAGTCGCCGATCAGATACCGCCCGGCGAACACCGGCTGGCCCAGGATCGCGACGGCGTGCACCGTCACGAAAGCCCGCATCACCACCAGCAACGTCCGCCCGCGAATGTGGGTCGCTTCGGCCACTGTCCCCCCTTGTGCGCGTGAGTCTTCCCCCGAACAGACGCTAAGCTGAACTTCTCATGCCGTCCAAGACCAAATCCGCCATGTACTCATGACCTCGGAGCTATGAGATGGACCTGCTGCAACTGCGCTACTTCCAGGCGGTCGCCTACCGCGGCCACCTCAGCCAGGCGGCGGCCGAACTGCACATCGCGCAGCCGTCGCTGAGCCGGGCCATCGCGCGGCTGGAGGCGGATCTCGGCGTGCCGTTGTTCGAACGCGCCGGGCGGGGGCTGCGGCTCAACCACTTCGGCACCACGTTCCTGCGCCGCGTCGACCGGGCCCTGCGCGAACTCGACGACGCCCGCCAGGAACTCGTCGACCTGGCCGGCCTGGACCACGGCCGGGTCGCCGTCGCGTCGGAAACCCTGCTCACGCTCACCGGACTGATGAGCGCCTTCCGCGCGGAGTACCCCGGCGTCGAGCTGCGGCTGTACCAGTCGTCGGCGGAAACCATGGCGCAGCAGCTGTGCGCGGGCGAGGTCGATCTCTGCTTCGCGTCGCAGCCGCTGCAGCAACCCGGACTGGAGGCTCGCGAACTACTACGCGAGGAGGTGCTTCTCGCCGTGCCCATCACACATCGGCTGGCGAAGCGCAAACGCGTGCGGATGGCGGACCTCGCGAACGAGCCCATGGTGACGACCCGGCCCGGCTACTGGCCGCGCACCCTCGCGGACCGCCTCTTCGCCGAGGCGGGACTGGAACCGAATTACTCCTGCGAGAGCGACGAACCCGGCGCGACCGGCCAGCTGATCGCGAGCGGGCTGGGAATCGGCCTGGTACCGGAGGTAGCCCGACAGGCCGCCAAGGACGAGGCGGCTGTCGGGCTGGAGCTGGACGTTCCGGATTGCTATCGGACGTTGACGGTGGTGCAGCGAGCGGACACCTACGTTTCCGCCGCGGCACAACGGTTGACGGAATTCGCGACGGCCTACTTCGCGGCCTGAGCCATCGCCGGAAGGAACCGGACCGCGGACTCGGCCGCGATCTGGATTCTCCCGTGCACGCGCGGGTTCAACAGCACGGTGCCGTCGAAGTCCCCGCTGGCAGCGAAGATCGCGACCGGCAGCGTCAGGGCCTGGAAGAACCCGAACAACGGCCGCAACGCGTGCTCCAGCACCAGCGCGTGATGGTCGCCGCCGCCGGTCGCGGCCAGCAGGACGGGTTTGTCGACAAGTGCGTATTGGTCGACAAGATCGAAGAACTGCTTGAACATCCCGGGATACGAGCGGCGGAACACCGGCGTCGCCGCGATCAGCAGGTCGGCTTCTTCGGCGCTCCGCAAGGCCGCCTCGACGTCCGGCGGCACGTCCGCGCGCTCGATCGTTCCGGCGAGGCCCAGCCGGTAAACGTCGATCCGGGCCGCCGAAACGGGGACCAGCCCGCCGAGAGTTTCCAGGATGACGTCCACCAGGCCCATCGTCTTGGACGGCTGGCTCGGGCTCCCGTTGACGACCGCCACCCGCAGTCCGCTCACGCCGGCACCTCCCGTCGCACGACCGGGGCGACCTCCGTGCCGAGCCGTTCGATCGCTTCGAGGTGTTCCTTCTGCGGCATCCCGCCGAAGCCGAGCTGGACCAGGACCCGGTTCAAGCCGTAAAACTCGTGGTAGGCAAGAATTTTCTCGATCAGCTCCGCCGAACTCCCCACCAGCAGCCCCGACCCGGGCGAGCCCTGTGCTTCGAAGGCGGACCGGGAGAGCCGCATCCCTTCGCCGCGCTGATGGTTGTTCTCCAGCATGCCCTGCGCGAAGTAGGGATACATCGTCTCGCGCGCCTCCTGACTGGTGCGCCCGACGTACCCGTGCACGTTGATGCTGATCGATGCCGGTTCATGCCCGGCTTCCCGAGCCGCTTGCCGGTAGAGCGCGGCGGTCTGCTCGTGCTGCGTCAACGGGCCCAGCAGCAACGCCATCGCCATCGGCAACCCGCGCCGTCCAGTGCTGACCGCTGATGCTGCGGACCCGCCGACGCCCACCCAGATCGGCAGGCCGTCGGCACGCGGCGCGATGTCGGCGTCATCGAGTGCGGCGCGGAACTTCCCCTTCCAGGTCAACGGGTTCCGCTCGCGGATCGCCAGCAGAAGGTCGAGCTTCTCGCGGAAGAGATCGGCGTAATCGGCGAGGTCGTAGCCGAAAAGCGGGAAAGACTCGGTGTACGACCCGCGGCCCGCGACGATCTCGGCGCGGCCGGCGGACAGCAGGTCGATGGTCGCGAACTGCTCCCACACCCGCACCGGGTCCTCGGAACTCAGCACGGTCACCGCGCTGGTCAGCCGGATCCGTTCGGTGCGCTCGGCGGCCGCGGCGAGCAGGATCGTGGGCGCGGACCCGACGAAGTCGGTGCGGTGGTGCTCGCCAACGCCGAAGACGTCCAGTCCGACCTCGTCGGCGAGTTGTGCCTGCTCGATCGTCTCGCGCGCCCGCTGCCGCGGCGAGGGGAGCGCGCCGGAAACCGGGTCCCTGGTGAGTTCTCCGAACGTCAGGATGCCGATTTCGAACGGACGCGCTTCAACGGCCTGCGCGGTCTGCGGTTCAGCCATGGCCGACTCCTTTCGGGCGCCCGGTCGCACGCCGCGGCCGAGCCTGCCGGAATTAACCTGTCTGCGCAGACAACTATTTCCGGCGGTGGCCGCGATCACCCGTTTGCCGGGTCCCGGTTACCGTGTCGCCATGGCGAGCGACGGGCTGCGAGACCTGGAACAGGAGGCGTGGAGCGGGTTCCTCTTCACGCACGAGCGGCTGTGGCGCGCACTGGCGGACGGGCTCGCGCCGCTGAACGTGAGCATGGCGGAGTACAGCGTGCTGGCCCTGTTGGCCGAAGCCGGCGACGCGGGCATGCGGATGACCGACCTCGCTCAGCGCCGCCTGATGTCCACCGGCGGCTTCACCCGGCTGGCCGACCGGCTCGTCGGCCGAGGGCTGATCGAGCGCCGCCAATCGGCGGCAGACGCCCGCAGCTTCGACGCCGTTTTGACCGCGCAGGGCCGTGCGCTGATCCGCAAAGCCCGCCGCCGGCACCACGAGGACCTGCGGACGCTGTTCTTCGACCGGCTGGACGACGACCAGCTGCGCCTTCTGGCGGGCATCTGGCGGACCCTCGAGGACGGCTGAGCCTCTCCAAGTGCGGGGAAATGTCCGATTCTCGACCATGGACGGTTGTTGCCCGGTCACGAACTGCTCATGCTGAACAGTTATTCGGTACGAGCAGGGGAAGCCAGATGCAGCAGCAGAGCTTGGCGGTCCGGTGGTCGTCGCGAACAATCCGGTCCGGACCGTTCCACCGCGCGTTGTCCGAGGCCGTCGACCGGCGCGGGCTGTCCCTTTCCCGCCTTCGCGCGCATCTCGCCGCGCACGGGGTTTCGGTCGCCGAGTCCACGCTGAGTTACTGGCAGCGCGGATTGCGCAGCCCGTCCGCCCCGCGGTCGCTCGACGTCGTGCGCGCTCTGGAATCGGTCCTGAACCTGCCGCCGGACAGCCTGGTCGTGCTGATCGGGCCGCACCGGACCGCCGACGCCGACCGCAGGCCGTCGCTGCCGGAACTCCAGCAGAGCTGGGCCGAAACGTTCGCGCTGCGTGACGAGCTGAGCGGGATGCCCGGCAGCGAGGAGAACGCGGACCTCGACGTCGCGACCGTGGTAGACGTGCTGACGCTCGGCGCGCAAGGCCGGACCGAGGAGATCACGTCGACCATGGTGGTGCGGGCCCGAAGATCCGGTCCGGACAGCTTCCTGGTCACGCACCAGGACGAGGACGGCAGCGACGTCACCGCGACCGAGATCATCGCGGTCGACGGCTGCCGCGTCGGGCGGGTGCGGCGCAGCGTCCAGTCGGCGGGGATGGTGTTCGAGGTGCTCTTCGACCGCGGCCTCGCCGAGGGGGAGACGCACACGTTCGGGTTCACGCTGCGTCCCGCCGCCTCGGTCCGGCCGGGGAATTTCCACCGGGTCGTGCGCTCCCGCATGTCGGCGTACCTGCTGCGGCTGCGCTTCGACCCGGCCGCGCTGCCCGCGCGCTGCCTGCGGACCATCCGGCCGAGGGAGGACCTGGAACTGCTGGTCCGCGAGCCGCTTTTCTGCGGGCCGGGGAACACGGTCAGCGCCTACTTCGAGGAACTCGGCGTAGGCATCGCCGGAGTCGATCTCATTTGGGACTGATCCGCCGTTTCGTCCAGCGCCACAACAGGAACGCGCCGCCCGCCGCCACCGCGGAGCCGAGCACGATCAGCCCGACGGTCAGCGAACCGGCCGGTCCGGTGTCGCGCTGCTGGACGGTCTGCTTGAACCCGATCCCGCCGCCTCGCTGGTACTGCGAACCGGGCAGTTTGTCGCCATAGCGGGAGTGCACCTGCTGCTCGTAGTCGGCGATCGGCGTGAACTGGCCGACCGGCGACTGGGGAAGGCTGGCCTGCAGGAGCACGACGCCGTCGCGGCCGAGGTCGTACCACCCGTTGATCTGCGGTTCGTTCAGCAGCACCGAACCCGGGCGCAGCCGGGCGCTGAGCGTCTCCTCGTCGTTGCCGGACAACACGTTCCCGACCGACCAGCCGCTCGGCGCGGCGCGGTCGGGCGCGGCGCGGAGGGTGGCTTTCGCACCGGTGGCCGCGGTGGCGGTCACCGCGATCGACCGCAGCACCCCGGCCGGGGCTCCCGGCTTCGCCGCGACGAAGTCGGGATTGAGCGTGTAGACCGGGATTCCCTTGTGCCCGACCGTGATCCGGCCGGGCTCGCCGTGGTCGACCTGCCGGAAGTTCGACGTGGCGAAACTGATCGCGCGCGCCGTTTCCGCGGCTTTGACCGCGGCCGCGACGTCCTGCTCCGACGGCGGCGCGACCCACGAGGCCCCGGCGGCCTCGGCGGGACCGGCGGACAGGAGCGCCGCGACCGCGATCGCCGCGCCGGCGGCGAACTTCCGGCAGATCTCACCCATGGCGGCTCGTCAGCCCTTCTTGATGTTGACGACGGTGTCGTTCCAGGTGAACTGGGCGTTGCTCTGGTACTGGTTGTAATCCCAGGTCTGGTACCGCTGGTAGCTCGGCCACGGGTCGCCGAGCATGATCGAGTTGTTCGAGCTGTCGTATCCGTAGATCACCTCGGCGTGGCCGCCGCCGGAGGTCCAGTAGATGCCGGTCAGGTTCAGGATTCCGGAGTTGACCTGGTTCTGGATCGAGTCGTAGCTGATCGGTCCGTTCGCGTTCTGCGCGGAGAACCCGGTGCCCTGGAAGCCCTGCACGATTTCCGAGATCTGGCCGCCTTCGTTCGGGCAGTACCCGGACTGCGTGCCCTTGCCCGCCGCGCAGAAATCGGCCTGCGAGGCGGTGCCGCCTTGGGACTGCTCGATGCTGGAGCCGTCCGCGGCCCAGCACCACTGGTCGTTTTCCTGCACCTGCTGGTTGTAGTCCAGCTGCTTCGACGCGGGCAGTGCCGCGCGGTTCAGGTGCCCGCCGAGCGGCTGGACTTCGACCACCTTGGTGTGCGTGGCGGTCTTGATGAGGCCGTTCGGCTGGTTCGCGTCGTTGGTCGACTGGGCCAGCGCGGTGCCCGGCAGCAGCGCCACGGCAAGCGCGGCTGCCCCGGTCGCCACCGTAATCCGGACTGTCCTCCGGGTGGGTCGGTAAGTCATCGAATCTCCTTGTGCCAGACGGGGAAGGGAGCTTGCCGGGGTGACCCGGCCGAGCATCACTGTGTGCTCGCCCGTTGCCGCAGAGCAACGGCTCCGGCACGCCGTGTGAGTGTTCACAGCCGGTTTTGCGCGGAAAAGACTGGCACCGCCGCGGTTTCGCTCATCGCGGTGACAGGTAATTCGCAATATTCACAGCGCGTTCACAACCGATGAATCGCGCTGGAGGAGTGTTCGTCCACAAGGGACCCAGGATTACGGCAGGCTTCGCCGCAGCGCTTTCCGGAGCAGTTCCGGCGGCGTCGAATCCGGGTACAGGACGGCCTGCATGGTCAGTCCGTCGAGCAGAGCGGAAAGCCGGACCGACTCGACGGTCAGATCCAGTTCCCCGGAGAGCCGGCCGAGCGCGACGGCTTCGCGCAGGATCCGCGTGATCAGGTCGCGCACGTACTGGTGCTGGGCGTCGGCGCTCGCGCGGAACGCCGGACGCGTGCGGGCGGCGACGGTGAACGCCAGCCACGCCATCGCTTCGTCCCGGCGGTCGTCGTCGAGCGGGAGGAACTCGGCGAGCAGGTCCTCGACAAGCGTCCGGCGGTCGGTGTCGGCGTTGAGCAGCCGGTCCGCGCGGACCGCGACGCGCTCGCCGATCCGGCGTCCGAGCTGGTCCATGGTGAAGATCATCATCGCGCGCCGTTCCGCCAGTCCTCCGGCACCGCTGGGGCTCGTGCGTGTTTGTGCCGGTTCTAACCGGCACAAACACGCACGAGGTCCAGCGCTTGGGGCAGGGGGTCCGCGATGAGCGGGTGGGTGCTTGTGAGCTTGGTCGCCGGCGTCGTGGTGATGCTGGTGTTCCGGATGCTCGGGGAGCCGTTGAACTGGCGCGATACGGTCGCGTCGCCGGTGGTGTTGATCGCCATCGGCGTCGCGGGAGCGGTCGGTTTCAAGGGGCTGACCAGTGCTGAGCGCGGCCGTATCAGCTCGCGATCGGCGTCAGCTTCGCGGGCGAAGCTCTGGTGCTCGTCCCGCGCGGGCTGCGGTCGGACGTGCCGTTCGCGAAGGACGGTTCCAGCCCGATCGTCGAGATCTCCTCCAGGACGGGTTCGCCCGCGGTCCACACCCCGTCGACCGGGTGCGTTTCGGTGACGTCGTGCGCGGTGGCGAGCAGGGCGCTGATCGCCTCGCGCACGTTCGCGACGTCGGCCGGGTCCAGGTCTTCGTCGGTCAGCCGGTGCGGCGACTCGGCGCGCGACGGGCGTTCCCGGTCGGCCAGGAACGTTTCCCGCCGCGCCGCCGATAGTGCTGCTGCATCGCCTGTTTGGACCAGTTGCCGTACTCCGCCCCCAGCCGTTCCCAGTGGGCGCCCGGCTCTCGCCGCGCGCACTACGTTGACGGATCCGCGGGTTACCAGGTCACCGGCAACTCGTGGACGCCGTAGATGTTCATGCCGGTCCGCAGCGGCACCTCGCTGGGCGGGACCGCGAGCGCGAGCTTCGGGAAGCGGCGCAGCAACCCGGCGAATCCGGCGCGCATTTCGATCCGGGCGAGCTGCTGTCCGAGGCATTGGTGCACGCCGTGGCCGAACGACAGATGCGTACGCGCTTTCCGCTCGACATCAAGGGATTCGCCGTCGGGAAAATGCGAAGGATCGCGGTTGGCGGCCAGCATGGAAACGAGGACGGTCGACCCCTTGCTGATCTTTTCGCCGCCGAGTTCGAGATCTTCGGAGGCGTAACGGAAAAGGACGTCGACCACCGCGAGATAACGCAGCAATTCCTCGACCGCGCCGGGAATCAGGTCCGGATCGGCGCGCAGCGCGGACATCTGCTCCGGGTTCTCCAGCAACGCGAAAGTCCCGAGCGCCAGCATGTTCGCCGTCGTTTCGTGCCCGGCGAGCAGCAGCAGGAATCCGATGCCGACGAGTTCCTCGATGCTGAGGTCGTCGTCGCGGGCCAGGTCGGACAGGATGTCCGAACCGGGTTCCGCGCGCTTGCTCACCGCGAGTTCGCCGAGGTACGACGAGATCGCTGTCCAGGCGGCGATCTTGTCCTCGACGCTCTGGTCCCGAACCATGATCTGCGAGGAATTCTTCTGGAACATTTCCCGGTCCGCGTACGGCACCCCAAGCATTTCACAGATCACCAGCGACGGCACCGGCAGCGCGAATTCCGTCACCAGGTCGACCGGCTGCGGGCATTCGGCGAGGTGTTCGAGCTGCTGCTCCGCGATTTCGGCGATGTGCTCCTCGAGCCGTTTCATCCGGTTGACGGTGAACGCGCCGGTGAGCTTCCTGCGCAGCCGGGTGTGGTCCGGCGGGTCCATCGAGATGAACAGGCCGGGCACCTGCGGCGACGGTTCGAACCCGTCCGGACCCGCCGGCATGCTCGGCATCTCGTAGGGCACGTGCTGCGGGCCGAGGTCCTGGCGCGAGCTGAACCGCGGGTCGGCCAGCGCCTGGCGGACCGCGTCGTAGCCGGTGACCAGCCAGCCGTCGTGGCCGTCCGGGAACTTCAGCGGGCTCACCGGCCGGGTCTCCCGCAGCCGGGTGATGGCGGACGGCGGAGCGAACGGGCCTGCGTCGCGGTCGAGAGGCAGGCCAGGTGGGCGTGTCATCTTCGGATCCCCTCCCTGTGGTGGTGCGACCAGCGTCACCGCGGCGGCTGACATCCGGCTGATATCCGGCTGGCACCGCGCAGTCTCGGCTACATTCGCAGGCATGCCGGACACGCAGTACGAAGACCTGCTTCAGCACGTGCTCGACACGGGAGCCCGGAAGGGAGATCGCACCGGGACGGGCACCCGGTCGGTTTTCGGGCACCAGCTGCGCTACCGGCTGGCCGACGGATTCCCGCTGATCACCACGAAAAAGGTGCACTTCCGCTCCATCGCGTACGAACTGCTGTGGTTCCTGCGCGGAGACTCGAACGTCAACTGGCTGCGTGACCACGGCGTCACAATCTGGGACGAGTGGGCCGCCGAGGACGGCGACCTCGGTCCGGTGTACGGCGTACAATGGCGCTCCTGGCCGACGCCCGACGGTGGCCACGTCGACCAGATCAGCGAGGTGCTGCACACCCTGAAGGAGAACCCGGATTCCCGGCGGATCATCGTCTCAGCGTGGAACGTCGGAGATATCCCGCAGATGGCGCTCCCACCGTGCCACGCGTTCTTCCAGTTCTACGTGGCTGAGGGCGAGCTGTCCTGCCAGCTCTACCAGCGCAGCGCGGACCTCTTCCTCGGCGTCCCGTTCAACATCGCGAGCTACGCCCTGCTGACGCACATGATCGCCGACCAGGTCGGCCTGCGCGTCGGCGATTTCGTCTGGACCGGGGGCGACTGCCACATCTACGACAACCACGTCGACCAGGTGCGCAAGCAGCTTTCCCGGGACGCGCGGCCGTTCCCGTCGCTGAGCCTGAAGCCGGCGGAGAGCCTGTTCGAGTACCGCTACGAGGACATCGCGATCGAGGGCTACGACCCGCACCCCGGCATCAAGGCCCCGGTGGCAGTCTGATGATCGGACTCATCTGGGCACAGTCGGCGAACCGCGTCATCGGCCGCGACAACGCGTTGCCGTGGCACATCCCGGAGGACATGAAGCACTTCCGCACCGTGACCGCGGGCGCGACCGTGCTCATGGGACGGCGCACGTGGGAGTCGCTGCCGGAGCGCTTCCGGCCGCTGCCGGGACGGCGAAACCTGGTGGTCTCGCGCACGCCGCAGGACGGCGCGGAGACGTTCCCCGGCTTGGAGCAAGCGCTTGCGGCCGCCGACGGCGACGTGTGGGTGATGGGCGGCGCGCGGATGTATGAGGAGTCGCTGCCGTTCGCCGACCGGATCGAGGTGACCGAACTCCGCGAGTCCTTCGAGGGCGACGTCTACGCGCCGGAGATCGGCCGGGAGCCGGACACCGTCGGGGAGTGGCAGGAGTCGAAGAACGGACTGCACTTCCGGCACCTGAGCTGGGGTTCTAGCTGACCGCTGGCCCGACGGTGAGCGTGTCCGCTTCCAGCTTCGCGATCGGCCCGAGCGGGAGCGACAACGGGGCGTCGCCGTGGCCGACGTCGATGCCGCCGAGCACCGGGACGTCCAGCGCGCCGAGCCGGTCGCGCAACACGTCGAGGACGGTCCAGCCGCGGTCGGTGTAGTCCTCGAACCCGGGGAACCGGCCGAGTGCGACCCCGCGCAGACCGCGCAGCGAACCGGACCGCATGAGGTGCGTCAGCTGCCGGTCGACCTGTCCCAGCCCGATCGCGCGCGGGGCTTCGAGGAAGAGGATCGCGCCGTCGAGGCTGGGCAGACCGGCTCCGATGAACCCGATGATGGTGCCGAGATGCCCGCCGACCAGGTTCCCGGTGGCCGTCCCGGGAAACGAGACCGCGGCGGTGAGCGCGTTCGGGTCCCGGTGCAGCGTCGTGGGTTCCGGTTCGAACAGCAGCCGCCGGGTCGATTCGGCGGAGCGCTCACCGGCGAGGAAGCCGTGGATTCCGGCGATCCGGCAGTGCTGCCACAGCGCGAGGTGCAGGTTGGTGATGTCGCTGAACCCCATGAGCGGCTTGGGATCCGCGCGCACGGCCGCGAAATCGACCCCGTCGGCGATCCGGTACGCCCCGGCCCCGCCGCGAGTCGCGATGACCGCGCGCACGCCGGGGTCGCGGTAGGCGTCGTTGAGGTCGGCTAACCGGTCCTCGTCGAGCCCGGCGAGGTAGCCGTGCCGGTCGAGGGCGTGCTTGCCTACCTCGACGGTCAGGCCCCAATTTTCCAGTGTCCGCACGGATTCCGCGAGCAGTTCGGCGGTGGGCCAGCTCGCCGGGGAGACGAGCCGGACGCGGTCTCCGCGTTGGAGCTTCGGCGGCAGCACGACGTCGGTCACCTGAGCACTTTCGCAGATTTCGCGCGGTAGCGGCCACTGCCTGACCGCTACTGCTGCGAGTCTCGATTCCAGCGCCGGAACGAGTCCGGCGGAGAAGCTAGGAGCCGAAATCATGGCAGTGCACGCCGTCGCCCACTTGAACTTCCGGGGCGAGGCCAGGGAGGCGCTCGAGTTCTACCAGTCGGTGTTCGGCGGGGAGGCCCGGGTCGCCACGTACGGCGACTTCGGCATGCCGAAGGACGCGCCCGGCGCGGACCACGTCGTGTTCGGTCAAGTCGTCGGCGAGAACGGGTTCCAGGTGATGGCCTACGACATCCCCGGCCTCGCCGCCGCCGCGCCGGTCGGAGAGACGACCCGCGAGAACGGGATGACCGTCACCACGGAGAAGTTCTTCCTGTCGGTCGGCGGCGATTCCGTCGACGAGGTCGGCGAGTTCTGGAAGAAGCTGGCCGAGGACGCCACGGTGATCGAGCCGTTCGGCCCGTCGCAGTGGGCCCCGGCGTTCGGCATGCTCCGGGACCGCTTCGGCGTCACCTGGATCCTGCAGGTCGCCGCCTAGCCATTCCCGAGAGAAGTCCGTGAGGGGAACCCTGAGGGACTCTGATTCCCTCAGGGTTCCCCTCACGGACGTCGTCGCCGTATGTCTAGCCCGCCGGTCTGCGGCCGGAGTCCTGCGCCGGCCGCAGACCGGCTTTCACACCGGGCGCGGCGAGAGACCCTGCTCGAACGCGAGCACCCCACTCGGGTCGTACTTCGCCGCTACCGCCCGGAGCGTCGGAAGGTTCACCCCGTAATACGCGGTGGCCCAGTCCTTCTGGTCGTCGTTGATGTAGTTGACGTACGCGCCGCCGGTGGCGAATTTCGCCAGCCGCGCCTGGACGTCGTTCACTTCCCGCTTCGCGGTCTCCCGGTCGACGCCCGGGTCGGCGCTCAGGTAGACCTGCACGTCGCCGAAAACGCCGCGGTGGGCGAACGCGGTGTCGGTAGGACGGGGGTCGGAGACCGCCGCGTCGAGCGGGTTCACTTCCAGCGCGATCTTGGTCTCGCCGGTGACAAGCGCGCTCAGCTGCGCCGGGTCGGCTTTCTTCGCCAGCACCCGGGAGGCGGCCATGAATCGACGACGCCCCAGGCTTCCGGACCAGAAATCCATCGCACCGAGGTAGTCCGTCTCCTGGAATCCGCTGATGGTGCCCTTGACCCCGGCCCGGCGCTCCAGGTCGGCAATCAGTTCGCGTGCCTGTTGTTCGCCGCCGAGGAGACAGCCGGGGACGCCGGCGGCCGGATTCGGACCGCCGAGCACCGAGATGTTCGACCAGAATTCCCTTGGCGCGGCAGTGATCCAGTCCTGCCAGGCACCGTAGACGTCGGTGCCCGAGCCCTCGGGGAAGTTCACCACGAACACCGTGACTCGCGGCGGCGCGGGCACTGTGCGGAAGGTGAATTCCGTGGTGATGCCGAAGTTCCCGCCGCCTCCGCCGGTGAGTGCCCAGCCGAGGTTCGAACCCGGATCGACCGAATGCACGCGAAGATCGCGCGGCGTCACCACTTTCGCGCCGGCCAGGTGGTCGCAGGTCAGTCCGTACTTCCGCATCAGCACGCCGATTCCGCCGCCGAGGGTGAGCCCGGCGATGCCGACCGAACCGCACGTGCCGCCCGGCAAGGCGCGTCCCTCGGCAGCCAGCGCGTGATAGACATCGATCAACCGCGTGCCCGCGCCGACGACCGCGGTGCCGTTCCGGCAGACCTCCACGCGGTTCATCAGCTTGAGATCCGCGACCAATCCGTCGCCGGGAGTGGAATATGCGACATAACTGTGCCCGCCGCTGCGGGCCGCGAACTTGATTTTGTTTTCCGCGGCGAAAGCCAGGCACTTCCGGACATCGTCGACGTCTGTGCAGCGCGCGATCGCCGGCGGGTAGCGATCGTCGTAAAGGAGGTTGAACGGCGGGCGGATTTCCTCGTAGCCAGCGTCATTTCGCTGCAGCAGCGCGCCGTGCAGCCGTCTGCGCAACGCGGCCCAGTCCGGCTCCTTTCCGGCGGCCTCGGCGACGGTTCCGGTCCCGATCACGGCTGTGCCCGCCGCGACCGCGGACAACTGCAAAAGACGACGACGGCTCAACGACATGGACGACCCCTCCACGGCTCGGCGGCCCGCGCGCACGAGAAGAAACCCGCTGGCCCGCCCGAGATTCCCCTTGTCCGACGCCGCCAGCATAGACTAATCTTTCCGAAATAGAAGACGTATCTACGGTATCTCGGAAATACGTGATTCGGGGGTTGTCGGGTCGAGGTCGACCGGCCTTGGTCCACTATCGGATCAGGAGGTGCGGGCGTCATGGGCGCAGACAGCTCTCACTCGGACAGCTCCGACTCGGCAGGCTCGGCCCCGGCGCGATCGGCCCGCCGGTCCGCGGTGCTGGCTTCCAGTATCGGCACGCTGCTCGAGTACTACGACTATTACCTGTTCGGCCTAGCCGCCGCGGTCGTGTTCCCGGCCGTGTTCTTCCCGTCCGCGGACCCGCTCACCGGGCAGCTGTCGGCGTTCGCCACCTTCGCCGTCGGGTTTGTGCTGCGCCCGGTCGGCGGCATCGTGATCGGCCATCTCGCGGACCGGTTCGGCCGCAAGAAGGCCTTGATCCTCACCATCGTGCTGATGGGGATCGCCACGATTCTCATCGGCGTGCTGCCCGGATACCGCCAGATCGGCGTCGCGGCCCCGATTCTGCTCGTCATCCTGCGGTTGCTGCAGGGCTTTTCGACCGGCGGCGAAATGGGCGGCGCGATCTCGCTGGCCGTCGAGCACGCCCCGCCGCGCAAACGCGGTCTCTACGGTGCCTTGCTCCTTTCCGGAGCCGGTGTCGCGCTGCTCATTTCCTCCGGCTTGATGGCGTTGTTCGCGACGCTTCCCGATCGGGATTTCCTGGCCTGGGGCTGGCGGATCCCGTTCCTGCTGAGTTTCGTGCTGCTGGTCGCGGGTTTGATCATCCGGCTGCGAGTAGGCGAAACGCCGGACTTCGAACGCGCCCGTGAAAAGGACGTCGGCGAGCGCATTCCCTTGCTTGCCGTACTGCGCCGTCCGCGCAATTTGATCTACGGCGTTCTGTTCGGTTTCGCCAACAGCATCGGCGGCTACGTCATCACCACGTACGGCGCGTCGTACGTCAAAAAAGATCTAGGAATGCCCGCTTCGGTGGCGCTCACCGCCACCATGGTCGCCGCCGGGGCACAGATCATTCTCGCACCGACCTGGGGCGCGCTGTCCGACCGGATCGGCCGGAAACCGGTGTTCCTGGGCGGCTGCGTCGGGCTCGCCGTGGTGATCTTCCCGGTGTTCTGGTTGTTCGAAACGAAGAACCCGGTCCTCGTGGCGGTCGCGATGGTGCTGGGCTTCTCGGTGTTCGTGATGGCGATGTCCGCGCTGTCCCAGACGATTCTGTCCGAACTGTTCGACACCCGCTCGCGCGTCACCGGCGTCAACCTGGGATATCAACTCACCGCGGTGCTCGGCGGCGGATTCGCGCCGTACCTCAGCGCGTTGCTGGTCGGCGCGACCGGTGCGGTGTGGGGCGTCGGGATCTACGTCATCGCCGGCTGCGTGCTGAGCGCGGTCGCGATGCTGATGTTGCCCGAACGCGCCGGACAGCCGCTGCCGGAGCCAGCTGGTGAACCGAAAGCCGCGACGGTATGACCTTGCTCGGGTATGTCAGCGACGAACGCTATCTCGCCTTGCCCGACGCGACCGTCGAGATCAGCGACCACGATTCGCACTGGACCGCCCGGTCCACCGCCACCGGCGCGATCCACGCCGACGTTCCGCCCGGCGACTACCGCGTCACCCTCGCCAAGGACGGCTACGGCGCCAAACACGTCGACCTCGTACTCGGGTCCGGCAAGCCGCACCAATTCCGCTTGCTGTCCGACCAGATTTTCGGCTATATCTGGCCAAAGTGGGTCCGGAGCGGCGACGAGGGCGAGTTCCGGATCCACAGCCCAGAGCCGTACCGGCTGAGCCTGTGGCGACATGGCGCGGTGGCCGAGGAGACAGCGCTGATCGGCTGGTTCGACGAACACGCGCCACGAGCCACCGTGCAGGTGACCCCGGACGGCGACTACACGCAAACCGGCGTGCGGTTCAACGAAAAAGGCTATGTCGATCCGTCGCACCGCCAGTACGTCACAGCTCCGGAGCGCAGCGGCCTGTACTACTTCCACGTCGAAGGCGAATCCGGTGCCAGATTCTCCTTCCCCTGGGTGGTCGCACCGCGCCAGCCGACCGCACCGATCGCCGTAGTCGCTTCCACGAACACCTGGAACGCCTACAACAATTTCGGCGGCCGCAGCAACTACATCAACGCCTCGGGTCTGCCGTCCGCGCCAGTTTTGGTGCCCCGCTTAGAAATGCCGCGCTACCTCGAATCAAGCTTCAGCGAACACGCCCTGCCCGATGACGCGTACCCGCCGCTGTCCTTCGAACGCCCGGAACCGCTGAATCAGATCAGCGCCGAAGCTCAGCCGGACGACCCGATCCGCGGCAGGCAACCGTGTCACCTGGCCGCCGCGGAGTGGCGACTACTCAGCTGGATGGAACGCAACGGCTACGAATACGACCTCTACTCCGACGCACACCTGCACGACGGCACTCTGTCGCTGGACAGCTACCAGGCACTGGTCCTGAGCACACATCCGGAGTATTGGTCCCGCGAGATGTACTCCGCGGTCTATTCCTGGGTGCACGACCGCGGCGGAAAGCTGGCCAACTTCGGCGGCAATGTCGCTGACTGCGAAGTGGCCTTCGACTCTGCCGCCCTGCGCTTCCGTACCCAAGCTGTCGAGACCGGCCCGTACGAGAGCCGGATGCACCGCACGTTCCGCCCGACGTCGGAGCTGTTCGGCGTGGTCTTCACCAGCGCGGGCGCGATGACCGGCGCACCGTACGAGGTCATCGATCCCGGCCACTGGGCTTTCCGCGGCACCGGACTGGACAAGGGCGACCTGTTCGGCGTCCGGAGTCTGCACGAACGATGCCCAGGCGGCGCATCCGGCCACGAAACCGACAAGACCGGTCAGCACAGTCCACAAGGGACCCACGTCCTCGCGCGCGGCCTGAACCCCGGCGACGGCGGCGGCGAGATCGCTTGTTACTCCACGGCCAGCGGGGGCGAGGTGTTCTCGGTCGGATCGATCACGTGGACGTCCGCGGTGCTCGTAGACGACGGCGTCTCCGCAGTGACGGCGAACGTGCTCGACCGCTTCACCGGACGCTCGTAAACCCAGCGGCGATGTCGTCGGCCACCTCGACACCGAGGCCAGGTGCGTCGCCGAGGCGGACGTGTTGACCATCGCTGTGCAACGGCGTCTTGAGGATGTCGCGCTCGTAGTAGTGCGCACCGATGATGTCCGACGGGATCCGGGCCGACAGCCCAGGAGCCGCACACGCGGCGTGCAGCTGGGCCGCCGCGCCGATGCCCATCTCCCCATTGGACCCGAGCACGACGTCCAGCCCGAACGCGTTCGCGAGGTGCGCCATCGACACCACTCGGCCCGGTCCGCCCGCTTTGCCGATATACAAGCTGACCGCGTCCGCCGCTTCCGCCCGGAGCACGGACACGAGATCGTCAGTGCCGAACACGCTCTCATCGGCCACAATGGACAATCCACGTCCGCGCAGCGATCGCATCCCGGCGAGATCCCCGGGTGCTACCGGCTGCTCGAGAAACGCCGGGTCTTGGTCGCGCATCAGCTCGATCGCCCTCGCTGCGTCGGCAGGTCGGTAGCCGCCGTTCGCGTCGAGGCCGAGAAACGTGTCCGTCCCGACGAGCTTTCGCGCCTCTTTAAGACGACGTGCGTCATCCTCGGGATCGAAGCCAATTTTCAGCTTATAGCTGCGAAACCCCGCTTCGAAGGCGGCCTGGTAGACCTCACGGAGCCGTTGCCCGCTGCCGCTGAGCGAGCACTTCACCGGCACCTCGGTCCTTAATGGACCCCCGAGTGCTACCGCGAGCGGGACCCCGAGCGTGCGGGCGTACGCATCCCATAACGCCGTCGAGACCCCCGCTTTGGTGAACGGCGCACCGGCCGCCGCGTAGTCCATGCGCCGCTCAAGATCGGCGACTGGGATGAGCGGCTGGCCAAGGACCGCCGGAGCAAGGGCCTGCTTGATCAGATATCCCGCAGTACCAGCGTCTTCGCCGCTCCACTGAAGCGTCGCGCTGACCTCGCCAAGCCCGGTCGTACCGTCCGAAGTGGTCACTCGGACCAGCAAGAAGTCGGAACGGCTATGCGTCCCCCGCGCCCCGGCGACGACCAGTTCCGGCCGGACGACCGGACTGATCGCGGTGATCTCGATGTCTTCGACCGTATTCACAGAAACTCGCCGAATTCGACGAGAAACCGGTCGATCATCCGGATGTCCTCGGCGTCCAGCTGATGCGCGGGCGCGCGACAGTACGGGCTGGCGAACAGCCCCCGGCGTACCGAAATCAGCTTCTCCGTCGCGATAATCCGCTCGGTGTCGAGCATCCAGTAGGAGATGTACGGCAGCAGCCTGCGGTGCAACTCCTCGCCGCCCACGTCGTCGCCGTTCTCGAAGCGCCGCCAGATCTCCACGTAGATCTCGGTGAACGAGCACCCCGGCTGCGTCCCGACCGCCCCGCGCCGGATCGCGTCCGGCAACTGCACCCCCGCGTACCCCTCGACCGCCGGAATCGGCGGATCCCCGGCGGCCAGCTCGGCGATCAACGGCCCCGGCGGACTGGACTCGACCTTGACCAGCCGCAGATTGGCGTGCTTGGCCGCGATCTCGCGCAGCACGTCCGCGTCAAGACTGGTACCGGTCTCGGCAGGCGCGTACTGCAACACCACCGGAGTCGGCGTCACCGCGTCAAGCACCTCGCGAATATGCTTGACCAGCGCCTTTCGGGAAGGTTGCAAATAATGCGGCGGCAGAAGATTGATCAAATCAGCCCCCGCCGCCACCGCGTCAGCAGCCCGCTTCACCGCAAGCCGGGTCGCGTGATCCTGAACCGCGACAATGGCCAGAACATCCGCCCGCGGCGCGGTCTCCGCCAGCAACACCTCAGTGAGCGTGTGCCGTTCGTCCTCGGTCAGCTTGTAGAACTCCGACGCGAACCCCGGGAACATCACACTGCCGACCCCGGTCCCGAGCACATGCCGAACCACTCGCCGAAATCCGGCAACATCGATCTCGCCGTCGTCAGTAAAAGGCACTTCGAGAACGGGAGAAACCCCGCGGATCGGCGTCATCGGGGTTTCCTCTCCAGGCCAAGCGCACCGACCGCGTCCGCGTGAATGACTCCCTCGATCAGCTCATCGGAAATCTTCGGCAACGCGGTACCCGCGACGATGTCGTTGACCCGGCGGATCCCCGCGATCGCCTCCGCGGTCGTGGCGATCGGAAAGTCCGAACCGAGCAACAGCTTGTGCGGCACGCCCCACTCCTGCGCCGCGAGCAGGGATTCGTAACAGACCCAAGGCCGGAGGTAGATCGAGGAGACGTCGGCGTACACGTGCGGATGCTTGCGGATGGTCACCACAGTCTCGCGCCCCCACGGATGCCCCATGTGCGCCATGACGATCCGAAGTTCCGGGAACTGCAACGCGACCTCGTCCGTGACCAGCGGATACGTGTACCGCAACGGTGCCTGCCGAATCGGCGACGCTCCCTGATGAAACAAGATCGGCAACCGGTGCCGCTCGCAGTACCCATAAAAGTCCAACGCCGCCTGCGACAGCGGATCGAAGTTCTGATAGTTCGGCCCGAGCTTCACCCCGACCAGCCCGAGTTCACGACACCGATCGGCTTCTTCGAACACCTCAGGCGCAGTCGGATTCACCGACATAAACCCAATCCGCCGTTCGGGGTCGTTCGCCATGAACGCCGCAGTGGCAGTATTGGTGTCCTCCGACCGATACGGCAGCCCCGTGGCTTCCTCCGGCTTCTCGACCGCGATGTTGAACACTATGGACAGATCGGCAGCCTCAGTGGCTTTGTCGTAGTCGTCCCAAGAATTCGTGGTAACCACAGCCCGGTCGGTACGCCACCCCTCGTAAACGCGCCGCTCATCCTCCGGCACCGTGGCTCGGTGGGTTGGAGTGTGAGTGTGCACGTCCACGATCATGGCTTCACAACACCTTCGCCAGCGCGACAAACCGGTCCGCGAGCCCGTTGGTGATCCTCTCGAACCACTGGTCGCCCTGGCCCTCCGTAGCTAACTCGGGCCGATCGGTATACCCGTCGATGTCCCGCCAGACCTTTTCGGAATGAATGTCCACATCAGACACCCTGGCGACCTGCTTGGGCTGCTTCCGAGCCGCCGTCTCCTGAACCAATTCCCCGCGAACCGCCAGCATCATCGAGGTCTCGAACTGGCCAGCATGCCCAGGCACGATGTCCTCCGGCGCAAGGACCCGCCAATAGTCAGTATGCGCCACCGCAAGCCCATGCCGGGTCGACGCAGCCCCCGCGAACGCGTGGCAGACGCCGACGTTGCCCCCGTGCCCGTTGACCACAACCAGTCGCTTCCCGCCCTGAACCGCGATCGATCGCGCCAAATCGTCCAACACGTGCAACAAGGTCTGCGTGGAAAGGGAAAGCGTGCCGTTGAAGGGAAGATGATGATCAGAAGCCCCGTACGGAATCGCCGGCGCAAGCAACAACGCCCGCTCGGCCCGCGGTGCCGCCACCTCAGCCGCCCGCTCGCACACGGCAGCCGCGAGAAACGCGTCAGTGCCAGTAGGCAAATGCGGCCCATGCTGCTCGGTCGCGCCGATGGGCACCAAGACGAGCGCCTCGGAAAGCACCCCGCGCACCGCGGCGCGGTCGGCCTCCGCCCAGCGCAAGAGTGCGCCCACGACGTCTCCCCGATACTCCGGTTGGCCTATCTTCCGGTATTTCGTAGAAATCTTCCTTATTCAGGAAGATAGTCGATCGAGGCAGGAGAAGCAATGCCGTTGGCGAGGAGGCAAGAGGAAGCCCGGCCAGAGGTCGGACCCGGCCGGGCAGCGGGGGTGCGGGGGAGGTTTACCGGTCGGTTGGATCCTTCAGCACCCGCAGCGCGGGCTCCGTACCGTTGGCAGGCCGGGTGACGTCGACCGCGAGATACACGACGCCGTGCGCGGTCGCATCAGCGGCGAAAAAGACAGAGGCAACGATGACAGCCGGATCGCTGAAATTTCAGTCTCACCGGTGAATAGCGAAGGCCGCTCGGCAATGTGGCGCTGAAAAATAGCGAGATGGTGTCTGGCTAGGTCTCGGGATATTCACAACACAAACCCCAGCCGCCGCGAGACCTCCTGTCCAACCTGCACCACACCCCGCACCGCGGCCTTCCGCTTCTCCCCAACCAACTGCCGCGCAAACCCCGTCACCCCAACTGCCCCGGCGACAGCGCCCTCGGCATCGAAGAACGGCGCGGCAAGGCAAGCGATCTCAGCCTGCTCCTCCTCGCTCTCAATCGCATACCCATCCGCCCGCACCTTCGCCAACAACGCCAGAAACTGCCCCGCATCGGGAGCAGCAGCCTTCGGCCCCACTCCACGCGAAAGCCGCGACAGCAACGGCTTCAGTTCGGCCTCCGAAAGATGCGCAGCGATCGCCCGCCCCAACGCGGTCAAGTCGAACGGCGCGACCTTCCCCCGATAAGTATCGAACTGAACAAACCCAGGCGTGGAAGCCTTAGCGACATAAACCACCGAGGCGTCCTCCAGGATTCCGACATGCGCAGGCATCCCAAGGCTTTCCGCAAGCCGCCGCAAATCAGCCTGGACCAGGGACGGCAGGTCGACCTTCCGGACCAACTCGATGGCCAGGCCGTAAAGACGCAGGGTCGGCCGCCAGAAGTGGCTTCGGCCGACTACCCGGCGCACGGCGTAACCCCGCTGCTCCAGCGTGTAGGCGATAGACGCGCAGGTGGCGAGCGGCACCCCGGCGGCCTTCGCGAGTGCCGTCAGCGTCAGCGGTTCCTCGGCCCGTACGAGTGCTTCCAACACCGTCAGCGTCCGGTCCGCGGCCGGCGACGCTGCTTTGCCCGATGCGTCGCTCATCCGGCACCAACCTTTCGGATACCTGTAGTCATCTTCGGAACACGGTAGCGTCCGGTCAACCGCCTGGCTCGATACGCTCGATCGTCTGTGCTGCCCAAGACCGAATGGCTTCAGTCTGCGAGGGAGACAGCGTCTCCAGGAAGTGGCGGCGAATGTTGTCGCCGTGGACCGCCAAGGCCTCCTGAATGACCGAACGGCCATGGGAGGTCAGGCTGATTCCAGTGCGGCGTCCGCTGGGGCCGCTGCGGGTCGGCGTGACCAGGTCGCGCGACTCCATCCTGGTCAGCTGGTGCGAGACGCGGCTTTTCTCCCAGCCGAGGGACTCGACCAGGTCGGCGACGCGCGCTTCGTGGCCAGTGGTGCGCCAAAGGGTCACGAGAACGCTGAACTCGGCCTTCGAGATGCCGCAGGCACGTTGCAGTCCGCGGTCGAGTTCGCGGGTGAGCAGGCGTTGAGCGCGCACCCAGGCGTTCCACAGCTCCCAATCGTCGGGCGTCATGGGCAGGGAGCGTACCTCGGTGAGTTGACTCATCAACTGCGACAGTCCTAGAGTTGATGCATCAACTTTGGGGAGGGTTCATGCGGACGTTGCTCCAGAACGGAACCGTGATCAGTCTCGACCCGGCGGTGGGAGATCTCCCGCGCGGCGACGTCCTGATCGAGGACGGGCGGATCGCGGCGGTGGGGCCCGCGATCCGAGCCGAAGCCGAGATCGTGGACGCGACGGGCAAGATCGTGCTGCCGGGGTTCGTCGACACCCACCGGCACACCTGGCAGACCGCGTTCCGGGGGATCGGCGCGGACTGGACGTTCGCTGAGTACCGCGACGCCATGCACGCGAAGCTGAGGCCGCACTACCGGCCGGAGGACGTGTACATCGGCAACCTGCTGGGACGGCTCGAAGCGCTCAACTCGGGCGTGACGACCATGCTTGACTGGTTCCACTGCTCCGATCTTCCGGAGAGCGCGGACGCGGCGATTGATGCCCTCGACGAGGCTGCCGGAAGGTCGATCTTCTGTTACAGCGCAATGGAACCAGCGGACGCCGCCCGCGTGCGGAAACGGCTGCCGGGCGACGAAATGGCGTTCGGGCTGCGCGGCCCGATCTTGACCACAATGGACACGACAGCTGCCGATGTCGCGTTGGCGCGGGAACTCGGACTCCGGGTGAGTGTGCACATCCACCGCTCGGTTTGCGAATCGATTCCCGAGATGCACGAGCGAAACCTGCTTGACGACCGGACGACGATTGTTCACGGCAACGGTCTCACCGACGAACAGCTTGCGATCCTCGGGGACGCGGGCTGTTCGGTGACGATCAGCCCGGATGTCGAGCTGAAGATGGGGTTCGGGTGGCCGGAAACCGGACGTCTGCTGGCTGCCGGGATCCGGCCGTCGTTGTCGATTGACGATTGTCCATCAGTTGGGGGTGACATGTTTTCGGCTATGCGCACGGCGTTCGCTGCGCAGCGCGGTCTTGACGGCAGTCTCGTCGCGCGCGATCTGCTCGAGTTCGCCACTGTGGACGGTGCTCGGACCTGTGGACGAGACGACCGGGCAGGAAGCATCAGCGTCGGGAAGGATGCGGATCTAGTGCTCATCGACGCGGAGGACTTGTCGGTGTTTCCGGTCAACGATCCTGTGTCCACAGTGGTCACCGCTGGGCATCCAGGACTGGTGGACAGCGTTTTCGTCGGGGGAAGGGCGGTCAAGCGGGACGGCCGGTTGCTGGGGGTCGATCTGCCGAAGCTACGGACCCAGTTGCTGGAATCGCGCGACCGCATCGCGGAGGCGGCCGGACTGGTGGTCCAGTGAAGTTCCTGGAGACGGATCGGTTGCTGCTGCGGCGATTCACCGAAGCCGACGTCGAGAATCTGGTCCAGCTCGACAGCGACCCGCAGGTGATGCGGTTCCTGACCGGCGAGCCGACGCCTCGTGCGGAGATCGAGCAGAAGGTGCTCCCCGCCATCCTCGGCGGCTACGAGCGCGGCCCCGCCGGGCGGTGGGCGGCGATCGAACGGGAGACCGGCGAGTTCATCGGCTGGATTTCGCTGGACCCGCCGGAAGACGGCAGCACCACGGAGCTGGAACTGGGCTACCGGTTGATGGCGAAAGCCTGGGGCCGGGGCTACGCGACGGAAGGCTCCCGGGCGGCGATCCACAAAGGATTCACCGAACTGGGCACGCGACGGGTGTGGGCGCAGACGATGGCGGTGAACACCCCGTCGCGCCGGGTGATGGAACGGTCTGGGCTGACTTACGTCCGCACGTTCCATCTCCACTTCGACGACCCGTTGCCGGGAACCGAACACGGCGAGGTCGAGTACGAACTGACCCGGGACGAGTGGGCTGCCAAGGCGTAACCGCCGAGTGCCCGCGGCTTACTGAGGCGAGGAAAACCGGACGTATCCGCGTGGCCTCGGAAAGAGCTGCCTTAAACTCCGGGCATGTCATCGGGCGCCGCGCGAGCCGGCCGGGGAGGGGCGGAACGCGAGCCCGGGTCCCGGCTGGAGTTCGCCGTGCTCGGACCGGTCCGCGGCTGGTACGGCGGGCAGCCGCTGGAACTCGGGCCGGTGCTGCGGACGACGATGCTGGTCGCGCTGCTCCTGCGGCCGGACGTCACGGTCAGCCGGGCCGAGCTGGTCGACCGGGTGTGGGGCGAGCATCCGCCGGAGAGCGACGGCGTGCCCGGCTATGTCTATCAGCTGCGGAAATCTCTGGCGGCGGCCGGTGCGGACGCGAAATCCGTGCTGCGGACCGATCCAGGCGGATACCGGTTCTCCGCGGCAGGCGTGGGCATCGACGCCGTGCGGGTCGAGGAAATCGCCGCTCGTGCCAAGAAAGCCGCCGCGGCCGGTGGGCTCGCCGCGGCGGCGGACGGATACGGCCAGGCGCTGGCCTTCTACGAGGGTGTTCCGCTGGCCGGACTGCCCGGTCCGTTCGCCGAACGGGAGCGGCGCCGGTTTGTCGAACGCCGGATCGGGCTGGTCGAAGGCCGGACGGACGCGCTGATCCGGCTGGGGGACTACGAATCGGCGATCAGCGAGGTGTCGGCTCAGCTCGCCGAGCATCCGGACCGCGAACCGCTGACCGGGCTGCTCATGCGGGCCTTCTACGGCGCCGGCCGACAGACCGACGCGCTCGACACCTGGCGCGAGTTCCGCGGCCGGATGCTCGACGAGCTGGGGCTCGAACCCGGCGAAGACCTGCGTCGCGTGCACGACGCGGTGCTGCGCGGTGATGATGGCGCGCTCGGCGTCGCAGCACGGCCTCCCGCACCGCCCCGGATCCGGGACGAGCTGCCGCACGACGTCGGAGAGCTGGCTGGTCGCGACGCCGAGCTGGCCCGGCTCGCCGCGCCGGGCAGCGCGGTGTCGGCGGTCGACGGGGTGCCGGGGTCCGGAAAGACGGCGCTGGCGGTGCGTGCGGCCCAGTTGCTGCGTGAGGAACATCCCGACGGCTGCCTGTTCGTCGGCCTGCACGGGCACAGCACCAGCCGGGCCCCGCTCGCTCCGGTGCGGGTGGTGCGCCGGTTGCTGCGATCGGCGGGCGTCAACGATCAGAACATTCCAGACGACTTGGACGAACTGTCCGCGAACTGGCGCGCCGCCACCGCCCCGCTGCGCCTGGTGCTGGTGCTGGACGACGCCGTCAGCGCCGAACAGGTCCGCCCGCTGCTGCCCGGCGGGACCGGAAACCGCGTGCTGATCACCAGCCGTCGCCGACTGCCCGGTTTGGACGTTGAACGCCGGATTTCCCTGGGACCGTTGACTTCCGACGCCGCTGCTGGCCTGTTGAGCCGGATCGTCGGCGGGGCGCGCGCGGGTCGGGAACGCGACGCCGTGCGCGAACTGGCCAGCCTGTGCGGACGGCTTCCGCTCGCCCTGCGCATCGCGGGAGCCCGGCTGCAGAACCGTCCGATGTGGACTTTCCGCGACCTGGCGGACCGGCTCGCCGACGACACCAGCCGCCTCGGCGAACTGACCGCAGAGGAACGCAGCGTCGAGGCCGCATTCCGGCTCTCGTACGACCAGCTTCCGGTTGACACGCAACGTGCTTTCCGTACGCTAGGCCGCGCACCTGCACCCGAGTTCGACGAACTGGTCCTCGCCGCGATGCTCGGTTGTTCCCGGCGCGCGGCGGAAACCGTACTCGAAGATCTGGTCGACGCGAACCTGGTGCAGGCACCCGCTGCGGGCCGGTACCGGATGCACGACCTGGTCGCGGTTTATGCGCGCCGACTCGCCGCCGATGAACCCGACGTCGCCAGCGGACTCGGGGTGTATCTGCACGCTTGCCGCGCCGCGAGCGAATGGGGCGAACCCGGTTTCCCCAGCGGTCCGGTACCGACCGAATCTCCTTTCGCCGGACTGGTCGACGCTTCAGCCTGGCTGGACCAGGCAGGCGACCTGGTCGAGGTGGTCTCGTCCGCGGTCGCCGCAGGCCACCCGGACTACGCGTGCTGGATCGCCGAGGGGGCCGTCGACTACCTCGTGCGGCGCATCCGGTATCGCGAATGCGTTGCCCTGCTGGAAGTCGCACTGTCCGAAGTAGACAACGTGGCGGACCGGCGGATGGCGACCGCGCTGCGCTTCGGACTCGGCTGGGCGCACCTCGCGCTGGGCGATTCCGCGCAGGCTCGGCAATGGTGCGAAGAAGGCCTGCGAATCAGCCGCGAAACCGGCGATCGGCGCGAAACGGCGCGAGGGCTGTGCGGACTGGGAATGGTCACGATGCTCGCCGGACCGCTGGAGGAAGCGGAACGGGTGCTGAGCGACGCCCGGGCGCTGGCAGTCGAAGTAGCGGACAGCTGGCTGGTCGAACGCGCGGTTTCCGGGCTTGGGTATGTGCATTTCAAGCAGGGCAACTATGAACTCTCGCTAGCCTGTTTCGCCGAATCACGGGAAGTCGCGGTCTCGACCGGAAATCCGGCGATGCTGGGCCGCGTTTCCAGCCACATCGGCAGCGTCCGGCTGCACCTGGGCCGGTCTGCGGAAGCAGTGGAACCTCTGCGCGAGGCGGTGGAATTGGCCGAGCGGGTCGACGACCGGTTGTTGCTGGTGAGTTCGCTGTCGAGGCTTGGCAGTGCGGAGCAGGAATTGGGGAGTCTGGATCTCGCGCTCTCGTACCACTTGCGGGCGCTGGGGGTGCTGACCGACCAGATGTCGCCGTGGGCGGAGATCGAGGTCCGGAACCGGCTGGGTGCTTGTCGGCAGGCGCGGGGTGAGGACGCGGCGCCGCGGGAGCAGTTCGATCTCGCTGCCGCGGTGCTGACCGAGGCGAACTGAGCGACCCACTTGACCCGCTCGGCCGGGTCGGCACGGCGGCCGACCCGGCCGGTTCAGTGGTGCTCGATCAGGAGGAGCGGATCGCCTCGATCTCCAGGACGAGTTCGATTTCCTTCGACACGAGAAGGCCGCCCGATTCCAGCACCATGTTCCAGACCAGTCCCCAATCCTCGCGGTTGATCTTGCCGCGCGCGGAGAACAGCGCGCGATCGTTTCCCCACGGATCGCGTGCGTGCCCGAGATACTCCACGGCGAGGGTGACCGGACGCGAGACTTCCTTGATGGTCAGGTTTCCGGTCATGGTCGCGATGCTGCCGGTCGCGGTGACCGAGACCGATTCGAACGTGGCGCGCGGGTGCTGTTCCACGTCGAAGAAATCGCCGGAACGAAGATGGTCGTCCCGGGTCTGATCTCCACTGTCCACTGTGGCCATGTCGATGACCGCGCGCACTGTGGTGTCCTCGATCCGCTCGCCGATTTCCACCGTGGCGTCCACGCCGGTGAACCGGCCGCGGACCTTGGTGAGCAGGAAATGTCTGCCCACGAAACCGACCTCGGCGTGCCCGGGATCGACCTTCCACGTCCCCGCGGCGGGAAGTTCCGTTCCGGCGACCACGCGGGTTGCGTCTGTCATGTCGCTTTAGTCCTTTGCTCTCAATTGCCGGATTCGGTCGGCAGTCCGGCCGCGATCCAGTCGGCTTTGCCCTCGTCGTAGTCGAATACCTGGGTGTATCCGAGTTCCGAAAGGTGCTTCGCGACAGTGCCCGAGTTCTGGCAGGGCGAGTCGGCGCAGTAGACGATCACCGCGGAATCCTTGCGCGGCAACAGGGTGGGGGCGAGCTTCTCGACGTCGTCCACCGGCAGATTGAGCGCGCCGGGCAGGTGCGCTTTCGCGTAATAGTCGGCGGGCAGGGCTTCGACGACGATCGCCGATCCGGCGTCGATCCGCCGCTTGACCTCGTCCCGCGTGATGGGCTCGACCATCAGTCCTCCTCGAAGGATTTAAGTGCGTACGCACGCACTCTATACATTAGGTGCGCCCGCACGCAATGACCTACACTGGGCGGGTGAGCGACCCGAAGATTGGCTTGGAGGCCTGGCGGGCGATGCTGCTCGCGCACAGCGCCGCGGTGCGAGCCATCGAGACCGACGTGCAACGAGGCGGAACCGTGCCCCTGGCCTGGTACGACGTCCTGCTGGAACTGAACGCGGCGGGGAAGAAGGGGCTGCGGATGGCGGAGGTCGCCGACCGGGTGGTGCTCAGCCGGACGCGGGTGAGCCGGCTGGTCGACGAGATGGTGCGCGCCGAGCTGGTGACGAAGCGGCCGGAACCGGACGACCGCCGGGTCAGCTGGGCGGTGATCACCGACGAGGGGATCCGCGCGCTGCGCAAGACCGCGCCGGTTTATCTGCAGAGCATCGAACGGCATTTCTCGGCGCACGTCAGCGACGAGGAAGCGGCGGTGATCGGGAAGGCGCTGCTGCGGGTCGCGGAAAGCGGGAAGACCTCGCGGCAGGCCTAACGCAACCTCCATCGATGGTCCGCGGTCCCGTTGTCGCTGAACTGGACCACCTGTGCACTGTCCGCAGTGGACATTCCGTCCACTCCGAGCACCTTGCCGGAGTTGCGGTTCACGATCCGGAACCAGCCGCTTCCGTCGTCGAGCAGCCGCCAGTCGTGGTCTGGAGTGCCGTTGTCGGCGTACTGCACCACTGTCGCGCTGTCCGCGGTGGACATCTGGTCGACGCCGAGCACCTTGCCCGAGTTGACGTTGCGAACCCGCAGCCATCCTCCGGCCGCCTCGAAGGTCCACAGGTGATCGGCGGTGCCGGTGTCGCCGAACTGGACGACCCGGGCACTGTCGGCAGTCGACATCCGGTCGACGCCCAGGATCTTCGCCGAGTTCTGGTTCTCGATCCGCACCTGGCCGTCGGGCACCAGCTGCCACAGATGGTCGGCGGTCCCGTTGTCGGCGTACTGGACGACGCGGGCACTGTCCGCTGTGGACATCCGGTCCACGCCGAGGACCTTGCCGGAGTTGCGGTTGACGACTCGGAACCAGCCGTCGCCGTTGTCGATGAGCCGCCAGAGGTGATCTGCGGTTCCGTTGTCCGTGTACTGCACGACTTGGGCACTGTCCGCAGTGGACATCTGATCGACGCCGAGCACCTTGGCCGAGTTGTGGTTGCGGATCCGATACCAGCCGTCACCGTTCGGGATCAGGTGCCAGACGTGGTCCGCGGTGCCGTTATCGGTGTACTGCACCACTGTCGCACTGTCTGCAGTGGACATCAGATCGACGCCGAGAACCTTGCCGGAGTTCAAGTTCACGATCCGGAACCCAGCGCCGCCTCCGCCGGGAAGCCATGAAGTGCCGTCGGGTGCGGCGGTCGGGAAGGACGTGATCCGCAGCCGCGCCGCGCCCATCGGGATCAGCGTGACCGACTCGACGTCCGCCGTACTGCGTGCTGGTGATGGCTGCAGCGGGGTCACGACATTCTGGTCGTCCGCGGTCCATTCGGCAATTTTCCGCGCCGGAGCGGTGATCCGGACCGGCGTGGCGTCCGGAGTGAAGGGATTGTCTGGCAGCGGCCCGCCGGTGGCGGCGAAGGTCATCGCCGAAGCGTCGCCGACCAACCCGTAGTTCCACGGCGTGGTCGCGTGTACGGCGTACTCCGGGAACTGCGCGGAACCGCCGAGTTGCTCGTATCGTTCCCCGATCTGCAGCGAATACGTCAGCGGCCCGTGGTCGACCGAAAGGGAATTGTGGTTCGCGCGCCAGGTTCGCACGGAGGTTCGCTGCGGCAGGGTCAAGGTGACCACCTCGCCGTTCCGCCATACGCGCTGGACTTTCGCATACGCACGCCCGGCGGGAACCGCGACCGGCGCACCGGCCACGGTGAGCTGTGGAGTCGTGCACCAAGCCGGAATGCGGAAATACCAAGGAAAATTCAGCGGCTTAGGCGTCCGGATGGTGAAGGTGATCGTCTCTGAGAACGGATAGGTAGTGTCCTCATCGATAGTCACCGAGGTGCCGTCACCGACCTTCGCCGTGACGCTGCTCGCCGAGTACATCGAAGCGGCGAGTCCGTTGTCCGGAGTGGCCAGCCAGAGTTCCTCGGTGAAATACGGCCAGCCCATGCCGTAGTTGTGCGGGCAGCAGCGGTACTGGTCAACGGCGGGCAGATAGGCCTGCATCGCGAAGCCGTTCTGGAACTGGCCTTCGGTCTTGGGCACATTGTCGAGATCGATGCTGTTCGCACTGGTGATGTAGTGCACCGCGCGCCCGGCCGGATCGAGTGCGGCGGGCAGGGAGTTGAAGGCGAGATCCTCGCAGCGGTCGGCCCAGATCGGGTCGCCGGTGAGCCGGGTGAGCAATTCGTGGCTCGCCATGAACTCGACGATTCCGCAGGTTTCGAAGCCCTGCCGCGGATCGCCGTAACCGGGCCGCGCGTTCTCGTCTCCGGCGAACCCGCCGCCGGCGAATTGTCCGTACGCCGCCATGATCTGGTCATAGTCCTGATAGGACGCTTGGACCAGTTTCGCGTCGCCGGAACGCAGCGAGTACTGCGCTGGTTCGCGGAATCCCTGTGCCACGTTGACGTTGTGCAGACTCGGCAGATTGCCGACCCAGTTGGCCCCGTAACGGTGGATCTTGTCGGCGAGGTCGAGGAGGAACGCGTCGCCGGTGCGGTTGAACAGCCAGAAGACGCTGTCGAGGCCGTCGCCCCAGCGCATGTTCAGCCAGTCCGCGTCGAACACGTCGGTGCTTTGCGCGTTCATGTACCGGAAGAAACGGGTCAACAGCGGGACGATTCGCGCGTCGCCGCTGTACTCCTGCCACGACCGCAACGCCTGGATCATCGGCAGGTACGGCCAGAAGTGCGGCCCGCCCCGGAATCTGGTGCGCAGTTCGCTCGGGCCGAAGAAGCCGTCCGCCTGCTGGGTGGCGATGACCGCGTCGATCCAGCGCCGAGCCGAGTCCAGCGCGGTGCCGTCCCCAGTCACGATGGCGAGGTCGACGTACCCGCGCAGCCAGTACGGCAGTTCCTCCCAACCGCCGCGCTCGGGATGGACCCAGCCGGTGGTGGCGAAGTCGAGGAAGTGCGACGTTTCGGGGTAGTGGCCGCAGAGGCCGTCGAGCTGGAGCCGCAGTTGACCGGCGAGCCAGCCCTTCGGTTTGACCGCACCGGGCGGGAGTTTGAGGAACGCGGTGGGGGAGAGCGGGGCGGCGTTGGGCGTGTAGAAACCGCCGCGCTTCCGGCCGCGCACGGCGTCAGCGGTCCCGACGGACGCCGTGGTGAGCAGAGTGGCGACGGCCCCGGCGACGAAGTGTCTGCGGTTCAGCGGCATGGAGACCAGCCTCCACTCGTTACAACGTTGTAAAAGTAGAAATACCGGCTGGTGGGGCGGGGGACAACCGCCATCCGTCGTAGCTGATGGGTCAGCTCTCTGTCATGCTCAGCGGGCAATCTCATCGCTGGCGTGATCGGAGGCGGTCAGCGGCCGTTGCCAGGAGGGAACATCTTAAGTTCCCCGTGGCTCGACAAAGCGCCCGCTAAGTCGCCAGATCCGTTACGCAGCACGGAATCCAGAAACTCCAGACTGGCAGCAGCGACCACCCGCGGGCTCTCGATACGCCCCAGCGAGCCGACGATCGACGGCACCGGCGGCAGATACAAGGGGCCGTCCGTGAAGGTGAGGTGCGCGGCACCGGGAATGGTGAGCCGGTAGTTCGTCGCCGTGCCGCGCGCAAGCACCTCGGCGAGCTGAGACGGGTAACGCGGGTCGGTAGCCGGGGTAATGGCCTGGGTGAACGCGAGCGTCGGCTGGCCGAGGGCAGGCGACAGGGGGCCGTGAGGGAAGCCGTCCAGGTCGATGACGGCGTCGAACCGGTGGTCCCGCCTGGCTGCCTGCAGGGCGGCGGCACCGCCCATGGAGTGGCCGGTCGCGGCGACCCGGCCGGTGTCCAGGCGTCCGGTCAATGGGTCGGCATCGAGCCTTTCCAGGCGGGTCAGCGCGAAGCTGAGGTCGGCGGCGCGGATCGACGTCCATTGGTCGGCCAGCCGGTCGTCCTCGTTCCGATCGCCGGTGGAAACGGTCGCGGAGGTGATCGTCCGGCCGTCGGCGAGCACGACGGCGGCGGAGTCGTACGGATGGTCCAGCGCTGCGACTACGTAGCCGTGGCTGGCGATTTCCTCCGCCCATGCGGTGTTCTGGGTGCGCACTCCGCTGGACCCTGGCGAGAACAGCACGATCGGAAATCGTCCGCCCTCGGCGGCCACCGGGGCGTCGGGGATCGCGTGGGTGCGGGCGCGGGGGACACCGTCGAACAGGAAGCCCGGCAGGCCGACTCCCTGGGCGAGTGCTTGGGAGACGGTGCGAGCTTCGTCTTCTGTGCGTCCGAGGTACTGGGCACGCGGTGCGCCGGCCGGGCTGTTCTGCGCGGGGTACCAGAGCTGGGCGACGATCGTGCGCCGGTCTCGCGGGTCGGCTGTGAAGGTTTCCGGGCGGTCCGGGTCGGTCCACTGCAGCACTCGGGTGCCGACCGCGAAGTTGCCGGAGGGCGTCGGGAAGACGGGGACGGGAAAGGCCCACGCCGTGACAGGGGCCGTGACTATCAGGCCGACGCAGGCCACCGATCCCGGCAGCGCCAGCCACCAGCGGGCCCGCCGAGTACGGCTTCGGACGAGCGGGGAGAAGGCGAACGGCGCCGCGATCGCACCGCTGGCCAGCACCGGCAGCAGTTGCCAGCGGATCCCGGTCACGCAAAGCACGAGAGCGGACAGCAGGAACACCGCCCCGGCCGCGATGGTGACGCGCGGGCGGGCCGCGGCGGGCAGCCAGCGCGCTACCACCAGCGCGACGGCGCCGAGCAAAGTCAGGATTTCCAGCGGGGACAAGTTCATGTCGCCATATTCGGTGCCGGACCCGTGCGGCCACATCGCTCTCCGGGCGCGATTCCCGTGCCGTCTCCAGTGGCAATCGAGCACCCCGGACCACCGGCCGGACTACGACTACAGGAGGTATCGGGACTCCTGCTGCGGTCGCAATCCGGCTCACCACAGTCAGACTCCGGGCTCATGTGCGCGGCGGGCCGTCGGCCTACGCTTGCCGGGTGATGACCGAGCGGCGCTGGGCGTCCCGGCTGCCGCCGACAGCGTGGGACTCGCTGCTGCCCGCGCTTCTCCTCCTCCACGTCTTGACCATGTGGGCGCCTGCGGAGTTGCCGGTGGCCGCCGCGCTCACCGCCGGGCTCGCGGTCCCGTTGGTGTGGCGGCGCCATGCCCCGCTGACGGTGTTCGGTGCGGTGACGACCGCAGCGGCAGTCCAGTGGATGGTGGGCGTGCAACTGCCCGCGGACATCGCACTGCTGGTGGCTCTCTACACAGTGGCCGCGAATTCGGGCAAGCGCGTCACCTTCGTCGCTGTCGTCGTGGTGGAGATCGGGGCCGTCCTCGCCTGCCTGCGCTGGACGGGCGACGGTGCGTTCCTGACCCCGTTCACCGCGCTCACCGCGATGGTCGTCGCCGCGGCCGTCCTCGGGGTGAACAACCGGACCGCGCGCGCCTACCTGGAAGCCCTGCGGGAACGGGCCGTTGCCGAGGAACGGGCCCGGATCACCAGGGAGATGCACGACATCGTCACCCACAACCTGTCCGTCATGGTCGCGCTCACCGATGCCGCCGTCTCCGCGCAGCGTCGGTCTCCAGACAAAGCCACCGCGGCGATGCTCCAGGTCTCCGAAACCGGCAGGCAGGCGCTGACCGACATGCGGCGTTCGCTCGGAGTCCTGCGCACCGGCGAACCGGACGCGGCGCGCCACCCGCTGCCCGGCATCGCGCAACTGGAGACCCTCGCCGGACAGATGTGCGCCGCCGGGCTCCAGACCGAACTCGACCTCGACGGCCGCTATCCGCACATCCCCGCGACCGCGCAACTGACCGTCTACCGTCTGGTCCAGGAAGCCTTGACCAACACTCTCAAACACACCCCAGCCGGAACCCGCGCGAAGGTCCGGATCGAATGCGCCGCCGAGACCGTCACCGTGGACGTCACTGACACCGGCCCGTCGGCAGCCCAGATCACCCGTGCTGGCAACGGAATCACCGGCATGCGCGAGCGCGTGGCCGCCTACGGGGGAACGGTGCTGGCCGGACCGCTTCCCGGCGGCGGCTGGCGAGTGCACACCCGACTGGTCTTCGGTGCCTCAGCGGAGTCCGCATGACGATCCGCGTCCTGATCGCCGACGACGAAGCGTTGCTGCGCATGGCATTCAGCATGGTTCTGGACGCCGAGCCGGACCTCGAACCGGTCGGCGAAGCCACGGACGGCGCCGACGCCATCCGCCTCGCCACCGACCTGCGTCCCGACGTCGTCCTCATGGACGTCCGCATGCCGAGGACCGACGGAATCGAGGCGACCCGGCAGATCCTCCAGGACTGTCCGCGGACGAGAGTCCTGATCCTCACCACCTTCGACCTGGACGAGTACGCCTTCGCCGGGCTCAAAGCCGGAGCCTCCGGCTTCCTGCTCAAGAACACCCGGCCCGAAGAACTGCTAGCCGCGATCCGCACCGTGGCCGCCGGAAACGCCGTGGTCTCCCCGCGGATCACCGGCCGCCTGCTGGAGAAATTCCGCCCGCACCTGCCCGACGCAGACGCCGCTGTCGACGAGCGCCTGAGCAGACTCAGCGCCCGCGAGCGCGAGGTACTCGTCCAGGTCGGCTCCGGTCTTTCGAACGCAGAGATCGCCGCCGCCCTGCACCTCGCGGAGGCGACCGTGAAGTCCCACCTGGGCCGGATCCTGCACAAGCTCGAACTCCGCGACCGGATCCAGGCGGTGATCTTCGCCTACGAAAGCCGCCTCATCCACCCGGCGTGACGTCGAGCGGCGGAAATGAAAATGGCCGATACCCGCACCTTGAAGGTGATTTCGAGTATCGGCCGGTAATGTGCCCTCGGCAGGACTACCAAAGGATGGGAACGGGGCTGACCAGGGACTCTTCAGCGGCACGCTGGTGGTCGAGGCGAGCTTCGAGCTTCCGGGCTCAGGCGGAGGCCCGGCATGAGCGCCAGTTCGCAGGCGGTTGCTCGGTTTGTCACGGTCACGATGGGGTTGGTTATCGGGCTCACGTTCCTGTTTGGGTTTGGGAACGTCCTCAACCTGGCGTTGAAGCTTCAAGTCCCAGCGTTCGTGGCACCGCTGGTGGCGCCTGCTGTTGACCTGACGGTGCTGGGGTTGCTCGTCGGTACGCGGCAGCTAGCGCTGGCCGGGGCCAGCAAGGAGGTGCTGCGGCCGGCGCGACGCCTGCTGTTGGCGGCGAGCGTGGTGACCCTGTTGCTGAACGTCGCCGATCCGGTGTTTGCTGGTCAGTGGGGTAAGGCCGCGTTCGACTCGGTCGGCCCGCTCTTGCTAATCGGGGTATGCGAAGCAGGTCCAGGCCTCCTTCGTGCGTTGAGCGTGGCGAGGCCCTATCCCAGCTCGGTTCAGTCGCCAGCGGCTTTGCCCGCGGAATCGATGGATGGCGGCCTGGAACAGGTGGTGCCCGCCGCGGCAGGTCTGCAGCGCGAAAAGCGGGTCCGAGCAGCGGCCCGTGGGGACGCCGACCTTGATGAGGAACTCATGAGGCGAGCGCGTCGGGCGGACGCGGAGCACTGGCGGCGCTACCGACGTCCAATCTCCGCGGAGACTCTGCGGAAGCAGCTTCGGGTCGGAGCAGGAACGTCGCGGACTCTCGTGGCGGCGGTGCGGCTCGACAATGCGCCGGTAGGAGCGACTGGGCGTCCGTGACCGGCTTTGCCGCTGACGCGGGTGATCCCCGGCGGCCAACTCCTGACTAACCGTCCCAACCGCGTCGGCGAGACCGCCAGCCAGCCGACGATGGACGACTCGTCGCGCCGCTGGCTGACCGAGGTCATCTTGACCAACGCGCACGCGCAGGCCGAGCTACGCAACTCCGCGGCTGGCGGAATGCTGGTGCCGCCCAACGTCGAGCAGCGGCGGCTGCAAGCCGCCCAGGTCTTTCGTCCTGGTCGGCTTTGCAGTCGCCGCTGGCCGACACCGACGTCGAGAACATCAACATCAACGGCGACCGCCGGCTGGGGCCAGCATGCGGCCAGTCATCTTGGAACAGGTCGTCGTCTGCCTTCGTGCTCTGTAAGAAGCCCCACGCTGTCGAGAAGGTCGACAGTTCACGCCGTGTGATGGCCCGCCGGACAGGTGAATCGAAGAACAAGACGATTACGGTCCGGCGACACACCACGATGGCGGTAACGTGCCGCGCTAGTAAGTCGATGTTGCGGTGGGCAACAGAGCACGTCAGAGCCAGTCTGAGCGATGGAGGCAGGTGATCAGGTTGTCGCAGGGTACGGCTGCGGTGACGAGTTCGCCTTCGGGCGTGGCTGCTGGCGGTTCACCTATCAATTTCCGTGCGCACGAAGTTCGCGCGAACACCCACGGCGCTCGACAAGACTTCGAGGAGATGATCGGTCAGCTGGTCCGCGCCGTCCGGCCCGGGGTGGCAGCGATGGTTGCCGCCAACCCCGGTGACTGGGGCATCGATGTGTTCATCGGCGACCTTGGCGGTCACATCACGATTTGGCAGTCGAAGTACTTTATGCCCGAGGTTGCGGGCAGTACCCATCAAGCGCAAATCCGGGAGTCCTTCAACTCGGCGGTGAAGAACGCCGCCAACGAGAAGTTCGTATTGCACCAGTGGGTTCTCTGCGTACCGTCCAGCATGGACGCGCCTACATCGAAGTGGTGGTCGGGCTGGAAGAAGCGGACGGAGAAACAGCACGGGGTCTTGATCGAGTTGTGGGACGAGAACGAGCTGCGAGGACTTCTGCTCTCACCTGACGCGGAGGCTGTGCGCAGGCACTACTACGAGCCCGCTCGGTCGGTGCGCACGGTCGCCCAAGTCGTGAACTTGGCCGATGAGGACTCCGACCGGCTAGATTCAGCGTTGTTCGTGCGTCAGCTCCGTGAGGCAGGCCATGTGGAAGTCTCCGCATCCAAGCACCAATTTTTCAACGCCGAGTTGATGGCGAGAGAAATCGTGGACAAGGGAGTCCCCTCAGAGGTCGCCGCACTGTCCCACGCCGACGCGGCGGTGCATGGCCTGTGGGAGGACCACTTCAACGACGCGTGCCAGATCCACGAGGGCTCGCGCCTGCCAGGCCTGCAGAAGTCGGTGATGGGTGAGATCAGGTCCCAGCACGAAGCCCTGGGAGCTGGGCTTCCCGCAGGTGCGGTCCACACGACCGGCCTGATGCACCGAGTCGTCGACGACCGACGGGCCGGGTGGGTCCGCCACTGGCGGCAGGTCGCGGAGGACCACGTAAATCCTGCCGAGACCGGGCAACCAGGCGAGGTTCCTGACACCGCGGCCACAGCGGAGCCGTCGTGACCAGCCCGACCGACGCCCCAACGAGCTCGGGCTCCCGGCCGCCGGTCGTGGTGCCGGAGGACGACGTCGTCTTCCGGCTGGCGCAGCTGGTGCTGCTACTTGCGTCGCTACGTGAGTTCAATCTTCCCGGAGCGTCGATCGAGCGGTTGGGTTACTACGACTTTCTCGTGGCCAACCCGATGCTGGTGCTCACCGATGAGGAAGACCGGGACCGGAAACGGCTGCTTATGGCGGGCTTCGACGGTCGGGCATTGAGCTACGCCAGTCCGGCACACCGCTTCACCACCCGGCGGGAGCGCCTCCAGCATGACCTGGCCCTGCTCGTGGCCTACGGCTTGGTGGAGCCAGCGGTGGACAAGAGCGTGCTGTACGCCGCGACTGCCGAAGGCGTCGAACTCGCTGAGAGGTTCAGCGCCGTCTACGCAAGGTCATACCGGCTGTCTGCAGAGATTCTGCTCACCAAGCTGCGCCGCTATAGCGACTCCCGTCTACGCGATGCGGTCCAGACCTGGACCATGACGGCACGCGATTCCGCGCGTCCAGAAGCGCTCGACCTCCTCGACGCCATCCACCTGGTGGAGGAGAGCCCGTCAGCCTCCGACTTGCTCCTAGCCGACGCACCTGTTCCTCCGCCCCACGATGGACGCCGTACATGAGCACCGAGAATGACCCTGGCAAGGCTGTTCGGGACAACCCGCCCACCGCGGGTGGCTCCTCCGAGCCCATCGTCGTTCCCCGTGGTATCCGGCTCGTGCGCCTCCGACTCAAGGGCATCGACCGCGACTACGAGGTCGACTTCCGGGACACCGAAACAAAACTGCGGTCGCTATCTGTCATCGCCGGGGCGTTCAGCACGGGCAAGTCCTCGGTGCTTGAGTTCGTTGCCTACTGCCTTGGCGGAAAAGATCACCCACAGCATCCGGAGATCCTCCGCAAGGTCAGGTCGGCGCTCCTCGAAGTCGAGCTCAACGGGCAACCTCACGTCATTGAGCGGGCTGTCGGTGAGCCATCCACTGCCGCGTTCGTCAGGACGGGACGCCTTGGGGATGTCGAGATCCCACCCCTCGACAAGAAGATGATCAGGCCTGCCGGTGCTGCGGACAGCCTCTCGAGTTTCCTCCTGTCTTACTGCGGTCTCGAAGGCGTGGAGCTGCGCGAGGCACCCACCCAGGCGGAGTCCGGAACCGATCCGCTCAGCATCCGCGATCTGCTGTGGCTCAGCTACATGCCCAACGAGCGACTCGACGACAAGCACCTGCTGTTCGAGAGCTCTCCCATGAAGCGCCTCAAGCTCGGCCAAGTGGTCGACGTCGTGTTTGGCGTCCACGACGACAAGGCAGTCGAACTCGGCCGCCGAATCAGAGAGCTGGAGAACCGACTGGCCAAGGCTCGCGCCGAGTACACCACCACCCAGGGGTTCCTCGACGAGCAGGAATTCGGCACGCGCGTTGAGATCGAACTGATCCGCGGGGATGCCGAGCAGAAGGTCGAACAGGCCACGCGCGCGCTCGAAACCCTGGACACCGAGATCCGCGCTGCATCCACCTTTGCCGCGGACCTGCGCGCAAGGCACCGCGATGCGTCTCGGCAGGCACAGCAGGCCGCGGCGCTCGTGCGCGACCGTGAGACCCAGCTACGCCGCCTCGTTCCTCTCCGTGCCCAGTACGCCGCCGACATCACCAAGCTGACAATGCTCGCCGAGGCGCGCAAGTTATTCGATCCGTTGCAAGTGAAGGTCTGTCCCGCTTGCCTGACTGTGCTCCGGGACGCCCCGCACATCGCCGACGGCCACTGCACGCTATGCAGCTCTGAAGTCACCTTGCCAGCAACAGAATCCACCGGCACCACCGCGTCCACCAACGGCTCATCTGCGAACAACACCGCGCAGGACACTGCAGGCACCGTAACCGAGGCGAAGTTCGACGTCTCCACCGAGCTGCGAGCCACCAAGGCACGCTTGGCGGAAATCACTACATTCGTCGAGGAGCTCGAATCAGAACTCGGACATCTGCGTATCGAGGCCAAGCAAGCCAACGACAACGAGGCTGGCCTCGCGCACGAGGTGGACGCCGCGACCAACGCCGCGGTGAGCCCATACCTCAGCCAGCGCGACGACCTGATGCGTCAGCAGCAGGCCGCCGCGGCCAGCCTGGACCGGGCGAAGACCGCGATCAGGATGCTCGACAGCCTCGACCGACGCGGAGCTACAGTTGCTCGCCTCGAAACCAACGTCGATGCGTTGCGGACTGAGATGAACGAAGCCGCTATGCAGCCGGACCGCAACGACGTCATTCACCGCATCAGCGAGCGCTATGTTGCCATCCTCACCTCTTGGCGCTACCCCAAGCTCGACCAGGCGTTCATCGACGGTCGCCTCGTCCCCCACATGCGCGGTATGAGCTATACCAACGCTTCCTCTGGGGGGCGCACCCTGATCTCCCTGGCCTGGATACTGGCAATCTTCCAGATCGCCTGGGAGACCGGCAGCGCTCACCCTGGCTTCCTCATGATCGACAGCCCGCAAAAGAACCTCGGTCAGGGCGGCGACCGCGACACCGAATTCGCTGACAGCATTGCCGTCACGGATTTCTATCAGCACCTGCACACGTGGCTCGCAGGCGCGGGTCAAGGCGCCCAGATCATTGTCGTTGACAATGCGCCTCCGAGCTCCACCGACCCCGACGTCGTTGTTCGCTACTCGCGACGAGAAGACCAACCTCCCTACGGGCTCATTGACGACGAAGTCTCCTGAAGCAGCCCGCAGCCAGAGTCGGATCTCAGCCTTCGTAGCCTGGTCAAGCCAGCCAGGGATATCCACTGTCTAGGTATTCGAACACCCCCTCGCCTCATCGGGCAGCATGCCCGGGCAATTCAGACACGACTGCTGGAGGCACCCACTATCACTCCAGGTGGCGAGTGACCATGGTCCGTCAATCGAACTGTATTTCGGTGATGGGAGCGCGAGGGACGAGCCAGAGCTGCCAATGTCCGTATCCGAGCCATTGATCGCCTGGCTGGACATGGGTGGTGGTGTGATCGCATGACGAGGCGGAGTCGCTGTCGTTCGGCGGCGTGGTTGAGGTCGTCCTCGTTGCTCGTCTCGTAGCTGGTGGGTGTTGCCGGAATGTGCGGTGCCGCTCTCGCGCACGGTGCCGTGGAACGCGAAGGACATCGGGCCGTCTGTGGTTGTTCGAGGTGATCGGCGGTTGCGGCAGGCGCGGTCGCGCTGCGGCAGAACTGGTTCCATCACAGCCTTGGCCCGTGTAACCGGCGCGGAACCTGCGGGCCGCGTCGGGTCGTCGTCGAACTCGCGCAGCAGCCGCACGATGCCGGGGCGAGTGCTCAACACCGGGATGAGCGTGTGCTTCGAGGCGGTGACGCTCAGCCGTGATATGAGCTCGCCGGCCTTATTCGTTGGTAGCGGGTTGAGTGGTCCGATCTCTCGAGGTCTGGTAGCCGCAGTTCGTAGCGTTCGCCGCCTTTGAGGAGGGTGCCCGCCTGGCGCGCATGAGGTTCCTGGGTCGGTTCTTGAAGTCATAGTTGCAGCATGGGAGATGTCTGCGGACCTCGATGTCGGCTGGTCTGTTATTCGATTAATTATCACCGCTGTCGTTGTGAAGGCGTGATGTGCCGTCGCCTTCCTGTGTGCCTGATCATTCGAGTTCAGAAGGGGTGGAATTTGTTAGGCCGAATATTTCGGCGCGAAGTTCTTCTGATTCTTGCCAGGTTTCGGAAAGGTCTGTATAGAGGTCGCGGCCGGACTTGCTGGATGTGGGAATGTGAAGGCGCACCAAGTCTGTATAGTGCGGACGGAAGCCGAACCAGATGTCCGCAAGCTTCAGGATTGTCGTTAGTCCAGCGCTGTCGCGCACGTGCAGGATGGTGAGTCCTTCGCTGGCGGGTTCGCCTACTGAGCGGGAATTGGATACGAAGATCTTCCACAAACGGCTCGCACCGATGTCCGGTTCGCGGGCGATCGGATTTTCTCCGATGCGAGTCAAGGCTGTCTTGATGGCAGGGATCAGCTCGTCGAAGGACGATGGCAGCTGTACCTCTGTGTTGCGAGCTCGCGACACTGGCAAAAAGTCTGTTTCGAAGAGTTCGCGGAGTCGGGTGATGCTTTCGATGCTTGCGTAGCTGGTTTTCCGCCATAAGGCGGCAGCCTGAGCGCGAAGATCTTCTTGTTCTTTGATCCGGGCTGATCCGTGCACGAATAGGGTGTGTCTGTCGAACACCTCGCCAACCTGCGGTGTGCGATGAATCTTCATCGCGCCCGTCAGTACGAACGCGTCCATTGAGGCCACAAGGCCGCGTTCCTGCGGATCGACGCGGCGGACGAAGGCAGCTTCTCCCGATCTGGCCAGGTCCCGCTGTTCGACTGATACGTCCTGGTCGGTGTCATGGAAGGTGCCGGGACCAATGTATTCGGCGGGTCTTGGCAAGTCGACGACGAAGTCGATTCCGTCGTCGGCTAGAAGGTCGGCAAACGAACTGTAGGCGTAGGCAACGTGCTGTGCATTTGGAAGAGTGCGGAGCAGGCCGTTGATGTGCCGGTCAACGGCGAACCCTGGCTGTGCTATGTCGGTGTCCAGGTCGACAATGATGGTTGGGACCTCGGCAAGCGAAGCGCCGGCGTTCAGATCTCCGTTTAGTTTTCGTAATACTGCGGCGTTCTTCTTGACCACGAGCAGTCGTACTGCGGTGTTATTGAGGTTGTCCGGTGAGTTCAGCGGCTGGTCCGGTTGCTGCTTCTCGAACTCCAGCCCGCGCAAGCGCGGGCCCAGCCTGCTGTAGTCGAGGTCAGCGCCGGTTAAGCGGATGATGGCAGGCTCGCCTGGTAATGAGGGGAGCGCTTCGTCGAGGCGGTCCTGAACCTGTCGACGGAGTGCGTTCTGGTTGCCTCCGAGGACGATGACCAAGCGGTATCCCGCGTCAATAGCCTTCGCGATGAGCCCGATAGCGGCGGCAGTTCGGCCGCTTCCTGGCTGTCCGATCACCAGTCCTCTACGGTGACCAGGCGCGATGGCCGAGGGAGCCGCTAAGCGCGTGAGTACCGAGGTGGCCACGGAATCGGCGTTGGCGATCGCCTGGGCGGACCAGCCTTGGGCTTGCAGGGTTTCTCGGTAGAAGTGCCAGTACCCTCTGCGGAGCGCTCGTGTTTCTGGCTGGTGGGCGGCGGCTGAGTCGTCAAGACGTGCGAGGAGGGCAGCGCGTTCGCACTCGAGTTCGGTGATTCGGGTGTGCGCTACCTGCAGCTGCTGGCGTATGGACTCGCTCGCTGAGGCATGACGGTTCCTGAGCTCGCGGTTTTCTTCGAATAACTCTTGACGGCTCAGCTCGAGAGACTCAACACGAGCTCGGAGAGCTGCCGCCTGCTTCTGCAAGCGCTTCGCGTGTCCCCACGTCCCGCTCTGAGCGTCTTGAGCGGCGTGCAGGAGGCTCAACAGATCTCGGGGCTGCCCAGGTTGCGGTTTCTTGCACCGTAGCTGGACCTCGTCGACGAGGTCGTTGATGAAGTCCTCGGACGGTAGCACCGCGCCGCTCAAGTAGCGGGTCACTGTACTCGCCTGGAGCGCCTGCTTCCTTGCATATGCACGTACGGACATCGGAAGCAGCATCGTGAACTGCCCGCGCAGCGCATTCGCGAGTGCGAATCGCTCGGCGGGGAGGTCCGTTCTGAGCGGCGCAAGGTGACCGGAGGTGTGCCGCACTCGCCAAGTAAACCCCAGCAGCTGCGCGTTGGCCAGCTGTTGCACAACCTTTTGCAACGCGTTGCAATTGATGCAACATCAGCCCATACGGCAGCGTGACCTGCATCGATCCACGACAAGGGGGAACGGACATGACTGAAAAGAAGACCGAACAGTCGCAGGGACTGTGGCGGCGGGCAGGTGCGGAGATCGCGCTGGGGTTGTTGAAGGGGCTCGCCAGCGGTTGCGGCGGACTGATCATCACCGTGATCGGCTGGTGGGTCGCATGCCGGTAGCGGTTGCGAATAACGGAGACGGTTCTTTGCGGGGCTGTCTGTCAATCGCGTGGGTGCAGTTGTCTTGTGCGGCGGCGCGCCAAGGCGCAGGTTGCTATCGAGCCGATGCCGGCCAACGGCCAGCCTGCGATGGCCACGAGTGTGAGCGTGAAGGCTGCGAGGACGATGACCAGGACGAGCATGCGACGGAATCGCCGGTGATCGCGGAGGCAGCTGTCCACGACGTGCTTCCAGGACAGCGGCTCTTGTGTGCTGTTCATCGCGTCGCCTCGCCAGAGGCACCGCGGTGAGCGTTGGCGAAGTGCATGGATGTGGGAACGTCGTGTAGTTCCAGCGTCAAGCACGCTTTCCGGAGCCGGACTTCGGCGCGCGTTTCCTCCGACTTCGTGGCGCGGGCACCGAGGACTCCGATGACTGGATGCGTGAGCGCCCGGGCTAGATCACTCGCCGGTACCGAGCCGTAGCCGCCCCACTGCAAGATCCAGCGATCTTGACCTCCCCACAGCTGTATGAAGTCGAACCAGCTCTGCTCGCGAGACGCCCGTTGCATGGGATCGCTGACCAACCAGCCGACTGCCCACCCCTCGTCGTCGCTTCGGCACGTGAGCCGCGCGACCAAGCCAGCGAGCAGGTCTACGGCATCCTCGCCCATCGACGGGATCGCGTCGAGGGAGTCGCGTTCTTGCAGTCCCAGGACGACGTCACGCCGTAGATGTCGCCAATTGGTCGGGAAAAACCACGGCGGCGTTCGCAGCTTGGGCGTGTAACGGTTGTGATAGCGCACCCGCAACCACGCTCCGGTAGGGAGGTGCTTCATCAACAGTGCCTCGCCACGCCCCTCCACCTCCGCAGGGCGCAAGCCTGGGATGCCGAGGGTCAGATAGTCGTCGTCGTTGTCTGCGAGGTACTGCACCAGGTGATCAGGATCCTCAGCGAGGATGCTGAAGTCGTTGTACTGAGGGGAGACGACAACCCTGTTCCAACCGACCCGGGCGGCGCTCGGCCTTGCGGCGGGCCGAGCGCGCGGGTCCCGAACCCAGGGCGGCACGTCTGGAGTGTTGAGCAGGAAGGGCGCGGCGAACGCACGGAATCGCTTCTGAGCAGGATTGCAGCTGTCCAGCCCCAGTGCTGACGGCGTGGTGCCGGGAGTGATCCGCGGGATAGCGCGTGCCGCGAGCGAGCGCGGTTCGCGAGTGAACTGGCTGCGGAGACCGGCGAAGTGCAGTCGGGAAGTTCCAGGCATGGCGCGTCTCCTGTCGCCCAGACTCGACTGTAGACACGTGCCAGACGTGCTGACGACCCAACACTGCTGTATTGCAAGGTGGGTGCCCCACACCCTCTTGCCGCCAGCGGGATCGTCTGGGTAGATCCGCCGCAGCCCCGGCCCCTTGCGCTCCGAGCACCGACGAGCGTACACGATCTCGCTCTCTGCGGATGCACGGTGTGCTCATGGACGTTCGTACGGCGTGTATGTCAACGTCAGCCTGCATCCGTCGAGTGTTATGACCCATTCGGATGACGAGCGTTGCGTGGCAGTGAGGTGCGGGGCGCCGATGACGGGTGCTGTCACGCACGCGGTGAGGTCCTCTGGTGACGGCCAGCCGTTCCACCGAAGTTCCCAGGTCGATCCTTGGCCCCACAGCGAGATCTTGCGGCCGCGGCGATACTCCAGCGGATGCGGGCGAAGGAGCGGGTCGTACCACCACATCCCCATTGCCCACTTGCCGGAGGGGTCGCGCGCATCGAGCCGGGCTACCAGTGCCGCGAGAATCCGCTCGATTCCAGGAGACATCGAGGGAATGCGGGACAGGGCCCCGCGTTCCACCTCGGTGAGCGGGATCTCGGCACCGACGTAGTGCTTGGCGCTCCAGGTTTCGCGGTACGGGCCGATGCGCTGGATTTCGCTCACGGGCGGGAAGTCCGGCCGGGAAGCCAGCACCATCTTCGCGCCGGTGGACAGGTGGACGAGGTGGTACGTCCTGAAGTCGACGGCCGCGGTTACGCGCAGCCCTGGTATCCCGTACTGCAGGTCACCGTCCGTGGGTGAGGCCAAAAGCCGGCCGACGGCGTTCTCGACGGCACTAGGTATGACGCAGACGAAGGCGTCGAACCATGGCGACACGGTCATGCTGTAGGACAGGAACGCGTTCGCGCTGTGCTGAGCAGCGAAAGGCGTGTTAGCCATGTTGGCGTTGAAGAGGTAGACCGCCAGCAGCGCGCGGAATCGCCGCTGTTGAGGCGAACATCGATCGAGGCCGAGGTCGCCCCTGCCTACGCCGGCCTTCGCGCTCGCTTTGTCTTCGCCAGTGTACAAGCGCCGGATGTCCTTTAGCTTGCGCCGGGGTGATGAGGGCATGCGTGATCCATTCTGCGTTCCGGCCCGCACATGGTCACGTTCCTACGATCATTTCCATCGCTGCGCGCGAAGTGGGTGCCCCACACCCTTCGGCATTGCCAGCGGGGGCACCGGAGCCCTGCCGCACATGCCATCGCAGTCCTTCGCACACGGCCGCGACCTCTCAGGAGGATGCTGCGAGGCTAGCAGAGATGAGAACTCGCCGCGGCCCATGAATCCAGACCCGACTTTATGTGCTCGGCACCATAGGCTAAACAGACTGACGCCGACGTCTCGGCAGAAGCCAGAGCGAGCTAACCGAGACCTCAGGTCGGCACAAGCTAACAACGGGGCAGGCGGCCGAGTGCTCAGCCGACGCAGACTGCGCCCGGGCACCCGACGGGGCGGCGGGCCTTGGACCCGTTCGGCCAGGTGGTGTGGGTGCTGCCTGGTTCCGTGACGGACTCTGGGGCACCGGTTGGCCGCGGATCTCCCGCATTGGCATCGTGATCGCTTACACGGGTACCTGCCGAAGCCGTCACTGCACGCGCCGCCCAAGCCTCGGCGTCCTGCCCGCCGACCTCGAGGTTGGGATTGATCGTCATCCTGGACTTTACTTGAACCAGAGGCGCAAGACTGCCGTGACGATCGCGACGACGATCCCGGTTGCCAGTGCTCCGCCGACGAAGCTGCGTAGCCGACGTAAGGCCGGTTCTCTGGGCGACCGGGTCCGAAATCGAGCCGCGGGCATGAACTGGGCATGGGGAATGGAGTATCCGCCTGCGGCAGCGGCCGCCAGTTCAGCCACGTATATGCCGAGAACTGGTCGTCGTCGCCGGTCGGCCGGGTTCTCGGCGAACCAGAGCAGTAATTCGCCTACCGTCATGCCTGCAGCCGCGTCCTGCCCTGTGAGGATGGCGGTGTCTCGAGTGAGCGCCCACGCCACTCCCTCGACATGCCTGCGCCGGACCCTGGGCTCCGCGAGGTAGGACTGAAGGACGCGGCCGCGCCAGGACTGCTCCGCGCGTGGATCAAGAAGCAGGACCAAGCGCGCCGCGCGCCCTACCGAGACCATGAGCCGTCTTCGCGGCGACCCGTTCAGCAACGAAAGCACCCACATCGAGAGGAAGGCAAGAAAAGTACCCGCAACAAATGACCCGTCCCTGCCTACCAGAAACGGTGGCATGGCAGGAAACTGAACCGGCAGCACGAGCACCACCTCCAGCAATACCACGGCAACCACGACCGTGAGCAAGCCGATGAATGTCATCCGGGTCTGACAGCGCGTCGCCCGAAAGATCAGTTCCCGATAGCGCTCCGGAACTCCGTTATCAGCGAGGTACCGTGATTCCGCGTCGCGCAGAGGCGCACTCCACAAGTGCGAGGGCAAGATGCCTGGTGCAGCGGTGATCATGAGCAGCCGCGCGATCCATCGTTGCAGGCATGCCGTCTTGTTCGAGGCTGCAGTTTTGGCTCGAGGTCGGCCAACATCAGCGCCACCGTTTCGTGCTGTCGAGCCACGAAAATCCGGGCCTTCCGCAATGGCCTCGCTCATCGTTCCCTCCGCGATTCGCTGTTAGGCAGGTACCCTTATTGGCCTCGGTGCGGTATGAGCATGACGCTCACTGGCGGCCTCATCGACGAGCAGGTTATGGCGGACGCTCGTCTATCGGATTCTTGGCGAGCTCTTCTGCTTGTTGCGCCAGGTCGTCCCTCCCGTAATGAGTGAAGAAGAAAGGCAGCATCTGCAGGAACAACTGCTTCTGAGCTGGTTCGGTGATGGGTGCGACGAACTGCCGCATCAGATCGACAAGCTGGTCGACTAGGGTCTTGCCGACGGACGGCACCGGTCGCACGGCCGCGATATTGTTCAGGATAGTTATCAGACGATCGGCGTCGATCGAGTTCGTGAGGACTATTTGGCCGTGCTGGCGAAGCAGCCATGCCAGGCCGGTGTCCTGGCTTTTGAGCAGATCTCGCAATGACTTCGTTTGCATCGTGAGGTTTTCGGCGCGTTGCCAGGCGAGCCGAGAAGCCTCCTCATGATCCGCGAGCGCTCTGCGAGCTTCCTCGTCCAGCCTGATTTGGACAGCCTCGAGTTTGATAGTTAGACCGTGCTGCTGGGAATTGAATCCGCCTCCTGTGTGCAACCAGACGGCATCGGCTGCTGCACCGAGGTCGTGCGGGGACTCCTTTCCGAGCGCTGCCTCCACGTCCTTCCGGACGATCGCGCGGACGAGAGGTTCCTGTTGTTGCGCCGTGGTGCGATTCCACCCTACGGTCATGGCCGCACTGAACCTGACGGTTGGCAGGTTGCTGTCCAGCCGCGCGGTGAACTGGATCCGGCCTCGTCCGCCGTGACGGCTTCCCCATCGCCTCACTGCCAGCTCTTCGCGATGATCTCGGTCATGAGTTGGCCCTGCACATCGTCGGCACCCTCCGGCAGAAACGCCTTAGCCACCTCGTTGTTGCTGACGCTGGTACGCAAAACCTCGGCGAGCACGGTCTTGGTCGGCTCGGGTGGCAGCGCACCGGACGGTACCGCGGTCAGCCACTCTCGAATCAACTTCGCGGTTTCTCTGCGCACGGCGTTCGCTTCGAGCAGGATTCCCCAGCCGGCGCGGACAGCTTCGAGCACCTCCGGTTGGCGTTCGGCCAGTTCGAGCAGCGCAAGCGAGGTCTCTCCGTCATCGGGGTCGAGCAAGTACAGCACGACCCGGGCACTCGCGTTCGGCGCTTCCTTGCGCCACGCCAGCGCGGTGCGCAGGAGAGCCATGACCTGATCGGTGGACGTGCAGAGCTTGCGCAGCGCCCGGCGGGCTGGGGCGTGGACGTCTTCCGACGCCGGACCGTCCAGCAGCCACTTCAGCCGCACAAGTGTTTCATTGGGGTAATCGATGGCGAACCGGCCGGCGCACATTTCTGCGACGACCGCCGCTTCATGCGTGGAGGTCGTGGTAGTGGTCCGTTTGTGGTAGTTGTAGGCCGCGTCCCAGGTCCTCCTCCGTATCTCGGTGCCAACGGCACCGTCACCGGCCAGCCGAGTCAGCAGAGCAGCCACCAGCTGCCTGTTCTCGATGTCCTTCTCGGCCCACTTCAGGAAGGTGTCGACGAGTCCGGCACCCGGGTGTGTTTCGGCCAGCACAGCCAGCCGTTCCCCGATCGCAGGCAGATGTTCCTTGGCGACGCCGTCGGAGCCGGTGATCGCCTGAATCCAGGCAAGAAGCGCCGGGACGAGCTGTGGTCGTTGGCGCCACAGGTGCGGTAGCACGGCGGTGCTGATTCCGCGGCGCGTAACGTCGAGAGACACGCGGTCCAAGGCAGCGTCGTTTCCGTGGCCGGTGATGGCGCGAAGCCTGGTTTCGAGATCGTCTTCGAGTAGGAGCTGTTCGACCGTGGGGTGCAGGCGATTCGGGCCGAGCAGCGTCATGGCTGCTTTCCAGACGACGTCCGGCGGGGCGCCGTCTACCACTGCGGCGGCGATGAAAAGCGCGACGTCGTCGGCCTTTCTGTTCTGGCCGTTGAACTTGGCCGTCAGGTACCCGCTCCAGCGCCGGAACTCGTCAGCGACGCTGGCGAGGATCTTGTCTTTGTCGGTTCCCGGGTCGGGCGCGTGCGCGATCGCCCGCGCGAGGCTCACGGCATCCCGTGGTGAGGAATCCGCGGTGAGCAGTGTGTCCAGTGGCTCGTGATCGATCCATTCCGCGCGTGTTTCGTGGTCAAGCAGCTGCAGGTGTGCCTTGACGACGTCGGTCGGCGAAGGACGCGTCACCCGCGCGACTTGCTGGTGCAACGAGCTCGCGCACCGCGTACTGGCGTCGTCGGTCATCGTTACAACGAGTCGGATCTTCGTGTGCGCCGGGTCCTCGACGAATGACCGCAAGCCCTCCCCGAAGTCTTCGGGGAGGGTCTCCGCTGGTGTCTCGCCCAGATCGAGCAGATACGTGCCTGGCAGGACGGGGAGCATCCCGACATCGGGTGTCTCCCAGTCCTTGCGCAACTCGCGTACTCCCGCCAGGCTGAAGTCAGCGAGCTTGGTGTCCGAGTCGCGCTGCGAGAGCAGCCGTAGGGCCGCCGTGCGCTTGCCGACCCGGGGCGGACCCGTGATGATCACCAGACGCGATGCGCGCCAGGCCTTAACGACCTGGGCCCACTCGCTCGCCGCGATGGGCGCATAGCAGGTTTGCACCTGCTGTAATTCTGGTTGCAGGCTTTGGAGCCCGAGCGCCTTCCCGAGCAGGATCGTGAGGTCGCGGCCCGCCGCGTAAACAGAGCTGTGATCGCCGCCGCTCGCGCTGACCATAGTGTCTGGAACTTCCGGGAAGGCTGGCGATTCCTCGTATGAGGCAGTCATCGCTGGACACCACCCTTGATGTTGGTATTCCGGCCAGACGCGATGACGATCGAGTTGTCTCCGGCTTTGGCGGATACCGACCGGGGCCTGCTGGCCTCTTCGTCTTCGTCCGGAGCGAATTCGGCAATGATCTGCTGTAGCTCTTCGGCGGCTTCGGGGTGGTCCTCGAGGAAGACCAGCAGGCGTCGGCTCCAACTCGTGGCGAGTTGCTCGGCGACGTCGTGTCGCTCGTCGTCGGAGGCCGCTTCGAGCTGGTTGCTCGTCTCGTCGAGCCTGCGCTCCTCCGCCGTCGGTTCCTCGGTGGATTTCCCCCGGGTGAACAGCTGCACAAGACGGTCGCGCAGCGCCGTTGCTGCGCCGGTCATGAAGCCTTTCACCACCACCTGAGCCGCTTGCTCGGTCAACGCGCCCAGGTCGAAGTTCGGATCCACGTTTGTTTCCTCTCATCTCCGGACCGCAGTCGTGCCGGAGAGGAGGCGGGCGGTGATGGAGTGGATACATGGAGCCACTCCAATGGGCGAATGGCGCGAGGCTATCGCCGCCACAGCGAGGCCAGGGAGGAGTTGCTGCAAACGTGCGAGCCGCAGGCATCTACTTGCCCGACTGGAGGTAGGGATTGACGCCGCAACATCGTGCGTGGCCTGGGCAAGGGTTACGTTCTCCATGTCGCTGACGCGCATCGATGCCGGATGATCGACGCCTACACCACAGCCACCTATCTCAACACCAAAGTCGGCCAGGAACGGCAACTCGGCGATCGCTCTGGAGACTGGGCTGCGGGAGCTTCGGCGACGTGATGCGATGGCGATCAGACAGATCAATTTCATCGAACCGAGGTGGATGGGCGTTGTCGCCGTGATGCTGGTGATTACGGCATGGATGCAGCTGAGTTTCGTAACCGATGGCCTGCTATCGGCTCCGAACCAGCGCCATGTTGAAGATCAAGGGGCGGTTCCGCCCAGCGGTGCCGGTTCGTGGCGGAGCGGCTATCGTGATGGCGGGCCGGCACGCAGGCCTGTCTCCGAGCGTCGATCCGCCCACGCCGACGGCGCGTTGAGGACAAGGTTCTCAGAATCGCGTGCAGAAACCCGTCGGTTCGATCCTGTATCCCCGGCGAGGCTGCGTGGGAGACCTCGCGGTGAGGACATCGGCCATGACGCAGGACCGCAAGCTAAAAGCGATCATTCGTGCTCGCCAGCACGTGAATGACGTGACTTTCCGACAGGCCCAACGCGAGATCCTGCGGGAGCTGAAGATCGCCGCCGAGTACCCACATCTGCCCGTGATCTGGGATACGGACCCGGAGCGGCGGAGTCGGCCGTACCCGACCGTTCGCCAGCATCGCGCTGCCCTTGGCGCGATCGAGCTGGCGCTGCGCGACAGCTACATCCTCGACGGTGTCCAGCAGCGGGACCGGTGGCGCACGATTGACGGTCACATCGACCTCGACTGGGTCGGCGGCCCGTACGCGTGGGAGGTCGTCCGTGAACTGTTGCACTTCGCGGAGAATCCGGACACCGGCACAGTCGAGCCGGGCGAGCTTTCCCCCGGGATGAACGCGCTCGGCGAGCTGAACGCGGTGTGGTTGGACGGCGTCAGGGTTCGTTTCCGGCCGTTCCGGCCGACCGGGCTTGAGAAGGAACGTATCGCGATGTGGCGGCGCGTCGACCACGACGAACCACACGAGGTCCACGGCTGTCAGCTGCGGTCTTGACTCTGCCTTTGTCCGGCCTCGGTTGGAGTCTGCGTGACCGTCGGTCGCGGGCCGTTGGGCCGATGTCTGCTCAGCAGCCCGCGCCAGTCGTCTCCGGGATATTGCACCCCGGCGCTGTACTCGCTTGGCCGGGCGATCCTGACTGGCGAGGCGCAGAGTCCGAGGACTTGACGCTGGTCGGGTACTACGCAGCCGACCGTGTGGATGACTACAAGAACCGTGTAAGTCTGGTTGCAGACCGGACCGATCCGCCTCGGCTTGCCGTTGCCCTCGCCAGTCCTGGCGGCTATGACAGCGCCGTCCTCGACAGCGGCTACGGCTTCAAAGATCCACAGGTGGTGCTGGAGCATCACTTCCGGTGCACCGAAAGCTGGCCGAAGGGGCACCGGCGTCATCGCCCGGATCGGCAGGGCTGGGAAGAGGCCAGAGGAACCTGGCATACAGCGACGCGCAGGGCAATGGCGATGATCACAGAGGCAGCCTAAGTTCTAACCGTAAGCTTGCTGAATCCGCGTGTTTGCCGGGCGGATGTCCGGAAATTCCATGGTCCACTCTGGACTGTCGCTACGCAGAGTTCGTGCTGGCCAGGGCATTCGGGCGGATGAGCACCACGTCGGCGTCGAGGGCGTCAGCTAGCAGGTTGTGCCGTGCCTTCCTCAGTCTTTCGGTCGCACATCGTAATTCGGTCGCAGGGGTGGCCCCGCCAGCCGATGGCTATTTGACCGCTCGTAAGCAAATCCGTCAGCCGGACAGCGACTAAGTCCGGTCACAACGTGAGTTGGCGTCACCAACTGATGACAGGCAGCCTTCCTCGTGTGGTGCCTCGTGAGTTTCGGGTGCAGTTGCCGCCTGATGTGCCGCCGGGTCGGTATGCCGCGGTCGTGCAAGCTGTCGTCGGTGTGCTCGCTGCTGCGGATGTGCTTTCGGGAGCGTCGGTCGTCGTGGACGGTCTGGCTCGGGATGAGGATTTGAATGACGCGTTCGATCAGTTCAGCGCGCTTTACCCGTGGAGCCAGTGCTGAGCGCGGAAGAGGCGACCGCGGGTGTCTGCGGCAGGATCACCGTCTGTCCGGGTAGCCGCATCGGATTGCGTATGCCAGGGGGCCGTGATCCATGGGTTCAGGCGAGTCCGTTGAGGGTGAGGTTGAGCGCGTCGACGAGGTTGGTGCGGTTGCCGCTGCATACGGTGGCTTCCAGTCCGCCGTCTGGGGTGTCGCTGGTGAAGGCGAGCACGCGGCCTGCGCGGGTGAGGTCGTAGACGGTCAGGGCTGTGCTGTGGACGCGGTCGGCGCTGTGTCCGACCGCGGCGTGGAGCTTGTGCACAGCCGTGCGTTCGCTTCGGAGGAGGTGGCGCAGGTCGTCGGCGTGGCCGGACATTTCCGAGAGCGGGTCGACGTCGGTGTCTTCGAGGTAGGTCGTGGGGATCCGCAGGGTTGTCATTCGGGCTGGTGGGTGTTCCGGCAGGGCCTCGATTAGTGCGGTGGCGAGGTTGCGGGGCGGGATCGGGTCGAGCTGGATCGACTGGTGGTCGGTGATCAGCCGGACGGCGTCGCGTCCGGCCGCGGCGACGAAGAACGCGCCGTCGTCGTGCGGGCGGTGGGCGAACGCGGTCCAGGAGTAGCACTCGCGGGCGGGTGCGGCGAGCAGTTCCAGGGTGGCCCGGAACTGCGGGGTAAGCCGTCCGTCCGGGGTGGCGAGTCCGAGGGCGGCGAACCGGTCCATCGCTCGCCGCTCCCGCTCGGCGGCGAATTCGGCGGTCATGTAGGCGTGTTCAGGGCTTACCACGACCGGGAGGCTGGTCAGGCCGGTGTAGTTCCAGGCGGCGAAGAACGCCGGTCGCGGCATCCGGACCGGTCTGTCGATGATCGTCATCGGCGCGGGTCAGCCTCCGATGGTGGGCGGGGTCGGCGGCAGGCCGGTGCGCGGGTCGCGCAGCCGGCCGTCCTCGTCGTCGGTGAGGTCGAACGCGGAATCGTCGTCCAGCCCGTACTTGCGCTGGTGTTCCTTGTCTTCCTCGCCTTTCCCGCCCTTGCCGCCGCCGGCCATGCCGCCCATCCCGGGCGTTCCCTTGGCACCGGCCGCGCCTCGGGCCGCGGCCGAGTTCGCGCCGCCGCGGGCCCCCGGTTCTTCCGCGGCACCGGAACCCGCGCCCGGTCCGGCGGACCCGCCGGCTCGGCCGCCCGTGCTCCCGCCAGGACTGCCCGAACCGGTCCCCGGCAGTCCGCCGGTGGGCCCGAAGCCGCCCGTGGGGCCGAAGCCCGCGACGAACCCCGGCGAGGGGTTGCCGCCGTTGACGCCGGCACCGGTGTTCGGCAGCGTGGGAGATGCCCAGCCCGGGCTGTTCGGGCGCTCGTATGCCGGCGGTATCCATCCGGCTGTGGTCGTCCCGTCGCCGGGTCCGCCTCCAGGCTGGTAGCGCGGCAGCCCCGCCGCGTCCCTGGCCGGCGGCTGGTACTGCACCGGCGTCGACGGCGGCGGAGGGGGAGCGAACGACTGCGCAGGCCCGCTGGTGCCCGGAGCTGCCACGGGCGGCTGGTGGCCTCTGCTGCGCTGGTGAGTGCTGTCCGGGCCTGTCCTGTGGTCGGCGGGCTCGTTCGGCTGTGAGGTGATGTCGACGTTGCCGTCGCCGAAGTCCTGCAATTGCCCGTAGTCGATCTTCAAGCCTTGGCCCGCGGACTTCGCGGTGTCCGCGTAGGAGTTGTACTTGTCGAGATTCTGCTGCGCGATCTCGTTGTACTGGTTGATTTTCGCTTCGGTGTCAGTGGTCCGCCAGAACTGTGCCTCGTCCAGGAACGTCCGGTGCGGCGGAGTCTCGGGCATCGGCCGCAGCGACGCCTTGAGCTGGTCGAACCCGTGCGCCAGGCCGCTGGCGTTCTGCGAGTTCGCGGTGAAGGTCTGCGACGCGGCCTGCGACACCTCCGCCAGCGGCTTGATCCGCGCCTGCGCGGCGTCCGCGCCGCCACCGGTCCAGGACGATTCCATGCCCGACATCAGCTGCTGCACGCGGCCGCTGACCTGCGCGTGCTGCTCGGCCAGTTCCGCGGCCTGGTCGGCGCCGCCGTGCCAGTCCGGCGCGCCCTTGCTCGCCATGATCTGCTTGACCAGTTCCGACTGGGACACGGCCTGCTCGCCGAGGTTGCCCTCGAACAGCTCGCCGAACCATCCGCCGACGTCGCTGGCCCGGTCTCCGACCCACTCGACGGCGCCTTCGACGGCGTGCCCGACGGCTTTCGCGGCGTCGCCCAGGACATCGAAGATCGACATCATGAACCCGCTTTGTGCTTCAGATTCGTCATCACCCGCTGGGCGGCGACGTTCGCGACGTAGCAGGGGTCGACGGTTCCCTTTTTCGCTGCGCTGAGGCCGATGGAGACGTCCACGGTCCGCTGGTCGTTGATCCCGATGGTGACCTGGCAGAACTCGTCGGGGGAGTCGCTGCTCTGCGTCACGTGCGCGACCGACGGGAACCCGAGCACGTCGGATTCCTTCCACACCACCGACTTGGGCTTGGTGTTCGCGTACCACGAGCTGAGTCCGTCGTCGCTCTTGGTGTCGTAGGCGACGTCGACGTAGGAACCCTTGACGCTGTTGATCCAGGTGCAGCTGGGGCCCAGGCTGGACTTGGTGTCGGGCGAGCCCTGCGGGGCCTGGCCGATGATCTCGTTCAACTGGTCCCCGGTGAGGCCGCCGTCGCAGGGCGAGCCGTCCAGGGTCGTCGACGGCAGCGGGTTCGCGACCTTCGGCGCGCCGCTGTGCGGCAGGGCTGCCGAGGAGGAGGTGCTCGCCGACGGGCCTGCGGACGTCGGGAGGCCGGAACCGGAATTGCCGGGCGAACTGCAGCTGGCCGCGACCGCGGCGAGCACGACCAGCCCGGCTGACTGCATGAGTGTGCGCGAAGCCATCAGGCGAGTCCTCCGCCCGAGTTCGCGGCGTTCTGCACCGCTCCGGCGGCGTCGCCGTCGCCGCTCTGGGTGATGTGCAGGGCCTTCTCCAGCCGTTCGATCAGCGTCGAGACGTAGTCGCGTTCGCGCTGAATGTGGCCCAGGCCGTGGCCGAATGCGCTGGCGCCCGCGCCTGATCCGGAAAGAAGTGCGTTGTAGCCCTTGCTGGCAGGGTCCTCGGCAGGCGGGTTCAGATGCGTGAGACGTTCTGCCTTGGGGATCATCTTCGCCAGATCGTCGCGGATGCCGCGCGCCAGATTCAGCATGCTCATCGCCTCATCATGGCTGAGGCTGAACCCCTGCCCTCCCGAACCCGGACCACCGCCCGCAGCAGCCCCGCCTCCGCCACCCGGCGAGTCCCCGATGTTGAACATCAGGCCGTCAAGCCAGCTG
>NZ_PQIA01000240.1 GCF_003385235.1 Amycolatopsis circi | reverse complement strand
GGCGGTGGCGGCGGCGGAGGCTTGGGCGTGTTGCCGTCGCCGCCGCCGGGAGTCGGCGGCGGGGTCGTCTTGCCCGCGTTGACGTGCACGGTGTTGTACTTCTGCGCGAGCTGCCCGCCGACCTTGCGCATGTCATTGGTCATCATCTCGACGGCCTCGGGGAACTGCGAGATGTACGCGCGCCCGTCGCTGAGATGGTATTTGCTGCCCTGGGCGAGAACTTGGCTGGCGTAATAGCTGTCGATGTAGCGGATCGTGTCCTGCGCCCACCTGAGGTAGGCCGCGGAATTGACGAGGTTGTTCGGCACATTGTTCGACCCGCCGCCGTCGCCGATCCGGTCCGCCAGATCGGAGAACTTGTTGCCCAGCGCGGTCATCATGTCCTTGAACTTCGTCGCGGCGTCGCCCTTCCACGGACCGTCGGGTCCGGCGAGGGCGGCGGTCTGGTCCTGAATGGACTGAGCGACCATCGCGAGGTTCTGCTGCGTCTCCTGAAACACCCCGGCCGCGTCCTGAAGCGACTGCCAGTTGACGTTGCCGTAGGCCTTGTCCCGGTTGTCCTGGCCCCCCGACAGCGAACCGCCGCCGAGGATCGCCGCTTCGATCTGCTTCCACGTCAGGCCGTCGAAATCCTTCGACGGGTCGCCAGTGGCGTTCTGGTTGCCGGTCTGCGTGGTGTCCGGCCATACCCCGTCGTCGTCCGAGGTGAACCCGTGGGTGTTGTTGTCGTCGGACATCTTCCCTCGATCGCTTCGAAACCGGAAAGACCGCCGCCCGTCCGGTCAGGGTTTCTGACCGGCGCCGGTGATGTGGCCGCTGACGGTGTTGAAATACTGGTTGTAGTCGTCGGCGGACATCTTGTTGACTTCGTCGGCGTTGTCATAGGCCTTGGAGGCCTTGTTCACCGCGTCCGCCACCTCGTCGAGCGCCTTGCAGAGGTCGTGGATCGCGGTGCGGGTGGTGTCCCGCAGCTCGTTCGTGCCCTGGATCGGCTTGGCGATCTTGCTCTGCGCCGTCAGGAACACGCCGGGCTTGAGCTGGATCCCGTCGAGTTTCGCCGGAAGATCCTTCAGCGGCCCGTCCGCGAGCGCCTGCATGTTCTTCGCGAACGTGCGCATCGCCTCGGTGTTGACCGCGGTGACGCCCCTGCCCGGATGCTCGGAACCGCCCGGCACCGGCGGCGGCTTGCCGACGTCGCCCGGCGGGATCCACTCGTTCTTCACGTCCGGCGGAGCCTGGTCGCCCGGGCTGTGGAACTTGCCGTCGTCCGAGGTCGTCTGATGCTTGTTCGACGTGTCGTTGTGCATCCCGTAATCGGTGTCACCCGCTGAAACCATGGCCGGTCGCCCTCCTTTCAGGTCAGTTGCGGCGAAGCGGCGGCGTCAGTTCGAGGCGAACCGCTTGGCGTTGTTGCCCTCGGTGTTCGAGGTGCCCTCGTTGATCTGGCCGAGGGTCTGCGCGGCGGCGTCGAGCGCCTGCGGCAGCGTGAGAGCCGCCTGGTGGCAGTAGTTGTAGGTCTCGTGGAACATGTCCGCCGCGACACCGGTCCAGTTTTCGCGCTGGCCCTCGATGACGGCCTTCATCTGGTCCAGCAGCTCGGTGATCTGGTTGGACTGCTGCTTCGCCTGCCCGACGGTGTCCTGCATGGTCGCGAAGCTGATCTGGAACTGGCCCAAAGCCATGGGAAGCGTCCTTTCGTGGGAAGGAAGGGGATCAGAAGCCCTGCAGGCCGCCGCCGCCGATGACCGCGGCGGCGTTGTTGGCGGTGGAGGTGTTGTCCGAGTCCCGGCTGTCGTACTCGCTCGCCGAGGTCTGCACGTTCTGCGAAAGCTCGTCGAGCTTCTGCACGATCTTGCGGACCGTCTGGTCGAACTGGCCCATGGCCTGGTTGAACACGTTCGCCGAGTCCGAGCGCCAGGTGCCGAACAGCGTCTGCATGGTGCCGTCGACCTTCTGGTTCACCCCGGTGATGTTCTGCCCGGTGTCGCTGATCGTCTGCGCGCCCTTGCGCATGACGCTGGTGTCGACGCGGGCGCCGTCCTGCGAAGCCATGCTTTCTCCTCTGGTCGGGTTCTCCGGATATGACGGACTGGCATGCCAGACCGCCGACGTCGCCGCGGATGCCCTTCGTTCGGCCGATACGACAGAGCACGGGGGAGACTGCGGACTTACGGTAAGCGCCGGTCTACGGGTTGTCGCCGCGTTGTTCCCTTCTGAACACCAGTGCGCGGACGGCGGGGCAAGCGGCTCCTCCACCCGGGGGCCTTGAGCTGCGGCAACGCTTTCCGCCGGATCCGGTTACGCACGATTGCCCGTTCAGGCACCGCTGTTGCCCGGGTTCGCGGTTCGCGCTCATGCGAGCGGAAGTCGGGAATGGACTCCGCCCTGTCCATTGTGGATAGATCGCCCGGGTGCGGCTGCTCCGGAGCTATCCGTGAGGGGAACCCTGAGGGACTCTGAGTCCGTCAGGGTTCCCCTCACGGACTCGGCTCAGTGCTTGAGCGTGAAGGCGAAGTCGCCGGAGAGCTTGCCGCTCAGCCGGACCCCCGACACGACCTTCCCGGCCGCGAGCAGCCGCTCGACCTCGGCCCGGGCAAGACCGCAGCCCTCGGCGATCAGCCGCACCGGCCGGACCGGGATCCGGGCCGCGAAGGCGACCGAGACGTCGATCGCGTCCTGGCCGAGGTGGTCCGAACCACCGGTGTCGAGCCGCCAGGCGCCGGCCCAATCGAGCGCGACGCGGTTGCGCCGTTGCAGGACGGGGTCTTGGAGCAGTTCGGCGGCGAGGCCGGGATCGTTGTGGTGCGAGCGATCCAGCAGTTCCGGGCGGACCGAGCGCACCTTCGCCCGTTCGAACACGGTGAGTTTCGCCGTTTCCCCGCAGCCGGTACAGAGCGCGAGGAGCCAGGCGTCGATGAGTTTGTGGTTGGCGTTGACCCGGAACTTGCCGCCGGTCCGGAAAGATCCGGACGCGCACGTGTGGCAGCGCCGCCGGACGAGCGGCAGGCAAGTGGGCAGGACTGTCCAGTTATAGAGCACAGGAGTACACCGATTCCAGTGAGAATTCCGCAGCACGAAGAAGCGCGGCGCATTACGCGGCGCGCGACGAAATCAGAGCTTGGGATGCCTCACGCGATGTACAACGGCACGTCCTCGCCTAGCCGACACTGGTCGGGCCGGAGGGTAATCGCGGACTGCCGCGCGCTCTACTGGTTTTCCGGAGCGCTCGGGTACTCGATAGAGCGGGCTCGGGACCAACACGCGGATCGGCGGCGTGCGTTCGGGCTGCACGGCCGGAGGTCTCCAGATGCCGGAGCGCCCGGTCGGTGCGCGGGCGGGCCGCCTCGCCGGAAAGGTCCACGCGGACCTCTCCGACCGGGCTCTTCGCCCTGAGTTCCGTCACTCGCCGCCAGCGGCCGCCGTCCGGTTCCGGTCCTGGAACTGGCGCAGTTCGCTCTCCGAGACGTACGCCAGCCCCCGCATGGATTCATCCTGGCGGGCCCGGACGCGCCCGGTCGACGTCACCCGACCGCGGCGAGTTCCCCCGGTTCCTCCGCGGCCGCCTGCCGGGCGTACCGGCGCGCCATCGCCGCGCACACGATCAGCTGAATCTGGTGGAACAGCATCAGCGGCAGCACGATCAGCCCGACCTCGGCGTGCCCGAACAGCACCGTCGCCATCGGCAGGCCGCTCGCGAGGCTCTTCTTCGAACCGCAGAACATGATCGTGATCCGGTCCGCGCGGGCGAATCCGAGCAGCCGCGCGCCGCCGCTGGTCGCGCCGAGCACGGCCGCCAGCAGGACGCAGCAGACCGCGACGAGCGCCAGCAGCGGGCCGACGTCCAGCTGGTGCCAGATGCCTTCGGTCATCCCCTCGCTGAACGCGGTGTACACCACCAGCAGGATCGAACCGCGGTCGACGATCTTGAGCGGCGCGGAATGCCGCTGCACCCAGCCGCCGATCCAGCGGCGCGCCAGCTGCCCGGCGACGAACGGCACGAGCAGCTGCAGCACGATGTCCAGCACCGCCGAACCGCTCACGCCCGGGCCGTCGGTGGCCAGCAGCAGCGCGACGAGCAGCGGCGTCAGCACGATGCCGAGCAGGTTCGACAGCGACGCGCTGCAGATCGCCGCCGCGACGTTGCCCTTCGCGATCGAGGTGAACGCGATCGACGACTGGACGGTCGACGGCAGCAGGCAGAGGAAGAGGACGCCGGTGTACAGCGGCGACGTCAGCAGCCCGGGGGAGAGGAACGACGCCGCGAGACCCAGCAGCGGGAAAAGCACGAAAGTGGCGCAGAGCACCGTGACGTGCAACCGCCAGTGCCGCATCCCCTCGACCGCTTCCTGACTGGAAAGCCTTGCCCCGTAAAGGAAGAACAGCAGGCCGACCGCGATCTTCGTCACCGCGCCGAACCCGGTCGCGACCGCGCCGGACGCGGGCAGCAGCGAGGCGATGCCTACGGTGACGAGAATCAGGGCGATGAACGGGTCGATCCGCAGCTTGGCAAGCAGGGCCGAGGCGGGGCGGGCGAACGAAGCGAGCACGGTGGATCTCCTTTCCCGACCATTCTCTCGTCGGCGGCGGTCATTCGGAACCCCGATGACCGTACTGACTGTCATTGCGGAAGCCGATAAGATGTGACGCATGCTGGATCCGCGGTTGTGCCGTTCTTTCCTTGCTGTGGCGGAAACTCGCAGCTTCACGTCGGCAGCGAGGCGGTTGGGTGTGGGGCAGCCCACAATCAGCCAGCACATCCGGCGGCTCGAATCCGAAGCCGGCGGATTGCTGTTCGCCCGCGACACGCACGCGGTCGACTTGACCGCGCGCGGGCAGGCGATGCTCGGGTTCGCCCAGACCATTGTGGACACCGAAGAGCGCGCGGCCCGGCATTTCCGCGGCGCACAGGTGCGCGGCCGGGTCCGGTTCGGCGTGTCCGAGGACTTCGCGCTCGGCGAGCTGCCGGAAATCCTTCGGCGGCTGCGGGAAAGCCATCCGCTGGTCGACGTCGAACTGCACGTGGAACTGTCCGATGTGCTCGCCCGCCGGATCGCCGACGGCCGCCTTGACCTGGTGCTCGGCAAACGCCGCCCTGGCGCGCCCGGCCCGGGGCGGCTGCTGCGCCGAGAACCGCTGGTGTGGATCGGCTCGGCGGCGACGGAACTCCTGCCCGGCCATCCAGTGCCGCTGGTGCAGTACCCGATGCCGTCGGTCACCCGGCAGCTGGCGGTGGAAACGCTGGAGCGCGCCGGGCTGGAATGGCGAGCGGCCTGCCTGACGTCGAGCCTGACCGGCCTGCGCGCGGCGGCGGCCGCCGGGCTCGGGATCACCGTGCACGCGCGGAGCCTGGTGCCGTCCGATCTGGTCGAATTGCCTGCCGAGCTTGGCCTTCCGGATCCGGGCGAGGTGGATTTCATCCTGCTGTCGAGGGACGGCAGCGAGGGACCGGTGGCAGCGCTGGCGGAGTTCGTGGTGGCGCGGATCGGGTCAGCGTCGGCGGCGTTCGAGGACTGAGCGGAGTCGCAGGAGTGCGCGGTGTTGCGCCACCCGAACCGCGCCGGGGGTGGAGCTGACCGCTTCAGCCGCTTCCTCCGCCGACAACCCGACTACGACGCGCAGCAACACGATCTCCCGCTGTCGCTCCGGCAACAGTTGCAGCAACCGAGCCAAATGCCGGTTCAACTCAGCTCGCAGCGCCCGTTCCTCCGGCCCATCGGCAAGATCGATCGCCTCCGGCAGCTCGGCCATCGCCTCGGTCCGGTTGCGCGCGTGCGCTCGATGCGCGTCAGCCACCTTGTGCTGCGCGATCCCGTAAACGAAAGCAAGAAACGGCCGCCCCTGATGCCGATAGCCCGGCAGCGCGGTCAGCAACGCCAGGCAAACCTCCTGCGCCACATCGTCCGCCGAGGAATATGCATCCGCGCCGCCTAACCGAGCCCGGCAGTAGCGCACGATCAGCGGCTGCACCGCCGCGAGCAGGTCCTGCGCCGCATCAGGATCGCCCTCGACCGCGGCGCGCACGGGGCCGTCGAAGCCGAAGCGGCCAGCCGGAACTCGCGGTGCGGCCAAGGCGGTCGCCTCGGTTTTCACGCGGGTCAAGGCTTCCTCGACATCAAGCGCCGAGCGCAACGCGCCGACCAGCGCGGCGTCGGCTTCGCGCAGTGCGGTCATCAGGGCCTCCTCGCGCTCGGCGAGGCCGAGCCGGTGTCTCAGCCGTTCCCGGGCGTGCCGCAGGTTCGAGCGGACTGTGGTGCCCGCCATGCCGAGCGCCGACGCGATCGCCGCGGGCGAGAACCCGTCGAGCGACCAGGTCAGCACCGTGCGCTGGGTTTCCGGCAGCGTCGAGAGCAGTTCGACCG
>NZ_PQIA01000237.1 GCF_003385235.1 Amycolatopsis circi | reverse complement strand
GACCAGCAACAAAACCAGCTACCAGGTCCACCCCGCACCAGCCACCACACCCACCACGACAGCACAACCCAGAGCAGCCTAAGTTCCTGGCATTGACTCTGAGTCCCTCAGGGTTCCCCTCACGGACCTGAGGCTGGCTCCCGTCACTTGGCCTTGTTCTTCACTTCTTTCGCTTTCCCTTTAAGCGTTCCCTTGGCGTCTTGCGTCGGCGAGTACGTCCCGTACAGCGCGGGGTCCGGCTTCGGAGCGGTGCCGGGGCCGCCGAGCGGTTTCGGGTCGGTGAGGTATTCGATGCCTTCCCCGCCGAAGCTCCAGCCCGCCTTCGCCCCGTCCGGGCCGTCCGACAGGTGCCACACCGTGTTGTTGTGCTCTTGGTTTTCCTCGTCGAACAACGCGGTCGGCGCGATGTCGCTTTCCAGGCCGTCCGCCTTCAGCTCTTCGATCGCGGCCAGCCACTGCTTCTGGTGCACGGTGTCGCGCGCGAGGTTGAACTGCAGCATCGCCTTCACGCCGGGGTCGTCGGTCATCTGGTACAGCCGCGCGGTCTGCAGCCTGCCCTGCGCCTCGGCCGCCACGTTCGCCCGGAAATCGGCGAGGAGGTTGCCGGAGGCGATGATGTACTTGCCGTTCCACGGCGTGCCGTTCGAATCGGCGGGCAGCGCGCCGCCGCCGGCCACGATCGCCTGCTGCGGGTCCATCCCGCCGATCACCGCGGCCATCACCGGGTCTTTCACCGCCTCCGCCGTCGCGGTGGCCGGCGCGCCTTCGAGGAGCCGCGCGACCATCGTGGCGAGCATCTCGACGTGCCCGATCTCCTCGGTCGCGGTGTCCATGATCAGGTCCTTGTACTTGCCCTCGACGCGGCAGTTCCAGCCCTGGAACAGGTACTGCATGGTCACCGTCATCTCGCCGAACGCGCCGCCGATCAGCTCCTGGAGCTTGTGCGCGTACACCGGGTCGGGCTTTTCGGGCTTCGCCTCGAACTGCAGCAGTTTGGTGTGTCGGAACATCAGCGTCCTTCCGGATCGCGCCGGGCCGGTATTCCCGGCGAGTCCGGCACGAGTGCCCGGCTTCGGCCGTCCTACACGCCGCAATCGGGGGTTCGTTCTCAAGGTGTTCGGCGAGGCAACGGCACGGTGGCGGGCCCTTCGAGCACCGCACCGTCGATGTCGAACCGCGACCCGTGGCACGGGCAGTCCCAGCTGCGTTCGGCGGCGTTGAACCGCACGAAACAGCCGAGGTGCGTGCAGCGCAGGGACACCGCGTGCAAGCCGCCTTCGCGGTCGCGGTAGACGCCCTTGCGACCGTGTTCGTCCGGCAGCACCTTCGCCTGGTCCACGGCGATGTCGTCGGTGCTCTTCGCGTCGGCGTGGGCGAGCCGGTCGCCGACGAAGTCTTTCGCGACCTTCGCGTTCTGCTGCACGAGCTTCGACGCCGACCGCAGCGAGATCCGTTGCGGGGAAAAGAGGTCCCGATGCGGATTGGCCGAACCGGTGATCCCGTCCGCGACCACGGCCGCCGCCGCGGTGCCCATCGCCAGCCCCCATTTGCCGAACCCGGTCTCGACCCACAGCCGCCGCGCGCCCGGGAAGTACGGTCCGGCGATCGGGATGCTGTCGTAGGCCTTCGGATCCTGCGCGGACCACCGGTGGGTGACCGAGTCGACGTCGAAGTGCTCGGCCGCGAACTCGCCCAGCTCCGTGTACCGCGCGAAGTCGACCGGGTCGCCCGCGGGATGGCCCTGTCCGCCGAGGATCAGCCGGTCCTCGTACGAGGCGAACGACCACAATGGACTCCCGGCGCTGATCGCCAGCTCCTGCGGCGGCTTACCGGACTTCAAAGTCGCGGCCACGCAGTACGACCGCTGTACCTCCAACCGGGGGAAGAACAGCCCACGATCGAGAATCGGGTAATGCGTCGCGATGACGACGTTTTCGGCATCGAGCGAGCCGTCGGCGATGGTGATGCGGTACGGCGGGGTCGCGCTCACCTGCCGGACGCGGCTGTTTTCCCTTACGCGCCCGCCTTCGGCTTCGACGGCGTCGGCGAGGCCGCGCACGTAGTCGGCCGGATGGAGCGCGAGTTGCCCGGGCAGCCGAACCGCGCCGTGCACGGGCACCGGAAGATCGAGCGTGGTGGTCCACTCGACCGGCAGCCCGGCCTGCTTCGCGGCTTCGTACTCGGCTCGCACGGTGTCCACCTCGTCGGCGTCCATCGCGAAGGTCGCGGCAGGCAGCCTCCGGAGCCCGCAGTCGATCGGTTCGGCCAGCTCCGCGACCAGTTCCACCCCGGCCAGCGCGGCCTCGGCGTAGACCGTCGCAGTGGCGGTGCCGTGCTCGCGGGCGAGTGTTGAGTACACAGTGGACTGCAGTGCGGTGACCTTGGCGGTGTTGTTGCCGCTGGCCCCCTCGGCGACGCGTCCCGCTTCGAGGACGGTGACGCGCAGGCCTCGGCGGGCGAGCAGCAGCGCGGTGGTCATTCCGGCGATGCCCCCGCCGATGACGGCGACTTCGGCGCGTTCCCGGCCGCGGAGGGAGGCGCGGCTGGTCGCCGAGCCGGTGGCGAGCCACAGGGACTGGTCCGCGGTGGTGGTCATCGGACGCTCTCCCCCGCGGCGGTGAACTGGCGCGACGTGTCCCGCGCAACGGCAGCAGTCATGACCTGGCCCTCCCTGGAATCGCTCGCACCGGGACCGGGTAGCCCGTGGCGCCCCGGGCAAACCTCCCCGCCCCCACCAGCGGCTTCACCCCTGGCCCGCCGCACGGCCGCCGTCCGGGTCCCGGTTTGAAACCGGCCGCCGCGGGCAACCGCGAGCATGCGGTTACGGCGCAGCGAGCTGTCCTCGCCAGGCATCACCCGGCAACGTCGAGGCCGCGGCTTCCGCTACCTCGCGCCGGACGGCTCCCCGGTGACCGATCCGGAAGTCCTCGAACGCATCCGCGACCTCGTCGTCCCGCCCGCGTGGCGCAGGGTGTGGATCTGCCCGCACCCGACGGGGCACATCCAGGCCGTCGGGACCGACGACGCGGGCCGCCGCCAGTACCTGTACCACTCCGAATGGCGTCGAGCGCGCGACGAGGAGAAGCACGACCGGGTGCTCGCACTGGCAAGCGAACTGCCGAACGTCCGCGCCGCCATTCAAGAGGATCTGCGCCGGAAGCACCTCGATCGCCTGCGGGTTTCGGCCGCCGCGCTGCGGATGATCGACCGGGGCGTGTTCCGCAGCGGCGGCGAGGAGTACGCCGAAACCAACGGCTCCCACGGGGCCACCACGCTGCTGCGCGAGCACGTGAAGATCAGCGGCGACGAGCTGACCTTCTGCTACCCGGCCAAAAGCGGTCTCGTCCGGTCGCTGAGCATGCGTGACGGCGAACTCGCTGCCGTGCTCAAGTCACTCCGCCGCTGCCGCACCGGCACTTCCCGGGTGTTCGTCTACCGCACCGACGACGGCTGGCACGAACTGCACGCCAGCGACGTCAACGAGCGGTTCAAGGAACTCGCTGGCGAGGAGTTCACGGTGAAGGACCTGCGCACCTGGCACGCGACGGTGCTCGCCGCGGTCTCCCTCGCCGCCCAGGAGATGCCGACCTCCCGACGCGGCCAAGCGAGGGCCGAGTCCGCTGCGATAAAGGAGGTCGCGGAGGAACTCGGCAACACGCCTGCCGTCGCCCGGCGCTCGTACGTCGACCCGCGCGTGCTGCGGGAGTTCGAACGCCGCACCACGATCCGCCGCGCCGTCCGCAAGGCCGACGCCGACGGGCTCGCGGAGGAGGAGTTGCGGGAGCGGATCGAGAAAGCGGTGATCCGGCTGTTGCGGCGCGCCTAGCCGCCCCAGGCACCGATGAACTCCTCCACCATCCCGGGTTCGTCGGCAGGCTTGCCGACCAGCGCCGCGGGCATTCGGCCCAGCACCAGCGCGAGCGACGTGCGGGGCGAAGTCGGCTGTTCGACCGCCATGCCGAGTGGACCGCGGTGCGGGGGGTCGGCCAGCGGCTTGACGCCGCAATTTGCCAGTTAAATAATACGCACCACTAATGGTATGTTGCGCTCATGGCACCCGCTGACCACGTCCGCCCACCCGAAAGGACCCCGGCCATGACTCTCGCCGGAAAGACCGTCCTGATGTCCGGCGGCAGCCGCGGCATCGGCCTGGCCATCGCGACCCGCGCGGCGCGGGGCGGGGCGAACGTCGTCCTGCTCGCGAAGACCGCCGAACCGCATCCGAAGCTCGAAGGCACCGTCTACTCCGCCGCGAAGGAGATCGAAACCGCCGGCGGCCAGGCGCTGCCGATCGTCGGCGACGTGCGGTCCGAGGACGACGTCCTCTCCGCGGCCCGAGCGGCGGCGGAGCAGTTCGGCGGCATCGACATCGTCGTGAACAACGCGAGCGCGCTCGACCGGTCCGGCACCGAAGAGCTTTCGATGAAGCGCTACGACCTCATGCAGGACATCAACACCCGCGGCACGTTCTTGCTCAGCAAGGCGGCGATCCCGCACCTGCGCAAGGCCGCGAATCCGCACATCCTGACGCTCTCGCCGCCGCTGAACCTCTCCCCCGCGTGGATCGGCGCGCACCTGGGCTACACGCTCTCCAAGTACGGCATGAGCCTCTGCACGGTCGGCCTCGCCGAGGAACTGAAAGCGGACGGAATCGCGGCGAATTCGCTGTGGCCGCGCACCCTGATCGACACCGCAGCAGTACGCAACATCATCGGCGGTGAGAGCCAAGCACGTACGCCGTCAATCGTCGCCGACGCCGCGTACGCGATCCTCACCCGGCCGTCCCGCGAGTGCACCGGGAACCTCTTCATCGACGACGAGGTGCTCGCCGCCGAAGGCGTCACGGACCTGTCCGGCTATCAGCGCGGCGAGGGCGAATTGGCGCTGGACATCTTCGTGGACCCGGCCTGATCCCGCATCCGGTCGAACTCCCCCGGCAGCGTGTCGCCCTCGTTCATCTTGGCGAGCAGCTTGTGCAGGGAATCGTGGGAGCGCTGCGGAAGGTCGCTGAGCACGTGCTGGTCGAGGTCGGCCAGCAGAGTGTTCGCCTTGCGCAGCGTCTCCCGCCCCGCGTCGCTGAGGTCGACGACGTAGCGCCGCCGGTCCTCGGGATCCCGGGCGCGCGCGGCGAGCCCGAGGGCCTCCAGGTCGTCCAGGCTGCTGACCATGGTGGCCGGGTCGATCCGCAGGTACGAGCCCAGCGACAGCTGCGACATCGGTCCGTTGTCGGCCAGCGCCTGCAGGACGCTGTAGTGCCGGACCCGCAGGCCCAGCTCGTGCAGCCGGTCCTCGGAGAGGCGGAACACGACCTGGCCGAGCTTGACCAGGAGACAGCTGGTGTGCTCCCCGATCCCGCCCGGGACCAACGGACCTGACATCGTTTCCCCCGCCCATCGTTCGCGGACCGTACGATTCCCGATGATACGGGCCGGGGGCCGGCCGGCGCGCGGATCGGGTGTGCCGCGCCGCGACAGGCCCGGCAGGCGTTAACCTGGCCTCACCCGTCAGCGCGAGAACTCGGAACCCAGGTGAACCAGACCGGAGCACAGCCGCCAGCCGGAACCCAGGCAATTCGCCGGGCGCTCGGCATCCTGCGGCTCCTCATGGACGAGGACGGGGAACTCACGCTGTCCGCGATCGCCCGCAAACTGGACCTCACGCCGGGCACGACGCACCGGGTGGTGCGCGCGCTGAGCGTCGACGGGCTCGTCGCGCACAACCCCCGCACCGACAGCTACCACCTCGGCCCCGGCGCGATCCTGCTCGGCCAGGCCGCCCAGCGCGTGCACGGGCTCCAGCTGGCGTTGCCGGTCATCCAGCGGATCAACGCGGAGACCGGCGAGTCGGTCAACATCACGATCCGCGAAGGCGCCGAGTCGGTGGTGCTGCTGCGCGCGCAGTCGACGCTCCCGTTGCGGTTCGAGCAGCATCCCGGCGCGCGGTTTCCGTTGTACGCCACGGCTTCCGGCAAGGCGATGCTCGCCAATTCCCTCGACGCGGAGTCCTACCTCTCCAGCCTTCCGGAGCAACTGCCCGCGCTGACGTCGCACACGCTCGCCACCAGGGACGACCTCGCGCTGGAGCTGGCCGAGACGCGCGATCGCGGGTACAGCATCGACAACGAGGAGAACGTCGCCGGAGTGCGCTGTGTCGGAGCCGGGGTCCTGGACGAACGCGGGCTGGCGCGGGCGGCGGTGGTGATTCAGGTGCCGACGGTGCGGCTGCCGGAGGACCGGATTCCGGAACTGGGCGTTCTCGCGGTGGAGGCGGCGAAGGAGATCGCGCCGTTCCTGCCGCCGGACCGGCTCACTCGCTACTGAGGTCAAGCCAGGTGTCCGTGAGGGGAACCCAGAGGGAATCAGAGTCCCTGTTGAGTCGCAGTTGTTGTGACACAGTTTGTGTCTCTCGGCATGTGACACACCCTGGTGGGGTGGGTTGCCGGGTCTGTCGCCTGATCGGCGTTGTGGTGTGCCCATGGCGCGGAAGCGAGCGAAGATGCTGTTGATGGA
>NZ_PQIA01000238.1 GCF_003385235.1 Amycolatopsis circi | reverse complement strand
ACCACCCCCGCACCCCGATACGAAGCCAAAAATGCGGTCTGGGGTTGCTTGTCAAGGCATCTTTCCCGCCTTGACAAGCAACCCCAGACCGTCATCACAATCAGCTTCGGGGTGCCCCACGCAACCAACGTGCGCAATGTCGCCGCCAGGCGACGAGCCGAAACACAACAGCAAAGGAACTACTTCAACAACCGAGACATCCGCCGATCAGCCAACGGCTTCCCCCCGGTCTGACAAGTCGCACAATACTGAAACGACTTATCCGCGAAGGAAATCTCCCGAATAGTGTCCCCGCAAACCGGACAAGGCAACCCAGTCCGAGCATGCACCCGCAACCCAGACCGCTTCTCCCCCTTCAACCGCGCAGCCTTCTGCCCCGCAGACCGCTCCACGGCGTCCGTCTCCACCTCGCGAATCGCCTCGGCCAAAACCTCTAACGCAGCCTCGTCCAACTTCCCCACCGTCGCATAAGGCGACATCTTCGCCCGATGCATGATCTCGTCCGAATAAGCGTTCCCGATCCCCGCGATCAACGACTGATCAGTCAACGCCCACTTCAGCCGAGTCCCCTTCCCCTGGAACAACTCCCGCAACTGAGACGCGTCAACCGCCAGCGCATCCGGCCCCAACCGAGCCACACTGGCCACCTCGGAGGGGTCCGCGACGATCCACACCGCCAGCCCCTTCTTCGTCCCCGCCTCGGTCAGGTCGAAGCCCGGACCGGAAGCCGACTCCAGATGCACCCGCAGCGAGATCGGCCCCTTGCCCGGCTTCAACGGAGCCGGAGACAACCCGTCCGACCACCGCAGCCAGCCGGCGCGCGCCAGATGCACCACCAGATGCAGATCGCCGAGGACGACATCCAGATGCTTGCCGTGCCGGGTCGCGCCGGTGATCTCCCGGCCGTGCAACTCGGTGTAGGGCGGCACCGCGGTCTTCAGCACGCTGAGCGACGCGACGTCGAGCCGGAAAACGGTGCTCCCCACGGCGTGTTCGCGCAGGTGATGGGCCAGTGCTTCGACCTCGGGCAACTCGGGCATGGCACCAGTCTCGCGCGCCTGCCCGGTTCCGGCCAGGTCTATTCGACCGGGTGCAGCGGACCGTCGAAGTCCGGCAGGGAATGCCGCTGGATCGTCTTCGAGATCCGCTTCACCTCGCCGGACACGGTGAACATGCCGCGGATCGTGCCGACCCAGCGCTCCGACGGCCGGTCGCCCGCGACGTCGCCCTCGGTCTCGGCGACCACCGTCCACGGACGGCGCAGGATCCACCGCAGCGGGAAGAACAACACCACCAGCAGCAACGCCAGCAGCACCCACGCGGGCACCTTGACCACGTCCGGCGTCCAGACCACCAGCGCGATCACCAGGAACCCCATGACCACGATCATCGCGATGCCAGGTCCGTAACTGCCTGCGACGTCGTGTTCGAAATCGTCTGCGGTGGCGGGAGCCCGCCATTCCATCTGGGCACGGACCACCCAGTCGCGGCCGTCTTCGCCGCGTACCAGCCGGTTCATTCTGTTGCCTCCCGGGCGACGTCGAACTCGGTCAACGTTACCGTGACCGTGCCGTCGAGCGCGAGGTGCTCACTGAGAGTTACTGGCGGTTTGCCGGGTTTTGGCTGTTCGGGAGCTTGCGTCCGCTGAGGAATCGGCCGAACCGGTGACATCCTGCCCGGACGTGGAGTCCGCCCTGGAGGACTCGGCGGGCTTGGTCGGCTCGGCCGTGTCATCGCGCTTGCTCGGCTTGCCGGACTTCGCGGGCTTGGGAGTCTTGGCCGCCTTCGAGGACTTCGGGCAGTCGGACGAGTCAGCGGAGCCGGTGGACTGCGGAGCGGCCGGAGGAACGTGCCGCGACGAGGTCGGCGTCGTCGTGATCGACGGCGGCAGGTACGAATCCGGCGACGGCACGTACGACGAGGGCGGCGGAGCGTACGTCGACCTCGTGTCGTCCGTCGTCGTGCTCAGCACGCCCGGGCTGGACGAGTTCGTGGACGTGTCCAGATCCGCCCGCGACTCAGTGCTCGACGACCGGCTCGTCACCGGCGACTCCGAATGGCTGGCGTCCTGGCCCGGAAGATCGTCGCGCGGCGTCGAACCAGCCGAATCCGACGCCGACGAGGACTGCTCTCCGGAAACCGGCTGCTGCGCCGCCGGCAAATGGGGCACCTCGGCCGCACCCAGATGCGGCGAAGCACCCGGATGGACCTCCGCGCGCGCCGGTCGCGCACTGCCGTACAGCTTCCCGGCGATGATCCGGGGATCCTGCTGCGCTGGCGGCGGAGGCTGCTGCGGCGGAGGCTGCAACGCCAGCTCCGGCGCGCCCCCGCCCAGCCCGACGTTCTGCATCGGATGCGTCCCGAACACCAGCGGACCGGCGGTCAAGCTCACCGCACCCGCCGCCGCGGTCGACGCCAACGCCAGCCCGACCTTCACCTTCGAGCCGAACACCACGCTCTTCACCGTCGCGAGCGCGCCGCCGGCCTTCCCGATCCCGGCCAGCGCCGGAACCGCGAGCACCAGCACCCCGGCATGCGCCCGCAACGACGAACACACGTCCCGCAGCTCGTCCTGCGTCGCCCGGCACGACGGACACCCCAGCAAATGCGCCTTGATCCGCTCCGCCTCCGCGCCGGTGACACTGCCCGCGGTGAACCCGCCCAGCTTCTCCACCACCGCCCGGCACGTCTCCGGACCGCGATTCACCGACAAATGCGCCTGCAGATACGCCGCCCGCAACCCCTGCCGCGCCCGCCGCGCCAACGCCGCCGTCGCGTTCGCCGACAACCCGAAATGCGGAGCCACCATCGACGGCTGCTCGCCCTCGACCTCGGTCTGCCACAGAACCGTCCGCCACCGCTCCGGCAAACTCGTGAACGCCGTCGTGATCAACGTGTGCTCAGCCGTCCGGGCAGGCGTGTCCACCCCAGCCCCGGCCCGGAACGTCAGCTCGTCGTCAGTCACCGGCACATCGCGCCGCGCACCGTGCCACTCCCACGACACCCGCCGCGCGACGGTCAGCAGATAAGCCCGGATGTAATCCCGCGGACCCGCACCGCGGCGCAACGCCTGCAGCACGCGGAAGAAGGTCTCCGCGGTGATGTCCTCGGCTTCAGAGCGATCGGAGGCAAGACTCTGCGCCAATCTGCGCACGGCCGCGGCATGCAGCTCGAACAACTCTCCGAACGCGGCGTCCTCGCCGTCGCGCAGCCGCTTCAAAAGTGCCTGCTCGTCGGATTCCGAGGCCGCTGGTGGCGGCGCCGTGCCCAGCTCGGTCATCCGGCAAGGCACCTCCTCCCCCGAAGGACTCACCACTGAAGTCGATTGGGGACACCATACGGAGCAGAGCGCCCGTCGTCACCCCTTGTGCGCTCGGCGTGACGCGCAAGCACCACATCTCAGCAGGTCCGCGCGTATCCCGGGGCCCCCGAAAGTGTCACCGAAGCGACGGTATAGAGTGTCTTCAACACCGAGCACCAAGCGGTTAACGCGGATGTAGCGCAGCTGGTAGCGCATCACCTTGCCAAGGTGAGGGTCGCGGGTTCGAATCCCGTCATCCGCTCAGGTTCCGAAGGGCCTGTATCCACAAAAAGCGTGGATACAGGCCCTTCGCCATATCACCCGGGGGCCGAGCCCCCGGACCCCCGCGTTGCTATCGGCTGCGGTTGGGTGGTGGGCGCGTTTTGCTTGCAGAGCAAGCTAAACTGCGCGTGGGGACCATTCCGCGGGGCGAATTTCGGGATCCTGTGTTCTCGTGCCTGGTTATAGCTCGTAGGTGTCTAGGGCGGTGGGGGCTACTGGGGACAGGTGCGGGTCTTTTTGTTCCGTTAATTGGCCTCTTGCCATTCGGTATACCTGGAAGGCGTTGTCGTGTTCCGGGTGTTGGTCGTCCCAGATGTGCAGGAGGCCGTAGGAGCCGGGGGCCAGTTCGCCGACTCGGGCGAAGGTTTCCAGCAGTTGCGGGGCGATGGCTCCGCCGTGTTTGTCTAGACCACCCAGATGGAGCATGGGCAGGCCCGCGCTCCAGCGCAGGTCGACCAGGTCCAGCATGGTCGTGTTTTGCAGGGAGCGGTGGACACGATCGACCAGGCGCTCCAACAGAGCTGCGTCGTCGTCGCCTGTCGTCGTGGCGGCGATAGTCACCCAGCCGTGGTATTCGAACACGTGCGAGACGGTAGCAGCGGCGATGCTCAGCGGGTCAGCGCAGAGGGCTGGCCGTCCCGGCGCAACTGGTTCGCGAGGATGCCGTCGGCGTGCTTTTCGACCGCGGGGAGCAGTTTGTCGCCGAAAACGCACAAGGTGCGTTCCCACGGGTGCCCGAGCGTGCCGTAACTGAAATCGGCGGCGAGAAACAGGTGGTAGTCGCCGCGCGGGAAGACCGACACCGGCCACGGCGCGTTCTGCTGCATGCGGTGCGGCCAGAACTTGAACGACTGGTGCTGCCAGTGCAGGACCCACAGCCAGTCGTCCTCGGCGGTCGTCTCCTGCAGCGCGGCCAGCACCGCGCGGGCCACGTCGTGCTCTTCGACCGCGTACGGGCCGAGCCGGAACTCCGCCGAGGCGCGGTCGTACTCGCCGGTGGAGAGATCCCAGGCCGCCGACGGGCGCGGCTCATGGAAACCCGGCCAGTCGTGCGCGAAGGTGCTCGGCCAGAACCTGAGCTTGTCGTGCACCCAATACCAAGCGGGTTCGTCAGCCACTCGCGAGAGCGGCTCCCAGGCAGCAGCAGCGTTCACTTGTCGACCTCGAAGTCATCGGCCGGGCTCGAAACTGCCGAAAGCTTCGTGTCCGGGGCCGGGATTGTCCAGTCCACCGGAGCCGAGCGCCAAGCTGTCACTCGACCGGGTGGCCTGCGGACCGGGAAACACCGCCCGGTCCGCAGCTACCTCTACCCCACGCGCCCGTCAGTCATGCACGCAGCCGTTATGCGGCGCGCCACAGCGTGACGAACGCCGACGCCTCGCTGGCCGCCCACGGCCGCAGCCGCTCGCGGTCGCGCGCCGACAAGGTGAACTCCTTCGCCCGGCGCACGTCCACGACCAGCGCCTCCCCGCCCGGCAGCAGATCCGGCATCCCCTCGGTGAGCAGCCACAACGCGAGCTGCGCGGCGTCCCGGGCGAGCGGCTCCTCCTTGAAGTACAGCCAGGTGGCGAACTTCCGGCCGTTCGACTTGCGCAAACCCAACTGCGGGCTGATGCCGATCTCCAGCTCGCCGAGCGAGAACTTCGCCCGGCCGACCTCCACCAGCTTCGGATCCCGCCTGCCGAGATAGCGCAGCCAGCCCTCGGCGATGGCGGCGTAATGCGGCCGGGTGCGCTCGTCGGCGTTGTTGACCAGCGCGCGCATGGCCACCTCGTCCTGTCGGGCCGCCCGGCCGGCCCGGACCGCGTTCGCCGCGCGCCGGTAGTAGTTGAACGCCGCGCGGGCCGGGTCCTCGTACAACCGGCGCTGCCTGCGGACGAACGACGAACGCGACGGGCCCTTGCTGGCGCTGTATCCGACGAACGTGGGCAGCGTGACGTACGCCGACGTGGCTGAGGTCGGCTTGGGAGAGGTCATGGGCGGCCGCCTTCCGGTGGATGGTTTCCCCAGTACACGGCCAATTTTAGAACATATGTACGACAGTTTTTGCCGCTTAACGGGTGACCGGCGGCCACGGACCGGCCAGTACCGCCCGCGCCTGCTGCAGAACCTGTTGCTCGCAGTAGCTGACCGGCGTGACGTCGGTCGGAATCCAGGTCGCGAGCATCGCCAGCCACTGGCGCAGTTCGGAGAGGGCGGCCGGGTTGCCGAGCCGTCCGTCGAAGGCTTTGACGCTCTTCGCCGCTTCGGCGAGCGGGACGTCGCCGCGCACCATCTCGCCGAGGTGTACGCCGAGGAGCTGCCATTGGGCGGCGGTGGCGTCGGCCGGGAGTTCGATGCCCAACTCCTCGACCACGTGCGAGAAGGCGGCGGAAACCGCCTGGTGGTTGCGGTGGTCGAGAGCGGCGAGTTCAGGCAGGGAGGGCGCGTCGAGGCCCTCGCCGACGGCCCGCGCCCCGGCCTCGACGAGTTCGGCGGAGGTGATGTCGAGACCGGCGAGCCGATCCACGGCAAGGGCGGCGAGCGCACCGCGCGCGGAGGACATGCCTCGATCGTACGGACGCGCCGGATTCCGGGCTGGCGCGCGAAGCGGGTGCCTGATCTGGGCAGATCTCGGCTGATCTTGTGCACCTGAGCCCTACGGAACCGGGGCGCGTGGAACACTGTCGCCCGAACCGGTGACAGGGGGTTGCGTGATGAGCTGGCAGGAAGAACTCCGGCGGTTGGACGCGGAGTTGGCCGCCGGCCGCCTCGGACACGCCGAACACCGCCGACAGCGCGACGAACTGCTCGCCGAGGCGTCGGGCGGCGGGGCGGCTTCGCCCGTGGCGTCGCCGTTGCGGCAGGACGCGCCCTCGACCAGCGGGTCACCCACCTGGAGCACTCCGGCCGCCCAAGCGACTCCCGGCAGCACGACTCCGGACAACCCGGCGACACCGGAGTCGAGCGCCTCCATGGAGAGCAGCGCGCCGGAAGCAGCAGGCACTCCGCAGGTAGCGACGATGACGGGTCGCGGTCCGTTCGACGACCCGACGACCACGATCCGGGTGGGACCAGACGGGACCGCCTCGCCGGGCACTCCGCCCGGCGGCACCGCGACACCGGAGCAGCCCGCCGCCACCCCGGCGGCGCCCTTCTTCTCCCCGCTGCAGACCCCGGCCCCGCCGCAAAGCCAGCCGAGCCAGGCCAGCC
>NZ_PQIA01000233.1 GCF_003385235.1 Amycolatopsis circi | reverse complement strand
TCCCACCCCTCGCCGCATCCGTGAGGGCCACCTTCACGGACTCTGAGTCCCTGAAGGTTCCCCTCACGGCCAGCCGCAGTCCGTGAGGGGCCCCTTCACGGACGTAGATTCCCTCAAGGAGTCCTTCACGGACCACCCACCGGCACCCGCACCCCCAACGCAACCAGCCACCGAAGCCACGCGCATCCACGCACGAAACCGCAGCCCGCGCACACAACTAAGGCAGCCACACCCCCCGCACCCCGATACGAAGCCTTCTCTGCGGTCTTGGGGTGCTTGTCAAGGCATCTTTCCCGCCTTGACAAGCACCCCAAGACCGTCAGCACAATCAGCTTCGGGGTGCCCGCCGCAACCCCCACGGCAATGTCGCCGCCAGGCGACGAGCCGCCCCTACGGCCTCCACCGCTCGCTGTAATCCGGATGCTCCGCATACGGCAACGCCAGCAACCGCAACGTCAAACACCAGTTAGACCCAGCCTCGTCCGCAGGCACATGACAGGTCTCGCACCAATACTCACTGCCGTACAGCGGAAACCCGGGGACCTTCTCCGACACCGTGGTCCGATGCGCCAGCATGATCCGCCGAGTCGCCTCGATCTCGTTGATCATCTGATTCACCACGTCAAGCTCAAGATCGCCGAGAGAACGAACCCGTTCCTCAAGACCGACCTTGGCCTCCCCGCGGTTGAGCGGCTCTCCGGCCTTGCCCTTCTGCACCGCCTGCATGATCAGCGCCTGCCGCTGTCCGACGCGCGCGGCGAGGAACGCGATCAGGTCGTCCACGACGTCTCCTTCCTCCGGATCCCGGCCCCCGCCCGGCCCCGGCAATAGTCGCACCTCGACCCCGCCGCGTTACCAGCCAGCGGCACACCCCAGGGTAATCGACCTCGGAAAATTCAGGACGACCTGCGGAAACATCAGCGAAATTCGCCGCAATGTTGATCACCGAGAGTGATCACGCCCGGCAATCGGACGATCACGCCTGGTCGGATCGGGCCTTGCTCGGTTGCACCCGCTTCGGCTCGCCGGGCATTTTCGGGTAGTCCGGCGGGTAGGGCAGTTCCGCACCGCCGAGGTCGCGATCGTCGCGCTCGTACCACTCCAGCAGCGTCTCCAGGCCGTACGCCGTCTCGTCCATCGGCGCGTGCAGGTCGCCGCGCTCGGCGAGGAATTTGGGGACGGTCAGGACGTCGAAGTCGTCCGGGTCGACGTCGGTGAGCAAATCCCAGGTCAACGGCGTCGAGACGGTCGCGCGCGGGGTGCCGCGCACCGACCAGGACGACGCGACCGTCCGGTCTCGCGCCGCCTGGTTGTAGTCGAGGAAGACGCGGCCGCCGCGTTCCTCCTTCCACCAGGACACCGTCGCCTTGTCCGGGATCCGCCGTTCGACCTCGCGGCCGAGCGCGATCACCGCGTGCCGCACCGCGATGAAGTCCCATTCCGGGCGGATCCGCACGAGGACGTGCACGCCGCGGCCGCCGGAGGTCTTCGGGTAGCCGGTGAGCCTGGCGTCGGCGAGCACCTCGCGGACGACGCCGGCGACCTCGACCGCGTCGGCGAATCCGGCGCGTTCGGGCGGGTCGACGTCGATCCGCAGTTCGTCCGGGTGGTCCACGTCGGGACGGCGCACCGGCCACGGGTGGAAGTCGAACGTGCCGAGGTTGGCCGCCCAGGCGAACACCGCGGGCTCGGTCGGGCAGACCTCGTCCGCGGTGCGGCCGGACGGGAACGCGATCCGCGCGGTTTCGAGCCAGTCCGGCGCGCCCTTGGGCACGCGCTTGGCGTAGAACCACTCCCCGGTGACGCCGTCGACGTAGCGTTTCAGCGTGGTCGGCCGCTCGCCGATCGCCCGCAGCAACGGGTCGGCCACGGCGAGGTAGTACTCGACCACTTGCCGCTTCGTGATCCCGCGTTCGGGGAAGTAGACCTTGTCCGGGCTCGAAACCCGGACGGTGCGCTCCCCCACCCGGTATTCGACCGGATCGCCGTTTTTGGCCATGCGGCCACCGTAGCCGCGAGTGCCGTACCGTGGCGGGGTGTCCGGGAGAACCAAGCTGATCGTCGCCCTGGTCGTGCTGGCTCTTCTCGGCGCCGCCGCGCTGTGGCTGCCGATCCCGGGCCCGGCGCAGCTGCGCACCTGGGCCGCGGCGACCGGATCGATGACTCCGCTGGTACTCCTTGTCGCTTACTCGTTGCTCACTGTCGCGCCGATTCCGCGCACGGTGTTCAATCTGGCCGCCGGGTTGCTCGTCGGCAGCGTCGCGGGAGTGCTGATCGCCTTGGCGGCCACCACGATCGCCGCCGCGCTGGCGTACGGGCTGGCACGGCTGCTCGGCCGGGAGCTGATCCTGCGGCATCTGCACCGCGCGCCGGTGCGAGCCGTCAACGACCGGCTCTCCGACGGCGGCGTGCTCGCCGTCACATCGCTGCGGTTGATCCCGGTCGTCCCGTTTTCGGCGATGAACTACCTGTGCGGCGTTTCGTCCGTGAAAATCCTTCCGTACCTTGTCGGAACAGCGCTCGGGAGCGTCCCCGGAACCGTCGCGGTGGTGGTTTTCGCGGATGCTCTCACCGGCGACACGCCGCCCGCTTTGCTGGCTTGCTACGCGGTCTTCGCGATCCTCGGCGCGGCAGGATTGGTGCGGGTGCTGCGGAAGCGCGTCCCCGCCGCCGAGCCGGAGGCTCCCGTGCCGTCGGCACCGGCTGGCTGACGGCGGGCAGGTACTTCCGACCGCTACACTCGTCCGGGTGCGCGAGGGGCATCCGTGCTGCGCACGAACACGATCACGGGACTTCGTCAGGAGCGGGCGTCATCGACACCGGGCAGCTGATCGCGGGGCATTACCGCCTCGTCGAGCACATTGGTAGCGGTGCCATGGGCGTGGTGTGGCGCGCCGTGGACGTGCGCCTGGAGCGGTCCGTGGCGATCAAGCAGATCCTTCCGCAGCCGGGCGTCTCCGAGGCCGAGCGCGACAACATGCGCCAGCGCGCCATGCGCGAGGCGAAGAACGCCGCCCGCTTCCAGCACCCCAACGCGATCGTCGTGTTCGACGTCGCGGAGCACGGCGGCGACCCGTGCCTGGTGATGGAGTACCTCAACGGCCCGAGCCTGTCCGCGGTGCTGTCCGAACAGGGCACGCTGCCGGTCGGCCAGGTCGCGCGGATCGGCGAGCAGGTCGCCGCGGCGCTCGTGGCCGCGCACCGCGCCGGGATCGTGCACCGGGACGTCAAGCCCGGCAACATCCTCATCGACGAAACCGGCACCGCGAAGATCACCGACTTCGGCATCTCCCGCGCGGCCGGCGACATGACGCTCACCCAGACCGGCCTCATCGGCGGCACTCCGGCCTACCTCGCGCCCGAACTGGCCCGCGGCGCCGACCCGGTCCCCAGCTCGGACGTCTTCGCCCTCGGCGCGACGCTGTACCAGGCGATCGAGGGGCAGACCCCGTACGGCAACACCACGAACCAGCTCGCGCTGCTGTACGCGGCGGCGAACGGGCAGGTCAATCCCCCGACGCAGGCCGGTCCGGCGACCGCGTTGCTGATGAGCCTGCTGCGCAGCGAGGCTTCCGAGCGGCCGAGCATGGCCGAGGCCCGGGAGCGGCTGGCCTCTCTGGCGACCGGGGAACCCGCCGCGCCGCAGCAGTTGCTGTCGGGGAATCGCGGTCCGGGGAGCAACGGGTCCCGGCCGCCTTGGGCGCGCGCGGGCGCTCCGGCGGCTGCTGCCGCGGCCGCGCCGAAGGCTCCGTCCAACCCGCCGCGGACGCCGACTGCGGCGTTCATGCCGATGAACGCGCCTTCGCGGCCCGCTCCCCCGCCGAACACTCCGCCGCGTCCGCAGCCCGCGGTGCGGCCGACGCCCACCGCTGCCGCGCCGAACTACTCCGGTTCGGGGTCGGGATCGCGGGTTTCGCCTGCTGCGGCGCGGAAGAAGAAGATGGCGTTCCTCGCTGGCGGGGCCGCGGCGGTGGTCGTGGTGGCGTTGGTGGTGTTCTTGGTGTTGAGCAGCAGCAAGGACAAGGGCGGGGCTTCGCCTAACGCGCAGCAGCCGCCGGCGTCGAATTCCTCCGCTCCGGCGACTCCGTCGAGCACGCCGAGTTCGTCGGCGCCACCGGCCAAGTCCAGCGGAACGGTGCAGTGGAAGCCCGCAGGCGACCAAGTCGTCGCGTTCTACAGTGATGCGGGGTCGCCTAGTACATGGGCGATGTTGGCCCCTTCGGCGCAGGCAGCGTTCGGCGACCAGACCGCGTTCGCCGAGTACTGGAAGGAGAACAAGCCAGCCTCCTTCCGGAACGCGAACGTTTACAAGCGCCAGAACAACCCGGACGGTTCCGCCGACGTCCAAATCACCCTCTTTTCCAACAACGGCGCGCAGACTGTGAAGGTCGTGCGGGTCGTCGCCGGACCAGACGGCACGTTGACGATCAGCAGCGATCCACGTGTCGAGACCGGCGCGCCCGCGCAGTGACACTCGCCGCAGAGGTGGGTACCGCGGGGCGAATAGCCTACCGTTGAAGCATGGCCGAGAACGGAGCTCTGCCGCCGGGCTGGAATCCTCGGTTCCACGAGGATCTCGTCGGGCTGGATCCGTACGACCCGGAGGCCCGTGCGTTCGCCGCCCATCTCGACCGGATGGAGCGCACCGGGCCGACTTTCACCGTCGAGGCGTGCCTGGACCAGGTCGCCGACTTCGCCGATTCCAGCACCCGCACCGGCGGGCTGCGCTACTGGGTGTCCGCGCTGGTCGTGGTGCTGATCGTGCTCGGGCTGCTGGTCACCGCCTGGGACATCGCGCTGCACACGGTCGCTTTTCTCTCCAGGTAACGTGGGAAGGGTGAAAGGTATGAAACCCGTCGTCGGCACCACTCCCCGCGTGGTGAAGTCCGACCAGGAATGGCGGGAGCAGCTGGGCCCCGAGGAGTACGCGGTGCTCCGGCAAGCCGGCACCGAACGGCCGTTCACCGGCGAGTACACCGACACCAAGACCACCGGCGTGTACGAGTGCCGGGCTTGCGGCGCGGAGCTGTTCCGCAGCGACACGAAGTTCGAAAGCCACTGCGGCTGGCCGTCGTTCTACGACCCGGCGGACTCCGACGCGGTGCTGCTGCGCGAAGACCGCACCATGGGCATGAAGCGCATCGAGGTGCTGTGCGCCTCGTGCCACAGCCACCTCGGGCACGTGTTCGAGGGCGAGGGCTACGCGACCCCCACGGACCAGCGCTACTGCATCAACTCGATTTCCCTGAAGCTCGTCGAGGAATCCGGCGACTGACGCCCGGGTCCCCCAAGACCGCCCTTCCCGCCTCGGGGAGGGCGGTTTTTCGTCCGGCGGCAACCCCGGCCGGGCAGGTAGCGTGGTTTGTTCATCCGGAGGGGGTCCGTGATGGAGTGGACGATCGAACGCGCGCTGCCAGCCGCGCTGGTCCTGGTGCTGGCGCTGCTCTGCTGGTGGCTCGGGCTGCGGACCGCCGCCCGGTTGCGCCGCGGCAGGCCTCCCGAAACCCGGCTGACGTCCGCGGCGCAGGTCGCGTTGCTGACGAACGGTCCGATCCGCGTCGCCGAAACGACCGTCGCCTCGATGCTGGAGCGGGAGCAGCTGCGGGCGGATTCCGTGGGACGGCTATTGCACGCCGACCGAACCGTCCGACGGCCTGAGCCGGGAAGCCGCCGAGCTAGCCGGAACAGGCGTCGGGATCGCGACCGTGCTGCGCGGTCTCGTCGGGGGCGACGCGGTTCGCGAACTGGTCGACGATCTGACCAAGCGCGGCCTGCTCGTCGACGGCCCGGCGCTGCAGAGGGCATGGAAGCGGACCGCGATCGAAGAAGCAGTGCTGGCGGCGGCCGGCGTCGCGGCGTTCGTCGGCGGGCTCAACGGCTTTGTGCTGAGTTCGGTTCTGCTGCCGGGGTGGTTCGCGTTCGCCGCGCTGTCCCGTCGCCGGGCTGCCCGGCGGATCCGGCCGACTGACGCCGGACGCGAGACGGTCGAAGCGGCGTGGCCGGACCAGAGCCTGGTCAGCGGCCTGACCGGGAACGTCGCGGTCGGCGGGCTCTCGAATCATCCGGACCGCGAGCTGCGGGTCGCGCTGCTGCGCGGGCTCCCGGCGACCCGGCAGGCGCGGGCTGCCGTCGCGGGCGCCGGCGTCGCGGGCGGGTTTGCCGGAGCGGCGGGGTACTGGGCCGCCGGGGCGGGCTGCGGATCGGGCTGTGGCGGAGGAGCGGGCTGCGGGTCCGGATGCGGCGGTTCGGGGTGCGGATCCGGCTGTGGCGGCGGCGGGAACAGCTGAGCCGCGCAGGTGGCAGGTCGAAAACGGGAACGCAACAGACATCGTCGACGTCAGTTCTGCCGACAACCTCCGGCGCCGGGCCGGTTAGGGTTCCGGCGAACACTGAAACGAGGGGGAAGCCGTGGATGAACCGTGGGGCATTTCGGGTCCGCAATTCCTGCTGTTTTTCGGCCTTGCGGTGGCCGTCGTGCTGCTCGTGCAGCTGAGCTGGCCGTCGATCGCGCGGTCCCGGCGGCAGAACGCGCCCGCTGTCGTCGAGGCTCCGCTGCAGCCGGACGTCTACCAGCTCGCCTACCTGGCCGGCGGCTCGGACCGCACGGTCGACACCGCGATCGCGACGCTGCTGGAGCAGGAACTGCTGCGCGTGAGCAGCAAGGGCAAGCTGAGCGCGATCGGCAAGCGGCCGACCCGCAAGAGGCTGGAACGGGCGGTGCACGACGCCGCGAAGGGCGGCACGGCGACCGTTGCCCTGGTGCGCAGGTCGTCGGTAGTCCAGCAGGAAGTGGACAAGATCCGCGAGGACCTCGGGCGGCGCGGGCTGGTGGCCGTCGGCGACGGACCGGACAACTTCCGCACCGGCATTTCGGTGGCGTACGCGGCGCTGTTGCTGATCGGCATCGTCCGCGCGGTCAACGGAGCGCAGCTGGACCGGCCGATCGGCGGGCTGATCGCGCTGCTTGTCGTGACGGGGATCCTCACGTTGATCACGTTCGCGTCCCGAAAGAGCCCGAAGAAGCCCCAGGTGACCGACGCGGGCCACGCGGTCGTGGTGCGGGCCCGCGAAGACGCGAAAGTCGCGCAGGAACGGCCTGAGGAATTCGCCGAGACGAGCCGGAACGGCGGCGGAGTTCTTTTCGCCGGGGCCGCGGGGGTGGTCGCGCTCGGCGGGATCGCGCTGTACCCGGACGACGAGATGAGCACGGCGCTGCTCAGCGGCGGCGGGGGCGGCGGCTGGAC
>NZ_PQIA01000235.1 GCF_003385235.1 Amycolatopsis circi | reverse complement strand
TCGGTCTCGTGTGCTCGGCGATGTGTATAAGGGCCAGCCCCGAACCAAGGAATCACGAGAGCGATGCGTGCCAGTTTCGTCTTCAGCGAGGTCGTCACCGGTTTGCGCCGGAACGTCACGATGACCATCGCGATGATCCTCACCACCGCGGTCTCGCTCGCCATGCTCGGCGGCGGTCTGCTCGCCGTGCGCACGATCGACAAGATGAAGGCGAACTTCCTCGCCGAAGTCGAAGTTTCGGTCTCGCTGGTCGACGACGTGAGCGCGAACGACAAGAACTGCACGCAGGCGCTCTGCAACGGGCTCCGCCAGTCGCTGCAGAACAACCCCGGTGTGGAGTCGGTCGTCTACGAGAACCGCGACCAGGCCTACGACCGGTTCAAGAAGATCTTCGCGAGCCAGCCCGAACTGCTCGAGCTGACCGGCCCCGAGGCGCTGCCCGCGTCGCTGCAGGTGAAGCTGAAAGACCCGGACCGGTCCGACGCGATCATCAAGCAGTACACCGGCCAGCCCGGCGTCAAGAAGGTCGACGACCAGAAGAAGTTCCTCGACCGCGTGTTCAACGTCTTCAACGGAGTCCGGAACATCGCGTTCGTGATGGCGCTTATCATGGCCGTCGCCGCCCTGCTGCTGATCGCGAACACCATTCAGGTCTCGGCGTTCACGAGGCGGACGGAAGTCGGCATCATGCGCCTGGTGGGCGCGACGCGGTGGTATACCCAGCTGCCGTTCCTCTTGGAGGCGGTGGTCGCCGGCACGGTCGGCGCCGTGCTCGGGGTGGTGTTCCTGCTTCTGACGAAGCTGTCCTTCCTCGACACGGTCTTCACCGGCGAAGTGTTCCCGCAGATCACCACGCTCGAGGTGCTGTTCCCGGTCGCGCCGATCCTGCTGGCGGTGTCGGTCCTGATCTCGGCGATCACCGGGTACGTCACGCTGCGGCTGTACGTGCGCCACTAGCGGGCACAAATCGGCTGCTCGCCGTCGGACGCATCACGTAAAGTGGTCGGTATGCCCAAGGAACGTGGACAGAAGGTCATCGCGTCGAACCGCAAGGCTCGGCACGACTACTCCATCCTGGACACCTATGAGGCCGGGATGGTGCTGGTGGGCACAGAGGTGAAAAGCCTGCGGGCCGGCAAAGCGTCGCTTGTGGACGCGTTCGCGACGGTGGACGACGGAGAGGTGTGGCTGCGCAACGTCCACATCCCCGAGTACACCCAGGGCACCTGGACCAACCACATGCCGCGGCGCACGCGGAAGCTGCTGCTGCACCGGCGCGAGATCGAACGGCTCATCGGCAAGACCAAGGAAAGCGGTCTGTCGCTGGTGCCGCTGTCGATGTACTTCAAGGACGGCAAGGTCAAGGTCGAGATCGCGCTGGCCCGAGGCAAGAAGGCCTACGACAAGCGCCAGTCGCTCGCCAAACGCGACGCGCAGAAGGACATCAGCCGCGCGATGGGGCGGGCGTTGAAGGGCCGGTTCACGGAGTGACGGCGGGTCCGGCCACCGACGCCGACGTCCCGGGCTGGATCGCCGGGCTCGGCCTCGACGGGATCGTCGACCTGCACGTCCACTTCCTGCCGAAGCCCGTGCTGGACAAGGTGTGGGCGTATTTCGACCGCGCCGAACAGCACTACGGCACGCCGTGGCCGATCCACTACCGCACGCCCGAGGCGGAGCGGATCGAAACGCTGCGCGCGCTGGGCGTGAAGGCCTTCGCGCCGCTGGTGTATCCGCACAAGCCGGGCATGGCGGAGTGGCTCACGTCGTGGGTGCTGGAGTTCGCCGAGCAGGTGCCGGAAGCGGTGCCCACCGGCACGTTCTATCCGGAGCCGGGTGCGTCGTCCTATGTGGACAATGCGTTGCGTGCGGGAGCCCGCTGCTTCAAGGCGCACGTCCAGGTCGGCGCATACGACCCGCGCGACGAGCTGCTCGACGCGGTGTGGGGCTCGCTGTCCGAGGCGGGCGTGCCGGTGGTGATCCACTGTGGACACGGGCCGTTGCGCGGCGATTTCACCGGGCTCGAGGTGTTCGAGGAAGTCCTGCAGCGGCATCCGCGGCTCACCGCCGTGCTCGCGCACGCGGCGATGCCCCAGTTCACCACCGCGTTCGAGCTGATGGAGCGGTACCCGCGGGTACACCTGGACACCACCATGGTCGGCGTGCCGTTCGCGGAGGCGATGTCGCCGCTGCCGCCGGACTGGACGGTCCGGTTGGCGGAGTTCGCCGACCGCGTCGTGCTCGGCACCGATTTCCCGAACATCCCGTACTCCTATGCCACACAGCTGCGGGCGATCGCCGGCTGGGCAGCCGACGATCGCCTTGGCGAGCCGTTCCTGCGAGCGGTGCTGCACGACACCCCCGCGAAGCTGCTCAGCGTTTGACCGTCACGAGGGCCCGGTTCCGCGGCAGCGACACCTGACGTCCGGCCAGCGCGAATCCGGCCGCGACCAGCGCCACCCACGGCAGCGGACCGTTCAGCACGCCGTCGCGCAGCGGGGCGAACCCGTGTGCGGCCAGGCCGAGGAGACCGCCGGAGGCGAGCAGGCCCGCCAGCACCAGCTGAGGCGTCCGTGCGGTCACGACCAGGCCGTCCGGCTGCATCTCGAAGCGCTCGAACAGCCGCAGCAGGCCCAGCAGCACCGCGCCGCACACCGCGAACCAGGCGGGGGCCATGAGGAACCACATCGACGAACCCGGGGTCGGCGTCGAGTAGCCGAGGCCGAAGACGGTCACGCCGGAAACCACGACCAGCGCCGGCATGTGCCACAGGTAGACCGACATGAACCGCGGGCTGAGCCAGCTGAGCGCGGCGGTGACGCGGGGGAGCGAGACGAGCTTCTCGCGCAAAGCCAGCAGGAACCCGATCTGGCCGAGCGCCAGGAACAGCAGCAGGACGGTCGGCGGGCTCATGTTGGACACCGGTGCGCCCGGCATGCCGATCATGCTCGCCGGGTACGGGCCGAACGCGACCAGCAGCGCCGTCACCCCGAAACCGGCGGCGGACACAGCGAGTGCGGCGCGGCGGCTGAGCGAGCCGAGACGGCCTTCGACGTAGTGGAAACCGAGCTGGTGGACGGCGACCCAGACGATGACGGCGTTGGCGTACCCGATCAGGCCGAGGTCGGAAAACCGTGCCACGTCAACGAGAACGCCTAGTCCGGCCAGTACCGCCGGTACCGCGAGACCCCAGCGGCGGTGTGCGGCGACCATCAGCGGTGTGAGCAGCACAGTGAGCAGGTAGACCGAGAGGAACCAGAGCAGCTGCGCGGCGATCGCGCTGGCCACCTGGACTGGTTGTGGCGGAACACCCAAGCCGTGCAACAGATCCGGCGCGACGAGCCACACCGCCATCAGCGGCAGCACGGGAACGAGCAGGCGGCGGACGCGTCCGGCGAACCAGGCGCGGGTGGATTCCGCGCGGCGCAAGGAGATCAGGTTCGCCGCGCCGCCGGCGAAGAAGACGAGGGGCATCACCTGCGACGCCCAGGTGATGATCCACCAGCCCGGCGTCGCGAGGGCGTTGCCGGTGGAAAGAGTGTTGCCGGAGAAGGAAAGCACCGGCATCGTCCAGTGCTGCGCGACCACCGCGAGGATCGCTCCGGCGCGCACCACGTCGAGAAACTTGTCCCGGGACGCCCGTGGGGCGCGGGTCGGCAGCTGGCTCGTCGTCATGCTGAAGAGCCTCGCGGTTTCCGGGCGCAGAAACAGCGGTGCTGACCACCGAAAGGGGGGTCGGGGTGGCAGGAGGTGTGTGGTGGGGTTTGCCCTACCACCGGGGCTCGTGAGTGCTGATCCCGGTTCTAACCGGCATCGCCACTCACGACAGGGTGTCCGGCTCCGGCTCCGATTCGTGCGCCTGCACCCGGTACGCCCAGCCGTTCTCGGTGAGGCCGAGTTCGTACCGCGTCTCGATTTTCGGCCCGCCGTGCAGGTGGATGTGGCGCACGACCGTGCCCGGAACCGGTTCCTCGTCGGCGAGTTCCTGCACCCGGCCGTCGAGCGGGCCGCCGAAGAAGCGGACGCTGCGGTCGGACATCGGGCTCTCCTCGCTCGGTTCGGGCGGCATCAGTCCATGGTAAGCGAGGGAACGCCGCCCGGGCTGCCGTCAGTTCGAGTGAGGGGTTTCAGCGGCCGAGGTAGGTCAGCACCGCGCGAACCCGGCGATGTTCTTCAGAACTGGCCTCGAGGCCGAGCTTCGAGAAGATGTTGCCGATGTGCTTTTCGACCGCTCCGTGCGACACGACCAGCGAGTTCGCGATGGCGTTGTTGGACAGGCCCTGGGCCATCAGTCCGAGTACCTCGGATTCACGCGCGGTGAGCGAATCGAGCGGGTTGCGGCGGCCGCGGGCCATCAGCTGGGCGATGACGTCCGGATCGATGGCGGTGCCGCCGTCCGCGACGCGACGGACCGCGTCCAGGAACTCGTCCACGTCGGCGACACGCTCTTTCAGCAGGTAGCCGACGCCTCCGGCACCGCCGGACAGCAGCTCGACCGCGTAGCTTTCCTCGACGTACTGGGACAGCACCAGCACCGGCAGGCCAGCGATCTCCTTGCGGGCCGCCAGCGCCGCGCGCAAACCCTCGTCGGTGAACGTCGGCGGCATCCGGACATCGACAATCGCCAGGTCAGGACGGTGTTCAGTGATCGCGCCGAGCAGGTCGTCGCCGTTGTCGACAGCGGCGACGGTTTCGATGCCCTCGTCGGCGAGCAACCGGGTGACCCCGGCCCGAAGCAACACGGCGTCTTCCGCGATCACTACTCGCATCAAGGCCCCCAGGTCCGTGAGTGAAAAGCTCCCGGGGCTATTCACTCACGGACGGGTCACCATTCACACGGCAGGTCCGCCCTGATGACCGTCGGGCCGCCGACCGGGCTCACGACGGTGATCACGCCGTCGATGGTCGCCGCTCGGTCGGCCAGCCCGGCGAGCCCGCCGCCAGGGCGGACCTCCGCGCCGCCGTGGCCGTTGTCGGTGATCTCGGTGATGACATGCGTGTCCGAGCGCCACACCTTCACCGTCGCCTCGGTCGCGCCGGCGTGCTTGGCGATGTTGGTGAGGGTCTCGCCGACGATGAAGTACGCCGTGGTCTCGACCGCGGCGGGCGGCCTGGGCTCGACGTTGACGTGCACGTCGACCGGGATCGGCGACTTAGCGGCCTGCGCGGACAGGGCCGCGTCGAGACCGCGGTCGCCCAGCACGGCGGGGTAGATGCCGCGGGCGAGGTCGCGCAGTTCGGAAACGGCGAGCTTGGCGTCCGAATGGGCCTCGTCGATCAGGTCGCGCACCGCGTTCGGGTCGTTGTCGAACTTCGATTTCGCCCGGCCGAGGCTCATCGCGACCGCCACGAGCCGCTGCTGGGCGCCGTCGTGCAGGTCACGCTCGATCCGGCGGCGCTCGGCCTCTGCGGCGTCCACGCCACGAGCCCGCGACGCCTGCAGGTGCTCAGCCTTCTTTTCGAGCTTCTTCGTGCGGTTCGGGCCCAGCATCGACAGCGCCAGGTTGCCGTGCAGCCAGCCCAGCCACGGCGTCACCCAGATCGCCATCGGCAGCAGCACGATCGACGCGATCGCGATCGGCAATTCGACGATCGACAGCGGGAACGCGACCATCAGGTAAGCCAGGTCGCGCCAGGTCGTCGGGTCGGACAGCCGGGTCAGCCAGCGGCGGGTCATCGGCTGCCCCTCGGTCGGCAGCCGCTCGACCGGGCCGATCGGGGTGCCGAGCATCCGGCGGGCCCACCGGCGTTCCACGTCGCCCGACCAGCGGATGAACCCGGTGACGGCCAGCAGGATCGGGAAGCCGATCCAGATGATGAGCGTCGCGGTGCCGACGGTCGCGCCGACCACGATGAGGATGAACTGCAACAGCCGCAGCACGAACGACGGGATCATGTAGCCGATCGTGCGAGCCGGATGCGGACGCGGGTGCACGGGAGGCGGGTCTTGCGAAGTCATCCGGCCACCGTGATCCCGTCGATCTCGTTCCACGAGCGCTCCATGCGACGCCGCTGGGCGACCGTGGGACGCAGCAACCCGGCCGCGAACGCCGCGTGCAGCGCCGCCAGCCCCTTGGTCAGGGCCACGGCGATCGCGGCGAACAGCACCCCCAGCGCCGCCCAGGGCAGCGCGGTCACCGTCGAATCGACGACGAACCACTGGACATCGTAGCTCGGGAAGGAGTAGACGCCGTCGGGAAGGAAGCGGTAGTAGATCGGCAGCGCGACCAGGCCGAGGCTGACCGCCCACACCGTCACGACCAGCACGAACTCCACCAGGCCGAGCGGGAAGAGCAGGAACAGGTAGGACAGGTCCCGCCAGGTCGCCGGGTCCTTCAGCCGGGTCAGCCAACGCTGCTTCTGCCCCGAAGGCGGCAACGGAAGGTAGGGGTCGTCGACGTACACGTCCAGCAGGGCGTAGATCCGCGCCCGCTCGACCCGGCCCGCGGTCCGCGCGAAGAGGATGAGCAGCCCGAGCAGCGGAACGCCCAGCCAGACGATGAGCGTCCCGAACCCGGCCGACCCCAGCGTCACGATGAGCGCGAACGAGAGGATGCCGATGGGCAGGTTGAGCAGGAGATACGCCAACGCCCCGCCCAACGGCGGAGTGCGGCGCCCAAAACTGCGACCGGCGGGCACGGTGACCATGGCGGGGCTCCCTCACAGCGGAAACTGACCTGCTCAGCATGGCCGGACGGGCACCCGGCAACCAGGGGGCGCGCGGGCATCTTGGAGGTGGGGACAGCCCTACCCCGGAGTTGGCCGACGCGCTGGCCCATGCCGGAATTATCGGGTTGCCGGACGCGTTATGATGGTTGAGTCAAGAACACCTACAAGGGGGTGAACGGTTTCGACTCTGGACGTTGAATCAAGGGAAGCGTGCCGGTGCAGGCGAGAGACCACCGCAAGCGTCATCGCAACCTAATAAGCGCCAAGGCCAATAGCCAGCGCGACTTCGCTCTCGCTGCCTGATCGCAGCAGAGCAAGTCTGTCGGCCCGGGGTCGCCTCCGACCCGGTCGCCGGCATCAGCTAGGAGGCTTACCGCCAGTCCCGGCCACGGGGCCTGGTAGGGAAGCAAACAGTGGCTGGGCTCGTCACTTCAGCTTGTTCGCGTGACTGAAGGGGCCAAGCAGAGACACAGCGGACTGCGCACGGAGAAGCCTTGAGGAGGCGCTAGAGGACCCGGGTTCAATTCCCGGCACCTCCACTCGATTCGCGGGAGAGCCCTGCCCAATGCTTACGCTTGGGCCAGGGCTCTTCTTCGTCATTGCCTTTGGGGGTCGGACCCCCAAACCCCCGCCAGGGGGCTGCGCCCCCTGGACCCCCATCGTGGTGGGCGGCTTTGGGGGGCCTGCTCGCTTGCC
>NZ_PQIA01000226.1 GCF_003385235.1 Amycolatopsis circi | reverse complement strand
GGTGGGGGGTGAGTGGTCAGGGCTAGTGGAAGTCCGGCTGGTGTTGGTTGTTAATGGTGTTGGGTGAAGGGGGACAGGGGGTTCCAGAGGCCGTTGCAGTGGTGTTGGCGCGGGATCTCTGTGGTTTGTTGGCTGTCGCCTGCTGCGTTGAGGGACATTACGACCGGGTTGTTTTCGGTGAAGGGGTCCCAGCGGGGGGTGCCGTCGACAGTGGGGTTGCCGGTGCGGGCGAAGCCGGTCCACTGCGCTGCTAGCTGATCGGAGAGCACCTGTTGGTTGGGGGTTAGCTTAACTCCTGGCGGCGGCGTCATCAGCATTCCCTCGGAGACGTGGTACGCGCCGTTCGGTTTGGTGGGGTCCAGGAAAAACGCGGGCGGCACGTCGGTGTCGTCCATTTCGTAGGCGAAAACCGGGATGTGCCGCGAAAGCCGCTCGTCGTTCAGCACTGCGGGGCAGACCGAATTGGAGTCGGCCACGATGGTCCGGAAGGCGAGGAACGGGGCCGGGTTCGGGAAGCGCTTCAGCGGGTAGCTTTCGCTGACTTCCTTGGCGTGCTCGCCGTACTGCTGCGCCACCATTGTGCGGTAGTCCTCGGGGGTCGAGGCGGACGGCAGCTGGACCTCGTCGCGGGCCACGCCGTGCATCAGCGACACCTTGTTGACCCGGCCCTTGGCGAACGCCTCCCCTGGCGACAGCGGCAGCGTCGTCCCGTTCACGATCGGCGCGATGGTGCCGCTGTCCGGCTTCATCCCGTTGCCCGCTTGCTTCAGCAGGGTCGCCACCGGCGCCTTGCGCAGGCACGCACCGGCATTGTCCTGGCAGCCCAAGGCTTTCGCGAACCGCGCCCCGGCCTGTTGAGCCTGCTCCTCGTCCGGCAGATCCGCCTTGCAGTCCTGCGCCTGCCACTGGATGTCGTTGCCCAGCAACGAATTGTACTCGCCGTTCTGGCTGATGCCGCGCTGGAACAAGCCCGCCGCGGTCGGCGAGGCGGTGTGGTCGCAGACGCTCGACCCGCCCGCGGAAGCGCCGTAGATCGTGACGTTACGCGGATCGCCGCCGAACTTCGCGATGTTGCGCTGCACCCAGCGCAACGCGGCCTGCTGGTCCTGCAGCCCGTAGTCGCCCGCATGCTCGCCGAACGCCTCGTGCGCCAGGAAACCGAAAATCCCCAGCCGGTAATTGACCTCGACGCTGATCACGCGCCCCGCGGTCACCAGCCGGCTCGCGTTCTGTGCCTGCAGCACCAGGAATCCGCCGCCGTGCAGCTGCACCATGACCGGAAGCTTCCCGTGCCCGGGATTGGCGGGCACGCGCACGTTCAGGTTCAGGCAGTCCTCCGTCTCCGATCCCGGGCCGAGACCGGACAGCTGCGGACACGCGTTGCCCGGCGCGGTCGCCGCGAACGGCTTGGTCCACTTCGCCGGCCGCTGCGGCGGAGCCCAGCGCAAATCGCCGACCGGCGGCGCGCCGAACCGGATTCCTTCCCACGACCGGACATCCGGGCCGGCGATCCCGCACACCGGGCCGTCGTCGGTCGGCACCGTCGTGTTGGGCGAGCACGCCGGCGGCGGCGCGGCCTCGGCCCGGCCGCCTGCCACGGACGCCGAACCGGCCAGCGACGACGCCGCCAGCGCGACCGCGGCCAGCGCGACGCCTGCCTTCCCGTCAAGTCTCATCCGTCCTCCTTCGCTCCTGCCTCGCCGGGAGAGCGCAGCGGCGGACGCGGGACACGACGAGCGGCATCCACGCACCGAACAGGCGTTCTGCCGGACTGGGCTCGACCTCACCGATGGCCGTTTCCCCGGCCACCGCCACGAGAACGGAACGGACCGCCCGTTCCCGCCGCACTCCAGTCTGGGTGCGGCGGGAAAAGGCACAACCTCCGTTCGGTCGCGCGGGAGCTGTCAAATTCCCGGGCAGAATGGTCTTTGTCAGGGATCCCGATTCCGCGGCCGAAGCGGCGCGCCTGTTTCGGGTCCGCTCGCGGAACGCGGCTGCCCGGAGCCGGCGCCGGGCACGGAATCCGCCGGGGACGCCGCGGCGCAGTTGGCCGCCCTGGTCGCGGCACTCGCCGGAATGCTCGCACAGCGGAACAAACCCGCGCGGACGCCGAAGCCGGTCAACGCGCGGAACGGGCCGCCGTCAGCAGGGTTGCCCGCCCGGCAGACAGTCCAGCGGATCCGCGGTGCGGGCGTTCCATTCCAGCGCCGCGTCGAGCTGTCCGGCCGACAGACGGGCCCGGCGGGCGAGTTCGGACAGCGACTCCCGCTCCGCGGACCGGCTCGCCTGGCACAACAGGCCGAACCACCACTGCTCGTCGACCCAGTCGCGGCGGGCCTGCTCCACCAGCTGGGCCATGTGGTCGTCGCCGCAGGCGTGGACCAGCCGCTGGCCGTACCGGGCGAAATCGGCGGGATCGACGCGCGAAGAGTCGAGGACGAGCGCGGTCTGCAGTTTCCCGGGCGGGATCTGCTCGCCGCAGCGTTCGCACGATTTGCGACGCGGGGTGCGGAAGTCCACCTTGGGGGACGTAAGCGACATCAGACGCTCCGGACGCTCGGTACGGGTTCCATGTCGCAGATGTCAGAAAGCCAGGGGCCGGGGCACGCGGCATCTGCACGTTTCCCCGGGCGGGAGCTTCATCGAGTACCCGATCCGGGGCACCCAGAGTAACCGGCCACGACCGGCCTTGCCAAGACGGCGATCGGGCTGTTCGCGCACGTCGCCGTCCGGCGCCGGTGCACCGAACGGGGTCGTTACCGTCATTCCGGGTGGAACCCCGTCCACGGCGAGTGACAATTCGCTCCGCGGCTCAGGCCTTGCCCTTGTCGTCGAGAACCTGCTCCGGCCGGATCTCGCCGCGCGCGACCGATTCGGCCACCTCGCTCAGCCGGGCGTTGCGCCGGCGGCTGTAGGCGCGCAGCCGGTCGAACGCCACCTCCATCTCGATCCCGCCGGCGTGCGCCAGCACGCCCTTCGCCTGTTCGATGACGACCCGGCTGTTCAGCGCGTGCTGCAACTGCTCGGTCAGCAGCTCTCCCCGTCGGATGGCCCGCTCCTGCAGGATCCCGATCGTGGCGATGTCCGCCAGCGCCCGGGCCACGCTCAGCGCGGACGCCGGCAGCGGGCTCGTGCCGTGGCCGAAAAGATTCAGGGTGCCGATCACCTGCTTGCGCAACCGCAAGGGCAGCGCTTGCACGGAGCGGAATCCCGCCCGGACCGCCTCCGGTGCGAACAACGGCCACCGGGAAGCCGCCGCGGCCAGGTCGTCGACCCGCACCGGCTCGCCGCTGTGGTAGGCGTCGAGGCAGGGCCCCTGCTCGGTCTGCAGCTGCAGCAGCTCCAGCATCCGGCTGCTTTCGTGCGACGACGCGGCCACCTCCAGCCCGCCGCGCTGATCCGCCAGCAGCAGCCCGGCCGAAGAGGAGCCGAGCAACGTGACGCAATATTTCGCGAGCCGGTGCAGCAAGTCCGCCACATCGTATTCGTCGACCAGCGTGTCGGCCATGTCCACGAACGCGCGCAACAGCTCGTTTTCGCTGGATGACGTGACCGTGCCGGCGAAGCCGTCGCTCATGGGTGCCTCTCTCCCCGGCGGCGTGTGGCACGCGCGCCTCGCTTGGAATCCAGCGGTCTGCCCGGTTTCACGCCTGGATCTCCCGCGGATGCAATCGCCGGTCGACGAGGTCGCGCGCGACCTCGTCGAGCAGCCTTCCTTCGGAATACGCGTAAGCCCGCAGCCAGGCAAGTGCCTGGTCCGCGGGAATCCCGAACTCCGCGATCACGATCCCGGTCGCCTGATGCACCGCGGCCCGTCCCCGGACCAGCCCGCCGACCACGTCGTCGCCTTCTTCCCCGGTGCCGCCCGCCGTCGCCACGGCCAGCAACGCGCTGGACACGACGTCCGTCCCGCGCAGGACAGTCGCCAGCTCCTCGTCCGACAGCCACCCGGGGACCCGCCGGTAGGTGTCGACCGCGCCGAGCATCGCGGCCCCCTGCCGCAGCGGGAACGCGAAAATACCGCACATCCCGGCGATCCCGGCCTCCGTGGCGAAGACCGGCCACGACACGGGAAGGCGCTGGGCCAGATCCGGCACCAGCACCGGCCTGCCGGTCTCGAACGCCTCGAAAGACGGGCCCTCGCCCAGGCTGAACTGCACCGCGTCCAGATGCTCGATCACCGGATCGCTGGCGTGCACGAGCGTGCGGTGCGTGCCGTCGACCATGAGCGCGACGGCGGCGCCGTCGACCGGCATCCGCTCCACCACCGCCCGGCACACCTGTGCCAGCGGAACGGTGGCGTCGCGGCCCTCGCGCAGCGCGGCCAGCAGCTCCGAGAACAAGTCCGGCACGGCCTCGGCGAAATCGTCGACTCCCGTCACTTCCCGTTCACCGCCTTCCCGAGTGCGGAACCAGCCGGGTTCCGCGGGGCAGCGTCCGGCAGCTTTCCCACCTTACCCCGGGCGGGCGCCGGAACGTCGGTCGGCGCTGCCCGACATCAGTCCACAGTGGACTGTGCAGGCAACGGCCGCTTGCCGTGCTGTGCGGACAGACGCGAGCGAGCCGCCGGCGCCGCCCGCACCGGGCCCGGCGGAAAACCCAGTCGCACAGAGGACTTCCGGCCCTTCCTCTCCCGGCACACCCCTGCGACGGTGAACCCGGAACGGAGCTGACATGACCGAGACACCGCACCAGTGGACCCTCGCGATCGCGTTCGACCGGACCGTGCACTACACCCGCGCCCAAGCAGTGCTGCGCACCGCCGACGGGGACGAATTCTCCGGCGTCGGCCTCGCGCACAGCTCGGCCGAAGGACGCGGGCTCGCCCATGTGGCGGGCTATCTCGCCGCCGGGCGCGCCTTGTGCGACCTCTCCCAGGAACTGCTGGAGGCGGTCGTCGTCGACGTCGACGCCGAGCTGAACCGGCTCAGCTCAGCGGTGCCGACCAGTCGAGCCGCAGACCGCCGCCCGGACGCGCTCCGAGCGTGAACTCGCCTCCCGCGGATTCCGCCCGTTCGCGGAGATTTCCCAGCCCGCTGGGCGAAACGTCCTCCGGCAGTCCCTTCCCGTCGTCGGTCACCGAAATCCGCACCGCCTCGTCCCGGACCGCGACGGAAACCGACAGCGCCGACGCGTCCGCGTGCCGGACCGCGTTGCTCACCGCCTCCCGGACGACCGCTTCCACGTGCTCGGCCAGCTGGGCGGGCACGGCGTCGAGCGGGCCCGCCATGCTGACCGCCGGGTGCAGCGGCGCGTCGTCGGTGAGTTCCGCGATCGCGTCGTGCAGCCGGTGCCGCAGCCGGGCCCCGCCCGCGGCTCGGCCGTGCAGATCGAAGATCGCGGTGCGGATCTCGCCCACGATCTCGTGCATCTGATCGATGCTCTCCTGCAGCCGCCGCGCCACCTCGGGCGTTTTCGCCCGGCGCCGCGTGCTCTGCATCGCGAGCCCGACCGCGAACAGCCGCTGGATGACGTGGTCGTGCAGGTCCCTGGCGATCCGGTCGCGATCGGACAGCACGTCCCGCTCCCGCGCCGCCCGCTGCTGCGCCGCGAGCCGCAACGCCAGCGCGGCCTGGTCCGCGAACGACGCCAGCACCGGCAGCTGCGCCGTCTCGAACAGGGCGGATCCCGGGTCCCGCAACGCGATCAGCACGCCGGAGGTGTGGTCGCCCGCGCGCAGCGGCACCACCAGCGCCGGACCTCGGCCGCGGCCGGGCAGCAGCGCCAGCTCGGCCATCCGGCGCGGGGTCCGGTCCCGGAACACCGCGCCCGGGATCGTTCCGGCGACGGGCATCCGCAGCCCGGACAGATCGGCGGCGCCGCCCGCGCACACGGTGACCGTCAGCTCGGCGGGATCGGCTTCCCACTCCTCGTCGGTGTCGAGCCGTCCCGTGCCCGGCAGCGCGAGCATCGTGACGTCCGAACCGGTCAGTTCCAGCGCGCGGCCCGCGATCAGCTCCAGCGCGTCCGCCGGGGCCGTGCCGCCGAGCAGTTCCGTGGTCACCTCGCTCGTCGCGCCGAGCCAGCGCTGCCGCAACCGGGTCTGCTCGTAGAGGTGCGCGTTCTCGATCGCGATCCCGGCCGCGGCGGCCAGCGTCTGCACGATCACCTCGTCGTCGTCGGTGAATTCCGCCCCGTCGTTTTTCTCGGTGAGGTACAGATTGCCGAACACCTCGTCGCGCACCCGCACCGGAACGCCGAGGAACGAGTGCATCGGCGGATGGTTCTCCGGGAAGCCGACCGACGCGGGGTGCGCCGAAATCTTCTTCAGCCGCAACGGTTTCGCGTCGTCGATCACGAGCCCGAGCAGCCCGTGGCCCTCGGGAAGGCGCCCGATCCGCTCCCGTGTCCCGGCGTCGATGCCCAGGTACACGAACTCGGCCAGCGCGCCGTCGTCGCCGAGCACGCCCAGCGCGCCGTAGCGGGCCTCGCCCAGTTCGACCGCGGCCTGCACGATCCGGCGGAGCGTCGCGTCCAGTTCGAGTCCTGACGCGACTGCCAGCACCGCTTCGAGCAAGCCGTCCATTTTGTCCCGGGTGCCGATGAGCAGCTCGATCCGCTCCTGGAGATCGCGCAGCGTCTCCCGCAGCCGCAGCTGCGACAGAGTTCCGGACAGCTTCCGGGCACCCTCTCCGGTTTCCGGCATCAGACCCGCTTTCGACGTTCGGTGTCCCCGGGGCAGATGACTTTCGCCCCTGTGCGCCGCCCGTCCGGCGGACGCATGCTGAAGCGAACGACTACGCACGACACAGTGTCCCGCGTTTCGTGGCCCGGGGGAAAAGAATGACCCTTCAGATGGCGCCGTCCGGCCGGCTCAGCGCCGAACAGGTGGTATCGGTGCTGCGCTGCGCGACCCTGGCGCCGTCCGCGCACAACACTCAGCCCTGGCTGTTCAGCGTCGGACCGGCAGGCATCGAGGTGCGCGCGGACGCCGACCGCACGCTGCCCGTCGCCGACCCCGACCGGCGCGAGCTGCTGCTCTCCTGCGGCGCGGCGCTGTTCAACCTGCGCACCGCGATCCACGCGACCGGCGTCCACCCGGCCACCAGCTACTTCCCCCGCCGCGGCGACCCCGGCCTGCTCGCCCTTGTCCGCCCGCGGGCCGTCGCCGAGACCGACCGCAAGCTCGCTTCGCTGGCCGAGGCCATCCCGCTGCGGCACACCAACCGCACGCCGTTCACCGCAAAACCGGTTCCCGGCGGCACGCTGGGGGCCCTGCGGCACGCGGCCGAGGTCGAACACGCCTGGCTGCCGCGGCTCGACGAGGACCAGCTCGCCGGGCTCAAGGAGCTGATCCGCGAAAGCCACCGGCTCCAGACCGAGGACCCGGCTTTCCGGTCCGAATGGCAGCGCTGGACCGGTCGCGGCCGCGACCGCCGCGACGGCGTCCCGTTCGCCGCCGGAGGAGCCGTCGCCGCCGACGACACCTGGGTCCTGCGCGATTACGGCGGCGGCCCCCCCGCACCG
>NZ_PQIA01000228.1 GCF_003385235.1 Amycolatopsis circi | reverse complement strand
GTGGGGTCGGAGAGGTGGATAAGGGGCAGCTGACGGTGTGGGGGGGGTTGTCAAGGCGGGAAGGATGCCTGGACAAGCACACCCAGACCGGAGGGACGCTTCGTAGCGGGGTGGGGGGGAGGGGCTGGGTGCCTCGAGTGTTGGTGCGTCGGCTGCGGTTTGGGTGCGTGGTCGCGGCGTGGAGGGCAGTCTGGCGGCGGCGGGGCGGTCCGTGAAGGGCCCCTTGGCGGCGGCGGAGTGGTCCGTGAAGGGCCCCTTGAGGGAATCTGAGTCCGTGAAGGGGTCCCTCACGGACAGTTGAGGGCCGTGAGGGGAACCCTGAGGGACTCAGAGTCCGTGAGGGTTCCCCTCACGGACGTTTAGCGGCGTCGGCGGCGTTTGGGGGAGGTGTTGGGGGGCGGGAAGTCGTCTGGTTCTGGGGTTTCGGGCGGAGCGGGGTCGCCTAGGCCTAGCATCTCCGCAGCCAGTTGCTGAGACGATGCGAAGCGGCCCGTGGGTTTGTCCTTCGCCCTGCGGAGTGCGGAGGGGCGGAGGCGGTTGTAGCCGCGTACTGCGATGGGGCGTCTGGTGCGTAGGTCGAACTGGGGTAGCGATTCCAACTCCCCGGCCAGTTCTCGGTCTACCAGTACGGTTCCTGGCCTGGCGGCTGACGTGAGTCGCGCGGCTAGGTTTACGACGGAGCCATAGACATCACCGAAGCGGGACAGCACCCGCCCGGACGCCATTCCTGCTCGGACTGCGGGCAGGCCGCCGTCTTCGCCGGTGCGTTCGGCTAGCGTCAGGGCGATTTCCGCGCCGTCCGCGGGGGTGTCGGTGACGAAGAGGACCTCGTCCCCAATCATCTTCACGACCCGGCCGTGGTGTTCGGCGATGACCTCGGTAGCCAGGGATTCGAAGCCGTCCAGGACTTGGGTTAGTTCTTCCTCGTCGGCTTCTCTCGTGAAGCGCGTGTAGCCGACCATGTCCACGAAGCCGACGACAAGGGCGCGCGTCTCCAGGTCCTCGTCTGGGCTGGCGAAGGCGCGTCCGGCGAAGGCGGCCAGGTGGCGGCGCCAGACGTAGTTTTGTACTTGCTCCAACTCTGGGAGCAGGCGTTCCACTAGGCGAGTGACTTGGCGGTCGCTGCGGGCCAGTTCGGGGTTGTCGGTGATCAGTGCCCACAGCATGTGGACCTGCCACTCGGCCAGCCGGGACAGATGTTGGCCGAGGGCACGGGTCACGGCGACTTCCATGCCGGGCGCGACCAGTCCGGAGCTCACCAGACCGTCGGCGATGCGCATGGCTTCGACGTCCGCGTCGGTGAACACCATCTCGTCGTCTTCGACGGTGGCGAAACCCAGCGCCCGCCACAGCCGGCGCGAGCGTTCTTCGGGTACGCCGGCTCGTTTCGCTACTTCGAGCCTCGTGTAGCGGCGGGGACCGCCGAGCAGGGCGCGTTCCAGGCGCTGCTGCAGGTCCCGGGAGGAATCGGCCACGACCTCAGGTGGTGTGCACGATCAGCACGTCGACGCCCGACTTCCGGGCCACCTCCGCTGGCACTGAGCCCAGGATCCGTCCGGCCAGGGTGTTCAGGCCGCGGTTGCCGACCACCAGAAGATCCGCCTCGCGGTCCTTCACGACCTTCCGCAGCATGTCGACCGGCTGACCTTCGAGCGCGACCGTCTCGATGTTCGCGGCGCCGGCCTTCGCCGCGCGGTCCCGTGCGGACTGGAGCGTGTCCTCAGCGGGCGCGGAGCCGACCACCTGGTAGGCCTCGTCGCCCAGTTCGTCCTGCGCGCGTTCCACGTCTTGGCGGCTGGCCGGGTGGTACGCGCAGACGACGACGAGCTTCGCTCCTGCGTCGGCAGCCACCCCGGCGGCCTTGTCCACCGCGGCGAAGGACGAGTCGGACCCGTCCGTGCCCACCACCACAGTCCGATAGACAGCCATCCACAACCTCCCGGCGAATCGGTCAGCGGGGCGGCGCGGCCCCTTCGCGGGGGAAGGTTACTCGCCAGTCGGTTTTCCCGCCGGACGCGGTTGCGGCTGCGGCTTGGGCACGTCGGACGTCCGCAGCCGGACGGTCTGCTCGACGTCGCCGCTCGCCGCGGGCTTCGCGCTGTTCGCCGGGGCGTTCTTGCTGCCCTGACCAGCGGAATTCGGTCCGGCCGGGGTGTTGGGCTTGCCGCTCTGCGCGGCCGTGGCGCCGCCCTGCGACCCGCCTGCCGGAGAGCCGTTCGCGGCGGACTTCGGTCCGGACCCGTTGGGCTTGTCGGCCGCGGCCTTGATGTCCGCGGGCACCTCGCCGTCCATCTCGCCGAGCACGTGCTGCGCCTCGGCCAGCACGGTGCGCGCCGACCGGACCTGCTCGGCCAGGCTCGCCCGGACCGTGCGCAGGGCCTCGACCCGCTCGTTGGCCTGGGTGATCCGGCGGTTGGACTCGTCGGTGGCGGTGCGGACGCGGCGGCGGGCCTCGTCGGCCGCTTCCGCGAGGCGCGCGTTGGCCTCGGTGATCGAGTCCTGGCGGCGCTTGTTGGCGTCGGCGACCGATTCGCGCTGGCGACGGTCGATGTCGGCCTTCGCGGCGGTCTCCTCTTCCAAGACCTTCGCCCGGATCGCGGCCGCGTCCTCGGCGGCTTCGCGGACTCGGCGTTCGGCCTCGGTCTTGCTCGCCGCTTCCTGCTCGGCCAGCACGCGCATCGCCTCGGCGCGGCGGGTGGCCATGGCGATCTCGAAGTCTTCCTCGACCTGGGTGCGGCGGGCCTCGGACTCCGCGTCGAGCTTCTTGCGCTCGGCCTCGGCCTCGTCGGTGATCCGCTTGGCCTCGGCGCGCGCGTCCTCGAGCACCTTGCGGTGCTCGGCTTCCATTTCCTTGCGGCGCAGGTCAAGCTCGGTGAGCAGCTGCTCGTACCGGGCGCGCATGGCGCTGGCGTCGGTCTCCGCCTTGGCCCGGATGTGCCCGGCCTCGGCCTCGGCGCGGGCCCGCGTGTCGGCGGCCTCGTCCTGCGCCAGCCGCAGCATCCGCTGGAGGCGCTCGGACAGGCCCTCGACGCTCGTCGGCGGCTGCGCGAGCCGATCGACCTGACCGCGGAGATCGGCGATCTCGCCGCGCGCGACTTCCAGCTGCCGGGCCAGGTCGCCGGACTGGGCGATGGCGGCGTCGCGGTCGGCGGTGAGCATCTTCAGGTCGCCGTCGAGCCGTTCCAAGTGCTCGTCGACCTGCGCTCGGGCGTACCCCCGCTTCGCTACGTCGAAGCCGGCTCCCAGCGGCACGAGTTCGCGTTCATCGCCAAGACTCATGACACCACCGTAGTCGCTCTGCGGTCACGGACGGGTGAGCACCCACGGGGTCCGGCCGCTCGTGCGGCGAGCGGCCGGACCGAAGAGGCAGGTGGCCTGCCCTCACGCACCGCGGAAGGCGTTGATTCCGTCGAGGTGCTTCGCGCGCAGCTCTTCGTCCCGGACGCCGAGCCCTTCTTCCGGGGCGAGGGCGAGCACGCCGACCTTGCCCTGGTGCGCGTTGCGGTGCACGTCAAGGGCGGCCTGGCCGGTTTCCTCGAGCGAGTACGTCTTCGACAGCGTCGGGTGGATGAGGCCCTTCGCGATCAGCCGGTTGGCCTCCCACGATTCGCGGTAGTTCGCGAAGTGCGAGCCGATGATCCGCTTGAGGTTCATCCACAGGTACCGGTTGTCGTACTGGTGCATGTAGCCCGAGGTCGACGCGCAGGTGACGATGGTGCCGCCCTTGCGCGCGGCGTAGACGGACGCGCCGAAGGTCTCGCGGCCCGGGTGCTCGAACACGATGTCCGGGTCCTCGCCGCCGGTCAGCTCGCGGATCTTCGCGCCGAACCGCTGCCATTCCTTCTGGTCCTGCTCGTTCTCGTTCTTCCAGAATTTGTAGCCCTCCGCGGTGCGGTCGATGATCAGCTCCGCGCCGAGCTTGCGGCAGATCTCCGCCTTCTCCGGGCTCGACACGACGCACACCGGGATCGCGCCGCCGTTGAGCGCGTACTGCGTCGCGTACGAACCGAGCCCGCCCGACGCGCCCCAGATCAGCACGACGTCGCCCTGCTTCATGTCCGCGCCGTTGCGCGACACCAGCTGCCGGTACGCGGTCGAGTTCACCAGCCCGGGGGAGGCGGACTCCTCCCAGGTCAGGTGCGCCGGCTTCGGCATCAGCTGGTTCGCCTTGACCAGCGCGATCTCGGCGAGCCCGCCGAAGTTCGTCTCGAAGCCCCAGATCCGCTGCTCGGTGTCGAGCATCGTGTCGTTGTGCCCGTCCGGGCCTTCCAGTTCGACGTTCAGGCAGTGCGCGACGACCTCGTCGCCGGGCTTCCAGTTGTGCACGCCCGCGCCGGTGCGCAGCACGACGCCGGACAGGTCCGAGCCGACCACGTGGTACGGCAGGTCGTGCCGCTTGGCCAGCGGCGAGAGCTTCCCGTACTTGCGGAGGAACTTGAACGTCGGGATCGGCTCGAAGATCGACGTCCAGACGGTGTTGTAGTTGATCGCGCTGGCCATGACCGCGACCAGCGCCTCGCCCGGGCCGAGTTCGGGCGTCGGGACGTCGTCGACGTGCAGCGAGCGGCGCGGGTCCTTGTCCCGGCTTTCGAGGCCCTCGAACATGTCGACCTCGTCTGCGTGCACGGTGACGCCCCGGTAGCTCTCGGGCACGGGCAGCTCGGCGATCGCGTCGAGGCGGCCGTTCAGGATCGCCTGCTGGATCTCGTCGAGGTGCGACATCGGGAACCTCCAGGGGTCGGTCGCGGCGCGCGACAGGACGAAATTACTCGTCGGTAACCGGGGGCCTCACTGTACGAGACGCAGACCCCGTACACGAGTCGAAGTGTGACGCACGGATCTTGACCGGCTGGCCAGTCAAGGCGCATAGTCGGCAGTGGGAAATCTCCCTGAACGGCTCTTTTCCGGCGGAGGTGAGCACGAATGAGTGAAGTCTCGACGCGCGCCTGGACGCGGCCCTATGACTGGGCCGAGGTCGTGATTGGTGTTGTCGCCGCTCTTTCACCCCTTTGGCTGAGCACGAACACCACGATGGTGTGGACGATGGTGGTCCTCGGTGCGCTGATCGCGATCGACGGCCTGGTGTCGCTCGCGACGCCGAGCATGGTTTACGGCGAGGGCGTGCAGATCGTCCTCGGCGCGTTGCTGTTCATCGCGCCGTGGGTGATGGGGTATACGGAATTCAACGGGGCGTCGTGGACGTCCTGGGTCGGCGGTGCGCTGACGATCATCGCCGGCGCGGCCGCGATGCCGGAGGCCAACGCCGCCCACCGGATGGCGGGCCAGCACTGACGGGGCAACGAAGCCCCGCGAGGAAGGTGACATGACCGACGACTCGGCGAAAGAACGGATCCTGTGCGCGGCGGAGGAACTGTTCGCCGAGTCCGGCTTCGAGGCGACCCCGACGTCCCGCATCGCGGAGCGCGCCGGGGTCCCGAAGGGCCTGGTCCACTATTACTTCCGCCGCAAGTCCGACCTGCTGGCCGCGCTGGTCGACCGGCTGCCGGACGAACGCATCGAACCCGCCGCGGTCGTCGTCCCCGGCGACCTGGCGGGTTCCCTGCGCAGACTGGTCGGCGAACTCGACCGCCGGTTCACCGGTTCGCTCGGCCTCTCGCACCTGCTGTGGCGCGAGGCCGACACACACCACGTGGTCCGCGACGCGCTGTCGGAACGGTTCCAGCAACTGGTCCGGCTGATGCGGTCGGTGATCGTGGCCTCGACCGGCGGACGGCTCGCCGGGGCGGACATCGACAACGCGTCCGGGCTTTTGGCGCGCGCTGTTACGCACCGGCACGCGACGGCTCGGCACACCGGGGACGACCGACCCGCGGAGTTCGACGGGGAGCTGACGTTCGTGGCGAACGCGCTGTCGGCCCGGGCGGCTAAGGGCAAGCCGCCTGCGTCTGCGGTGTGAAGAGGCTCGTGAGTGTTTATGCCGGTTAGAACCGGGATTGCCACTCACGACCCTGCCACCGCCGGGCCGCCCCGGCCGCGGCTAGCCCCGCTGGCGACTCGCTCCGCCGTGGCCCGTGGCCGAAGCACTCGCCATCCCGCGCTCCGGTCAGTGTGCGGAGGCGGCGGGCTCGACCAGCTCGACCAAAACCCCGCCCGCGTCCTTCGGGTGCACGAAGTTCACCCGGCTGTTCGACGTCCCGCGCTTGGCCGCGTCGTACAGCAGCCGCAGTCCCTGCGCGCGCAGCGCCTCCGCGGCAGCGTCCACATCGGACACTCGCAGCGCGAGCTGCTGCAGGCCCGGCCCGTTGCGGCCGATGAACTTCGCGATCGTCGAATCGTCCCGGGACGGGGCGAGCAGCTGGATCATCGTCTCGGTGCCCGCGGTACCCGGGGCGCGCAGCATCGCCTCGCGCACGCCCTGCTCGTCGTTCACCTCCTCGTGCGCGACCTCCAGGCCGAAGTGGTCGCGGTGGAAGGCGATGGCCGCGTCGAGGTCGGGCACGGCGATGCCGACGTGGTCGATCGCGGTCACGAAGGGCTTGAGCACGGATGCGCTGGGCTCGGTGTCCATACCGGGGAGGATAAGCCCCGCCGGGCCTCGCGGAACCCCGCGTGCGCCCCCTCACACTGGCTCCATCAAGACGCGCCGGGAACCCCGTCCAGGCCGTATCGTGGGAACACTGCCAGTGCACCGATGCTTTGGAGGACGACGTGTCCGGTTCCGTGATCCTGGGCGCTGCCCGTACCCCGATCGGGCGGCTGCTCGGCTCGTTGAAGGACTTCTCGGGAGCCCAGCTGGGCGGGATCGCGATCAAGGCCGCGCTGATGCGCGCCGGCGTCTCCCCGGACCAGGTCCAGTACACGATCATGGGCCAGGTGCTCACCGCCGGCGCGGGCCAGATCCCGGCGCGCCAGGCCGCGGTCGCCGCGGGCATCCCGATGGACGTCCCGGCGCTGACGATCAACAAGGTCTGCCTTTCCGGTCTCGACGCGATCGCGCTCGCCGACCAGCTGATCCGCGCGGGAGAGTTCGACCTCGTCGTCGCGGGCGGCCAGGAGTCGATGACGCAGGCGCCGCACCTGCTGCCGAAGTCCCGTGCGGGCTTCAAGTACGGCGACACCACGCTCGTCGACCACATGGCCTACGACGGCCTGTTCTGCGCGTTCGACCAGGTCGCGATGGGTGTTTCGACGGAGAAGCACAACGGCCGCTACAGCGTCACCCGCGAGCAGCAGGACGCGTTCTCCGCGCGTTCGCACCAGCGGGCCGCGGCCGCGATCGAGGCCGGGTTCTTCCGCGAGGAGATCGCGCCGGTGTCGATCCCGCAGCGCAAGGGCGACCCGGTCGTGTTCTCCACCGACGAGGGCGTGCGCGCGGACACCACCGGCGACAGCCTCGCGAAGCTGCGTCCGGCGTTCGCTCCGGACGGCACCATCACCGCCGGTTCGGCGTCGCCGATTTCCGACGGCGCGGCCGCGGTGATCGTGGCCAGCCCGGAGAAGGCGGCCGAGCTGGGCATCACGCCGCTGGCCGAGATCGGCGCGCACGGGGTCGTCGCCGGTCCGTACGCGATCCTGCA
>NZ_PQIA01000229.1 GCF_003385235.1 Amycolatopsis circi | reverse complement strand
TGTCGGAGGTCGGCGGAGGAGTGTCGGAGGTCGGGGGCGGAGCCGTGGACGTCCCGCCGTTGACGGTGATCGTGGCGAGGGTGTTGTTCTGGCCAGGGTCCTGGGTGCACGGCGCGTTGATGGTGCCGTCCGGGGTGATCCCGGTGACCGAGCCGTCCGCCTTGCGCGGGGTGACCTTGAGCGCCAGGTCGCCCACGGTGATCTTCGCCTGGCCGGGCTGGGTGAACGTGAGCGACGGCGTCTTGCCGGTCGCGTTGATGTTCATCTCGCCCGAAGGCGGGATGTTCGTCTTGTCCAGCGCGATCGGGACGCTGACCGGAAGGTCGAGGCCGGGGGCGGCCACCTTCGCGCTCGCGGTCGCGCTGCCCTCCAGGGTCGTGGCCCCGATCAGGCTCAGTCCGCTGACCGTGTCCGCGTTGATCGTGGACACGGCCTTGATGTCGAAGGCCCCGGTCGCCTGCCCGGCGTTCACCGCCGGCGGCAGATCGGTGTTGATCACCACCTTCAGCGACTGCGAACCCACCAGCGGGAAGGTGCAGTGATAGTTCAGCGTCAGCGAAATCGGGTCGGCGGCACTGGCCTGGGCCCCGACCACCAGCGCGGCGGCGACGAGCCCCGCCGCACCCGCGGCCGCGGCGGCCACGACCGTCTTCTTCTTGCCTCTTGGGTGACTCACGATGGTCCTTCCGTGTATCAACAGTGATACGAAAAGGCGGAGCGTTGTGAACAGGAATCGCTACCGGCCAGTAAGCTAGCGAGCGATCCGATCGCCGATCAAGAGCTTTTACGGAAATCCCGGGAACAGCTCCGCAAATTGTCACCCCGGCACGCCGCGCGGAACTTTTTCCTAGCAGACAAAGGCGACTTTTCCCGATCCTGTCCCAGCACCGGGACGCTGACGCGGGTGACAACTCCGAATCCGGAAAGGTTCACGCGCGTGCCAATCGCGCATTCCATTCTTGCCCGCCCGCGATCGTGCTGCGTAGCCTCGAAAACCATGAACAGAATGCACAGCGCGGTGCTGGCGATGTCGGCTGCCGTGCTCCTCTCGTGCACTGCCTGCTCCTCGGACGCACCCGCGGCCTCCGGCAAGCACGCCGACCCGGCGGCGCTCGCGTGGGTCGACAAGGTGTGCGCCAGTGTGGCCGAGGGCTCGGCGAAGCTCTCCCAGCCGCCGGCCGCCGACAGCGCCGCCCCCGGCAAGACGCGGGACGCGATGGTCGCCTTCCTGGACCGGCTGGGCTCGGCGCTCGGCGACATGTCCGGCGGCCTCCGCGCGGCAGGCGTGCCTCCCGTCCCGGACGGACAGTCCGCAGTGGACAAAGCCGCCGCGAACCTGACCGAGACCACGAACAAGATCGCCGCGACGAAGTCCGAAATGGAACAGGCGAAGGTGGACGACCAGGCGAGCCTTCGCCAGGCGGTCGCCGACGCCGACGCGACGATGGGGCAGCTCACCGACCCCGAAGGCCCGATCAAGGACCTCAAGGCGAACCCCGAGCTGAACCTGGCCTTCGCCGAATCCGCGACCTGCAAACGCGTCTACGGGACGAGTTCATGAAGGTCCGCCGCGCGCTCGCCGCACTGGTCCTCGCCACGGCGCTCGCCCCGGCCGCCGCGGCGGCGCCCGACCCGGGCCCGGCCGACGACTCGTTCTACACGCCGCCTTCGCCGCTGCCGTCGGGCAAACCAGGCGACGTCATCCGCTGGCGGCCGTCGAATGCCGGGCCGCGCAAGGCGTCCGTCGACGCCTGGCAGGTGATGTACTTGTCCACCAACGCACTCGGGAAGCCCAACGCGGTCACCGGCACCGTGCTGGTGCCGAAGAACGCGAACCGGGCCAGCGCGCCGGTCGTCGCGTTCGCCCCCGGCACGCACGGCCCGGCGTTCGCCTGCACTCCGTCGAAGATGATCGACATGGGCGCTTTCTACGAGCAACCCGGCCTCGACGACCTGCTCGACGCGGGCTACGCCGTCGCGGTGCCGGATTACGAGGGCTACCAAAGCTCCCCCAAAACGACGTACGTCGTGGGACGGTCCGAAGGCCCGGCGGTGATCGACGTGGTCCGCGCGGCGCAGCGGCTCGCCCCGGCCGGGCTTTCCAGCACGTCGAAAGTGGTCTTCCGCGGCTACTCCCAGGGCGGCGGCGCGGCAGTGTGGGCGGGCGAACTCCAACCGTCGTACGCCCCGGAACTCAATCTCGCCGGGATCGCCGCCGGCGGGGTGCCCGCCGACCTCGTCCAGGTGACGCTGCAGCTCGACGGCAAATTCGGCTTCGGGGTCTTCGCCTACGCCCTGATCGGCCTCGACCAGGCCTACCCGGACCTGAAACTCGACTCGTTCCTCAGCGACAACGGCCGCGCGAAGATCGCCGAGATGAAACAGAGCGCGTGCACGTTCGAACTGCTGACGACGTACGCGGGGCAGAAGATCTCCGACTACACCACGAGCCCGGGCTACATCCAGCCCGCGTGGGCGGCCCGGCTGGCCGAGAACAAGCTCGGCGCCGCCCCGCCGAAGGCCCCGCTGTTCCTCTACCACGCCACCGGCGATCAGCTGGTGCAGTTCGCGCAAGCCGACGCCCTGCACAAGACGTACTGCGCCGCCGGAGTCCAGGAAACCTGGAAGACCTACGACACTGACCACATCACGCTGGTCTACACCGGCAACGCCGACGTCCTGTCCTTCGTCAAGGACCGGATCGCCGGTAAACCGGCCGCGTCGAACTGCTGATCCGCGGAATCATGTCCGAGCCGCGCGCACTGTTTCGCTTCGCCGTCGTCGGAGCGGCCGCCTACGGGGTCACCGTGCTGGTCGACTACAGCCTCAAACTGACTGTGCTGCACCAGAAACCGGTGACCGCGTTGGCGATCGCGACTGTCGCGTCGACAGCCTTCGCGTACTTCCTGTCCCGCAAATGGTCCTTCGTGGACAGAGGCGGCCACGGACGGCTGCGCGAGGCGACTCTGTTCTTCGCCGTCAATGCCGGTGCGGTGGCGGTGAATCTCGTCCCGCTGCTGGTATCGCGGTACGTCCTGCGTCTTGAGGAACCGCAGATCGGCTACCTGGCACAGGAAATCGCGGACTTCGTCGCGGGAATGGTGCTGGGCACTGCGGCGGGCACGGGGTTTCGCTGGTTCGGGTACCGACGGTGGGTGTTTCCGGGACCAGCTCGTCCGAAGGAGATCGACGGCGAGCTGATCTCACCACAGCTTCCCAGATCGCGAGGCGAACCGATCGCCAAAATTCCGTAAATATCGGATAAGGCGAAGTTTCCGCCGACGCGCGGCAGGCGGGCGCTCGCTCACTCCCGGTCCGGGAGCGCCCGCTCCGCCAGCAACGCCAGTTCGAGCCGCAGCCGCTCGCCAGGATCGGTCAGTCGGTCCCCGAACAATTCGGCGAGCGTTTTCAGCCGCGCGCGGATCGTTTGCGGGTGCAGGTCCAGCGCCCGCGCGAGTTCCGGCGCGCTGCCCCTTGTCTGCACCAGCACCAGCAACGTCTCCGCCAAGTGCCCGCGGCGTTTCTCCGGCAGCCCGGCGAGCGGGGCCAGCGTCGTCTCGGCCAGCTGTGCCGCCAGGAACTCGTCCGCGAGCAGCAGCAGCGCCGGCACGTGGTCGCGGCACCAGACCACCGGGCCCGGCGCGTCCAGCAGTCCTCGGGCCGCCAGATCGGCCGCGCGGCGCGCGATCCGGAACGATTCGGCCGCCGAACCGGACGGCACCAGCGGACCGACCGCAGCGGTCCAGCCCGCGGGGAGTCCGGCGAGACTCTCCAGATCCGTGTCCGGCGCGGCGGTGAGCGCCGTCGGCGGATCGCCCGCCGGATCCGCGACGACGTGGTCCGGAAGCAGGCCCGGCGGAAGCTTGGGCGCCCCGGGCAGCGCGTGAAACACCACCACCGCGACCCGCTCGGGCAGCCCGGCCGGACTGTCCTCTTCGGTCCGCTGCCCGCCGCCGAGCAGCGCGCGGAGCACTCGGCGATTCCGCTCTCCGTCGCCCGACATCGCCGCCTCAGCCGCGCTGTAGCCCTCCGCCACCGCCGCCATCGACGTCTCGACATCGCCGAGCATGCCCTCGGCCATCCCGTAGACGACGTCGCCGGACAGCCCGGTTTCCTGGGCTATTTCGGCGATCCAGCGCCACATCACCCGGCTCGCGACGCGCACCGCCGCTTGCACCGACTCCCGGCTGAGTCCTTCGTGGAACGCCGTCCGCCCGTGGGCGCGGAAATCGGCGAGCCGGTCGCTCTGCCACATCGCGGGGGCGCCGACGCGGTCGATGTCCCGTTCGATCCCCCGCCGGGTCTGCTCGATCGCGGCGGCCCGGCCAGGCTCCTGGCCGAAGCACCCGGAATATTCCGGGATCTCGGCGGCGATGGCGGCGACGCACGCCCGGGCGATCTCCGGGATCCGCGGGCGCACCGCGTCGCCCAGCCGGCGCGGGAGCCGCGCCCACACCGAGCCGTCGGAAGCGGCGGAACTGCGCATGGCGATTTAATCCCCCACTCGGAAATAGACGGTTCAGGAATAACCGGCACCAGCCGGGCACGGAGCGTAGAACGCACACTCGTCCGTGTCAAAAGGACAGGTTCGCGTCGCTCTTTCGGGCGCCGATCGTTCATTTTTAGTGACGCACGTTTTCAGCTACGCTCACCTCCCTCCGCCCCAGCGCCTCGAAGGGGGATTCGTGGTCGAGTACCGCAGCTTCGCTCTGCTGGCTTCGCTGCCGCGGTCGCTCGGCGCGTGCCTGCGCCCGCACGCGGCGCACGCCGCGGCCGCGATGATCCAGGAAACCCAGCGCGCGGTCCCGGCCTACGGCCAGCCGCTCAAGGGCGTCTTCGGGAAGGTGCTGATCCGCAGCGTCGAGTACGCGGTGCTGCACTGCGTGGACTCGATGGGCGCCCCGGATCTGCCGCACGAACAGTGGATCGAGTTCTACCGCGACCGCGGCGCCGTGGAGTTCGGCGAGGGCCGCAACCTCGACGCGCTGCAGGACACGGCCACGATCGGGGCCAGGGTCGCCTGGCGGGCGATGCACCCCGCGGTGGTCGCCGCGGGCGTCGATCCGGCCGTCATCTCGGTCGGCGCGGAGGCGATCTTCGCCTACGTCGACGAGCTGTGCGCCACCGCGATCGCCGGCTACCAGCAGGCACAGGCCGACGCCGAGGGAGCCGTGCCCGCCCGGCGGCGACGGCTGCTGGAGCTGATCGTCCAGGCTCCGGAAGGCGCGGCGAGCAGCATCGCCGAACTGGCGAGCGGAGCGGGGTGGCCGCTGCCCGAAACGACTGCGATGGTCGCCCTCGAGCGCGGCCCCAAGGCCCCCGGCTTCCCGGCCGAACTGTTCGGCGACGGCGTTCTCGCCGACCTCGACGGCCCTGAGCCGCACCTGCTCGCCGGCGACCCGGACGCCGACCTGGCGCCGCTGGCGGCGATGCCCGACGGCTGGCGGGCCGCGGTGTCGCCGACCGTGCCGCTTGCCGACGCGCCGGCCGCGTTGCGCACCGCGCGCCGGGCACTGCAGCTGTCCGGGCCGGAGACTCCCGGCCCGGTCGTCTGGTGCCGCGACCACCTGGCCACGCTCTGGCTGCTCGCCGAGGACTTCCTGGCCGCGGAACTGGCGCGGCAAAGCCTCGACCCGTTCGCCTCGCTGAGCGCCAAGCAGCGCGAGCGGCTCAGCGAAACCCTGCTGGCCTGGCTGGAAACCCGGGGCGGGGCGCCGGAGATCGCGCAGCGCCTCGGCGTGCACCCGCAGACGGTCCGCAACCGCCTGCGGCAGCTGGAGGGACTGTTCGGCGACCGCCTCAAGGACGCCGACGACCGGCTCGGCATGCAGCTTGCCCTGCGCGCCCAGCGCCTCATGCGCGCGCATCGGCCGCCGGAGAACTGACCGCGGCCGGTCCATGGGCGCGGCCCGGTGCCGCTGACGTCCGTGAGGGCCCCCTTGAGGGAATCTGGTTCGCCTGCCAGAGACTCAAGGCGGTGCTGCGGGTGTGGCTGAAACGCGGCTGCCCAGGCCGAACGTCCCGACGGGAGCGGCGTGCGGTCCGTGAGGGGAACCCTGAGGGACTCTGATTCCCTCAGGGTTCCCCTCACGGACGTCAGCGAAGCGGAGCCCCCAGCCGCGCCGAAACCGGCGAATCGACTGGCGGAACACCCGCACGATCGCCGTCAGGGGCAGGCGCCGGTCCGTCCCGCGTTCCAGACTGCTCGCCGGCATCGGCAGCACCCTTCGCCACGATCTCCCGGCAGGCCGCGGCGAAGGCGGACGGCGGCCCTCGTGAGCGAAATGGATCCTCGCGCGGCACGACATCAGCGCGTCCGGTGCGTCATTGCGGCCATGCGTCGAGGATGACCGGGCGCCGCCGCATTGTCGACAAGCCGTTCGGCGGTCCCGGAAAATTCGCACGCGCGGCCGATTTCCGCTTTCCTTTCCTGTCACGCACGTCCCGAATTCCCGGAAAGTGGCCTTTGCCACAGCGCGGGAAAGAGCCCGGCTGCCCTAATTTCGGATTCGCGAGAAAGGCTGCCGATGACACTCGAGACCTACACCCTGTCCCTCCACGGCCGGCGGGTCCGGCTGCGCGAACACCGGCCCGCGGCGGACACCGGCGACGAGGCGGTCGTGCTGCTGCACGGAATCGCGGGCAGCATCGAAACCTGGACGCCGTTTTTCGGCCGCCGCGAGGAAATCGGCCGGCGTGTGCTGGCGCTGGACCTGCCCGGGCACGGCGGTTCCGACGCACCCCGCGCGGACTACGGGCTCGGCGCGATGGCGAGCATCGTGCGGGACGTGCTCGCGGTGTCCGGCGTGCGGCACGCGACCGTCGTCGGACATTCCCTCGGCGGCGGGATCGCGATGCAGTTCTCCTACCAATTCCCGGAAATGTGCGACCGGCTGGTGCTGGTCAGCAGCGGCGGGCTCGGCACGGAAGTGAGCCTGGTGCTCCGAGCCGCCACGCTGCCCGGCGCGGCGGCCTTCCTCGCGCTGGCCGTCAACCCGGCGACCCTCGCGCTCGCGCGCCAGGCGGCCCGGCTCGGGCGGCGGCTCGGCGGGTCGTTGAAAACTGAAACACGTGAACTGGCCCGGCATTTCGGCTCTCTCGCCGACCCCGCTCGGCGGCGGGCCTTCCTGTCCATCGCGGGCAGCCTGATGGACCTGCGCGGCCAGCGCGCGAGCGCCGCGGAGAAGCTGTACCTGGCCGAATCGGTGCCGATGCTGCTGGTCTGGGGCGCACGCGACCCGCTCCTCCCGGTCGCGCACGGGCGCCGGACCGCCGAACTGCTGCCGGACAGCAGGCTGGTGGTGCGGGAAAACGCGAAGCACTTTCCGCATGTGGCCGACCCGGACGGGTTTTTCCTGCTGCTCAACGAGTTCCTCGCCGAGACCGCGCCCGCGCGGCTCACCTTGGACCATGTGGCGGCCCGCTTGGCAGCCTCGATCGGGGATTCGAAAACGCCCGCCTGAAAATTGTCACGCGGATAGCATGCGCCGGGGCCGGAGGTATCACCTGCACCCGCTTCGTTCCACCCGTTCGGGTGTAGTCCGGACGGGCGACGGATACGGCGGCCACCGGCCCGTTGACAGTGCCGTTCCCGTGAAATTATGTTGCCTGTGCCGCAAAATCTGGATCGGCTTCGACCGCGAAGAGGCCGGTTTTGTTGCCAGCAAGGATAAAACATGACCGATGTGGACTCCGGGTTCGTCCGTCCCGCACCGCGGGGCTACCGGCCGCACTCCGGCGAACGCCCTTCCGGGCCGCCTCTCCGCCCGTCTTCCGGACCGGTCCCGCCC
>NZ_PQIA01000236.1 GCF_003385235.1 Amycolatopsis circi | reverse complement strand
GGGCGGGCGTTGGTTGTCGATCTGATCGCTTGGGCGCGGCGGGCGGGGTTCGCGGCGATTCAGTTCAATGCGGTGGTCGAGACCAATGTGCACGCGATCCGGTTGTACGAGAGTTTGGGGTTCGTGACGTTGGGCGTTGCGCCGGGGGCGTTTCAGCATCCCGTCGAGGGACGGGTGGGGTTGCGCATCATGTGGCTGGAGCTGTGATTCGCTGTTCTGTGAGTATTACTGGACAGCGATCGGACATGCGTCCGACGACGAATTCCTGGGCTTGATCGCAGTTTCGGCAGACGTCATCGCGGTGACGGGGCCGTCCCGGAAGTGGGGTTGCTGGGGCGAACGCGATCCCGAGATAGCGGTCTTCCAAGGCTTCCCGGACGCCGCCGCCCGCGATGGATGGCGCGAGCGGTGGAGTCGTCCGGATTTCGCGCTCGCATTCGAGTCGCTCCCGTCCGGCGGCAGCGCGCGCTGCCGCCTTCGTGACCGCGGTCACGGGAAACTTCGGCGAGCACCGAGCCGAACTGCGCTGACCGGCGAATCCGGCGCCCGGTCGCGTGCGCGAGAGAAGGCGGGCTCGGCCGAACGGCCTACGACGTCCGGCGGGCAACGGATATTGCCTGACCAACGTCACCCCAACGGCCGTTTTTCCCGGACAGAAGTGGGACTTAGCTGGTTCCAGCCGGTGATCACCGGCGTTGGCCAGCGTGAGTCGGGGCACGCGGTGTGAGATCGGAGGCGCACGTGCGTCGTACCCGTTCACCTAGAGCCTCGACAAGATCGGCCAGAAGACGGACGGGCGTGGTCGCCGCGGCGGTGCTCGCCGCCGGGCTGGCGACACCGCCCCTCGCCGGAGCGCAGGAGTCCACTGTGGACGCCAACGCGAACAAGCAGATCGCCGCGTTGCAGGCGGTGAAAGCCGGGCAGACCGCGACTGAGTCCAAAATAGACAGCAAGCTGCTCGTCCAGGAGAAGATCCGCACGCGGAGTCTCAGCGCGGCCGCGCTGCCGGGCGTCGCCAAGACCGCGGACAAAGCACTGGTCGACATCCGCGTCACGAAGGTCAGCGACGGGCTCGTCAACGACCTGCGCAAAGCCGGGGCCGAGGTGCGGGCGGTGTCGAGTACAGCGGCCAGCATCCGCGCCGAGGTACCGCTCACCGCCCTGCCGGAGATCGCGAAGCGCGGCGACGTGAAGCACGTCGAGACCGCGGATCAGGCGATGACGGCGCGGCAGCGGGAAAACACCAAGGACGGCACGGAAACCAAGCAGCAGAAGGCTGACCGGATCGACCGGCAGCTCAAGGAAGCGATCGGCGCCAAATCGCAGGTCGTCAGCGCGGGCGATCGGGCGCATAACGCGGACATCGCGCGCCAGCAGTTCGGTGTGACCGGCACCGGCGTGAAGGCGTGCGCGCTGTCCGACGGGGTCGATTCGCTGGAGGTTTCCCGCACCAAGGGCGAGCTTCCTGCGGTCGATGTCCTGACTGGACAAGCCGGCAGCGGCGACGAGGGCACGGCGATGCTGGAGATCATCCACGACCTCGCCCCGAACGCGAAGCTCGGTTTCGCCACGGCCTTCACCTCCGACGCGAGTTTCGCCGACAACATCCGCAAGCTCCGTTTCGACGCACACTGCGACGTAATTGTCGACGACGTCATTTACTTCAAGGAATCCCCTTTCCAGGACTGGATCATCGCGCAAGCGGTGAACGACGTGACGGCCGACGGCGCGCTCTACTTCTCCTCCGCGGGCAACGAAGGCAACGTCGCCGACGGCACCGCGGCGCACTGGGAAGGCGACTTCGTCGACTCCGGCATTTCGATCGGCAAGTTCGCCGGCACGGCGCACAACTTCGCCGGCGCAGCCGGAAAGCAGGCGTTCGAGCCGATCTCGGACGCGTCGTCGGCCAACATCCCGGTGACGCTGCACTGGTCCGACCCGCTCGGCGCCGCCGCAGACGACTACGACCTCTACCTCCTCGACGCGCGCGGCAACGTCGTCAGCTTCAGCCAGGACGTCCAGAACGGCGCCCAGGACCCGTACGAGCAGCTGGCCACCCCGCTGTTCGGCGGGACCGGGCTGCGGCTCGCCGTGGTCAAGTTCTCCGGGGCCGGCCGGTATCTCTCGCTGACCGCGTTCGGCAGCCGGTTCCGCGACTCCGCGGACGGGCTCAAGGCGTACTCCACGCCTGGCGCGGTGGTGGGCCACGCCGCGGCGCGCAAGGCGTTCGCGGTCGCCGCGGCACCGGCCGAGGCGGCGTTCGGACGGCCGCTCGAACCGGGCGACCCGGCGAACCCGACCGGACCGTATCCGGCGGCGTATTCCTCGGCCAGCAAGGCGGAACGGTTCAGCTCGGACGGTCCGCGACGCGTGTTCTTCGAAGCCGACGGAACGCCGATCACGCCGGGCAATGCGTCCTCGACCGGCGGAGAAGTGCGGCAGAAGCCGGAAATCACCGCGGCGGACGGCGTGCACACCTCGGTGAGCGGATTCGACCCGTTCTTCGGCACCTCGGCGGCCGCACCCCACGCGGCCGCGATCGCGAGCCTGGTGCTGTCCGGCAATCCCGGACTGTCCTCTTCGGACATTCGCGAGGCGTTCCTGAAGACCGCCGTGGACATCGAAGCACCCGGCACGGACAACCTCACCGGTGCCGGAGTGTTGTTGGCGGACAAGGTGTTGGCCTACACCGGAGCCAGCCCGCAGCCGTACGCGGAGGCCGGGCAGCCGACGGTCCGCGGACCCAACGGCGGCAGCACGCTGAACCCGGGTGACACCGCGACTGTCACGCTGCCGGTGAAGAACACCGGCGACGGCACTGCGGTGTCCACGAGCGTCGTGCTTACTTCGCCGACCCAGGGCGTCACGATCGAACCGCGCGCGAAGTCGTACGGCACGATCAGCCCCGGACAGACCGGAATCAACGACTTCGCCGTCACGGTTCCGGCCAACCAGCAGCTCGGCTCGCCGGTAGTGCTCAACGCGAAGGTGACTTTCGCGGGCTCGTACTCGCCGCGCACCAGCACGTATTCGCTGCCGGTCGGCACGCCGTCGCCCGTTTCCCAGGCGTTCGCCTATGCCGGGCCGGTGGTCGCGATTCCGGACAACTCGCAGCTCGGCGCGTCGGTTCCGCTCGTCGTGAGCGGCGTCGGTCCCGCGTCGAAGGTCTCGCTGTCGATCGACGGCAGCACCTGCACCACCGCGGAGAAGGCGACCACGGTCGGCATCGACCACACCTACGTCAACGACCTGGTCGGCACGCTGACCTCGCCGTCCGGGGCGACGGCGACGTTGTTCCAGAAGGGCGGCAGCAACGGCCACAACCTCTGCCAGGTGGTGTTCGACGATTCCGCGGCCAAGCTGTTCAGCACGGTCCGGGCCGCGGACGCGCCGTTCGCCGGCACCTACCGCCCGAGCACGCCGCAGACTCAGCCAGGCGGCTCGGCGGACGGCACGTGGACGTTCAAGGTGGTCGACACCGCGGGCGGCGACACCGGTTCGATCCGCAGCGTTTCGCTGCACGTCAACGGCTACGTCGCGGCCGGGCATCCGGCGGACGTGCACAAGACGGTGACCACGGGGCCGGTGCGACCTCAGCTCGCCTGAGAACGATGCGGGGCCGTCGCACTGCGCGGCGGCCCCGTACCGTTTCCGGCATGGCACGGCAGGTGGCAGGCGGCGGACGGGCGGTGGAAATCCCGCCCGAACGGCTCGACGGCTGGTTCGCGCGCTTCGCCGAACGCAACGACGGCGTGCGCACCACGGTTCTCACCGCGACGGAAGTACGAATCGCCGCGGAGAACGGCACCACGGCCACGGCGACTGTCCCGTTTGGACCGTTGCCGACTCAAGGCGAATACCCCGGGCTGGCCGTCGAACCACTAATCCGGCACGCGCAAACCCCGAGGCTGCTCGCACTGCTGCTGGTTCGAAAAGGCGGCCATTCGCTCGGCCTCGCCTACGACGGCCGGGTGGTCCTCTCCCGGACCGACCGCCACCACGTACAAGGCCGAACCGCGGCGGGCGGCTGGTCGCAGCAACGCTTCGCACGCCGCCGCGAAGGCCAAACGCGAGCGGCACTGCACGCAGCTGCCCAAGACGCGTACGAAGTCCTGCTGCCCAGACTGTCCGAAGTGGACGCTGTAGTGCTCGGCGGAGACCGCCGGGCGCTCGACGAACTGCGGGCCGACCGTCGGCTCGCCAAGCTGTTCGACCGCGCCGAACCGCGCGTGCTGGAGATCCCCGAACCGCGCCGCGAGGTGCTGGCCGAAGCGGCGCAGCGGGCGCGCGCCGTGGAGCTGGTGGTGAGGGACCCGACAACGGGACGCGAGTGAATCCGGACACGGCCGCGAAAACCGTTCGACGGCGACCCGTACACTGGGCTCGTGGTCATCAGGGCATTGGTGCGGATTCAGAGAGAATAACCGCCCGCTCCGCATCGCACGCGGTGCCGGAGCGCTCCAGCACGTCCACCTGACCACCCCCGTCTCCGGGAGTTCTCTTGATCACGGCCACCGGCCTTGAGCTGCGCGCCGGTTCGCGCATCCTGCTCAACGGCGCCACCCTCCGCATCCAGTCCGGCGACCGCATCGGCCTCGTCGGCCGCAACGGCGCGGGCAAGACCACCTCGCTCAAAGTCCTCGCGGGCGAGGGCGAACCGCACGCCGGCGACGTCCGCCGCAGCGGCGAACTCGGCTATCTGCCGCAGGACCCGCGCGAGGGCGACCTGTCGGTCACCGCGAAGGACCGCGTGCTGTCCGCGCGCGGGCTCGACACCCTGGTGCGCGACATGGAAAAGGCGCAGACCGCGATGTCCGAGCTGGTCGACGACAAGCAGCGGGACAAGGCGATCAACCGCTACGCGCGGCTCGAAGAGCGCTTCTCCTCGCTCGGCGGATACGCCGCGGAGAGCGAAGCGGCGCGGATCTGCTCGAATCTCGGCCTCGCCGACCGCATCCTCGCCCAGACGCTGAGCACGCTGTCCGGCGGTCAGCGCCGTCGCGTCGAATTGGCGCGGATCCTGTTCGCCGCCGCCGAGGCGGGCGCCGGCGGCAAATCCGAGACGATCCTGCTGCTGGACGAGCCGACCAACCACCTCGACGCCGACTCGATCAACTGGCTGCGCGGCTTCCTCAAGCAGCACGACGGCGGTCTCGTGGTGATCAGCCACGACGTCGAACTGCTCGGCGACGTCGTGAACAAGGTGTGGTTCCTCGACGCCACGCGCGGCGAGATCGACATCTACAACATGAGCTGGCAGCGCTACCTCGACGCGCGCGCCACCGACGAGAAGCGCCGCCGCCGCGAGCGCGCGAACGCCGAGAAGAAGGCGTCCGCGCTGCAGGCGCAGGCCGCGAAGCTCGGCGCGAAGGCGACCAAGGCCGTCGCCGCCAAGAACATGGCCCGGCGCGCGGAGCAGATGCTCTCCTCGCTCGACGAGACGCGCCAGGCGGACAAGGTCGCCCGTATCAAGTTCCCGGAGCCGGCCTCGTGCGGCCGCACGCCGCTGACCGCGGACGGATTGTCCAAGTCGTACGGTTCGCTCGAGATCTTCACCGGCGTCGATCTGGCGATCGACCGCGGCTCGAAGGTCGTGGTGCTCGGACTGAACGGCGCCGGAAAGACGACCTTGCTCCGGCTGCTCGGCGGAATGGAAACCCCGGACACCGGATCCGTCGAACCGGGTCACGGATTGCGTTTGGGCTATTACGCACAGGAACACGAAACGCTCGACCACGAAGCGTCGGTGTGGGAAAACATCCGCCATCTCGCGCCGGACACCGGCGCGCAGGAGCTGCGGAACCTGCTCGGCTCGTTCCTCTTCACCGGCGAACAGCTCGACCAGCCCGCCGGAACGCTGTCCGGCGGCGAGAAGACCCGGCTCGCGCTCGCTGGACTCGTGTCCAGCCAAGCCAATGTGCTGCTGCTGGACGAACCGACGAACAACCTGGACCCGGCCAGCCGCGCGCAGGTTCTCGACGCGCTGCGCAGCTTCGCCGGCGCCGTCGTGCTGGTGACGCACGACCCGGGCGCGGTCGAGGCGCTCGAACCCGAACGCGTGATCCTGCTTCCGGACGGCACCGAGGACCACTGGTCCCCGGATTATCTTGAACTTGTCCAGCTTGCCTGACCGAGTGCGTCCGTTCGGGTGCTTACCGTGTCGGGCAAAGCACTGGAATGGCCCAATGTGATCGCGGTTTCGATCGTTTTACCGCTGCCGTCTGGCAATCCGGCGCGTAGTGTTCGATCATTGCCCCGGCAGGGGCCGTGAATGGCCCGGAACAACCACTCGGCGGGAAGGCGATCGACGTGGCTGATCTCAAGAAAGGCGCGCGGATCACCGGCAACACGCGCGACAAGCTGGCCGCTGACCTGAAGAAGAAATACGAGAAGGGCTCGAGCATCCGGGCTCTGGCCGAATCCACCGGACGGTCCTACGGGTTCGTCCACCGGGTGCTGTCGGAGTCCGGGGTCCAGTTGCGGGGGCGCGGCGGGGCCACGCGGGTCAAGAAGAAGTAGCGTCAGCGCGGCCGTTGCGCGGGGGGCGCGCGGTCGGTCCGGAATCCCGGAAGGTCAGCGCGGCGCCGAGGAGTACCAGCGGGTACACGAGGTAGCCGTACCGGGTGGCCGGAGTGAGAAGGATCAACGCGCCGAGTCCGACGGCGGTTCGCGTCAGTGCAGCGGATCCCGTCGCGGGGGGCCGGCGTGCCAGCCAGATCAGCATCGCCACTGCCGCAAGACCCACCAGCACCAGGGAAATCGCGGTGCCGGCCGGTCCGGCCTGTGCGATCAGATGCCCGGGCAGCGGGCTCGCCGCGGGGGAGCGGACCGCGCCCATGCCGAGCGGGAAGCGGATCACGTGCTCGGTGAACGCCGCCGGGTTCGCCAGATACACCGGCAGATGCAGCACGATCGTCGTCGCGGCCAGCGCGGCCGCGAAGCGACCTGTTGCGGCCCAAGGATTTTCGCCGCGAGCCCGCCGGTAGACGAAGACCGCGAGCACCGCGGCCGCCGGGGCGACGATGAGTTTCGCGCTGATCACCAGCGCCAGCACGAAACCGGTCCATCCTGGACGGCCGGAAGAGGCGAGCGCGAACGTCAGCACGAGCAGGCCCACGATCGCGAGGTCCGGACCGGCGACCGCCCAGGTCAGCGCGGTGAGCGGACAGGCGATCGCGAGCTGTGCGGCGAAAACCGGGATGCGCGGCCGGTTCAGCAGGCGCCAGGAGGCGTACGCGCAGATCACCGCGGCGAGCGCGAACATCCAGCGCGCGTCGGTCAGTGCATTGAGGACTGGATTGCCGCCGAACAGCGCGCGCGGCAGCCCGAAGACGGTCATCACCGGGCCGTACGGGGTGTAGTCGTTCACCTCCGGTGCGCGGTGGAGCGCGGTGAGGTCGAGGTACGGGGTTCCGTTCCGCAGCAACAGATCCGCGCTGCGCTCGATCACCCACACCTCGGGCTGCGCGGCCCAGGAGAACGGGGTGGTCAGCCAGTCCGTACCGGTCAGCCGCCGGATTACGAGCATCGCCAGCGGCGCGCACATCGCGAACACGACAACCGCGCCGATACCTATCCAGCGCGAACCGAATTTGCCGTTAGTTTGCATTCCGCGGCGCGCGGAAATCGTGAGCCAGGCGCTGTGCGCGGCGGCCAATCCGTATCCGGCGACGGCGAAATTGCCCCAGATCCGGTAACCGTAGAACTCGGAAGCGAGCGCGGTGCCGAGCGCGAAGGCGAAGCAGCCGAGATAAAAGACGAGATCCCACGCGACGGCGCGCACGGGATGGGCCGCTTCGGCGCGCGCAGGGGCCATCAGCAGTTGCACCCGCGTTTCCTCCCCGGCTCGCCGACCCCGAAACGCCAGGCTACCGAGCCGGGCCCCGCCTTCCCGCACCGCCCGTGCCCCGCCCGCGCCCAAGGTCCGTGAGGGGAACCCTGAGGGACTCAGAGT
>NZ_PQIA01000234.1 GCF_003385235.1 Amycolatopsis circi | reverse complement strand
GTTCGGCCCGCTCGCCGCGATCGCCGCGGTGCTCGGCATCGGCTGGCTCGCCGCGGTGCTGTACGCCGACGCGATCATCTCGCCCGGCGACACCGGCCTGATCTACACCGGCGTCACCGCGCGTATCTCGTATGCCATGGGGCGCAACGGAAACGCGCCGTCCGGGCTCGCGAAGGTGAACTCCGCGGGCGTGCCGTGGGTCAGCCTGATCCTCGCGTTCGTCGTCGGCTGCTTCTTCTTCCTGCCCTTCCCCGGGTGGAGCCAGCTGGTTTCGTTCGTCACGAACAGCACGGTGCTGTCGTTCGGGTCCGGGCCGCTGGTGCTGCTGGCGATGCGCAAGCAACTGCCCGGCCACGACCGCCCGTTCCGGCTCGGCCGCGGCACCGGTGGGGTCGTCGCGTTCCTGGCGCTGTTCTCCACCAACCTGATCATCTACTGGACCGGCTGGGACACGAACTGGAAGCTGTTCGTGGTGATCGTCTTCGGCTACCTCCTGCTCTTGGCGAATCAGACGTTCTCGAAGCGCACCCCGCGGATGGACTTCCGGCACGGCTGGTGGGTGCTGGTGTGGTTCGCCGGGCTCGCGGTCATCAGCTACCTCGGCACGTATCCGGAGGCGTCCAGCCATGCCGGAAACCTTGGCGTCCTGGACTTTTCGCTGGGCGCGGTGGCGTCGCTGGTGCTGACCGCGATCGTGATGGCGCTGGCGCTGCGGAGTGCGCTGCCCAGCGAGCGGGTGACCGAGATCTTGGCTGAGCGCCGGGAGGCCGACGAAACCCCGGCGTGAGGGATCCGGGATAATTCGGGCGGTGGCCACACTTCGCTTCGCGTTCCATCCGCCCTCTCTGACCGGCGGTCCGGTCTTGGTGCAGTATGTCGACGACGTCGCGCTCACCGACCTGATCGACCGGTTCGAACTCGCGGAGGGCATGTCCCCGGCGGGGGAGGCTTACGGCGGTCTGCCCCGGCACTGCTACTCCGGCACGAAGACCGGTCACTTCCACGGCCTCGCCGAGGAGGAGGGCAAAACCCTCCTCCTCGCCTGTTCGTGCGGGAGCGAGGGCTGCTGGCCGCTGCTGGCGCGCATTACCGTGACCGAGGACGCTGTCGTCTGGGATTCTTTCGGGCAGCCGCGTCGTCCGGAGCGCGATTACCGGCGGTTCGGGCCGTTCCGGTTCGCCCGCGCCCAGTACGACGCGGCCGTGCGGGAGCTGGACTCCGCCTGAGGCCCGGTCTGCCAACGCCTACCAGCTCCTGATCGACGCGCTGCGGGTGCGGGTTAGCTGTCCGTGAGGGGAACCCTGAGGGACTCAGAGTCCCTCAGGGTTCCCCTCACGGACATGAAGCTGCGGGCGGCGGGCCGGGATCAGTGCGCCGCGGTCAGTGCGGCCGGGGTCGGCGGCACCAGCTTCGGGTATTCCTTCTGGAACTTCTCGATCATCGTCGCGGACGGGATGATCCGGTTCGGGTTGTTCTGGCTCGTGGCCTGCTTCTCGCCCCACGCGCCGGCGGCCTTGCGCTGGTCGGGGGTGCCGTGGCTGTGGAAGCAGTCGCCGATGGAGGCGTCGAGGTAGGTGACTTCCTGCTGGGTGCGGGCGTTCCATGCCTCGCCCTTGGCGTGCGCGACGAAGTAGCCGCCGTACGCGTCCGGGCCCATTTCGCCGGACTCGTTGCGCGGGTAGTTGTTGTGCGCGAAGTCGACCTGGTGGCCGTACTCGTGGCCGACGACCGACTCGACCGAGACGTCGTCGAAGCCGAGGCGGTTGACCACGTCGAGCAGGCCGTCGCCGAGCATGATGCGCTTGCCGCCGAGGCTGTCGGCCGGGGCGGAGAACGCGTTCAGGGTCAGCAGCGGGTGGCGGCCGCCCTGCAGGGCCGGGACCTCGTAGAGCACCTTGGTCGCGAGCGCGCCCGCCTCGGCGGCCCGCTTCGGGTCGAGGCCGAGCTTGAACGTCTGCGTCGTGCGGTCCTGGCTGCCGAGGTCGGTGCCCTTCCAGGCGACCAGCTGGACGTTCCAGCTCTCGATGTCCCAGAACCCGCGCAGCTTGTCGATCGTCGAGCCGGCGCGCGGCGTGTACTGGCCGTCGGTGCCGAAGACCTGCGGGGTCTTGTCGCTGGCGACGGCCTGGGTGTAGAGCTGCCCGATCGCGCTCAGCGCGCTGAGCGCCTGGCCCTCGGTCGGGGTCAGCTTGGCCGCGAGGTTGTTCGCATACGTCAGCAGCGATCCCTCGGTGCAGCCCGGGATCGGTCCCTGCGCCGCGTGGGCCTGCTGGCCCGGCCGCTTCACCGGCGAGTCGAACAGCGGGTCGACGCCGCGGAGCGCGTTGGCGGGCAGCCCGTTGTAGAGGTCTTCGACGTCCTGGTACAGCTGCGCGATGTCCTGCTCAACCGAAGTCGGCTCGGCCGCTTTCGCCTGCGGCACCGCGATCGCCGGGACGGCCGTGGCCACCGTCAGCGCCGCGAGGGTGCCCGCCGCGGCGAGCGTTCTGCCGAGAATTCTGGTCCGTTTGCGCATGGGCCCCTCAATCCGGTTTCGAGAGCACGGTTCAAGATCAACCAAGTACCGCAACCCTAAGACGATCTTGGGCGCGGAAACCGGGCCGGGAGAAAATCCCCCGGGATGGCCCACGCCTTTCGGCGGGTTTTCGCCCTGCGGACATCGGCCGAAAGTACTATCGGGCAACTCGCCGGCCGCGCCGGTAAAGCGGGCATTCGGGAAAAAGGGACGAAATGGGCTCGCTAACCCCCGACCCGGAACCGCATCCGGCAGACGACCGCGTCCGAACGGCGGCGCAGCGCCCGGGCCAGCACCGCGCCGCGGCGGTTCTGCAGGACGCGCTGCCAGAAATGCTCCGGCTCGACCTCGGCGACCAGGACGAAGACGTGGCATCCGGCGTGCCGGCGGAGATGCTCCACGATCGGCTCGCCGAGGCGGCGGTGCTCGTCGTGCAGCTGGACCAGCCTGACGCCCGGATGCCAGCGTTCCCAGTCCTCGACGAACTCGCGCGCTGACGTTTCCTCCTCGGGATGCGTCACGTGGACAGCCTCGACGCCGTCTCCGAGCGAGAGCGCGGCGGCGAGCGCGTCGCGGGTCAGCCGGGACACCGTGTGGACCGGGACGACGACCAGCGACCGGTTGGGCCGCGGCGGGGGAGGGACGCGCCCGAGTTCGAGGCGCGCGCCGATGCGGCGGTAATTGCGGTGGACCCATTCCATCAGCAGCACGAGCACCGGCAGCGCGACCACGACCAGCCAGCCGCCTTCGCCGAACTTCGTCGCGGTGACCACGATCGCGGCGAGCCCGGTGAGCAGTGCGCCGAAACCGTTGAGGACGGCCTTTCCGCGCCAGCCGCGCGGGCGCGAGCGGAACCAATGCCGCACCATTCCGACTTGCGAGAGCGTGAAACCGACGAACACTCCGATCGCGAACAGCGGCACCAGAGTGTTCATGTCGCCATTCGCGAGAATCAGCAGCAAAGCCGAAGCGACAGCGAGGAAACCGACGCCGTAGCGGTAAACCTGGCGTTCGGCGCGCAGGGCGAAAACATGCGGCAGGTTGTTGTGTTTCGCGAGCAGCTGCGCCAGCACCGGAAGCCCGCCGAAGGACGTGTTCGCGGCCAGCGCCAGCAGGACTACGGTGGAGAATTGCACTACGTAGTAACCGAAACCGTTCCCGAGCGACGCGGCGGTCACTTGCGACAGCACGGTCACGCCGTCGACCGGGTGGATCGCGAACTTTCCGATCAGCACGGCGATCCCGAGCAGCATCACCGCGAGCAGTCCGCCGAGCGCGACCTCCGCTCGCTGTGCTCGGCGCACGCGCGGTTTGCGGAAGGACGGGACGGCGTTGGCGATGGCTTCGACGCCGGTCAGTGCCGCGCAGCCGTTCGCGAAAGCCTTGAGCAGCAACAGGATTCCGACCGTCTGGAGGCTCGGGAGGTGGCCGCTGGCGACACTGGCGGCCGGAGCGCTGCGGAAGAGGCCGACCACGACGATGGTGAGGATTGAGCCGACGAACACGACGGTCGGCACGATGAACGCCCGCGCGCTCTCGGCGATGCCGCGCAGGTTGATGCCGGTGATCAGCGCGAGCACACCGAGGCAGAGCCACAGTTTGCAGGGCAGCAATGCGGGAAACGCCGAGGTCAACGCAGCGACCCCGGCCGCGACCGACACCGCGACGTTCAGCACGTAGTCGACGATCAGCGCCGCGGCGGCCACGAGCGACGCGCGTCGGCCGAGATGGGTACGGCAGACTCCGTAGGCTCCGCCGCCGTCCGGGAACGCGGCGATGACCTGCCGATACGACAGGGTCAGCACGGCGAGCAGGATGGCGATCGCGAGCGTCACGGGCAACGTGAAGCCCAGTCCCGTTCCGCCCGCGACGGCCAGGACGAGCACGATCGCCTCGGGTCCGTAGGCGACGGACGCCATCGCGTCGAGGGACAGCGCGGCGAGGCCGCCGACGACGGAGAGCCGGTGCCGATCGGCGGCTGGCGGCGTTTCCGGGCGGGACAGGGTTGCGGTCACCTGGTCAGGCTGGCTCGCGGGGCGTGCTCGAGAGGTGGTTGTTGATGCTTTCCTGACAGTGATCTAGCGAACCCCGGCTCAGCGAGAGGACCCGGCTTTCCAGTCCCGCACCGCGAACGGCCCGCCCAGGAGCACGGCCAGCCCGACCACTCCGGCGACGATCAGGCCCGGCCGCGAGTCGAACGCCCCGGTCGCGACCAGCACCACGCTGGTGACGATCGCCAGGATCTCCAGCGCGGAGCGGCGGCGGTGCGGGGGCCGACGGCCGGATCCGCGGGCCAGCTTCGAGCTGAGCCGCGGATCCGTGGCGGACAAACCGCGTTCGATTTCGTTCAGGGCACGCTGTTCCCGGTCGGTCAGCATGCGCCGCCCTGCCTCTGGTGCGCGTGCCGGCGGCGGATCAGGAACCGGAGCACGAACACGCCGCCGAAGACCGCCGCGAACAGCGGGAGCGGGTTGTTCCGGACGGCTTCCGCGCCGGCCCGGACCTTCTTCGCGGCGGGGGCCGAGAAGGTCTTCTCGGCCTGCTCGGCCGCGCGATCGATGGTCTCGTCGACCTTCTCGTTGGCGCGCGTCCGGACGTCCAGCTTGTGTCCCAGCGCGTCCAGGGTTTCGGCCAGCTCCTCGCGGGTGACGTCCCGGTCCGCGCGGGCCTCTTCCACCTTGCGTTCGGTCATGACCGCACCTGCTTTATGGTCTCGACGTCCTCGCGCACGCGCTCGACGGATTCCTCCGGCACCGGCCCGCCGGCTCGGCTCGCTTCCTTGCCGCCGATCAGCGCGGCGAGCGCCGCGACCAGCAGCAGCGCGCCTCCGACGATCAGCGCGGCCAGCCAGCCGGGCACCACGAGCGCCAAGCCGAGCACAGCCGCGGCGATCAGGGTCGCGCCGCCGAGAAGCGCCAGCACACCGGCGAAGCCGACGAGCCCGGCTCCGATGCCGAAGCGCTTCCCCTTGGTCTGGAGTTCGGCCATGGCCAGGCGGAATTCGTCTTCGAGCAGGCGCTTGACGGAAGCGGTCAGATCCGCCACGAGGTCCGCAGTGGACTTCTCTCGAGCGGGCGTGCGGTTCACTTCCTCCAGCACGGCTTCCTCCCTTCGTTGTGCGAGGCTTACCCGGTCTGGGGACAGCGAAACCGGTCAGCGCCCCGCTGATTCCAGCGCGGCGAGGGTTTCGCGGAGTGCTTCGACCACCCGATCGTGGCCCAGCGGCAGCGGGCTCGGCACCCGGTCCTCCGGGTCATCGGAACTGTGGGCGAGCACCTCGACCTCTACCCCGGACTCGCGCAAGGCGGCGATCTCGGCGTCGTGGCGGACCAACCAGGCTTCGTCGGCGACCGCGGCGTCACCGGGGCTGATCACGCCCTCGGCCGCCGGGTCGACGAGAAGGACCGAACGCAGCGAGGCAGGGTGCTCGGCGGCCAGTTGCAGGACGTCGGCGGCGAGCGGCCCGCTCGTGACGAGGTCGCTGCGCCCCGGCGAGGCAAGGGTTTCGGCGGTCTCGCGCCACGCGCCCTCCACCGGGATCCGGTACCAAAGGATCTCGTGGTTCTCGGCGAGCGGACGCCAGGTGGCGGGCAGGCCGTCGTGTTTGGCCGCGCCGGCCGGGTCGAGCACGATCAGCCGGGGCGCGCCGGACCGGCCTGCCGTGACCAGCGGCGGGCCTTCCGCGCGGACCGGGTCGGACGGGAACGGTTCGGGCATGTCGGCTCCTTCCACGAGCCTCCGGTTACCCGTGCGGGTGCGCGAGAAACAGCACAGCTCGGCAGGCGTAAACGCCGGCAACGCGGGTAGCCGGGTAGTGATCGGAGGAAGGGAGACGATCTCATGACCACTGCCCGCGACCTGATGACGCCGAACGCCGTGTGCGTGCGCGAGTCGGACACCGTGAACGACGCCGCGCAGACGATGGCGCGCGAACAGCTGGGTGCGCTGCCGGTGTGCGGCGAGGACAACCGGCTCAAGGGAATGCTGACCGACCGCGACATCGTGGTGAAGGTGATCGCCGAGGGCAAGGATCCTCGCGCGGTGCACGCCGGCGAGCTGGCGCAAGGCGAAGCGGTGACGATCGGCGCGGACGACGACGTCACCGAGATCCTGCAGACCATGTCGCAGCACCGGGTGCGCCGGCTGCCGGTGATCGACGGCCACGACCTGGTCGGCGTCGTCGCACAGGCGGACGTCGCCCGGGCTCTGCCCAATCCGGACACCGGAGTGCTGGTCGAGGCGCTGTCGCACGATTACTGATCGCCCCTGGTTTTGCCCGCTGCGCGCCGGGGTAACCGCCGCGCATCCGCAGTGCGGGCCAGGGGGCGAGGGGCCGCGCAACCGTCGCAGGGGACGGTTGCGCGGCCTTTCCCTGTGATTGAACCGTGCCGCAGCGGGTAGCCGGAAAGGAACAGAACCGACTTTCCGGGGAGGACACCCGCATGGCAGACCGCATCCGACCGCCGCAGCGACAGGATCCGCCGGGCACCACCGCGGACATGGACCCGCGGCCGCGAGACTCGATGACCGATTACGAGGGCCGCGGCCTGCTGACCGGACAGCGCGCGCTGATCACCGGCGGCGACTCCGGCATCGGCCGCGCGGTGGCCATCGCCTTCGCGAAAGAAGGCGCGGACGTCGCGATCTCCTACCTCAACGAGCACGAAGACGCCGAGTACACCGCCGACCGCGTGCGCGCCGAGGGCCGGGAATGCTTGCTGCTGCCCGGAGATCTCGCCGAGGCGAGCCAATGCCGGGACATCGTCGAGCGCACACTGTCCGAACTGGACGGACTGGACATCCTGGTCAACAACGCGGCTACGCAATGGCCGGTCGACCGTCCCGAGGACCTGACCGAAGAGCAGTGGATGCACACGTTCGACGTGAACCTGCACAGCTACTTCCGGGTGACCGCCGCCGCGCTGCCGCACCTGGGCGACGGCGACGTGATCATCAACACCGGTTCGGTGAACGGCTTGCGCGGCAACAAATCCCTCATCGACTACTCGGCGACGAAGGGCGCGATCCACGCTTGGACGTATTCGATGGCGCAGGCGCTGGCCGACCGGGGAATCCGGGTGAACTGCGTCGCGCCGGGTCCAGTGTGGACGCCGCTCATTCCGTCGACGTTCCCGCCGGAGAAGGTGGAGAAGTTCGGTCTGCAGGTGCCGCTCGAGCGGGCGGCGCATCCGGACGATCTCGCGCCGTCGTACGTGTTCCTCGCGTCGAACCGGCTGTCGTCGTACTACAGCGGCGAGGTGATGGCTGCCTTGGGCGGGGAGACGGTCCCGGGCGGATAGCCGCTAGGTCCGTGAAGGGCTCCTTGCGGGAATCAGACCTGGATCCACCGGTGTTTGTGGTGTTGTAGGCCGTGTCTGGACGCGCAGATGCCCTCTGGCCTGGGATGGTTGTTCTTGCGAAGGAAAGACCAATCCGAGCGAGAGGGCATCTGCTGGATGCGA
>NZ_PQIA01000030.1 GCF_003385235.1 Amycolatopsis circi | reverse complement strand
GAGGGGCACCGGTGGCGGGAAGCTGGCGGAGGGATGGCGGCGAGCGGTCTGCGGCTGGCGAGGGATGGCGGCGAACGGCTTGCGGCTGGCGGAGGGAGGTTGGCGAGCGGCTGGCGGCCTGTGGAGGGGGGTTGGCGAGCGGCTGGCGGCCTGCGGAGGAAGGTTGGCGAGCGGCTTGCGGCTGGCAGTGGGTTGACCGGCGGAAGGGTCGGCCGGGTAGCGGGAACGCTGACCGTCCGCGCGCCGCTCGGGGTGGGTTGATTCGGCGGAAAGGCGCTGATGGTCTGGCGGATGCTGGGGGTGCTCGGGCAGGCGGTTGAGCGGTGAGTCGGATTGAGGGGACCGGTCGCGGAGGGCAACCTTGGCGACGTGCACCGGCTGCAGGTGTTCCGGACGGACGCGCAAGGGGTGAAGAGACCCAGTGATAGGCCAAAGAGGAGGCCGTCGAGCATCCGCAGCAGAGGGCTAGAAGCCGTTCGTTGTCAGTTTCAGCAGGGCGTCGGTGATCGCGGCCATGTGGTCCACCAGGTAGAAATGGCCGCCGGGATACGTGGTCAGGGTGAAATCGCCGCGGGTGTGCGACGACCAGGCTTGTACGTCCGAGACCGGGGCGTGCGGGTCGGCGTCTCCGGTGTGGGCGTGGATCGGCGCGGTCAGCGGGCCGGCGCTCGGGCGGTACGTTTCGACGGCCGTGTAGTCCGCGCGCAGGGCCGGCAGGAACAGTTCTCGCAGTTCCGGGTCTCGCAGCACCTTCGGGTCGGTGCCTGCCAATCCTTCGATCTCGGACAGCAAACCGTCGTCGTCTTGGAGGTGGACCTGTTCGTTCACCAAGCGGGACGGGGCTCGGCGGCCGGAGACCACTACTGCTTCCGGCGGAGTGCCTCGTTCCTCCAGACGGAGTCCTACCTCGTACGCGAGCGTCGCGCCCATGCTGTGGCCGAACAGCACTACCGGGAGGTCCAGCCACGCGAGCAGAGCCTGCGTGATGCCGTCGGCCAGTTCTTCGATGGTGCGGAGGGCAGGTTCGGCCATGCGGTCCTGCCTGCCGGGGTATTGCACCGCCAGGACATCGACGGCTGGGGACAGCGCTTTCGACAGCGGGTGGAAGAACGGGGCTGCGCCGCCTGCGTGCGGCAGGCACACCAACCGGGCGGGGGCGTCGTCGGCGGGGTGGAAGCGGCGTAGCCACGGGTCCGTCATGCGGGCGATTTTACCGGCGGCGGGCGTCGTCACAGTGGCAAGCGGCGGAATTCGATCTTTTCGTAGGCGCTGGCGGTGCCGGTTTCGAACAGGACGCCGACGGTGAAACGGTCTGGTTGCACCAGGTCGGAGTAGCCGGCGGGGGCGTCGGCGAGAACTGTCGACGGGTGCCAGGTTTTGCCGCGGTCCGGGCTGGTCCGAAGTTGCATCGTGCGGCGAACGGCGGGGTCGGACGGGCTGGAATAGAGGAGTACGCGGCGGTTTGTCGTTTGCAGGACGCTGCCTTCTACCTTCGGGCCGGACAGGGTTGGCTGCACTTGATAGGGACGGGTGAGGGTGCGGCCGCCGTCGGTGCTGTAGGCGGCTAGGCGGTGTTCTGGGGCCGAGCCCTGGTTGCGGCTGGAGAAGTAGACCGTGCCGTCAGGCAATTCGGTGGCGGTGGTTTCGTTGGGGGCGATCACGCCGTCGGTCGGGTCGTCGGTGAAGCCGATGTGCCAGCTGCGGCCGTTGTCGTCGCTGTAGAGGTCGTGGCCGCCGTAGTACTTGGCTTCGGTTCCTGCGTCCGCTGAACCCGCGGCGGGGGCGCTGGAGTGGTTGGCGGGGACGATGATTCGGCCGGAGTAGCGGCCGTGTTGGAGCAGGGTGGCGTGGCCGGGGGCGGTGGCGTACCAGCGCCAGGTCGGCAGTTTCGTGGTGGCGGTGATGTCGCGGGCGGGGGTCCAGGTGCGGCCGTTGTCCGTGCTGCGTTGGACGAAGACTCGGCGGGTGTCTTGCGGGGACACGGTGCCGGACATGATGGCTTTTTCGCTGACGGGTCCGTTGTGGACGGTCAGCAGCACCAGGTCGCCGTTGCGGGCCAGGACCGGGGTCGGGTTTCCGGCGGTGGCTTCTCCGTTGCTGTCGACTACGCGCAGGCCGCCCCAGGTGCAGCCGCCGTCGAAAGAAGTTTTGGCGACCGTGTGAATCGCGCCGGAGTCGCCGGGGGAGTCTCGGCGGCCTTCGGCGAACGCGAGCAGGGAGCCGTTGGCGGCGCGGACCACGGCTGGGATGCGGAAGGTGTGGTAGCCCTCAGTGCCCGAGACGAACGGGGTCGACGACGTGCAGCCGCCGCTCGCGCTGGCTTGCGGGGCCGGGATGAAGGCCAAGATCGTTGCGGCTAGCGCAAGCGTGACTGTTCTCGGAAACACCGGGGGACCGCCTCTCGCTCCGGACATGGGATGTCCGACGTCCTATGTCCGGAGAACTTAGAGAGGCGGTCGCGCGGCGTCAAGACTCCGGATCGGTGGCGGTCGCGCGGATGGTTCCGCTCGCGGCGGTCGCGGTGATCGACAGCGGGGCGGTGCCGGTCGGGCGTACGCGCATGATTTCCGCGGCTACCGGGGCGGCGAGGTGGGTGCGCAGGGTCCGGCGCAGGCCGCGGGCGCCGTATACCGGGTCGAAGCCTTGGACGGCGAGGAGGTGGACGGCGGAGTCGTCTACCTGGAGGTCGACGCCTCGGCGGCGAAGCCTTGCGCGCAGCAGGTCGGTTTCCAGGCGGGCGACTCGTTCGATGGTGGCGCGGTCCAGTTCGTCGAAGACCACCGTTTCGTCGATGCGGTTCAGGAATTCCGGGTCGAAGAACGATTGCAGGGCTTTGTCGACGACGGTTCGGCGGGTGTGGCCGCGGTCCAGCAGCGTGCGCCAGCGGGAGCCTCGGCGGCGGGCGAGTTCCTTTGAGCCGAGGTTCGAGGTGAGGAAGACGAAACTGTTGCGGAAGGAGATCTTTTCCTGACCGTTCGCGAGACGCAGGATTCCGTTGTCCAGTACGCCTAGGAGAGCACGCAGGACGGTCGGGTGGGCTTTTTCGACCTCGTCGAAGAGGACGATCCCCGGGGTGTACGGGTCACCCTCCACAGTGGATCGATCGAAGACGGTGAAGGCTTCCTTGCTTCCCGCGTAACCGGGCGGGGCGCCGTTGAAGGAGGCGGCATAGTGTTCTTGGGCGAGGGAGTTCATGTCCACTCGGCACAGATCGTCCGGGCCGGAGCGCAGGGCGGCGGCGACCTGGCGGACCAGTTCGGTTTTGCCTACGCCGGTGGGGCCCAGGAGCAGGACTGTCGCGGGTGGACGGTCGGGTTCGGTCGCGCCAGCGCGAGCCAGGGTGATGGCCCGGACGACGGCGTCGATGGCCGGGTCTTGGCCCAGGACGCGGCTGCGCAAGCGGTCAGCCAAGGTGTCGGGAGTGTCCGGGGTAGGTAAAACGGGGGCGGCGGCCGGAGCGGCTGGCTGCCGGTTCCGGTTCTGGTCGTGGTACCTGTCGGTGATGAACGGCATGGTGTCCTTTCCCTGAACCGAAAACCGAAACCGGCAGCCAGCCGAAAATCAGGCCTGTTTGGTCTTTTCGACCGGCAGCTCGCCCACCGGGCATTCGGCGACGCCGACGGTGCTGCGCGTGATGGCCTCGACGTTCTCCTGCGCCTTCTGCGCGTCGGTGACCCACGTGCGGTAGAACTCGAACGGGCAGTCCGCGACGCCCTTGTCGCCGTCACCGGCCGCGTGCACGCCCGAGTAACCGCGGTGCAGCAGCTTGAACAAGTGGTTCTGCGACTGGTCGTACTCGCGTGCGTCCCGAATCGCCGACAGTGACAGCTGGGCGAACTGGATGCCGTATTCTTCTTCGCCGGTTTCGCCGAGCGTCCGGCCGTCGAAACCGATGATCGACGAGTGGCCGAAATACGAGTACACGCCGTCGAATCCGGCTGCGTTGGCGACCGCGACATAGCAGTTGTTGGCCCACGCCATGGCTTTCGCCATCAGCACCTGCTGGTCCTTCGCCGGGTACATGTAACCCTGGCAGCGGACGATCAGCTCGGCGCCCTTCATCGCGCAGTCCCGCCAGATTTCCGGGTAATTGCCGTCGTCGCAGATGATCAGCGAGATCTTCAGGCCCTTCGGGCCGTCCGAGACGTACGTCGTGTCGCCCGGGTACCAGCCCTCGATCGGGCACCACGGCAGGATTTTCCGGTACTTCTGCACGATCTCGCCGTGGTTGTCGATCAGCACCAAAGTGTTGTACGGCGGCTTGTTCGGGTGGTCCTCGTGCTGTTCGCCGGTGATCGAGAAGACGCCCCAGGTGTCGGCCTCGCGGCAGGCGGCGGAGAAGATCGCGGTCTCTTCGCCGGGGATGGTGGCCGCGGTGTCGTACATTTCCTGCTCGTCGTACATGATCCCCTGCGTCGAGTATTCGGGGAACACGACGAGGTCCATTCCGGGCAGGCCGCCCTTCATGCCGACCACCATGTCGGCGATCTTGCGCGCGTTGTCCAGCACCTCGGCCTTCGAATGCAGCCGCGGCATCTTGTAGTTCACGACCGCGACGCCGACCGTGTCCGGGCTCGAGGAAATGTCACCGTGTCGCATGGGATTTCTCCTTTGGGTGGATGGTCAGGCCGCGGCCGGTGCGCGGTTGGGGACGGAGCGGGCCTGGCCGCGGAACCCGAGCACCGCGGCGAGGACGACGAGCAGGACGGCGACCGCCGCCGCGATGAGAGCGGTGGTCGCGGTGGAGCGGTAGCCGCCGGTCAGCGCGAGGAACGCGGGCAGCGTGCAAGTCGGCTGGCTCAACAGGACAGTCGTCCAGCCGGTGAACCGGGTCAGCTCCTCGCGGCCCAGCCCGAGCACGAGGAAGAACAGGGCCCACAACAGAGCCCAGGAAAGCCAGATGACGCCGAACACCGGATCGTGCTGCCGCCAGAACGCCAAGCCGGCGTACACGATCGCGGCGCCCGCGACGAACAGCGAGAACCAGCCGATGCCCTCGGGTTCGAGCCTGGCGAGGTTCGCGACGCCGACATACAGATAGGTGAAGCCGAACAGGAACAGCCCGGACGCGCCGAGGATCGCTTCGGAATCCCCGTGCGCCTGGATGATCAGCACCGTCGGCGTGACGCACTGCAGCCCGCCCACGAACAGATTCAGCGCGGCGGCCGACCGCGCGGGCACGCGCCCGAGCAGCATCAGCCCGTTGACCAGCAGTACCGCCCCGACGTAGAGCAGGCCGACGTTGTTCATCGCACGCTCCTCAGTTGGTACCAGATGAAATACTGTCAAGTGAAAGTAATTGGCCGGACGGCGGCCGTCAAGACCGGAACGGGACGGGTCAGAGCCGGGTGATCGGATCGAAGTCGCAGCCGCGCGCGGCGGCGAGGTGCACGTGCTGCGCGGCTTGCTGGCCGTGGAATTCGACGGTGCCGCGCGGCCCGTCGTAGGCGACGCCGTCGATGGCGGCGTTCAGCGCGCGCATGTCCGGAGTGCCTGCGCGGCGAGCGAGTTCGGCGAGCGTATGCAAGCCCTCGTAACAGGATTCGGCCGCGTTGTTGAGCGGCGGCGCGGCCGGGCCGTGCAGGTGGACGTAGCGGCCGAGCAGGTCCATCGCGTCCGCGGTGACGAGGGAGCGGAAGTACGCGGCGGACGCGAAGAGGTTGCGGGTCGCCTCGGCTCCGCTGGCGAGCAGCATGTTTTCTTCCATCAACGGGCTGAACCGCAGCATCTGGTCGTGGAGGCCGCGCGCGGCGAACGTGCGGTTGAACCGGACCGCGTCCTGTCCGACGAACAGCATGAGAACGCCGTCGCACGCCGACGTTTCGACGCGGCGGACAAGCCGCGCCATGTCGCCGGAACCCAGCCCGACGAACGCTTCGCCCGCGATCTGGAGATCGAGTTCCCTTGCGTAGCGCCGGATCGCGCTCGCCGAACCGCGCGGCCACACGTAATCGTCGCCTGCCACGAACCAGCTGCGCGCGCCGCAGTTGTCGCGCAGCCACCGCAGCGCGGGCTGGATCTGCACGCGCGGAACTTCGCCGGAACAGTAGATGCCAGAACGACTTTCGCCGCCTTCATAGAGCGACGTGTACACATACGGCACGCGGTCGGCGAGGACCGGCGCGAGCGCGTTGCGGACTGAGGAAATGTGCCAACCGGTGACCGCGTCGATCTCGCCCGCGTCGACCAAGCGCCGCACGGACGACGCGACCTGGGCAGGAGGAGCACCGCCGTCGACGACTTCCAGCGTCACTTCGCGGCCGAGGATCCCGCCCGCGTCGTTCAGTTCCCGGGCCGCGAGTTCGCTGATCGCCTCGCATGAAGGCCCGAAAAGGCCCGCCGGTCCCTGCAGCGGGACGACCAGCGCGACGCGCAACGCGCTCGCGCGGCTGGCGACTCCGAGTCCCATGCCGGCTCCGGGCTTCTTTGCCGGTTGACTTGCTTCCATTTGGAAGTCTTACAATGCGGAGGCATTTGCGCAAGGGCGGAACGAGGGCGGGCGGATGAGGCAGGCACAGGCGGCCGAGGCGTCGTTGATCCGCGCCCTCACCCGCACCGCACGCGCGGTCGCCCTGCGGATCGAGCCGCTGCTCAAGAAAGAGGGGCTGTCCCTCGACGGCTGGCTGGTGCTGGACGCGCTCGCCGGGGGCGACGGGCTCACGATGACCGAGCTGGCCGGGCACACGCTGGTCACCGGGCCGACGCTGACCCGCGTGGTCGACCGGCTGGTCACCACCGCGGCGGCGTATCGCGAGGTCGACGCGGAGGACCGGCGGCGGGTCCGGGTGTATCTCGCGCCGCGCGGGCGCAGTGCGCACCAGCGTGCGACGGCCCGGCTGGCCGAGCTGGAGAAAGAGTTGGATCCGGCGGGGGGCGTGGTGGCGGCTCTCGTGCGTGTTGAGGCCGGTTAGAACCGGCTTTGCCGTGCACGAGGGTGGCGGGCTGGGGTCGTGAGTGGCGGTGCCGGTTAGAAGCGTGATTGCCGCGCACGAGGGTGGCGGGCTGGGGTCGTGAGTGGCGGTGCCGGTTAGAAGCGTGATTGCCGCGCACGAGGGTGGCGGGCCGGGGTCGTGAGTGGCAGTGCCGGTTAGAACCGTGATTGCCGCGCACGACGGTGGCGGGCTGGCCTCGTGAGTGGCGATGCCGGTTAGAACCGTGATTGCCACTCACGACGGTGTTGGCCCAGCACCTTGATCAGTTCGTCTTTGCGGTTGGCTACTTCGGTGTGGCTGCCCATGATTCCCACCGCGGCGACGGTCCGGCCGTCCTCGACCACGGCGACTGACACGCCGTCCGCCTCGGTGGATGCGCTTGGCGCGGCGACCAAGCCCTCGGCGCGGATTCGGGTCAGGTCTTGTACGAAGCGTTCGACCAACTCGGCGTCGGAGGGCGGCAGCGCACCGATCTGCGGCCACAGGTCGCGGTTTTCCATGGCTGCCAACAAAATCCAGCCAGTCGACGTCCGGATCGGCGAGCGGCGCACGAAACCTTCGGCGAGGTAGGCGTAGCGCGGGTCGTGCGAGGCGAAGTCGACGTAATAAAGGTCGCTGCCGACCATGATCGCCAGCACCGCGGTCATCCCGGTTTCCTCGTGCAGTGCTTCGAGGTCCTCGTGCGACACCGTGGTCACAGTGGGGCGGCCGACCAGCCGGACGAGCAGGAACGGGGCCGGGCCGAGGGAGTAGCGGCGGTCGTGTTCGTCGAGGTAGCCGGTGGCGACGAGGCCGTTGACCAGGCCCTGGATCGAACTCATCGGCGCGTCGAGTTCGCGGGCGAACTCGGTGAGCGTGACCCCGTTCCGGGAGCGCGCGGCCCGCTCCAGGATGGTCGACACCCGGTCGATCATCCGGTGGTGCGGCCTCGGGCGGCCGTCCGGCGTGGGGTGCGTCGGCATCGGTGCTTTCTCTCCTCGGGTGATCGGGAACTCTACCCGGACCTGCGGGTTGCGTAAATACGTATTTTGATGCCAGTATGCGTAGCGAGGAGGTGCGCTCGTGAGCATGCCACTGGACGGTGTCGTCGTCGCGGATTTCAGCCGGGTGCTGGCCGGTCCGCTGGCGTGCGTGAATCTGGCCGACCTCGGGGCGACGGTGATCAAGGTCGAGCGGCCCGGTTCCGGGGACGACACCCGCGGCTGGGGACCGCCGTGGACCGAACACTCCAGCTCGTACTTCGAATGCGCCAACCGGTCCAAGCAGTCCGTGGTGCTCGACCTCGGCGACCCGGACGACCAGGTCCTGGCGCGCGAACTCGCCTGCCGCGCCGACGTGCTCGTGGAGAACTTCCGGTCCGGCGCGCTGGGGCGGCGCGGGCTCGACTACGAATCCGTCCGGGTGGGTAATCCCGGCATTGTGTACTGCTCGGTTTCCGGCTTCGGCGGCGACGCGGACCTGCCCGGTTACGACTTCCTCGTGCAGGCGATGGGCGGGCTGATGAGCGTCACCGGCCCCGAGGACGGCGAACCGGCGAAGGTCGGCGTCGCGCTCGTCGACGTGCTCGCCGCGAAGGACGCCACCATCGGCATTCTCGCCGCGCTGCGAGCCCGCGAGAAGACCGGACGCGGACAGCGGGTCGAGGTGAATCTGCTGTCCAGTCTGCTCGGTTCGATGGCCAACCAGGCTTCCTCGTATCTCACGACCGGACGCGCGCCGCGCCGGATGGGCAACTCGCATCCGTCGATCGCGCCGTACGAAACGTTGCGCTGCAAGGACGATGTGCTCGCGTTGGCCTGCGGCAACGACGGGCAGTTCCGTCGGCTGGCCGAGGTGCTGGGCGTTCCGGAGCTGGCCGACGACGAGCGGTTCGCGACGAATGCCGAACGCGTGCGCAATCGCCCGGAGCTGCGAGCTGCGCTCGAACAGCAGTTCGCAGCCGACACTGTGGACTCGTGGGCCGCCCGGCTGACCGAGGTCGGCGTGCCCGCCGGTCCGGTCGGCGATCTCGCGGACGGCTTCAAGCTCGCGGAATCGCTCGGTCTCGCCCCCACCGTGCCGGTCGGCGACGCGCCGCCCCAGGTCCGCCATCCGATCGGCTATTCGGACACGCCGGTCGCCCGCTACACCGCCCCGCCCCGGCTGGGGCAGCACAGCGACGAGATTCGCCGCTGGCTCGCAGAGGAGAAGAAATGAGCGACACGAAGTCCCTGCCGCCGCTGGATCCCCGCGACCCCGCCGGGCTCGGCGACCTGTTCACCGAGGACGAGAAGGCGATCGCGGCCGCGGTCCGCCGGGTCTGCTCCGAGCGGATCGACCCGTACGTCGGCGACTGGTTCGAACGCGGCGAGCTGCCCGACGTCCGCGGCCTCGCGAAGGACCTGGGGACGCTCGGGGTGCTCGGCATGCACCTGGAGGGTTACGGCTGCGCGGGGATGTCGGCGACCGAGTACGGCCTCGCTTGCCTGGAACTGGAGGCGACCGACTCGGGCATCCGCTCGCTGGTGTCGGTGCAGGGCTCGCTGGCGATGTTCGCGATCTGGAAGTGGGGTTCGGAGGAGCAGAAGCAGCAGTGGCTGCCGTCGATGGCGGCGGGCGAGGCGATCGGCTGCTTCGGGCTGACCGAACCGGACGCCGGCTCGGACCCGGGCAGCATGCGCACCCGCGCGCGGCGCGACGGCGACGACTGGGTCCTCGACGGCCGGAAGATGTGGATTACCAACGGAAGCGTCGCCGACGTCGCCGTGGTGTGGGCGCAGACCGACAAGGGCGTACGCGGCTTCGTCGTGCCTACCGACACTCCAGGGTTCTCAGCGCCGGAGATCAAGCACAAGCTTTCGCTGCGCGCTTCGATCACCAGCGAACTCGTTCTCGACGGCGTGCGGCTGCCCGCGGACGCGGTGCTGCCGGAGGTCACTGGGCTCAAGGGGCCGTTGAGCTGTCTTAACGAAGCCCGCTTCGGCATTGTCTGGGGTTCGGTCGGCGCGGCGCGTTCGTGCTTGCAGGCAGCGATGTCTTACGCGGAGGACCGCACGCAGTTCGGGAAGCCGATCTCCGCGTTCCAGCTGACGCAGCAGAAACTTGTCGACATGACGCTCGAGTACACCAAGGCGTTGCTGCTCGCGATCCACTTGGGACGGCGCAAGGACGCCGGGGTGCTGCGGCCGGAACAGGTCAGCCTGGGCAAGCTGAACAACGTCCGCGAGGCGATCGAGATCTGCCGCACGGCCCGCACGATCCTGGGCGCGAACGGGATTTCGCTGGAGTACCCGGTGATCCGGCACATGAACAACCTCGAATCCGTGCTCACCTACGAGGGCACCGTCGAGATGCACACGCTGGTGGTCGGTCAGGCGATCACCGGGCAGTCCGCTTTCCGCTGAGGGGCGGCCATGGCCGCCAGCGCGGCGGCCGCGGCCAGCATCCCGAGCCCGGCGAGCGTCCAGCCGAGGAAGCCGAACGTCAGCACGAGCGGGACCAGCACGATCGGTCCGGTGATGCGGGCGAGCGCGGTGCTGGTGGCGAACAGCGCCTGGTATTGGCCCTGATGTCCTTCGGGGGCAAGGCTGAACGCGAGATGCCAGGCACCGGCGGAGGCGGTCGTTTCGGCGATGGTGAGCAGGAGCGCGCCGACTAGCGCCACGAGTACCGGGTGTGCCGAAGCGCCGAGCGAGCCGAAGACGGAACAGGCAGCGACCAGGAAGATTCCGCCCACGGCAAGGGATCGGCGTGCCGTGCGGGCGTCGCGGACCAGTCGGCTGACCGGCAGCTGGAGGAGCACGACGAGCACCGTGTTGGCCAGCAGTACCACTGCGGAAGTCCACTGTGGAGCGGAACTGCGCATGACTATCCACAGTGGAAGGGTGACGCTGAGGATCGGCATGGTCAGCTGAGTGATCGCGGCGAGCACCGTCAGGGTGACGTAACGGCGGTCGCGCAAGGCGGGCCAGCCGGTCTGGCGTTCGGCGGGGGCGTCTGGTCCGGCGTGCAGGTACAAAGCGGTGGCGAAGACGAACAATCCCGCGTCCACAACAAAAACGGTGACCGCGTTCGTGCCTGCGGCAAGGACGAGTGCGCCGATTCCGGAGCCCGCGCCGATGCCGATATTGACGGCGGTGTGCAGCAGTGCACGGGCTCGGACGCGGCCTTCGGGAGCCACCACGGTCGCGACGACGGCTTGGCGGCCCGCCGCGAGCGCGCTCTGCCCGCAGGCGAAGAGCGCGCACGCGGCGATGTACAGCGGAACAGTGTACGCGACGGCGAAAAGCAGCAGGCCCGCGACCGCGGCGACGGTCGCCGCGGCGAGTGCCCGGCGGGCGCCGATCCGGTCCAGCAGCGTCCCGAACGGAACGGTGGTGGTCAGGCTCGTCGCGGCGCCGAGCGACAGCCCGAGCGCCACGATGCCCGCCGGCAGGCCGACCCGGGTGGTGAAGTGGACGGCGGAGACGGCCAGTACCGCGCCGTCGCCCGCCGAGGTCAGGGCTTGTGCGGTGGCGAGCCGCCGGATCGCCGTGCGCGCGGTGTTCATGCCGGGCTGACCGACCAGCAGCGGGTCGTCACGCCGACCGTGTTCCACATGTTGATGGCGGTGATGAGCGCGATCACCGCCGCCGCGCCTTCCTCGCCGAGTGCCGCGACGGCGTCGGAAACGGTCGACTCGGGCACGTGCGTTTCGGAGAGGCGCGTGACGTCCTCGGTGAGCGCGAACGCGGCCCGCTCGGCCGCGGTGAACAGGCCCGATTCCGCCCAGCCGGCGAGCGCGTCGACCCGCTGAGCCGTGACGCCTTCCTTGCGCGCGGCCTGCGAGTGCATGTCGACGCAGTACGCGCAGCCGTTGATCTGGGAGGCGCGGAGGCGGACCAGTTCGCGCAGGCCCGGCTCGATGCCGGCATGGTCGAGCTGCTGGGTCGCGGCGTCGTCCAAAGTGCTCATCGCACGGGAGAAAATCGGTTCCAGGGCGTCGAAATCGAGGCGCTGGGGGATCGGGACCAGAGTGGGGTTCGTCGTTGTCATGGACCTAGATTAGGTCGCGAATGGACCGGGTTCCCGGCCAATCTGGCACTAGGAACTCAGACCATTTGCCAGCGCGTCGGCGGCCAGCGCGAGGGCGCGCGTGGCGCGGGCGGACGACACCGCGCCGTAGCCGATGACGACCCCGGCGCGGTCCGGATTGCCGCCGGGCGCGCGGTAGTCGGCGAGCCCTTCGAGGGCGACGCCGAACTGGCGGGCGGCGGCGAGCGTGCGTTCTTCGCCAGCCGCGTTCGGGAGTTCGACCAGGCATTGCAGACCTGCGGCGAGCCCGCCCGGTCGCAACTCAGGAGTGCGTTCGGCGAGGAGTTGGGCGAACAGTTCACGACGCGTCCGGAAGGTGGCCCGGCGTCGGCGGACGGCGCGGTCGTACTCGTGGGAATCGAGGAAACGGGCGAGGACCTGCTGGTGCAGGCCGCTGGGCGTGACGCCGCTGAGGTTGCGCTGCCGGAGCAACTCGGGGAGAAGTTCCGGCGGGGCCACCGCCCAGGCGACGCCGACTGCCGGGGCGAGAGCTTTGCTCGACGTGCCCAAGTACACGACTCGATCCGGGGCGAGCGCTTGGAGCGCACCGATGCTGCGACGGTCGTAGCGGAACTCGCCGTCGTAGTCGTCCTCGAGGATCAGCGCGTCGCGCGCGTTCGCCCATTCGATCGCGGCTCGGCGGCGTTCCGGGGAGAGCGGGACGCCGGTGGGGAATTGGTGCGCTGGGGTGAGGAAAACCGCGTCCGCCCGCGTGTCCGCGAGGTCGGCGCCGTCGGAGTCGACCGGGATCGCGACGATCTCCAGTCCGGACTCGGCGATGATGCGCCGGTGCCGCTCGTGTCCGAACTCCTCGACGGCGATCCGCTTGCCGCCGCGGGCGCGAATGCTTCGGCAGGTCAACGAAAGCAGGTCACCGAAGCCGCTGCCGATCAGGACTTCCGCCGCGGTGACCGCCACGCCGCGCGTCCGGGCGAGGTAACCGGCGAGGGTGTCGCGGAGTTCGGTCGCTCCCTCTGGCGGCGCGTAGGCGAACGCGGAGACCGGCATTTCCGCCAGCGCCCGCCGGGTTTGCGCGCTCCACTGGCTGCGCGGGAAGTCGCCAGCGTCGGCGAGACCGCCGCGAAGTTCGTACTCCGGCGGTGATTGTCGTTGCGCGGCAACCGGTTGCGCCTGCCGAGGGAAACCGGCGATCCACGTTCCGGCGCCGACGCGGCTTTCCAGCCAGCCTTCGGCGGCGAGCCGGGAGTAGACCTCGGAGACGGTGCTGCGGGCGATGCCGAGGTCGGTCGCGAGCGCGCGTGAGGCGGGCAGCCGGGTGCCGACCGGAAGCCGGCCGTCGACGACCGCGGCGCGCAGGGCGGTTTCGAGCGCGTGCGCGGGGCGGGTCGTGGACACGGGCAGGTAGAGGTCGAGCCCCTCGGCCACCGATGCGCGCTTCATGGCCGGACTTTAGCCTGGCGCGTCCACTGTGGGCGGACGTCAGCTGAGCAGAGCCTCGACTTCGCGGTATCGCTCCGGGGAAACCGTCTTCCGTCCCGCCGCCGCGGCCAACGGGACGGTGACGAGATCGGTGCCGCGCAACGCGACCATGACTCCGGAATCGCCCGCGTGCACCGCGTCGGCCGCGCGCAGGCCGAACCGAGTGGCCAGTTCGCGATCGGACGCGGTCGGCCGTCCGCCTTCCTGGCTCACCGCGACGGCACGGGCCTCCTTGCCGGTGCGCCGCGAAATCTCCTCGGCCAGCCAAGCCGCGATGCCGTTCGGCACCGGGGATCCTTGCGGGAGCGCGCCTTCGGCGACCACGACGATCGGCGCGCGGCCGCGTTCGAACCGGCGCTTCACCCGCGCCAGCACTCGGTCGAGGTCGAACGGGTGCTCCGGGCCGAGGATCACGTCCGCGCCGCCGGCGAGCCCGGCGTGCAGGGCGATCCAGCCGGAGTCCCGGCCGGCGACCTCGACGACCAGCGCGCGCTCGTGCGATTCGGCGGTGGTGCGGCATCGGTCGAGCGCGTCGGCGGCGAGTTGCACCGCGGTGTCGAAGCCGAACGTCGAATCGGTCGCCGCGACGTCGTTGCGGATCGTCGCCGGAATGACGACGACCTGGACGCCCTCGGCGGCGAGTTTCGCCGCCCCCGCAACGGCATCCTCTCCGCCGAGCACGACCAGCGCGTCGAGGTCGTGCAGCGAATCGCCGGGCTTGACCGGGCCGCGCGACGAGCCGAGAAGCGGACGATCGCGGGTCAGGGTCTCGTCGATCTCGCGAGGCCCGACCGGCACGGTGCGGTTCTCCCGCAGCCCGGCCCATCCGTCCGGGATGCCGACGACGCGCCAGCCGTACACCTGAATGCCTTTGCGGGCGAAGGCCCGGACTACCGCGTTCGATCCGGGGCAGTCGAGGTCGCCGGCCAGCATGCCGATCCGCATGGGCAGAGAGTGGCACGGCTGAATCGATGAAGCAAGCGGGACGCGGAAACGCCCGGCCGGGTCCACCCGGCCGGGCGTTTCCGTTCTCTTTAGTGGTTTCCCAAGGGATTACCGCCGCGGACCGGGGTCGCTGAAGCTGGGACGGCCGGTCTCGTTGTGCCCGGCGAACCGGCGCAGGTAGCCCGGCGCGGCGGGATCGGTCACCGAAATGTCGAACCAGCCGAACGCGGACGCCGTTTCGCACGGCACCCGGCGGGTTTCGCCGGGGCCGAGCACGATCGTCCGGGCGGCGCTGTGGCTGTAATCGTTGCTCAGCTTCAGTTTCCGGCGCTGACGACCCGGGTTCGTGACGGTCAGCGTCAGCAGCGGAGCGCCGTAGTTGTTCGTGGACACCGAGATCTCCGGCTCCGTAGTGTCCGCGGTGGTGCCGGTGAACTGCGCCAGGTAACCGTTCGCGCCGGTCACGCGAAGGTCGTACTTGCCGTGCTCGTCGGTGCCCGGCGCGCCTTCCCAGATGTCGCTGACAGTGTCGTGCGCGGCGACCGTGTAGCGGCGGGGCGAATCGCCGTGTGCGTAGACGTAGAAGTATGCGCCCGCAGTGCCGTTGTTGGTGAACTGCACCGAAACCGAACGGCCGTCGCGCTTTCCGGCGAGTTGCGAGGTGAACCGGTACGGCAGCGCTCGCGCGGGGCGGACGCCCGGCTCCTGCTTCGGCATCGACTGCGGCAGCTTCACCGAGAACGGCTGGTTCTTGCTCGGCAGCGGGGTCGGCTTGGGCGTCGCGACCGGTTTGGTCTGCGGGCGGGAGAAGTCGAACGCCGAGGTGAGGTCGCCGCAGACGGAACGGCGCCACGCGCTGATGTTCGGCTCCGCCACGCCGAAACGGGCTTCCAGGAAGCGCAGCACCGAGGTGTGGTCGAAGGTTTCCGAGCAGACCCAGCCGCCGCGCGACCACGGCGACACGACGAGCATCGGCACGCGGGAACCGAGTCCGGCCGGGTGTTTGCCGGTGAGCGAGACGCCGGTCGGCGCGCCGCCGGTGCCCTTCGGGAGCTTGTCGAAGTCGAGGGTCTCGTCGGGGAGGCTCGCCGCGAGCGAACGCGAGACGAGACCGTCCGTGCCGGGCCGGTTGACCAGCGGCGGCATCGGCGGGACGACGTGGTCGAACAGGCCGTCGTTCTCGTCGTAGTTGACGAAGAAGACGGTCTTGCTCCACACCTCGGGGTTCGAGACGAGCGCGTCGAGGACGAGGTTCAGGTAGTACGCGCCGTCGCTGGCGGACGCGGCGGCGTGCTCGCTGTACTGGTACGGCGGGACGATCCAGGTGACCTGCGGCAAGGTCCCGGCCTGCACGTCGGCGCGGAACTCCTTGAGCGTGTGCGTCGAAACGCCCTGTTCGACCAGCGGCCCGGACGCGCCTTCCTTCGCGTGGTACTTCGCGAAGAACTCGAGCGAGTTGTCGGTGTAGTTGTCCGTCGGCTCGCCGGGGATGCCGCTGCCGCCCTGGTAGAGCTTCCAGCTCACCCCGGCCTGCTGCAGGCGCTCGGGGTAGGTCGTCCAGCTGTAGCCGTTGGTGTCCGGCCGTTCCCAGAGCCCGGGCCCGTTCTGCTTGCTGCCGAGGCGGTTCTGCGTGTCGATGGTGCCGGACCACAGCATGATCCGGTTCGGCGCGGTGTCCGCCGGGACGGAGCAGTGGTAGGCGTCGCAGACGGTGAACGCTTCGGCGAGCGCGTAGTGGTACGGCAGCTCGGACCGCTGCTGGTAGGTCATGGTGAACACGTCCTGCTTTTCGTTCACCCAGCCGTCGTAGCGCCCGCCGTTCCAGAGCGGCTCGCCGCTGCCCCAGCCGTGGTGGGTGCCGGCGATGTGCTCGCTGGTGCGCAGAGCGTCGAGCGGGAACGGCAGGACGTACTCGGCGTCGTCAGGCAGGCCGCGGCCGTTGTAGCCGGGAGTGCGCACCTTCGCCGGCGGCTGGTAGAACACCGGCCGTCCGTTGGGCAGCAGGTGCGGCCGGGGGTCGCCGTAGCCGCGCACGCCGCGCATGGTGCCGAAGTAGTGGTCGAAAGACCGGTTCTCCTGCATGAGGACGACGACGTGCTCGACGTCCTCGATGGTGCCCGACCGGCGGGCCGGTTCGACCGCGAGCGCCTTCCCGATAGACCCCGGCAGCAGCCCTCCGGCCGCCGCGCCGGCCAGCGAAGCGCCCGCCATGCCGAGAAAATTCCGGCGACTCGTACCCGCCATGTTTCGTTCCTCCACGTGTTCGCGGCGAGACAGCGGTCGCCCGGAGTTACCGGCCGCCGCTCGCCCGGGGGAGAGCATGAACGAGCTGAGTGTCCCGGAACTGGCGCGCGGGTGAATACTCCGTCCGGGGTCGGCTTGTCCTGGTCGGGGCGGGATTTTTCGTGATCTTGGCAACGGCGGGTCCGGTGATCCTCCCGGCACTGTCCGCGACAGTCCGTGGTGCGCCGGGCACGGGCCGGGAAACGGGTTTCCGGACAAAAAAGTCATTGTTCCCTCTTGCCGCATAAGCACTTCGACTGAGCGGGCCGGAATGTGCTTTCCTGGCGGACGGCCTGGAACCTGGGGGTTCCGTGCGGCCCGGACGGAAGAAGGAGCACACCATGAGCGATCCGTCGCCGAACGGGCCGGGACCCGCCGCGCGGATCGACCGGATGGTCGCCGAGGCGAAAGCGAAAGCCGAGCGGTACCAGGCGATGCAAACCGCGGCCGGGCAGGTCTCGGTGACCGAGACCGGCAAGGACGGCCTGGTCACCGTCACGGTCGATTCGTCGGGCAACGTCACCGATCTGCGCGTCTCGGACCAGATCCGGGAACTCTCCGGCGACCGGATCGCCGCCGCGGTGCTCGGCGTCCTCCGGCGCGCGCAGGCGCGGCTCCCGGAACGGCTGGGCGAGGTCATGGCCGCCACGATCGGCGACGACCAGGCGACGGTGGACACGATCGTCGGCAATTACCGGGCCAGGTTCCCGGAGCCCGAACCGGACGAACCGGAATCGCCGGATCCGGGGAACCAGGTCAAGCTCGGCGCACTCGAAGAGGAAGCCGAGGCGCCGAAGCCTCGCCCGGCCCGCCGTCCGGCGGCCGATCCCGGCGAGGGGGACGACGACTTCGGCCAATCGTTCATGACACGGGGATGAGCGCGGGGGAACTATGGGAGACAACGGTTCCGGCGGCTACCAGGTCCATCCGGACGAGCTGGCCACGCACGCGAAGGCGGTCGAACAGGTCGGCAAGACACTGGGGCAGGCGCTGTCCGCGGCCGAACAGGTGACGATGGGCGTGCAGGCCTACGGCATGATCTGCGGCCCGCTCTTCGTGCCGATCGTGCTCGCGGTGAGCGCCCCCGGCCTCGCCGCGCTCGGGCTCGCGTCCGAGGCGATGAGCGAGGTGTCCGGCGCGGTGAACACGGCGGTCACGACCTATCAGACCGCGGAGCAGAACCACGCGCGGGCCATCGACAAGCTGGGGAAGAAGCTTTCATGAGCAATCCGCTGGTGGCGCAGCGGCAGGATTCGACGACCTGGCATTCCGGGATCAGCGTTCTGGACGATGCCGCGGGCGTGTACGACGGCGTGCAGTCCGGTTCCTGGATCGAGGGCGGGATCTCCGGCCTCGGCGCGGGCCTGGACATGCTGACCATCGCGATGAATCCGGTCGGCACGCTGATCTCCTACGGGCTGAACTGGCTGATCGAGCACGTCAAACCGTTGCAGGACGCGCTGAACCAGCTGGCGGGCGACGGCGACCAGATCGCGGCGTACTCGCAGACGTGGAAGAACGTCGGCGCCGCGACGCAGCAGGCGGCGAAAGACCTGGCCGAGACCGTGCAGAAGGACACCGCGAACTGGCTGGGCGGCGGCGCGGACGCGTACCGGGACAACCTGAAGAAGAAGATCGACCACATCAACGCCGCCGCGACGTGCGCGAACACGATCGGCACGGTGGTGGAGATCGTCGGCGTGGTCACCGCCGCGGTGCGCTGCCTCGTCCGCGACATGATCACCCAGGCGGTCGGCGACTTCATCCAGGACGCGCTGGAAGAGGTTTTCTCGCTCGGGCTCGGCACGCCGGTCGTGGTGGCGCAGGTGGTCGAGCAGGTGTCGGCGTGGATCGAGAAGATCGGCGCGCTGATCAAGAAGCTGATCACCTCGGTCGAGAAGCTGCGGCCGATGATGTCGAAGCTCGAAGAGATCTTCGCGTCGATCAAGAAGGTGCTGTCCGACCTCCACGGCAAGCCGGGCGAAGGCGGCGACGCGACCCACGTCTCGTCTGCGGACGAGCCGCACACCCCAGCGGGCAAGCCGTCACACGGCGACGGAGCGCATCCGCCGGACGACGGAACCACGCCCAGCGGCGCGGAACCCGGAGGCGGCAGCCCGCACGACGGGACGGGGAAACCCGGGGAACCGGGGGAGCCCAACGCCCGCGACAGCACCGATCCGGCGAAGGACGGGCGGCCCAACGACGGGAAGTGCACCGGCGGCGACCCGGTCGACCTCGCCACCGGCGAAATGCTGATGTCCCAGACGGATGTCGAACTGCCCGGCGTGCTGCCGCTGGTGCTGCGCCGGACCCACCTGTCGAGTTACCGGCTCGGCCGCTCCTTCGGCTCGTCCTGGGCGTCCACAGTGGACCAGCGAGTCGAGCTGGACGCGGAAGGCGTCAGCTACGTGGGCGAGGACGGGGTCACCCTGACCTACCCGTTGCCCGCCGCGGACGGCTCGCCGGTCGTACCTTCACACGGTGTCCGCTGGCCGTTGCGTGCGCTGTCGGCCACCGAGTTCACCGTCACCAGCCCGGCCGACGGGCTGGTCCGGCATTTCCGCGCCGCGCCGGAAAACGGGGCTCCGACGCGGGTTCTGCTGTCCGCGATCGCCGACCGCAACGGGAACACCGTCACGATCGCCCGGGATGCCGACGGCTTCCCGACTTCGATCGAGCATTCCGGCGGCTACCGCGTCGCGGTCGAAACGGTGGCTGGCCGCATCGTGGGGCTGAGCCTGGCCCGCGCGTCCGGCGGCGACATTCCGCTGGCCAGCTATGAGTACGACGCCGAGGGCAGGCTGTCGGCGGTCGGCAACTCCTCCGGCCGGGCCCTGCGGTTCGACTACGACCGGGCGGGCCGGGTCACCACGTGGACCGACCGCAACGGGCATTGGTACACCTACCACTACAACGAGGCGGGCCAGGTCGTCCGGACCGACGGCAGCGGAGGCGCGCTCGCCTGCTCGATCGGCTACGACGACCGGAACCGGGTCACTACGTACCGCAATTCGCTCGGCGCGGTCAGCGTTTTCCAGTTCGACGCCGAGTGGCAGCTGGTGCGCCAGACCGATCCGCTCGGCGCGACCACCGTGTTCGAACGGGACCGCTTCGGCCGGGTCACCGCGGAAACCGATCCGCTGGGCCACACCACGCGGCACGAATACGGCCTGGCCGAAGAACCCGTCCGGACGGTCCATCCGGACGGCAGCGTCACCAGCACCGTCTGCGACGAGCACGGCCTGCCGGTCGCGGTGGTCGACGCCGACGGTGCACAGTGGACTTACCGGCGCGACGAACGCGGCAATGTCGTCGAGGAAACCGACCCGGCGGGCGCAGTCACCCGGTACGAGTACAACGAATTCGGCCACCTGCGGGCCGAAACCGACGCGCTGGGCAACGTCCGTCGGATCGAGACCGACGCCCGCGGCCTGCCGGTGGCGCTGACCGATCCGCTCGGCCGGACCACGCGGATCGCCCGGGACGAGTTCGGCCGGATCACCGCGGAAACGGATCCGCTGGGCCACACCGTCCGGACCTGGTGGACGGTGGAGGGAAAGCCGCTGGCCCGGACTCGCGCGGACGGGACGGTCGAGCGCTGGCGGCACGACCCGGAGGGCAACTTCGCCGAGTACTCCGTGGGGGAGAGCCCGCTGCTGTCGGTCGCCACGACCCATTTCGACCTGCCGGTCGCGCAGATCGGCGCGGACGGCGGCCGGATCGAGTTCGGCTACGACACCGAGCTGAACCTGACCTCGGTCACCAACGCCCAGGGCGCGGTCTGGCGCTACGAGTACGACGCCGCCGGTTTCCTTGTCCGTGAAACGGATTTCAACGGACGCGTGACGACCTACGCGCGGGACGCGGCCGGGCGGCTCGCCGGAAAGACCAACGGAGCCGGGCAAAGCGTCACCTACGAGCGCGATGCCCGAGGCAACATCGTGGCGGCCCAGTCCTCGACGGACACTCAGCGCTTCGCGTACGACCGGGTGGGCCGGCTGGTGTCCGCGGCGAACCGGGATTCGACCGTCGAGCTGACCAGAGACGTACTCGGCCGCGTGCGGGCCGAGACGGTGAACGGCCGGACGGTCGAGTCGGAGTTCGACGCGCTCGGCCACTGCGTCCGCAGACGGACGCCGAGCGGCACCGTGACGACGTGGGAGTACGACGCGGCCGGGTCGCCGGTAGCGCTGCGCAACGGCAGCCGGATGCTGAGTTTCGGGTATGACGCGGCGGGCCGGGAAACCGTCCGGACGACCCCGTCCGGCGTGCGGCTGGCCCAGTCGTGGGACCAGTCCGACCGGCTGGTCGGGCAGGCCGTGCTCGGCGGAGGCGACGACCCGGCGCGGCAGGTGCAGCACCGGACGTTCCGTTACCGGCCGGACGGCAGCGTCGTCGCCATGACCGACCGGATCCACGGTGCGCGCCAGTTCGACCTCGACGGGTTCGGCCGGGTCACGCGGGTGCGCGGCGAGCGCTGGTCCGAGCAGTACACCTACGACGCCGCGGGCAATCTCGCCGGCGAAGGCGCCGAGACTTGGCGCAGCACCGGAACTCTGCTGCACGACGCGGGCGCGCTGCGCTATCAGCACGACGCGCAGGGCCGGGTGGTGCGCAAGCAGCGCGGCGCCGAAGTGTGGCAGTACGACTGGAACGCGGACGACCAGCTGATCGGCCTGGTCAGCCCGGACCAGACCGGCTGGCGCTACCGCTACGACGCGCTGGGCCGGCGGATCGCGAAGGAACGGCACGTCGGCGGCCAGGTCGTCGAGCGGGTCGATTTCGTCTGGGACGGCACGACGCTCGCCGAGCAGACCACCGCCGGGCAGTCGCTGACCTGGGACTACGACCCGTCCTCGCACCGGCCGCTCGTCCAGGTGGAGCGGCGGAGCACCGACGAGCGGTTCTACGCGATCGTCACCGACCTCGTCGGCGCGCCGACCGAATTGCTGGACGAGCACGGGACAGTCGCGTGGTTCGGGCAGAACACGGTGTGGGGCAAGCCGATCGCGCACGGCGGCACGACGACGACGCCGCTGCGGTTCCCCGGCCAGTACGCCGATTCCGAATCGGGGCTCAACTACAACTATTTCCGTTACTACGACCCGGAAACCGCTCGGTATTTCAGCGCCGACCCGGTGGGCCTCGCCGGCGGGTACTGGCCGCACAGCTACGTGCCCAACCCGCTGACCTGGCTCGACCCGCTCGGTCTTTCGCTGCTCGACGTCAGCAAGAACGGCGTGCACATCGTGGTGCACGAGTACGACGCCGACAAGCCCGCGCACGCGCACGTCACCGGCGGCGGGGGCCGCGAGGTGCGGATCGGGCCGAACGGCCATCCGATCGACGGCCAGCCGGAGCTTTCGGGCAAGCAGCGGGCCGTGGTGGGAGAATACAAAAAAGAAGTCCGGAAGGCCGTCCGCAAGCTCGGCAGGCGAAACCAGGCGGACGAAAAGGCCGAGGAAGAGCGGAAGCGGGCCGCAAAAGGATGTACGAAGTGACGACGTTGCGCGCCGATCTGACCGCGTTGTTCGAGGCCGCCGGGCTGACCGACGTCGAGGTCGACGCGGCGGTCGCGGACGAGCACGTCCGCTCCGCCGCCTACCGCCGCGTCATCGCGGCGCGCGGCGGGGCGGATCCGCGCGCACTGGCGGCGGTGCTGGTGCGGGATCCGGAACCGCTGACGGCCAAGACCGCGGTGGTGGAGCTGGTCGACCAGGTCGCGGGGGAGACTGCCGACCCGGTGGAGTTCCGGCAGCAGGCGGCGGGAATCATCGCGGAGTCGGACCGGCTGACGCCGCCGAAGGACCGCGAGTTCGTCCGGCAGCGGGTGCGGGACTGGGAACTGTGGCTGGAAACCGAAAACGGCCAGACCCCGGACGCTGCCGCCCTTGCCTCGGCGAGCGACTGGATGCAACGGCGCCTGGCCGACTTCTCCGCTTCGCAAGAGGTCCTCGCCCTGCTGACCGAACACGGCCGCGCCAAAAAAACGAGAAACACCGCCGCGAACCGAGCAAAAAGCACTAGGTAACCCAAACCCCGCAGCGACCACACTGGCGGACGTGGGCGGAACGGCACCGGCACCGGCAATGGGCGGTCCGTGACGGGCCCCTTGAGGGAATCAGAGTCCAATGCCAGGGACTTGAAGCGGCGCTGCGGGTGCGGCTTGAGGTGTGTTTGTCCTGGCCGCGGGAGCCAGCGAGGCCGGTGCGCGATGTGCCGTCCGTGAGGGGAACCCTGAGGGACTCTGAGTCCCTCAGGGTTCCCCTCACGGACCTGAGAAAACAGTCATGCGGGCATCAATCAGAGTCCGTGAAGGGACCCCTCACGGCCCTGCTCGCCTGTGGGTGAGGGGCTCCCCGCGCGCCAGGACTGATCGCGAACGCCACCCACACCGGCGAACTCGACTGAACGAGCCCGCGAACCACACCGGCACCAGCCGAATCCGGCGAGACTGACAACGAATCCCACCAGAACCGAAAAAACACGACGCGACCGGCCACGGACAGGGGGCCGGAACCGAAGAACACAACGGGACCGATCGCGGGCAGGGGGCCGGAACCGAAGAACACAACGGGACCGATCGCGGGCAGGGGTCCGGGGGCGAAGCCCTCCGGGCGGGGCCTGGGGGTTGCACCCCCAGAAAACACGACGAGACGACCCGGCCCGCGCTTTGTGCGGGCACAGATCGCCTCGAGTCGAGTGGGCGATACTGGGATCGAACCAGTGACCTCTTCGGTGTGAACGAAGCGCTCTCCCCCTGAGCTAATCGCCCGTTGTGCAACGCACCAGCCTGGGGTGGACTGGAGTGCGCGATACTGGGATTGAACCAGTGACCTCTTCCGTGTCAGGGAAGCGCTCTCCCGCTGAGCTAATCGCGCTTGCTGCTGTGCAACGTGTCGTAAACATTAGCGGACGCCTCGGCGACGCCGGACAGGGGGCCCGGTTTCGGGGACTTCGCTGGTCACTGTCCTGCGTGGACAGTCATGCGCACGCCTTCGGCCAGGCGGTAGGGGCGGGTGTCGACGATGGCGCCCAGCAGGCGACGCAGACGCGACACTTCGGCGCGGACGGTGACCAGGTGTTCGGCGTCTCCGTACAACGCGTGGCTCAGTGCGACCGCGGACAGGCCGTCGCGGCCGGCCTTTTCCAGGCGGACCAGGATTTCCGCGTGTCGTTTGGTGATCGGGCGGCGCCAGCCGGTGTCGCCTGCTCGGAGGCTGAGCAGGGGTGCGGGCGTGAGGTCCAGGTCGAGCCGGACGGTGCGGGCCGGGTCGGCGGGGCGGACCAGCCAGCCGTCGGCGATGGGTTCGGGGAGGCAGGCGCCCAGGCCGGGGACGGCGACCACCTGACCGGCTTTCGGGGCGGCGATGCGTTCGCCCGCGGAGACGCCGACGCTGTGCGCGACCCAGCCGTCCTCGTCCACGACCAGCGCGGGGCCGGACGACAGGACAGGTTCAGCCATCTGGCGCAGTCGTTCGAGGCGTTGGCGGTGGGTGCGCCACAGTTCGGATTCGGCCAGCCGCTTGCCGGTTTCGACGAGGGCTCCGATGGCCGGGTGCAGGGTCAGGGCCGGGCCGCTGACGTCGATGACGCCGAGCAGTTCGCCGGTGCGCGGGTCGTGGATCGGCGAGGCGGTGCAGTACCACGGGTGCTGGTTCTGCTCGAAGTGTTCGCCGGCGAGGAGTTCGATGGGCGCGGCTTCGGCGAGGGCGGTGCCGATCGCGTTGGTGCCGACGCGGGATTCGGTCCATTCGGAGCCTTCGGTGAAGCCCAGCGTGTCCGCTTTGCGCCGGACGGCGGACGAGCCTTCGCGCCACAGGATGATGCCGTCGGCGTCGGTGACTACCAGCAGCATGTGTGCCGAATCGGAGGTCGCGCCGACGACCTGGCGGAGGTCTTCGATGATGTGCCGCAGCGGAGAGCCGTGCCGGCGGCGTTCGACCTCGTCGCCGGGCACCGAATCGCGGGTGTTCATTCCGTCGGCGGTCAGGCCGAGGCTCAGCACACGGGACCAGGAGCGCGAGACGAGCGGTCGCGGCGGCACCGCGGGACGGCTGCCGCCGATGACGGCTTCGTGCATCCGGACCAGGTCGCGGGCGTGGGTGGGCAGGTTGCGGCCCGGAGGCACCGCACTGTGCACCACCACAGTCACCTCCCGCACCATCGCGTCAGCGGTCCAGCATAGGTGACCTGCGCCGATGTTGTCATGCCTCGGCGCGTGCAACTCGCTGCAACCCTTGCCGCGCGGCTCGCCGGGGGAGTGTGATCGGCGCTACACCACCGACGACGCTGGGTACCGCGAGCACATGAAGGAGCAGCCATGACACAGACGGTCGACCGGATCGCGCAGGCGGGTACGCCGCAGGCCCGGGTCGAGGACTGGCTGGCCCGGTTCGAGGCCGCGCTGGCCGCCCGCGACATCGAGGCTGCCGCGGCGTTGTTCGCCGTCGATTCCTATTGGCGCGACTTGGTTTCCTTCACCTGGAACCTCAAGACCGTCGAGGGCAGGGACGGGGTCGCCGGCCTGCTCGGCGGCTGTCTGGAAGCGACTGATCCGAGCGGGTTCCGCACCAGCGAACCGGCCACCGAAGCCGACGGCGTCACCGAGGCGTGGATCGAGTTCGAGACCGCCGCCGGACGCGCGAAAGGGCATCTGCGGCTCAAGGAAGAAGGCGCGTGGACGCTGCTCACCAGCCTGCGCGAGCTGAAGGGCTTCGAGGAGTCGCAGCGGGAACGGCGGCCCAAGGGCGTCGAGCACGGCGTGGTCCGCGGCCGCCGGTCGTGGGCGGAGAAGCGGGCGGAGGAGCAGGAGACGCTCGGCTACGGCCAGCAGCCCTACGTCGTCGTGATCGGCGGCGGGCAGGGCGGGATCGCGCTCGGCGCCCGGCTGCGCCAGCTCGGCGTGCCCGCGCTGGTGGTGGAACGCAACGACCGGCCCGGCGATTCGTGGCGCAAACGGTACAAGAACCTCTGCCTGCACGACCCGGTCTGGTACGACCACCTGCCCTACCTGCCGTTCCCGGAGAACTGGCCGGTGTTCGCGCCGAAGGACAAGATCGCGGACTGGCTGGAGATGTACACGCGCCTGATGGAGGTGCCGTACTGGACTCGTTCGGCGGTCACCTCCGCGGTGTGGGACGACGACGCGAAGCAGTGGCACGTCACCGTGGACCGCGACGGCGAGCAGGTGGTCCTGACGCCGAAGCACGTGGTGTTCGCGACCGGCATGTCCGGCAAGCCGAATCTGCCGTCGTTCCCCGGAATGGACGAGTTCGAGGGCGACCAGCACCACTCGTCGCAGCATCCCGGCCCGGACGCGTACGCGGGCAAGAAGGCGGTCGTCGTCGGGTCGAACAACTCGGCGCACGACATCTGCGGGGCGCTGTGGGAGCACGGCGCGGACGTGACGATGGTGCAGCGCTCGTCCACGCACATCGTGAAGTCGGATTCGCTGATGGACCTCGGCCTCGGCGACCTGTACTCGGAGCGCGCACTGGCCGCGGGCGTCACCACCGAGAAGGCCGACCTGATCTTCGCGTCGATCCCGTACCGGATCATGCCGGAGTTCCAGATCCCGGTGTACCAAGCGATCCACGAGCGCGACGCGGACTTCTACGCCCGGCTCGAGGCGGCGGGCTTCAAACACGACTGGGGCGACGACGGCTCCGGCCTGTTCATGAAGTACCTGCGCCGCGGCTCCGGCTACTACATCGACGTCGGCGCTTCGGAACTCGTGGCCAACGGCAGCATCAAGCTCGCGCACGGCCAGGTCGACCACCTGACCGCGAATTCGGTGGTGCTGTCGGACGGCACCGAACTGGAAGCCGACGTGGTCGTCTACGCCACCGGCTACGGCTCGATGAACGGCTGGGTCGCCGACCTGGTCGGCCAGGAAACCGCGGACCGGGTCGGCAAATGCTGGGGCCTCGGCTCGGAAACGACCAAGGACCCGGGCCCGTGGGAGGGCGAGCAGCGCAACATGTGGAAGCCCACCCAGCAGGAGGGATTGTGGTTCCACGGCGGGAATCTGCACCAGTCGCGGCATTACTCGCTGTATCTGGCGCTGCAGCTGAAGGCGCGGTTCGAGGGTCTTGAGACGCCGGTGTACGGGCTGCAGGACGTGCATCATCTGTCTTGAGAGTTGAGGGAAACCCGGTGGCCGCGTTGGCGGTCACTGGGTTTTTCCTTGCAAGTCCGGTCAGAACGATGTCCATGCCCTCGGCGAACTTCACGGTCTACCATCCGCCTGTGGGCGAAAAGGACGTCGCGGATCAGCTCGACTTCCTCGCCGTCCACCTGACCCAGTGAGGACGAGCGATGACGCGTATTCACGACCTGCTCCGCACCGCCGCCGCGGACGCCGTCGGCTGGACGGCCGGTTCGCGGGACCTCCGGTTTTCCGAGATGGACGCGTGGTCGGACCGGATCGCGGCCGACTTCCTGCGGCGGGGCGTGCGGCGCGGCGACCGGATCGCGGTCAACGGGCGCACGACGCCGGAATGGCTGGCGGTGTACTTCGCCGCCGCGAAGATCGGCGCCGCCGTGGTGGGGTTGAGCCCGCGGTACCGGGAGACCGAATTCTCGCACATCCTCAGCGATTCCGGCGCGCGGCTCGTGGTGACCGAGCCCTCGGCGGGCGACGTCGACTTCCTTGCCCTGCTGGGAAAACTTGAGCTGCCCGGCGTTTCTTTCGCGACTTTTGCCGAACTGGGCTCAGCGGAGCCGGATACTGCCGCCTTGGCTGCTGCTTCGGCCGCGGTCGAAGAGGACGACCCGGTGATGATCATCTACACCTCCGGCACCACCGGCCGCCCCAAAGGCGCGACGCTGACCCATCGCGGCCAGCTGGAGTCCGCCGCCGCGGAAGCCGACCACCTCCAGCTGAGCCCTGCCGACGTGCTGCCGGTGGCCGTTCCGCTCAATCACGTCAGCGGCATCACCTGCTGCATCCTGTCCGCTTTGGTCGCGGGCAGCCGGACGGTGCTGTTGCCGTCCTTCGACGCCGGTGCCGCCGCCGATCTGTTCCGGACCGCGGGCCTGACGATGTGGGTCGGCGTGCCGACGATGCACACGCTCCTGCTGAACCACGAGCTTTTCGCCGGTGTCGACACTTCCGCGATCCGCGTGGTGGTCACCGGCGGCGCGAACGCGGAACCTGCTCTGCTGCAACGTCTTACGGCTGCGTTCCCGAAGGCGACCGTGATGAACCTGTACGGGCTGAGCGAGGTCTCCGGTGCCGTGGTGATGACGCCGTGGGGTGCCAGCACGGAAGCGACCGAACGCTCGATCGGCGTGCCTTTTCCCAGTGTGGAAGCCAAAATCGCCTCCCCGTCCGGAGAAGCGCTGCCCGTCGGCGAAACCGGCGAGCTATTGTTCCGGACACCGTCGATCATGGCTGGCTACCACAATCTGCCAACGGAAACCGCGGCGGCGGTCGACGCGGACGGCTGGCTGCACACCGGCGACATGGCGCGGGCGGACGAGGACGGTTACCTGACGCTGCACGGCCGTGCCAAGGACATGTTCGTCCAAGGCGGATTCAACATCTACCCGATCGAGGTGGAGAACGTCCTTGCCGCGCACCCCGGCGTGCTGATGGCGGCCGGAGTCGGCGTTCCCGACCCGGTGCTGGGGGAGATCGGCCGGTATTACGTTGTCCCGGCACCAGATTCGGCTGTCACCGAGGCGGAGCTGAAGGAGTTTTGCGCGGGGAAGGTGGCTGACTACAAGGTCCCGCGCCAGATTGTGCTTCGGCCCAGCCTGCCGCTGACGCCGTCGGGGAAGGTGCAAAAGGCGGCCCTGCGCGCGGAAAGCTAGCGGCTCTCGACGTTCGCCATGACTGCCTCCTGGATCACCCGCGCCGCGTCGGCGAATGCGCCGGGGTTCGGTCCGGCGTAGTTGAGCCGGATGAATCGTCCGGTGGGTTCGGCGGGAAACCATTCGTCGCCGGAGCCGATGACGACTCCGGCGGTTTCGCAGTCGCGGACCACGCGCGCCAGATCAACCGTTCCGGGCAGCCGTGCCCAGAGGTTCAGCCCGCCCTGCGGCACGGATTCCACCTGCACCGCGGGCGCGTGTTCACGGAGCCCGGAAAGCAGCAGGTCCCGGCGGGTCTTGAGCTGGTGCCGGACCCGGCGCAGGTGGGTGCGCCACGCGGGCTGGGTCACGATGTCGAGCGCGACAGTCTGCAGCACCGTGCTGACGTACATCGACTCCGCCAGCGTGTCGACCAGAATCCGGTCGCGTGCCGGACCGCGGGCGATCAGTGCGGCGACGCGGATCGCGGGGGAGACGCTTTTGGTGAGGGAGCGGAGGTAGACCACGTGTCCGTCGTCGTCGCGGCCCGCGAGCAGCTGCGGTTCCGCGGTGATGCCGAAATCGTGCGCGGAATCGTCCTCGATCAGGAACGCGCCGTGCTGGCGGACGGTGTCGAGGACGCGGTCGGCCAGGTCCGGAGGCCACAGCGCGCCGGTCGGGCTGGCGAAACTGGGCTGCGCGTAGAAGGCCCGCGCGCCGGTTTGCTCGAACGTCCTGGCGAGTTCGTCGGGATCTGGGCCGTTCGGGCCGCTCGGCACCGGCACCACCGCGACGCCAGCTTTCTTCGCGGCGAGGATCGCGCCCCAGTACGTCGGCGATTCCAGCAGCAGTGGCTGTCCTGGTCCGACGAGGGCGCGGAAGGCGGTGACCAGGCCGCTCTGGCTGCCTGGGGTGATGACGACGTCCCGCGGCGTCACCGGCGCCATCCCGGCCGAGGTCATCGCGCGGAGTTCTGCGGCGAACCAGGCCTGCAGTTCGGGGACGCCCGCGGTCGGCGGCCGTCCGACCAAAGCGGCCGTCCGGGCTGCTCGGGAGAACGCACTCCGGACGAGACGCTCCGGCAGCAGTTCCGGGTCGGGATAGCCGGAATGAAGCGCTACTGAGTTCGTGGAGGCCGGCTGCAGCGACGCAGGCTGTGTGAGCAGGCCGTGTCCCGGGGTTCCGAGCGCCGCTGTCTGCCAACCGTAGTCGCCGGACCCGGTGGCCGGTGCCGCGCGGACGAACGTGCCGACTCCCGGCAGACTTTCCACCAGTCCCTGGGAAGACAGGCTGCGCAACGCTTTCTGGACAGTCACCGGACTGGCCGAGTACCGCGCGACCAGTTCCCGCGACGACGGCAGCTTCGCTCCGGCCGGGGCGGTGCTGATCCATTCGCGCAGTGTCGAAGCGATCCGGGAGCTGCTATCGTCGGACATGAAACTGAAGGATAGCGCTACTCTCCCCACGGCACCGGCGCTACCCCGGGCCGGTCTCTGGTGGGGCCTGCTCGGCGTCGTGGCGTTCTCGTTCACGATGCCGTTCACCCGGGTCGCGGTCGAGAACGGCGGCCTCTCGGCGATGTTCATCGGCTCCGCCCGGGCCGTAGTCGCCGCGGTGCTCGCGACGGTCGCGCTGCTCGTCACCAAGCAGCGTCTCCCGCGTGGCGGCCAGTGGTTCCGCCTCGCAGTCGTCGCGGGCGGAGTAGTGATCGGCTTCCCGTTGCTGACCTCGTACGCCCTCACCACGGCCTCCGCCAGCCACGGCGCCGTCGTCATCGCGCTACTCCCCGCAGCGACTGCGGTAGTAGCGGTTCTCCGCACCCGCGAACGTCCGCCCGCGACGTTTTGGGCGCTGGCCGCGGTCGGTGCCGTCGCCGCGATCGGCTTCGCTGTCCTGCAAGGCGGTGGTCTCAGCGGTCTGCAATGGTCGGACGCGCTTTTCTTCGGCGCGGTGCTGGCCGCCGCGGTCGGCTACGCAGAGGGCGGTTTGCTGGCACGGGAATTGGGCGCGTGGCAGACCGTCTCGTGGGCGCTGGTGGTCGCCTCGCCGTTGATGGTCGGGTTGACCGTCGTGTCGATGGCGAGCCACCCTCCACATGCGACAGTCGGCGAGTGGGCCGCTTTCGCCTATTTAGCCGTGGTGAGCATGTATCTGGGCTTCTTCGCGTGGTACCGGGGGCTGGGGCTGGGACCGATGACGCAGGTCAGCCAGGTGCAGTTGGTGCAGCCGGTGCTGAATCTGTTGTGGGCAGCGGTATTCCTGGGCGAGGAGCTGACCTGGCAGACCCTTTTGGGCGGGCTCGCGGTGGTCGCCTGCGCGGGAAGCGCGGTGCGGGTCCGGACTGCTCGTCCGCCAGTGCAGACGGCCGTCGAAGGTGCGAGGTGACATCGCTCGCCGCACCTTTACCAATAGTCGCGGTCGGGCAACAGGATCCACGCGTCCGGCGGCCCGGTGACGGAACGGCTGTCGACCGGCCGCAGTCCCGCGTAGGCGAAGCAATAGGCGAGCGCCTCACCCTCGTACAGACTGGACAACAGCACGTCACCCTGTTCGCTCGGCCCGCCGCCGGGATGCAAGTCCCAGCCGATCATCTCGTCGTCGCGGACGATGCTGCCTTGGTTGCCGCTCTTGGGATTGGCGTACATGCCGTAGCAGGTCGTGCCTACCGACAACGTCTTGGTCACCTCGGGCATCTGCGGCCCGTATCCCCACGGCTGCGCGAGCACGCATCCGCCCGGCACGTCGGTGGCCCACATAGTCAGAATGGTGTTGCCGTCGTTGAAAGGGTCCTCGTCCCACTCGGCCTGCAGCTCCTCCTGGTCGGGGAGGACCGCCGCGGAAAGCCTGCGCACCGCTTCGGCGACGTCGATGCCCGCGACGCAGGCGATGCCCAACCCGTCGAGGTGCTGATCGCCGAGCACCGAGATCAGCCGTCGGCTTTCCTCGACGGTCACGATTTCCTCCGGCGTCAGCGAAGCTGCCACGCCAGGCAACTCCGGCGTGGGACTCGTGCGGCTCAGCCGTCCCGGCGACCAGCCCGACATCATGTCCAGCAACGGATCCGCGCCCGCGGCGACCAGAGCGCGGGCGTTTTCCGGCTGGTGCGCGGCCACTGCCCGCCACAGCGCCGTGCAGCCGGCCGACATCGCGTCCACGTCGTCCACCCGCCGCGCCAGCTCGGCCACGACCTCCGGTGAGCCGAACTCGGCCGCGGCGTGCAGCGGCGGTCCGGGCCACAGGTCGCCGACATTCGGGTCAGCGCCTTCCTTGAGCCGGGCCCGCACTTCGCCGAGATCCGTCCAGCTTTCCCAGTCGAAACCTTGCCATCCCCCATCACTGTTCATGCCGAACAGCATGCCGGATCAGGAGTGCGCGCGGTACGCACGGCTGAGATGATCCTGAAGCCGCGCATGGCGAAACTGGTACACCGCCCCAGCCTGCCGCAACACCCCGCGCCGGTACGCGTCGTCGAGAAACGCGGTGACCGCCCAAGGCAGACGGCCGGTCAGCGGCAGCCAGATGCGCGCCAGCAGCACCCACTGCCCCCACGCCGTAAACGCCAGCACATACGAAAGCCCACCGCCAAGTCCGCCGACAGCTCCGATGAGCAGGCCGGACGACAGCGGCCAGCGGAGCGGGCCGAACGGACCTTGCAGGAGGTCGACCAGCAGCCGACCGCCGAAAGCGATGGCGAGGGCGACTGTCGGCACCAGAATCAGCAACTGGCGCAAGGCAGTCGTGCGGTTGGTGGCCAGCAGACCGAGCGGGGTGGCGGCCGAGCCGACGTCCAGCGGGATCTCCAGCACGGCCATGAGTCCGAACACGAGGCCAGCCGCGAGCCCGAAGACCAGGCCGTAGACCAGCGTCGGGACGAGCATTTTCTCGGCAAGCGACTTGCCGTCCGGCGGAAATCCGAAGAGCAGCCCGTGCAAAGCCGTGTTCACCGGCCCGTACCCGAGCCCGATCACGAACCCGCCCAGCAGGGTGGCGCCGAGCCGGGCGGCGTAAGCGCGGACGAACTGGCGGCCGGTCCGATGTCGTCCGCGCAGCCGGATCTGGACGCGCGACGGCTCGATCGTCCTGCCGCCGCACACGATCATCAGGCCGTGGACCAGTCCGAAGGCCAGGCCGACCATCGGCCCGATCAGGAGCCCGTCCATCAGGCCCGCGCGGAAGGTGAACGCGGTCCCGCGGTCGATGACATCGAGCGGAACGAAGACAAGCCAGTTCAGCACAGCGATAGCCAGCGTCGTAGCCAGGACCACCGCGAGGATCCGCGACGAACGGCGCAGCGAATTGCCCAGCTGCCACCACGCCAGGTCGTGGTCGTCGAGCTGGCCTACGTGCTGGGCGAGGTATCCCAGCCAGCGTTGGGCGCGTTCGGGATCCCAGCTTCGGAGCGGGCGGGCCACGTGCGGGGGCCGGTGCTGGTACACGGTGGGCACGAAGCTGGCAAGCAGGTGGTCTTCGAGGGCGTGCGAGGTCGGGAACTCGGTGGTGTCCAGCAAAAACGCGGGATCCCGGCCGGGGACGTCGCTGTAGACGGTCCGCGCGAGAACCACCATCAACGGCGTTTTCAGCGCGGCAGCGAGGTGTCCATCCGGATGGTCGCGCAGTTCGGCGAGCACCGGACCCCACAGATTTCCGTCGCGGGCGGTCGTGCGGGGCAGGTAGTTGGTGACGTCCGTCGGGGTCAGGTCGAGCAGTTCCACGGCCGCGGCCGAAGTCGGCACGTCGGTCGCGGCGACTGCTGTCGCGTACTCGTCGGGACGGCTGGTCAGCAGAAACGGCAGTGAAGTGGCACTGAGCGCGGCCAACGCGGCGGCGTGCAACCCGGCGGCGATCTCGTCGAAGCCGTCCAGAACTGGGAGGATGCACCCGGTTTCGACCAGCTCGGCGGCCAGGGGAGCGGTCAGGCCGGGATAATCGGGATAGTCTTGGGGGAGCCGTTCGATCAGCCAGTCCCGCAGCGTGCTGGCCGTCGGGTCCCACGCGCTGAGGTTGAAGATCGCCGGCACCGGTTCGGCGGCGGTGCGCGTCCGGAGGAAGCCCAGCACGAACCGCAGCGTCAGGATCGTCTTCCCGGAACCGGCGCGGCCCAGCACCACCAGCCGTCCGGACGGGATCCGCCGGTAGACGTCCGCGATGTCGTCCAGTTCGCCGTCCAGCTTCAGCGGTTCCGCGGAAGCGCCCGGCGGGACGCCGCGGACGTTGTCCCAGCGATCGGTCAGCCGTTCCGAAGCCAGTTGCCATCGGACCGGCAGCGGGAAGGGATCGTGGACGCGGCGTTGCTCTTCCTCGCGCTGCCAGCGAGAGGTGACCACTTGCGCGAATTGGTCCGCGGCCTCGGACAGCGCGCTCCGGATTCGCGGGGGCTCGATCTCGTCCGGGGCAGGGGAGACGCCGAACTCGGCCAGCAGCGCGCGTCGCTCGGCCGTCGTGGTTCCCAAAACGTCGGCCAGCAGTTTCACGGTGCCCATCCGCGGATCGATGGGTTTGCCGTTCTCCAGCCGCCGGATGGTGCTGACACTGACCTCGGAGCGCTCCGCCAGCTGCTCTTGCGTCAGCCCCGCCTGACGCCGCATTTCCCGCAGCAGAACGCCGGCCCGGCTCGTCACCGCGGAGACCCCTCACTATGCGTCCGCTTACCCCGCAACGAGCTTACCGCGCTGGCCGGTCATGCCTGACCGGCTTGTGCTCTGGCGCGATGACCTGCGCGAATACCACCATGATCGGCACCGGATCCCCAGCCCGGTCACTTCGTCAGACGAGAGAAGGAAACCGGGTATGGCCGCCGATTACCGGTACTGGTGCGGCGAATGCGGCTATCGGACGCCCTGGCTCGCCCGGCCGGAGAGTGCCGAGCAGCGCGCGCGGCACTACGCCCGGTGCCATCCCGGCGTTCCGCCAAGGGGGCAGGCGGAGCGCCGCCGGTCGGCTAGCGGCGGGGTCGGGTGCCTGGTGCTGGTGGGCGTGCTGCTGCTGATCGTGGTGGCGGTGGCCGTCTGCCGGTACCAGACCAGGTAGCTCCAGAACCCTTTGAGCGAAGGAGACTTTGTGCACAGACTGAGACGGGCCGGTTCGGTACTGGCGAGCGTCGCCGTCGCCGTGGCGCTGGCCGCCCCGGCATCAGCGGCCGACGCCCACGCCGACACCCAAGCAGTCCTCAACGGCTACCAGTCCCACGCCGGCCCCGGCGCAGCTGTCTACGCGGGCAACGCGTCCGGGTCGTGGCACCTGTCCAGCGGCAGCGCCACGATCACCGGACCGGCGCGTCCCCTGCAGCCGAACGAGCATTTCCGGATCGCCAGCCAGACCAAGACCTTCACCGCGTCGGTCGTCCTGCAACTGGTCGACGAGGGCAAGGTCGTGCTCGACGCGCCGATCGAGCGGTACCTGCCCGGTCTCGTCGACGGCAACGGCTACGACGGCAGCCGGATCACCGTCCGCCAGCTCCTCCAGCACACCGCCGGAATCCCGTCCCCGGACGTGGTGGCCTGGGCCCAGAAAGCCGCCGGGTTCGTCAAACCCGACGGCAGCATCGGCCTGCACGACCTGGTCCAGGTCGGGCTGCGGAACTTCCCTCCCGCGTCCGCGCCCGGCGCCGGCGTCCTGTACTCCAACCTGGGCTACCTGATCAACGGCCTGCTGATCGAGCAGGTCACCGGGATGTCCGTCGGCGACGCGATCACCACCCGGATCATCGACCGGCTCGGCCTGGCGCAGACCAGTTTCCCGCGCGCGGGCGACCGGTCCCTGCCCGCGCCGTATCTCCCCGGGTACCGCGGGGTCCGGGCGGGCCCGTTCTTCTTCTGGACCGAGACGACCTCGGCTCCGGTCGTCTCCGAACCGTCGATCGAAAGCTCGGCCGGGGCGATCGTTTCGACGCTCGCCGACATGTCGACCTTCTACCGCGCGCTGCTCGACGGCAAGGTCGTCTCGCCGGCGGCGCTGGCCGAGATGCGCCGGACGATCCAGGTCCCGGTGCACGATCCGAGCTACGTCGGCCTGGGCCTCGGACTGCAGGCCATCACGCTGTCCTGCGGCGGCGAAGCGTGGTTCCACAACGGTCTCGCGGTCTCCGGCTACACCTCGTGGACCGCGGCGACCGACGACGGCCGGTATGCCTCGATGATGACCAACGCGTGGGAGGCAACGAGCATCCGGCCTTCGCCTCTCGACGTGATCGACTCCGCTCTCTGCGGCAGCAGGCAGTGAACCCTACGAATCAAGGAGCGTGCGTGCGCACCCGAAGTTTCCTCGCCGCGATCGCGGCAGTCGTCCTGACGGTCACCGGTGCGGCCAGCGCCTCGGCCGAGCCCGCGAAACGGGTCTTCAACTCCATGCAGATCCTGTTCGACCTGAGCACTCCCGACCATTTCTGCACGATCGGGGCGGTCGGCACGGACAAGTACGACCGGAAGATCGCCGTCTCGGCCGGGCACTGCCTGACGGACGGTCCCGGGCAGCACTACTCCGATCGCGACATCCCGGAGAACATCGAACCGGTCTACGACCGCAACGACACCGGATTCGGTCCGGTGGGCTACGTGCGGTACTTCAAGAACCGCGAAGGCTCGATGACGGGCCACCCGACCAAGGACTACATGATCATCGAGCTGGTGCCGTCGGTGACGCTGTCCTCGCAGGGGCCGTACCTCAAGCAGACCGGCGAGCTGGAAGTCCCCGACGGGCAGCCCAGCCCCAACGCGCTGAATCCGCCGCTGGCCAACGAACGTCTCCTCGGGGCCGCGCTGAGCAACAACAACGAACTTGTGGTGTCGGGTCAGCTCGGCGTTTGGTACGGCCGCGTCACCAGCAACTCCAACGGCGTCTACCAGTCCTGGGCCAAGCACCAGGCGAACGATTCCGGCGGTCCGGCGATCTGGCACGTGCCCGGCACCGAATACCCGGGGCAGGGCAACAACTTCCAGGCCGCGGGTCCGTGGGCGGGCATCACCAAGGCGATCATCCTGGGCGTCCCGCAGTACGTCTACACCAGCTCGGCGAACATCCTCGCCGACCTGCGCGCCCGCGACGCCGCACACCCCGGCACCTACGGCGCCGGTTTCCACGTGACCCAGAACCCGTGACCCCCGCTACCGAGAAAGTGACTATGAGACCGCTGTTTACGCGTACGCGCGCCATAGTGTCCGCCGCTGTGGCAATGCTGGCCTTCACCAGCCCGGTCGCCCACGCCGATACCCCCGCTGTGCCGACCTTGACCGACGGCTACGGCCTCACCCAAGTCGGCACCGCTCAAGGCACCGCGACCAACTTCGTCATCACCGTGACGACTCCGGCGGTCGCGGGACAGCATCACATCCGCGTCATCGTCCCGAGCAGCTACTACACCGACACCGCCAAGCGCTACCCGGTGTTCTACTTCCTGCACGGCGTCGGCGACAACCCGAGCAACCCGTACCTGGCGTATCCCGCGATGCTGGCCAGCCAGAAGATGATCACCGTGATTCCGGACGGCGGGCTCCGCGGCTGGTACACCGACTGGGTGCGCCAGGACACCGCAGTCGGGGCGCAGAACTGGGAAACCTTCCACCTCAACCAGGTGATCCCGTTCGTCGACGCCAACTTCCGCACCATCGCCGCCAAACCGGGCCGGGCCATCGGGGGACTGTCGATGGGCGGTTTCGGCGCGCTGCACTACGCCGAGGACCGTCCCGAGTTGTTCACGCAGGCCGTTTCGCTGTCCGGCGCGATCGATTTCAACCTGTACTGGGTCCGGACCGCGATCCGGGGCACGTTGTCGAACGTCGGTTTCGCCATGTCGGGCACGTCCGGCTCCGGCGAGGGCACTGGCGGCAGCGGATTCGGCCCGGCAGTGCCGACCGACTCCGCCTTCGGGTCGCTCAACGAGGCCGGCGACATGTCCGCGGCGCTGGCCCACGGCCCGGTCGTGAACGCCGGGAAACTCGCAGGCGTCGGTGTTTCGCTCTACACCGGCTCCGGCAACGGGAACCCGATCAACGTCCTTCTCGACGAACCGGCGTTCGCCGAGTCGGTCACCGAGGCCGCCCAGCAGAACCTGAAGGCAGCCCTGGACAAGGCCGGACATCCTTACTACGCCGTGGATTACGGCAACGGCAAGACCTGGGGACCGAACTGCCAGGGCAAACACGCTGCCGGATGCTGGGGACAGGATCTGGTGGACTACCTGCCGCGGCTGGAGCAAGTTTTCGCCGCTGCTTAAGGAAATGCCGGGGCGCCCCGGACGGAGCCGATCCGTCCGGGGCGCTTGCTTGTTCCGGGCGGCCTCACCCAGCACTCGTCTGATGACGCTAGAGACTCAGCCGGGCGGCGTCGTCCGCGCTGACCGAGACCGCCAGCTCCGCCGGTCGCAGCTCGACCGTTTCCGGTGCGCCGTCGAGCAATTCGAGCAGCCGGGACAGGTACTTGGTCAGCACGCCGGTGTTGTGTGCGTCGGCGGCAGCTCGCGAGGGATACTTCTCGACCACCGTCACCCGCGACGGATCCTGTTCCACGTAGAAGGCATACCGCAGCGTCTCAGGCTCATTGCGCAGCACCTCGGGAACCAATTCGGAAAACAGCGCGAGCATTTCAGCACTGCGGCCCGGCTTGGCCCGGAGACGGGCGATGACAACGATCTCAGACAAGGAAATCTCCTGATTGATCAGGCGCCAAGCACCGGAAGGCGTAGCGCGGAGGGGTAAACTTCGTTGTGGTGCAAGGTGTGCTGCGCGACGACCGCCTCGTCGAGCGTGCCGAACTCCGGCACCGTGCGAGTGTGCAGATTCCGGCTGAAACGCGGAAAACTGAACCCGGCGATCTGCACCCGAATACGGTGCCCTCGGCCGAACCGATGCGCGACATCGTGCAGCGAAACCGTCACCAGGCTGGGTTCTTCGGGGTCAAGCCAATCAGTGTCGCCGCCGTCGCGATACCGGGCCCGTTGCGCACCCTCGGCGACATTGAGCGCGAATCCGTCGGGCTCGACGTCCACCAGCGTGACGCACACATCGGCGTCCGGCGCGGTGCTGGTCACATACACGATCAGTTCGGCTTGCCCGGCGATCGTCACGTCCTCGGCCAGCGGTGCGCTCGTATAGATGAGCACGTCCTCGCGCCTATCGACCGCACGCTGGTCCTGAATGCCGCCTGGCACCGCTGCCGGATCGCCCTCGAACGCGATTGCCCCGCCGTGGGTCGGAAACGGATTACGCGGATCGGCAGTAAACGTGCTCGAACCGCGTCCTCCCTCTCTGGTCAACAGGTCGCCAGAGGAGAGCGCCCATTCCTCGACCGTCGAGACGGGCGGCCAAACGGGTGCGTGCGCCCAAGTATTGGATCCGCCAACGAAATAGCTGACCCTTTCGGCCAGATGCGGTTGAGCTGAAGGGTAATCCGAGCCGTCGCCGCCGCGCAGATGCCGGTCGAAGAACGCGGCGAGCACCGGACTCCACGTCGGCACCCCCGCCGCCGCGTTCGGCAACACCCGCGCACCGACGTCGCCGAACGCGCTGTAAGTGCCCGCGTGAGTCCACGGCCCCGCGATCAGGCCGGCCTTTTCGTTGCCCGCCAACCGGGTCGCGAGCCGGAACTGGGTAGGACTCGTGAAGTCCCGGTACCCGCTGATCTGCAGAAACGGAATGTCCACCCGCTCCGGCTCGGTGAGCAGGGTAGGCCGGTCCCAAAACGGATCGTGCGGCGAACGCAGCCAATCCGTCCAAAATGGTGCGACCCGGCGGTCGGCAAGCGGGGCGATGCCGGTCAACGGCAACTGGCTCACCGCCGCACGCCGGTCAGCGAAGGCCTCGCTCAACTGTTTGCGCACCCGTTCCTGTTCAGCCGCACTCAACGAGGTGTGGTCCAGACCTTCCTGCGCCATCCCCAGCGCGTACAGCGTCAGAAATCCCAGCTCGAACAGCCCGCCCGGACGCGCGGTGTGCCGCATGTCGGCAGTTCCGATCATCCCGACCGCCGCCTTGAGATGCGGATTCCGGGCAGCGACGGCTTGCAGCACGGTCATGCCGAGGTAGGACGAGCCGTAAATCCCGACGTTGCCGTCGCTCCAGGGCTGCTCCGCGGCCCAGTCGATCGCGTCGAAGGAGTCGTTGTACTCCTGCGAGACGAAGTCGAACTCGCCGCCGGACCCGAACCGCCCGCGGCTGTCCTGCACCAGCACCGCGAAGCCCTGGCGAGCCAGCCACACCGGATCGGCGACGAGCCCCGAAACCCGGAAAACACCCGTGCGGTCGTAAGGCGTCCGGTGGAGCAACACCGGCCACCGCCCGCCCGCGGCCGGTCGGTACAGGTCGCCGACGAGGGTGACGCCGTCCCGGGTCTTCATCCGGACACCAGCGTCGATGCGCGGTGGATACACGGTTACTCCCATCCGGAGAGGAGCTAGCTCGATGCGATCGACCGTAACACTAACCGTTGCAAAACACTAACCGTTGTTGTTAAGTTGGCGGCATGAAAGCAGTGCGCTTCGCCGCCTACGGCGGCCCCGAGGTCCTTGAACTGGCAGAAGTGCCCGAACCCCACGCCGGCCCCGGCCAGATCCGCGTCGCCGTGCGAGCGGCAGGCGTGAACCCGCACGATTGGCGCACCCGAGAAGGCCAGTTCCAGCGGATCCGCCCAATCGACCTGCCCTCCGGCGTCGGCCAAGACGCTTCCGGCGTAGTCGACGAGGTCGGCGAGAACGTCACCGATGTCGCGGTAGGGGACGTGGTCCTGGGCCGAGGCTCGAACACCTATGCCGAGTTCGCCGTGCTGTCGTCCTGGGCGCGGGTGCCTTCGGGCCTGACCTTCGCCGAAGCAGCCGGGTACCCGTCGGTCGTCGAAACCGCCCTCCGTGTCCTCCGCCTGGTCGGTGTCCAAACTGGACAGACATTGCTAGTGAGCGGTGCCGCGGGTGGCGTCGGCTCAGCGGTCCTGCAGATCGCCCGTGATCGGGGAATCAAGGTCATCGGCACGGCCAGCCCCGCGAACCAGGACTACGTGCGAAGCCTCGGCGCGATCGCAACCACCTACGGCGAGGGCTGGGTCGACCGGGTCCGCCAGTTGGGCCAGATCGACGCCGCCCTGGACCTCAACGGCAAGGGAGTAATCCGCGGCTTGCTGGACCTGACCGGGGACCCTTCGCGAGTGATCACCATCGCCGACTTGGAGGCCCCGATGCTGGGCATCCGCTTCGCGGGCGTCGGCGGCGATATGAAGGAGGCGCTGGCGGAAACGGTAGACCTGATCTCGCAAGGAAAACTCGAGATCCCGGTCGAGAAGTCGTATCCGTTGGCTGAAGCTTCGGCCGCGCATGCGGACAGCCAGGCTGGGCATACGCGTGGGCGCCGGGTTTTGCTGGTCTGACCAGAGGGGTGCCGCTCGGCCCCACCGGCGGCACCCCCTTCGCGGCTTTTCAAGTTCCTCGGACGCACCGTCCAGAACGCCGATGTGCCACCGATTGGGCCGCGGAGAACGGCTTCAGGGAAAAAGTCGTGGCGCACCACACCGCGATGATCTGCTGAGGCTGGAGAGCGAACTCCTGGCTCAGCGCGCTCTCCTTGCCCATGTCGCTGACCACGAAGCTGAGCCGATGTCTACCGGGCGGAAGGTCGACCCAGCGCACCGACCGGTCGTCCGGCTCGCCGGCGTACAACTCGCGCGGCCCCTCGCGAATAACGACAGATCGGAAGTACCTGTGTCCGTTCCGGTTGTTCGACGGAATGACCGAATAGGCCAGCAACCCCGTCCGCCCTTCGCGACGGGTTATGCGCAGTTTCCGGCGCGCGCCCCACTCGAGCTGCCGCGGATTCAGCAGCCGCCGCTCGCTGGTGTCGGTCATCCCGGTCCGCTTCCTTCCCTGGCCGCGAGCCGATTCTAGTGGTCCAGCCGGTTCGGTCCCCGCGCCGCTGAGGTCGCAGCCTCCCCCGATCGAGAAGCCCAGCGCAGCCGAATCCCGCACCCGTGCCACGGCCAATGCTGGAGGGCGTGTTCGCCCAGGGGCGCTCCGATACCGGCCGGGGTCCTGAGGCCCGCCCGCCGCAACGGAACAGGTCGCTGTCGCAGAGCCGCTGGTTCAACCAGCCAACGGGATGGAGCCAGGCGTCCGGGAGGTGATTGTCCTGAACAGGTTCAACGGCGTCTGACATTCGGTTGCCAGTGTCGCCTCGTCGACCTTCGCTTCCGCTCGCCCCAGTCGTTGAAGTCGTTCACGCGGAGGATTCGCTGGACTGCGGCTCGCTGGCGCCGATGAGACCGAGAAGAGGCGCGGGCACGGGATAGACGCGTTCGACCGGGAGTTCTTCCCGGACGGCGTCGAGACGGCCGGAGCTGACGTCGCGATGGACACGTGCGGCGAACGGGGTGATGTCGGTGATCTTGGTGATCCACTGGTCGAGGTAACGGTCGACCGCCTCGCCGGAGAGCCCGATCTGGATGGCGCGCCGGTTGAGCGGGTCGAGCAGTGCCGAACGGTCAGGATCCCATTGGATGCGGACCGGGGTGGTGCGCTTGCGCTCAGCCCAGTGCTGCTGGCTGGCGTAGGTGCCGGATTCGTGGCTGCTGAGGGCAGCGTGCGCGAGCGCCCACTCGAAGCCGTCCCTGGTGATCTGGATTTCGAGAACGCGTTCCTGGCCAGGTTTGGTCGCCCACCCGGACCGGTACATCATCCACAGGAACGAGGGCTTGATCCAGGTCATCCGCTCGCGCTTGAACGGTGCCGCGAACGTCTGGGATTCGACTGCCACGTCGGCAATTTCCCGCGAGTACGCCTGGTAGACGGTGATGGTCTGGTCTGTGAAGCTGGCCCGTACATCACGGCGCGGCGTGCTTCGTCGATCATCGGGTTGCTTCGCCGGTGACGAAGCGAGCCGTGACGATGCCTGTGGCGCGTTCGCTGTCAGCGAACCGGTTCCCGAAGGGGCTGTTGCGGGCCTGCCTGTCTCGCCGTTCCTGACGAGGTGATCGACGGTCGTGTTGAGGGCCTCGGCGAGGAAATCGACCGCTTCGTGACTCGGTGTCTCCTCTCCCTTTTCGTAGCTGTCGACCTTACTGGCGTCGCTGCTGATTTTCTCTGCGAGTTCTGCCTGGGTCAGGCCAGCCTGGGTCCGCAGGTGGCGAAGCTGGTTGGGAATGAACTGACCAGGCACGTAGTTGCCTCCGCTGTCGTAACGTGAGACTCATTGTGCCTCGCCGCGATGGCTGTGTCGCTTGAAAATTGGCGCTAACTAGTCGGCAGCGGCCTGCAACGGCTTCCTCGACAGCGTGTCGATCCAGGCACTCGGAGACAACGGTGTGGAGTCGATTGCCGTGGCACGTCAGCATCGTCTGTAACGGATTCTCTGCTGCGACGACCTGTTGTTGTCGGAAGAGGAGCGGATGCGCTGACTGGAGCTTGGGTCTCGCCGGTCGCGGAGGTGCTTAGGTGGGCACAGTCCAAGAGGAACGTATGCGGAACAGGGCGACCGCTGATCTGGAGGGGGTGCACAAATTGCCGGAAAGCGTTGAGGTCGGCAGCTTCGAGGATCTGCGGCGGGTCGCCGGTGCGACGCGGTTGCCGCGGTGAAGGCCATGCACGGCTACGCCGTCATCGACACTGAGACCACCGGAATCCTCGCCGGCGGATGGCGGCACCGGATCGTTGAGATCGCCGTTGTCCACGTCAGTCCGGACGGCGCGATCACCGACGAGTGGTCGACCTTGGTCAATCCGGAGCGTGATCTGGGGCCGCGGAACGTGCATGGCATCCGCGCCGTCGACGCGCGGCGCGCCCCGGTGTTCGGCGAACTGGCCGGCGATCTCTTCGCGCGGTTGCGCGGACGAGTGCCGGTCGCGCACAACTGGTCGTTCGACGCCATGCACCTGCGGTCCGAATTCGACCGCCTGGGCATCGAGACTCCGTTCGAAGCTTCGTCGGGCGTGTGCACGATGCGAGCGGCAGGCCGGATCCGGCTGGGTTCGCGACGTTCTTTGGCCGACTGCTGCGCGGCGGCAGGCGTGCCCGAACGTTCGTGGCACAGCGCGCGTGACGACGCGATGGCGGCAGCCGAGCTTCTTGGTTACTTCATCCGGTGCGCGCCGGACGCGGTGGCGCTCACCGAAGAACAGGCGGGCGCCGCGCTGTGGGACTGGCCGCGGATTCCGGTTGGCACTGCGGCAGCGGTGAGGCGCAGCGAACCAGGGCACGCGGAACCGCATTTTCTCGCGCGACTGGTCGAGCGGATGCCTCGGGACGAAGAGCCCGCTGTCGACGCGTACCTGGCGATGCTCGACGCGGCCCTGCTAGATCGGGACATCTCGGTGACAGAAGGCGACATGCTCGTCGATCTCGCGCATGACCTCGGACTGCACCGGAACGAGTTGGTCGCACTGCACCTGAGCTATGTGCGCGATCTTGCCCGGGAAGCGTGGGCTGACGAGATTGTCACCGATGCGGAGCGACACGACTTGCTGACGGTCGCGACGCTTCTCGCACTCGATTGCGCACTGGTGGACGAAATCCTCGACGAAGAACGTGTTGCCGCTGTCGCGTCGCTGGCTGCCCCCTCCTGCGGCAGACTCGGTGGGCTCGAGCTGAGGCCGGGGGACAAGGTGGTGTTGACCGGAAGCATGGTGCGGGGACGCGAAGAGATCGTCGCGCAGGCTGCGTCCACCGGAGTCAGGGTGACCGGGAGCGTCAGCCGGCAGACTCGCGTGGTGGTGGCTGCGGACCCGGACTCGTTGTCGGGCAAGGCACGCAAGGCGCGTGAACTCGGCGTTCCGGTTGTGTCGGAAGATGCTTTCCTCACGGCCCTCGACCGGTTGGCCGGGCCGATTTCAGCGTCAGCTGCGACCGTCAACGGAGGAGAGCTGTCCTGCGAGATCCTATGACGGTGTGGATCAGGGCCTTGGTGTTGAGGGCCCGGCTGCAGGAAATTGGAAGACATCTCCATACTGAGCGCGCACGGAGGACGATGCATGGAATGCACGAGATGTCATCAAGCGAACCTCTGGAAAGTCAGGACGACCCGGTTCGCCGTCGAGATTGTTAAATGTCCTTAATGTGATGAGATATGGCCAGGCAGGGGAGTCTGGGCGAGTCCGAGATGACTACCCGCTACGAGGAACTCGGCTCGCTTTCGTAGGTGATCGCATGTGTCGCTGCGGCGGAAAGTCACGACGTGGATGTGAAACGGCTCCTCCGCGCGCTTCCGTGCCGGGCTGGCATGTATACCGGCTTCACCGCTTCGGGCTGCTGCGGAACTGTTCCGGCGAGCGAAGTCTGAGCGATCAGCTTGATCCTCGGAGGCTTTCGCGGGCAGGGACAAGGGCGATGGTGGCAGCTGTGAGAGCCGCTGCTGCGCCAAGCAGGATCTGACTGCTGACAGTGCCTTGAAATGCGGTGGCAGTGAGGCTCCCGAGCGGTGTGGCTCCGTAGGACAGCGCTCGAAAGACGCCCAGGACTTGGGCCCGTTGGCCGGGACTGGTGGCGCGCTGGCGCAAATTCATCGCCTGGACGGCCCACATCGCCCCGAATGCGCTTCCCATAACCATGACGGGTGCGATCAGCCAGGGAGAACGCAGCATGGGGCTGAGAAACAGCAAAGCCCAGCCGACTCGGGTAAGTCGCATGGTGACGATCTCTCCGAATAGCCGTTCGGCCCGGCCAGTCAGGTAGGCCCCCGCACCTGCGCCGGCGCCGACGAGGCCGGTGAGCATGCCGTAGGTCGTCGGGGTGAGGGCGAGGCCGGTGCCGGAGTTGGCGTAGACGGCAAAGACGGTCAGATAGATGCCATTGGCGATGCTGGTGAGGCAACTGATGGCGATAGCGGCTTTGAGAATCCGGTTTCGGCCCACGACACGCAAGCCGCTCCGGAGGTCGACCTTGCCCCGCCCGCCGCGTCGGTGGGGCCACGGCTGCCGTACCGCGGCGATGCACAACGTCGATGCGCCGCAGAGCAAACCGGAGAGCAGAGATGGTGCCGACGGCCAGAGTGCGTAGGTCAGACCCGCGATCGGGGGCCCGAGGAACTGGTAGAAGACTCGCGTCGACACTGACAGCGCACCGTTCGCGTCCGAAAGCCGGTCGCGGTCGATGAGTTCGGGAACAAGTGCTTCTGCCGCACCGTCGACGAAGGTCTGGAGTACCCCTGCGGCGAAGACGGCCACGACGAGAACAACGGCGGAAATGTGTCCAGCAGCGCTGATTCCGCCGACGGCGAGCATCGTCCCCGCACGCGCGAGGTTGGCGATCTGGATCACGCGGTGCCCGTCCAGGCGGTCCACGATGATTCCTGCGGGGATGGCCGCGACAAGCCAGGGAATGGTCGCGAGGGTGAGCAAGAGCCCGACCAGTGCAGGACTTTCCAGGGTGTGGATGGCGAGGAGCGTCGCGCCGATAAGGAAAATGCCGTTGCCGGTGTCGGAGAGCGCGGTCGAGCACCACAAGCCAAGGAAACGTGGGCCGAGCCCGCCTCTGCTCCCGTTCGTTTTGGCCATGGATCGACTCTGACCTGCGGAAATCAACGTTGTCAACGTTGATTGAGTTCACTATGGTCCGGGTATGGACGGCGAGTGGATGACCGCAGCCGAGGCAGCGGATCGGCTAGGCGTCACCGTGCGCACCCTCTACGCCTACGCGAGTCGGGGTGTCCTGACCGCTCGGCCCGTGCGCGGCGGTGGCGGCCGTCGGTCCCAGTACGAACGAGCACAGGTCGAGGCACTCGCCGACCGGACGGCGAAACGACAACGAGCCGGTCAGGTCGAGATCCGCGTCGAGACCACTGTCACCGACCTGAGGCCCGCAGGCACGCTGGCGTTTCGCGGTTACCCGATCGAGGACCTGCTGGACCGGAGTTTCGAGGACGTCGCTGAGTTGCTCTGGACCGAGGATTTGCCCGCTGGCCAGGTTTTCTGGCCAAGCGCGAATCGGCGGGAGATCGCGCGCGTGCTCGCCGCGTTTCCCGAGACTGCAGGAGTGCTTGACCGGATGAGCGCGGTGGTGTCGGTCCTGGGCATGGTGGATCCAGGCCGACAGGATCTCGGCCCGGGTGCTGCCGCCGACGTCGGCAGGCGACTTATCCCGGCGATGGCCTCAGCGATCTCGGCGCACCCGGACCCGCACCCGCTACCAGGATCGGTCGCGGCCATCATCACCGACAGGCTCGCCCGTGATGACACCCTTCCTTCGGCACCGGTCGACCTTGCCCTGTGCCTGCTGGCCGATCACGAACTCGCGGCGTCCACCTTCGCGTCTCGGATCGCCGCCACCACCGGGGCTGATCCCTATTCCGTCGTGAACATCGGAATTGAAACCATGCGAGCGACCGGTCACGGTGGGACCGCCCGCGACGTCCACCGAATGCTGCAACGGGGCGCGGAAGAAGGACTGTCCACTGTGGCCTCAGGCGGTCGACTCACGGTTGTGCCACCGGGATTCGGGCACCCGGTGTACACCGACTTCGATCCCCGGGCTCCGCATCTGCTGGCCGCTCTTGAAAGGGTCCACGCGGGGAGCGATCGCCTGGACCTCGTGCAGTCGGTACTGGAGTCGGCCACCCTGCGCGGCCTGCCCAAACCCAACATCGACTTTGCGCTCGGTGCTCTGACTTGGCTCCACGGCTGGCCGGAAGAAGCTTCGCTGGGGCTGGTGGTCGTGGCCAGGACGGCAGGCTGGCTCGCACACGCGGCCGAAGCCTACGAGCGGCCGTCGCGGATCCGGCCCCGCGCGGTTTACCTCGGACCGCGATCCAGTCGTCGCTGAGCCGGTATTCCGTGCGGTAGTAAAGGGGATTTCGCTGCGCTGGGACAGTGAACACTCGTCCCGCAAAACCATGAATATGCGGATACACCCGAGCGACTCTCCGGAAAATGAGGGTCGAGGTTCAGGTTCCGGCATGCTTCGCGAATGAGCGGGAAGTGTCCTGTGCGGACGAGTCCCGAAGGCTGCGGCGAGGAAACAAGCGATTCAGGGATCGGTAATTCCTCCCTTGCCGTAGCTGTTGACCTGACCAGCATCGCTGCTGATTTTGACGCCAGGGTCGGAGCCACGCCGGGACTGGAGGTGAACTGGCTTCGTTTGTGCGGCGGCTAGGCGGTTTCGTCCGATGCGGCGGCCTCTGTGGACGGTCGGGGCGGCGGTGTCGTCGGCCAGTGAGTGAGGTCGATGTCGAGCGTGAGTTGCTGTGCTGGCTGGCGTCTTCGTCGGTGTGATCGAGTCAGCCTGTCGTGGTGCGTTGGCTCCTCGACAGCAGGTCCGGTCGCGGTTGGGTGCGGCGTACTTGCCGTCGGTGAGTGCGGGTGTCGGGCGAGGCGGTGGAGTTTGTGGAGATGTCGTTGGACGAGTCCGGCGCGACGGGCTTCCTCGAAGAGGGCCCGGGCGGCTTCGTTCCGCGACAGTCGGCTGTGGTGCGGTTGGTCGGGCATAGATGTCCCTGGCGTGGGCTGGCTGAGGGCAAGACCACGAATGCGTTTCGGTCTGAATCCCGCCCCTGCTGGTCAAGGGTTCGCTGCTCGACGTATCGGCTGGTGTCGAGTGATGCCGAACGTCAGCGGTCAGCCGGAATTCCGCGTGGACGGCCGCTCATGGACAGCCAGTTCGATTTCCCGCCGGCAGACAGTTGCACGGTCAGTGATCGCAGCATTTTCGTCCGCGCCGCGGCCGCGTCAGTCATGCCGCGACTTTGCTCCGCCTCGACCTCCAGCACGGCGCAACGCGGTGGCACAGGGATCCGTCAGTTGAGGACCTTGTGGGACCACCGTGTTGCCAGCGATAGGACCATCTTGCAACTCGGCGTCGTTGCCAGAGCACGTTCTCGATGACGGTGCCCGCGCGTCAGCCTTCTCGTGCCGCGAACGCCCTCTTCTGCCGAGGACAAGCGCATTGGGGTTCAATCCATCTATACCGATGATCGCCGAGATTGGCTTCCTTGGTGACGCAAGCCGGGTTCACGATGAGGTCATGTCATCGAGCAGTTCGGCAATCGACGCGCACGCGCACGTGTGGCTGTCTGAGGTGGAGTCCCTCGCGAAGACCCGACCGGAGTATGCGGACTATCTCGCCCTCGAGTTGTTACGAGCCGGCTGCGAGTCTGCGGCGGTCAGCGCGGGCAGCGTCGAGGCGCGCGGTGCGCGGCTGGTCGATCCCGGCGCGCGACTGGCCGCGATGGATGCCTCCGGTGTCGACGTGCAAGTGGTCTCGGTCGCACCGACGCAGTACCACTCCTGGGCCGACGGCGCCCGGGCCCGAGACCTCGCCCAGGCGACGAATGAAAGCGTGGCCAGGCACTGCGCTGCCAGCCCCGCCCGGCTGACCGGGTTCGGGGTGGCGCCGATCCGGCATCCGGCCCTCGCCGTCGAGAGCATCGACCACGCGATGCGGCTGGGCCTGCGCGGAGTGGAGATCTCGTCCCACGCCGTCGATCCGGCGGGCGGCCGGACCGTCGATCTGTCCGATCGCCGGCTGGATGCGTTCTGGAGCCGTGCCGAGGAACTGGGCGCGGTGGTGTTCCTGCACCCGTGGGGTTGCACACTCGATGCCCGGCTCGACCGCTGGTACCTGTCCAATTCGGTCGGACAGCCCGTGGAACACGCTGTCGCACTGTCCCATCTCATCTTTTCCGGAGTGCTGGACCGTTTTGCGCGGCTGCGGGTGCTTGTCGGACACGGCGGCGGTTACCTCCCGGCGCACATCGGGCGTGCCGACTTCGCCTGGCGCAACCGGCCGGACGCCCGCGGCTGCGCCGAACCGCCGAGCGCCTACCTGCGTCGAATGTGGTTCGACTCGCTCGTTTACACCCCGGCCGCGTTGCGCACGCTCGTCACGGCTGTCGGGGCCGAACGGGTGGTCCTCGGCTCGGACTACCCGTTCGACATGGGCGTGGAAGACCCGACGGAGCGCCTGGAACAAGCCGGGCTGGATCCCGCTGTCACCGCGGCGATTCGGGGCCGCAACGCGGCGGCACTGGGTTTGGCGCCCGCCGTGGCCGAGCCAGGTTCGGCTCGTCCGGATCGGAGCGTGTTGTGATGTCTGAAATAGTGCGAACCCGTTGGTCCTCCGAGGAAGACGCGGACCGTTTCACCGTGGACAACCCCGCCACCGGCGCACCACTGGCCGTCATTCAAGGCGGGGGCGAGAAGGAAGTCGATCAAGCCGTCCGCGTCGCCCACGACGCGCATTTCGCATGGAAAGCCCGCACTCCGCGTGAACGCGGACGCTGGCTGCGCAAGATCGCCGACACCGTGCGCGCGAACGCCGACGAGATCGCGGCGCTGGAATCCAGCGACAACGGAAAACCGCTGAGCCAGTCTCGCAATTTCGACGTCGAGGCGTGCAGTGCGATCTTCGACCTGTTCGCGGGGCTGTGCGAGGCGATGCCCGGTCAGGTCAGGGACGCCGGCAGCACGCTCGACATCACCACGCTCGAACCCTTCGGCGTCGTCGCGGCGATCGTCCCGTTCAACTGGCCGCCCCTTCACGCCGCCGGGAAGTTCGCGCCCGCACTGGCTGTCGGCAACGCAGTCGTCGTCAAACCGCCGGAGCAGGCACCGCTGTCGGTGCTGAAAGTGATCGAGCTGGCCCAGTCCGTGCTGCCCGACGACGTGGTGCACGCCGTGCCCGGCACCGGCCGGGTCGGCGCGCTTCTGGCGGGGCATCGGCTCGTCGGGAAGATCTCCTTCACCGGAGCGCCGACGACCGGCGCGGCCGTCCTCAGGACCGCCGCGGACAATCTGACCCCCACACTGATGGAACTGGGCGGCAAGAACCCGTTCCTGATCTTCGAGGACGCCGACCTCGGCTCGGCGATCCCGTGGGCTGTCGAAGGCGGTTTCTTCAACCAGGGCGAGGCGTGCACCGCCGCCTCCCGGGTCCTGGTCCACGCCGACGTTCACGACGAGGTCGCCGCCCGGCTGGCCGCCGCGGTGCGGAGACTCCGCGTCGGCAACGGGGCCGAGGCCGGAACCCACGTCGGCCCGATGGTCACCGAGGCCCACCGCAACCGAGTGCTCGAATACCTCGACATCGGCGTCGCGGAAGGGGCCCGGATCGCCGCGCAGGCCGACCTGCCTGCCGACCCGGCGCTGGCGGGCGGCTACTACGTGCGGCCGACATTGTTCACCGGCGTCACGCGCGACATGCGCATCGCCAACGAGGAGATCTTCGGCCCCGTCGTCGCGCTGATCCCGTTCCGCGACGAGGCCGAGGCGGTCAGCATCGCCAACGGCACCGAGTTCGGCCTGGTGGCCGGGGTGTTCACCGCCGACTCCGGGCGAGCGCTGCGGGTCAGCCGCGCGATCCGGGCCGGGATGGTCTTCGTGAACCACTACCACCGCGCGTTCACGGGCACACCGTTCGGCGGGGTCGGCGCGAGCGGCTACGGCCGGGAGCACGCGCTGGAAACCCTGCACGAATTCGGCTACAGCAAGAGCCTGCGGTTGCCGTCGGGCGTGGCGGAGATTCCGCGCTGGTCGCCGTCGCTGGAGGTGACGCAGTAAGCGACGCTCGCCTGGCGGCTGGTCAGGAGAGCCTGCCTCAGTCGATGTGCGACGCGGCCTCGGCGAGCAGCCCGCGCAGCCACGTGTGGCCGGAGTCCGCGTCGTGCATCGGATGCCACCAGAACGCCTCGACGATCGGCACCGCGTCGAACGGCGCGTCGACGATCCGCACGCCGAGTGCCCCGGCGAGTTCCCGGGCCAGCCGCTGCTGCATGAACGCGATCCCGCCGCCGCGGCGGACCAGGTGCGGCATGGCCAGGAACGAATCGGCGATCGCGCGGACCCGCGGCACGACGCCCAGCAGTTCCATCTGCCGCCACGCGGGTGCTCTTCCGAGCGGGTCGCCGAACGTGGTGACCCACGGAAGCCGCGACAGGTCCGTCATCGTCAATTGCTCGCCGACGTCCGGGTTGTCGGCCGCGACCACGCAGACCCAGCGGTCGCGGAACAGGTCCAGCGAGCGCGGCAGGTCCAGGTAGCCGTGCGGCATGAAGATCCCGTCCACCGCGCGGGCGAACTCCCCGTCGCGGCCGAGCGCTTCGGCGGTGACCGGGCTGAAGCGGACGCTCACGTTCGGCGCGCGTTCTTCGAGCAGCGCGACCAGCCGGGCTCCGGCGACGCTCGTCCCGTAGTCCGAGGACACGATCGTGAACACGCGGTCGGAACCCGCCGGGTCGAACTCCGACTGCGCCGAGAACACCCGCTCGACCGCGGCGACCGCGACGCTCGCCAACGGCTGCAGCTGTTCGGCGAACGGGGTGAGCTGGTAGTGGTTGCCGACGCGGGTGAGCAGTTCGTCGCCGAAGTGGCGGCGCAGCTTGGCCAGCGCGGCCGACAGCGTCGGCTGCGTGCGCGCGAGCCGGGCGGCGGCGCCGGTGACGGTTCGCTCGGTCAGCAGCCCGTGAAGCGCGTACAGATGATTGTTGTCGAGGCCGTGCAGCCGGTTCCCGAGGGGCATAGACCGACTCTATAGCGGCCATGGAGCGTATGCGGTTCCTTGGGGGCGCTGGTGCGCGCACGCTGGCACCATGACCGATGCCTGGATCGACGTGCACGCCCACTACACCCCGCCGACCACCCCCGAACAGCGGGAGGCTGCCTGGCGGTCGATGCGCGCCGCCTGTTTCCTGGCCCCGGAGCCCTACCACTGGACCGTCGAGCAGACGCTTGAGCAGATGGACCGGTCCGGCATCGGCATGCAGATGCTGAGCAACCAGCCCGCCACGACCGAGGCACTGCGCGTGTCCAACGACTACGGGGCCGACCTGGTGCGGTGCCACCCGGACCGCTTCGGCCTGCTCGCCGCCCTGCCCACCGACGACATCGCCGCGACAATGGCCGAACTCGACCGAGCGGCGGAACTGGGCGCCGACGGCTTCGCGGTGACGTGCCGACGCAACGGCGTGTACCTCTCCGACCCGAGCCTGGAACCGATGTGGGCGGAGATCGATCGCCGCGGCGCCACGGTGTTCGCGCATCCCGACGCGTACGCCGACGGCGTGCAGGGCCGCCCGGCACCGTTGCTGGAGGTCGGTTTCGAGACCACGCGGACGATTGTCGACCTGCTGTACGCGGGCGTGTTCCGCACATACCCGAACGTGAAGCTGATCGTCGCCCACTGCGGCGGCGGGGGCGCACTGCCCGCCATGTCGGGCCGGCTCGGCCTGCTCGGCGCCCAAGCCTGGGTCCCCAACCCGAACGGCCTGAGCACCGACGAAATCCGCGTCCAGCTGCAGCGGCTCTATCTCGACACCGCCGCGACCGGGTTCCCGTCCAGCCTGACGGCAGCGCTCACGATGACCACGCCCGACCACCTCGTCTACGGCTCGGACTCCGGCGTGCCTTGCAGCACCGAAGAAACCATCGAAGCCAACCGGAAATCCCTGCTCGAATTCGACGGCCTGACACCCCGGCAACGCCAGGACATCGGCCGCAACGCCACCGCCCTGTTCCCCAGCGCCGCGGCCCGCCTCGACGGCGCCCAATCAGCGGAGGTCACGGCGTAGCCCACCGACCTTCGGCAACGTTCACCCAGCCTCCCCGTTCGCCGAGAACGTCACATTCGAACATGTCTTCTTTAAAGATCAGGCCGACTTCGAGGAGGCTCGCTTCGCCAAGGAAGCCAACTTCGAGTTCGCTGTGTTCAGAGGTGGCGGCAACTTCGCAAAGGCGAGGATGGGAGGGAAGTTCAGCGTCAGATGCTCGGTGTTCGAGGGCGATGCGTCTTTCGCCGAGGCGGGAATCGCCGCGGCCGCTTTCACGGCGACGGTGTTCTCCGGGTGTGCCTCGTTCACGTGGGCGAGGTTCGGAGGGGTCGCCGAGTTCAGCGCGATATTCCGCCAGGTTGCGTGGTTCGACAGAGCGTCGTTCGAAGGCAGGACGTCGTTTCGGCACAGCAAGTTCGCGCAGCTTCCCGGATTGAACTGCCGTCTGGCGGTTGCGCTCAAGGCAGACAGACCGTCTGCCTTGAGCGCTCGCAGCGGCCGGAGCTTCTGCTGGCGCGAATCCTGTCCGCGGAAGGTGCGCAGTCCTGCACACGACACGCCCCGAACGAGAGGAACCAACCATGGGTGCCGGACCTGACCGGCCTAGCCAGCCCCGGCGGGTCTCGACGATATCGGCGCGGCAGGTCGTGCCTTGCGTAAAGGGCGGGCACCATCTCGATGGTGATCACGGAGATTTTGCTCGCCGTCAAGGAACCCGGATCCCGGCCGCACAGCACCGAAGCTGGGCGGAGCAAGATAACCGCGACAAGATGAACCAGCAGGCAAAGGGCGTCTGAGCACCAGATGCCGCACCGCACCGTCCGACTCGCCACAGCTGCCGTCGCCACGATCGGCTTGCTCGCCGCCTCCGCCTGCGGCGGCGAGACCGGCGGGTCCGGAGGAACTGCTCAGCCGCCGGCAGGCTCAAGCGCTCCGGCCGACAGCGGCGGCTCGGGACCCAAGGTTCCGTCCCCACTGCCTGCCAAGGACTTGCTCGCCAACCCGTGCAGCGTGCTCAACGCCTCGGAGGCAGAACAGGTCGGCCTCAAGTATCCCGGCGAGAAAAGCACCGGCGTGCTGAACGGTTGCCGCTGGACTTCCTCCGGAAGCAACCTGAACTTCGTCAACAACACGCCGATCGAGCAGAACAAGCACGGGATCAGCGACATCTACGACCAGAAGGCCAAGCAGGCCTACTTCGAACCCACCACGGTCTACGGCTACCCGGCCGTCTTCGCCGGTACCGAGGACAGCCGCTCGAACGGCATCTGCACCCTCTGGGTCGGCGTCACCGATCAGCTCGCCGTCTCGGTCCTCCCGAACATCAGCATGGGCTCGAACAAAAAGGACCCCTGCAGCATCGCGAAGAAGTTCGCCACCGCGATGGTCGGACATCTCCAGGGGGCGTCGTGATCGTCACTCGACCTCTGCGCGGGCTCAAGCGGGAAGCTCAGCGTGTATTGTCCGTGACCCGGTCTGAGGGGCTCCAGCGGCTACGCCTCCCGCTCGGCGGCAGGCGTCTTCTGGTTGCCCCGGTTCGCTGATTCGACCAGCTACCCGAACATCCCGGTCGTTCTCGATGTTCGAGATGTTCTGCTCGCCGTTGCTGATGTCGATCAGAAGCCGCGCGAGGGCGGCATCGCGCGGGAATGCAGCCGACGACGAGGGGAACGGCCCCGAAGCAGCCGGAGATGCGATAGCGGCCGTACATCGAGAGGCTCCAGCCGTTGGCCGGGTCGAGGTCGACGCCGAACACGTCGCCGCCGGCCACGTCGAGCCTCGGCGTGCTCTCGGTGCGGTCGAGGATGACGGCGAACGCCTCGCGGCGCACGCCAGCGCCCGCCGCGTGCAGCTCGGTGACAAGCCAGTCTGGCCGTATATCACTTCTTGCTCGACTCCTGGGAACGAATAGTGAGGATACCGGGTGTTGCGGTAACCGAGTATCGAAGTGATTCGTGAACGCAGGTCCGGCACCTCGTCGGTGTTGTTGCTGGCTCGACGTATTCCCTGCGGCGTGGTGACGCGGGGTGGCTGCGTGACGGAACCGCTGTCGTAGAACGACCTTGCCCGGGCCGCGGTTGGGTGGGCGGTATCCCGGTCGATCCGCGAAGGTTCGCCGGAGCGGTCGTGCGAGCGGAATGGTCGCAATCTGCCGGAAGCCGGGTCTGTCGGAGCTCTCGGCGGCGTGGTTTGTGTGCGGAGATTGCAATGAAGCAGTCAGTCTGGACCTGGCCACCTGCCGTCGTGATCAGCCGTGACTGGCTGTCCTGCGAGGTCTGGTTCGTCGATGCCTGCCGGGTGGCTCATCGGTCCGTCCCACGGGCCGCCCGTCGTTCAGAGGCGGTCGCGTGGTGCAAGCGGCCCGATTCTCAGCGGATCTCCGGGACCGCTTCCACACTTGGGCTGTCTACGACCCAGCTTCGTTCTGGCTGGCGGCTACGCGGCTTCGCCCGACGTGCAGGACTCTGTGGACGGTCGGCGCGGCGATGTTGGAGGCCGGTAGGCGATATCGGTGTCGAGGGCGAGTTGCTGTGGTTGCGGTGAGTGCCTTCGTCCGCGCGGTCGTGTCGGTTGGCTGGGGTGTGTTGACCCCGTGGCCGAGTGAGCTGTCGCCGTGGTGAGAGGGGCGGCGGACGGTGGCGGTGTGTCCGCGGTCGGTGGGGTTCGGTGCCGGGCCAGGTGGTGGAGTTTGCGGAGGTGCCGTTGGACGAGGCCGGCGCGACGGCCTTTCTCGAAGAGCGCGCGGGCGGCTTGGTTCTGTGCCAGGCGGCTGGGCGAGTCGTGGGTCATGGCGGTTCCAGGGCTAGGGCGAGCAGAAGGGATCACGAGTACGTCTCGAGCCAGTTGAGGCGCGGGCAACAGCGCATGGGCGTCCGGGACCTGGACGGCAGGGCGTGCCGTGGCTGGCCCGGGCTTGGGGAGATGCGAGGTGCTCGGCAGTGCGAAGGCGGGGCCTGGTGAGCCGCGTGTGCGTCGTGCGGCTGCCGACCCCTGTGAGCGCCGGGGGCTGAGGTGCCCCGCTGGGCTCGAACCGGTGACCTGGAGCACTGTCTCTTGCTCGGGCAACGCTGTGCTTGTCACGCGCACAGCGTTGCCCCTGGTGGTGCCCCCGGCAGGACTCGAACCTGCGACCTAGAGAGTCGCAGGAACATGATGGCGTTGTCCGCGTTAGTCGCTGACCTGCGATTTCTCTACCAGAAATGGCGGTGTTGCCCGCGTTGGTACGGGTTGTTTGTGGACGGTTTTTGGACGGGAGTCCCGATCATGAACCCGTATCCGGGTGGTCGAACATCGTCTCCAGCTTCGCCGCGTTGGCAGGGTTCGTCTTCCGAGGGCGCCGGTAGTGCTTCTGCACGACCGCTGGCGTGTTGCCGAGCTGGTCGGCCGCGTCCTCGTTGGTGCCTCCCGCGTCGACGATGTGAGTACCAACCGTGTGCCGAAGCATCCGCGCCGCCACCCAGCCGTAACCGATCGCGTCGCACATCCGGCGAAACCGCTTCTGGAAATTCGCAGGGTCGACCCATTGCCCGTTCCACGTGACGAACAACGGGTTTCGGTCCCCGGCGGCGAGCTTGCGCCGGGTGAACATCGGCGCGGACCAACTCGGATACATCGGCTTGATGGGTGTACCGCCGGTCCGGTGACCGCCCTTCCGCCGCGGCTTGCGCACCAGCCCGACGCCCTCGACACGCACGAGGTGATGGTCGAGAAGGATGGTGCGCTCGGACGGCACGACTCCCGATCCGATCGCCGCCAGGATCTCTCCAGGGCGGGCGCCGGTCGCAAGCATCGCCTCGACGATGTCCGGCATGTCCAGCCACGCCTGGGCTCCGGCGTCGCCGCGTTTGCTCTCCTGCACCCTCTCCGTGCAGAACGCTCGCACCTTCGCCATGAAGTCCGCGCGCTCGTGCGGTTCCAACGCGCGCACGTCTTCCTTGATGATCTGCTCGATCATCTCGACCGCTTTGGCCGGGTTCGTTGTCATCGCGTTGTGCCGCATCGCGTAGCCGCACACGTTGGACAACACAGTCCTGGCTCGCTTCGCCGCGGCGTATCCGTCGCCCTTGGAACGCTTGCTTTTCGCCGCTTCGTCGCGGATGGCTTTCAGGACCTCGTCACACAGGCCCGGGTTTTCGGCCTCCCAGCACGCCAGCTCGCCCATGCGGGCCTTCAGCTGTGCGACGGTGTCGCGGTAGTCGTAGTACGACTTCTCCGCCCGTTCGCCGCGGTCGACCTTCTTCTTGAACTCGGCGAGCCATTTGTCCATCACCAGGCCGAAACGGCTCTCGCTGCTTAGGATCGATCCGACCACACGGTCGGAGATCTTCACGACGCGCTTCTTGAGGGCGTTCCTTGCCGCTCTCTCGGTCGCGCCGCGGGCGCTCGGGCGCGCAGATCGGCCGCTGCGCAACCGGATGCGCACCCGAGCCTCCCAAAGTTCCGGGTCGTCACGGATCAGTCTGTAGGTGATCTCGCTGACGTACCCGAGGTCCGCGCGGGGTCTTCCCATCGGAGGACTCCTTCCGCGCGCAGACGCGCGCCTATGACTCTGATTGGTCGATGAGCTGCAGGTACCGGTCCGTCTCCGGGGCGCGGGCAGAACTCCGCGGTGTGTGCTCGCGCAACAGGTCGCGGACGCTCTGTTTCAGTGCGGCAGCTTCCGCATGGACATCCGCGCGGAGGTCCGCGCGCAACTGCTCGCGGTCAATCTCGGCGCGCCGGCGACCTGCTTCGTGATGGACGACCGCCACGAACGTCACCCAGCTGAGCACCATGACGCCGTTGGTGAAGATGAAGGTCGGCGGGTGCCAGTCGTATGCGTTGCTTGCCCACCCGATCAGCCCATTGGCTGCGGTCGCCACGACGGCACCTATCAGTGACAGCATCACGGCCAGGCGGACGGACCTGTCGTTACGGACTGTGCTCGACTGGTAAAGCTGTTGGGTCACTGGTACCCCTCCTGCGGTCTAGGCGACTACCCCAATCGCAGGTAATACCAACATAAAGCAGCTTAATGTTACGTCCGTTTTGGCAGCGTCACTCGCCTAGACGAGCGATACGCCGAGTGACCAAACCCGGATGGTCTAACCTGCTTGTTTTCGATCGTCTGTTCGATTAGCCTTCGCGCGCCGCATCGCGAGTGCGTCTTGGAGGAATCGATCACCCTCGTCGGACCCCCAGACCTCTTCGACGATCACTGCAGTGTTGGCCAGCTCCATTCGGTTCATGGTCAACACGGACGGCACGTCAGTGGCTGCGATCAACTCGGGGAGCGGGCCGCGGCCGGCAAGGAAGGCCTCGAATGAGCCGGTCGGAAATCCCAGGGCCGTTTCGATCTGGGTCAGAGTGTTGGGTTCAACTTTGGCTCCGCGCTCGGCGAGGCTAACGACGCTGACGGATAGCCCGGTCGCAGCGGCGAGGTCGTCCTGCTTTCGCATCCCCTTTTGGCGGCGCGTGCGCTTGATCAGCGCGCCTAGTTGCGTGCGCGCTTGCGTCTTCTGCGTCTCCATGGGGCGAGCATGACGTTTCGGTGTGCACGGGGCCACTCGTTCGCCTGGTCGCCAGCCGGTCAGAGGTCTTCGGCGGAGACGTTCCGTACGTAAGATCCGCATGTTGCCCAAGTTACCTGTCGTTGCCTGAACTGGCAAGGTTCAACCTGATGTCACCTGACTTGCGGCTTACTGCTTGCCAACTTACGTATTTTACGTATTCTGTGGTTATGCCGATCCTCCGCAACGTCAGAGCCAAGCGACTGGCACTGACCGTCAAGAGGGGTCGAAAGATCACCGCCCGCGAGATCGCGGAGCAGATCGGAATGACCCCCAGCCACTACTACAACGTCGAGCAGGGCAGCCAGCCCGGCTCTGAAGAGATGGCACTGCTGCTGGCCAAGGCGTTCGAGTGCGAAGTCAGCGAGCTTCTCCCCGCGGCGAAGGGAAAGCCGAGCAAGCCGCCGGTACAACCGAAGCCCACCACGACCGGACCGCCGAAGCGCGAACAGTCCGACACGAAGTCGCCTGGCCGCATCCAACCCGAAGCCGGTGCGGCATGAACGCCGAGATCCTGGGCTTGCTCAACGAGCTTCTCGACCGCGTGAAGCGCCTCGAGAAAGCCGCGTCCGCACCGCCTCGCCAGGCATGGAAGCCGAGCGAGGTCTCCAAGCTCACCGGCGTCAGCTACGACACCGTGCTCGACCTGATCCACGCGGGCGAAATCGGATACGTCCCTGCAGGACGAATGCACGTCGTGCCGGACGCCGAGCTGCAGCGCTGGCTTTCCCGCGGCATCACCGCCGCTTGATCGGAAGGGATCACCGTGTCTGAGTTGGACATCTTCGGCGCGGCCGGTGACGGCCTGACTGTCGAGCACTTCGGGATCGCTGAGGACGGCACCCCGTTCGTCCAGGCTCCCGCATTCGCCCGGGCACTCAACTACTCCCGCACGAGCGATGCGCTCAAGATGCTCGACGAAGCCGAGAAGGGTACGGCGATTTGCCGCACCCCCGGCGGCGACCAGCGCATGACCGTCATCTTCGAGGACGGCATCTGGGAACTGATCTTCCGCTCGACGCTCCCGTCGGCGAAGTCACTCAAGGGTCGGGTGAAGGCGATCCTCCGCGAGCTGCGGGAGACCGGCGTGGTCGACACGCGGCAGAAGCCGATGTCGGAGCTGGAGATGGCCGAGCGGTACGTCGCGGCCCTCAAGCGGAACGCGGAACTGGAGCCGGCCGCGCGGTCGTGGGGCGACTTGGCCGAGGCGGTCGGGGATTACTCGCTGCGGGAGGCAGCGCAGATCCTCGACCGGGACCCGGCGATCGCGACCGGCCAGAACCGGCTGGCGAAGTACCTGCGCGGGATCGGCTGGGTCGATGCGGGCGGGATGCCGTTTCAGCGTCAGGTGGAGCTTCGCCGGCTGGCGGTGCGCGCGTCGTCCTATGAGCATCCGCGGACCCGCGAGCAGGTCGTGACCCGGCAGATCCGGATCACGGTGAAGGGCGTGCACGAGTTGCACAAGCGGCTCGGCGGGTCCGGCCCGTTGCTGCTCGCTGCCTGATTTTCCGGCGGGCCGGGTGACCCCAGCGCCTCGGCTCGCCGGATTCCCAAGCCAGCAAATTAGTCGGCCCGGTGCTGTGAACACCGGGCCCAGATCAAGAGGAGTGGTCCCTCATGACCAGGAAGCATTCTGCCAGACCGGGGCGGCATTGCCGGTCGCGTGTGGGTTTGGTGGACGTGTGCCGGATTTACCGGCGTGAGCGTGGTTGGTTGTCGACGGCGGCTGTGTTCGGTGTGGTGCGCGCGGTTTGGCGGTGTGCGCGATGAGCACTCAGGCGGAGGTGGCTGCCCAGTTGATGGCGGTCGGCGGTCAGGTGCCGGTCGCGCAGGCCGTGCAGGTGAAGGAGCTGGCGGAGCAGCTTCACGCCGCGCAGGACGAGGCTGCTGCGGGGGTTGTGGCTGTGTTGGGTGAGCAGTCGCAGCTCAATGAGCGTTTGCGGCAGAACGCGGAGGACGTGCAGGGCGCGATCCGTGCTGCGGTGGAGCAGATCGGCAACGCGGTGGTTCTGCTTGAGGGTTACCGGACGTCGTTGCAGGAGGCGGCTGCTGAGGTGATCAACCGATGAGCGCCGAGGCGACGCAGGTGTTGACGGTTGAGGGTGTGCTGGCTGAGCCGGATGTGCTGGGCGCGATGTTGCGCTGCTGGCGGGACGGCGTCGTGACCGCGCCGTTGCCGGTGGTGCGTGAGCCGGTGTCGGTGGAGTACATGCCGACGCAGCCGACGTTTCGTGTTGTGGCACCGCGGTTTCCGCGTGCGGCGGCGGTGGTGCGTTGGGTGTCGACGGTTGGTGCGGCTGGTGTGGCGATGGGTTGTTTCGCGACGGCGGGCGCGTTGGGTGTCGCGGCTGGTGCGGGGGTGTGGTCGTGAACGACTTCGACACGCTGGGGCGGATCGTTGCTCACGCAGAGGCGTGGCGACTGGACGATCATCGGCTCCTGTCGGTGCGTCTTGCAGGGCAACCGGTTGTGCGGCTGCACGATGACGATGTGTCCGCGTTTGCTTCGTGGGTCGAGCATCTGTCGCAGAAGCGGATGCAGGTAGAGCGCGGTGCCTCGCTTTCCCTGATCACGGTGTCTGGCCTGATCTTGTGCGGGAAACCGATCTCAGTCGTTATGACCGTGCTTTCCAGCCTGGTCCCGGAGTTCGTTGCCCACGATGGTTTGTCCATTGAGGACTTTGTCGCGGTGGCCGCGACTCGACAGCGGGTTCTTGCGCCCGCGAAAGCGGGTGCGTGATGGCGTGGGGAGACCGGTTGATCAACCGCACGGTGGAGCGGGCGAAGGACGACGTCGCCCGGGAGAAGACCGCGACGCGGCAGCAGAAAACCAACGAGGCCAACAAGACCGAACAGCCGAAGGACACGCCGCGATGACCGAGACGACGATCAAAACCCCGGCCGCTGAACTGGCCGAGAAGCTCACCGCGGTCGCCGAGCACCTCCGCAGGAACCCTCACCTGCCATCGGTCAACGTGGATGCTCGCTCGGCGAAGGACCCGTCCGGATTCGTCATGCAGATCGCCGCTTACGGCTACCTGGGCGAGGTGGACGGCGTGCAGGCGTTGCTGGCGTGGGCGAAGTCCTTCGACCACCCGACGATCTCTCTGCGGTGGCATGACGAAGAAGCGCGCACGGTGACGGTCGAGGTCGAGGCGACGCTCGGCGGCTACACCGCGCGGGTTTGGGACACCGAGGGCGGCGATTTGCATCGCTGGCGGACCGGCGGGAAGTACGCGCGGACCGAGATCACGCTCGCTCGGTTGACCGAGTACGTGGCGGCTGGCACGGTCGAAGGGCTCGGTGCGTGATGAGCAAGGCTGCTGTCGAGTACCAGAAGAACGGCGTTGTCATCGTTCCGCCGCTCCCGCTGTTCCCCGAGCCGCACAACAAGCTGGACCACGGGGTGTGCGGGTGCGGGCTGAAGGTCGAGACCCTGGCTGCGTGGGAAGAGCACCGCAAGCACATCGGCCGAGGGATTCTGCAGTCGAAGACGCAGCATCTCTCCGAACCGACCCAGGAGGAGAAGCTCACCCGCGAGCTGCGGGACCGGAATCGTGCGTACGGCAAGGCTTCCGCGACGATCGGCGAGTTGCGTGCGACGGTTGCGCGGTTGGCGTTGGAGCGTGCGCAGGAACGGCAGGCGGTACCCGGGTTCGTTGACGGAGACCTGCTCGCCGACGTGCTCACGGATTCGGCACCGCCGGAGTGGACGAAGGAAGCGGCGCGGGCGCGCGCGGAGAAGACGCTCACCGCGGTCGCAGCGGCGGGGTTCCGGGTGTTGCGCGGGCAGGGCCGGGAACCGTGGCCGCCGACTGCCGAGCCTGGGTTTCGCCGGTTCCACGCGGACCAGCTCGTGCACTCGAATCCTGTGCGGAAGCTGTCGTTCGAGCCTCGTGAGGGGATGCGGCTTCGTCGGCTGCATGACGGTGCCGTGCGGACGGTGACGTCCGTTCGGTCGGATCCGAAGGTGCCGTATGGGCTGGCGGTGTTCGTGGACGAGGGCAGGGTCACGGAGTTGGGTCCGATCGTCCTCGACGCGTGGGAAGTCGCGCCGCGCGTGCCGAAGCCGGGCGGAGGTGCGTGATGTACGAGTCCCGCGCTTACGACCGGCCGACCGAGTTTGGGCCGGAACCTGTCGTCGTGCTCGTGGTGTCGGGCACGCATGACGTGTCGCGTCTCGCGCACCTGTTCAACGGCGGGTCGCCGCTGTGCGAACACATCGAGGTCGGCGGGAAGCTCACGGCACAGATCGCCCGCCACAACGGCGGCCGTGCCGCGTTGAAGCTTCTCGCTCACCACGGTGGCCCTCATCTTCTGGAGCGTCTGGACGGTGGATCGTGAGCGACGCCAGCAAAATCGAATGGACGGACGCGACTTGGAACCCGGCGACCGGGTGCACGAAGGTGTCGCCGGGTTGCGATCACTGCTACGCGGAAACGCTGCACGAACGCTTCCACGGCAAGGGATCGTTCGCGACGGTGACGTTGCATCCGGCGCGGTTGGACGTGCCGTTGCGGTGGCGGAAGCCGCGGCGAGTGTTCGTGAACTCGATGAGCGACCTGTTCCACGACGACGTGCCGGACGAGTACATCGCCAAGGTATTCGGCGTGATGGCGGCGGCCTCGCACCACACGTTCCAGGTTCTGACCAAGCGCCACGGTCGGATGCGGTCGCTGCTCAGCGACGACGGATTCCGCGAGCAGGTGTTCCTCGCGAACAACCTGGACCAGGGCGACGTGCTCGGAGAAGGCTGGCCGCTGCCGAACGTGTGGCTAGGTGTGTCCACTGAGGACCAGCGTTGGGCGGACATCCGGATCCCGGCGCTGCTCGACACCCCGGCGGCGGTTCGGTGGATCTCCGCCGAACCGCTGCTCGGACCGATCGACCTTCACCGAGGCTGGAGCGCTCGCCGCCTCGACTGGGTAGTTGTCGGTGGCGAGTCCGGCCGGGCCGCTCGGCCGATGCATCCCGAGTGGGCGCGGTCCCTCCGGGACCAATGCGTCGAGGTCGGCGTGCCGTTCCTGTTCAAGCAGTGGGGCGAGTGGGGGCCCGCGCCCTGGAGCATTCGGCTCTGCGACCCTGCCGTCGGCTGGCTGGGCACCGACGACGAGTTGGCCGCCGCGAAAGGCGACGCGGAGGCGCGCGGTGCCACGCACGCCTACGCCTCCTGGGCTCACCAGTACGGCCACGAACCGTACAAGCCGATCGCGAAACCGTGGTCCCTCGAACGAGATGACCATCTCGACGCCCACCAAGCACCGATTCGGCGCTGGGGCAAGAAACGCGCCGGGCGTGAACTTGACGGGCGCACCTGGGACCAGTACCCGACGGGGGTCGCGTGATGCAGTGGCAGATCGAGCCCATGCCCCGCTGGCCCTACCCGGAAACGAAGTCGCGCCGGTGGAACCCGTTCCGTGCGAAGTTCGACGCCACCCTCGAACTGCTCGCCGACGAACTCGACCACCTCAAGGTCGAAGGCGCGGTCGCGGTGCGGGTCGTCGCTGCCGAGGCCGACGTTCGACGTGACGGGATGCTTCGCGCCCGCGCAGAAGTCCGGCACCCCGGCGTCGCGATCTCCTTCACCTCCGCGAAGCTCGGCGCACTCACCTACCCGTGCGACGCGTTCAAAGGCCGCTACTACGGAGACCCCGACTGGCAGGTCAACCTCCGCGCCATCGCGCTCGGGTTGCAGCACCTCCGCGCCCTCGACCGGTACGGCGTCGCCGCCCGCGGCGAGCAGTACGCCGGCTGGCGCGCCATCGAATCCACCGCGCCTGTCGGGTTCGGTTCGGTGGACGACGCGGTGCGGTGGCTGGCCGAGTTCACCGAACGCAGCAGGCACACCGCATTGCCGGTTCTTCTTCGCCTCGCCACCCGGCTCGCGCACCCGGACGTCGGCGGCGACCCGACCGCTTGGGCGCGGGTCGACGCGGCACGCCAGCTGTTGAAGCGGGCGGGGGTGATCGCGTGACCGTGCTGCAGCAAGCGATCGGCGGTGTCGGCCTGGTCCTCGTCGTGCTCGCGATCGTCCTCGCGGTCGACAAGCGCTACCCGCTCCGGCACCTCGACGACAAGCCCGAACCGCCGCACACCGGCGGCCCGTGGCTCGCCGACGGCGACCTCAACCAGATCACCGATGAGCGGATCGCCGCCGAATCCAGGCTCTACCGAAAGGCCCCACGATGACCGCCCCCACCATCCACGCCGTCACGGTGTCGGCCGCTGACTGGCCGTCGTTCGCGGCGCACGTCGCTCGCGGCGGGTTCGCCATCGACACCGTGCCGACCGGGCCGACCCAGACGCCACACCACCGGCTCACCAAACCCGAGCCGCTCAACGGCGGCCTATCCGAACGTGAACTGCAGGTGTTGCAAGGCATGGCGGGCGGGCAGTCGAACGCGAAGATCGCGTCCGAGTTGTTCCTGTCGCCGGACACCATCAAGTCTCACGCGCGCCGCCTGTTCAAAAAGCTCGGCGTCGGCGACCGGGCCGAAGCTGTCGCGGTCGGCTACCAGCAAGGAATCCTCGGCGGTGCCCAGTGACCCTCACTGAATTTCCGGACGTGATCCAAGGCTCCGACGAGTGGCACGACCAACGTCGAGGGATCATCACCGCGTCCGTCGTGGGGCAGCTCATCACGCCGAAGACACGGAAGCCCGCCGCCAACGATCAGAGCCGCGGCCTCACGGCGCAGCTCGTAGCCGAACGCATCACCGGCCACACGGACCCGACCTACGTCGGGGACGACATGCTCCGCGGCATCGAGGAAGAGCTGACCGCGCGCGACCTGTACGCCAAGGTCTACGACCGCCAGGTCCGGCAGGTCGGTTTCCTTCTCCGCAAGGAGGAAACCTGGCAGCTCGGGTACTCGCCCGATGGTCTTGTCGGCGAGGACGGCCTGATCGAGGTGAAGTCACGCCGCTCCAAGCTTCACCTGCGAACGATCCTCGCCAGCGAGGTGCCCGTCGAGTTCATGGCGCAGTGCCAGGCCGGGCTGCTCGTCAGCGGCCGTGAGTGGCTGGACTTCATCAGCTACTCGGGCGGGATGCCGATGTGGCACAAGCGAGTGTTCCCGGATCCGGAGTGGCAGGAAGCGATCGTCGCCGTCGCTGAACGGTTCGAGGTCTCCGCTGCGGAGATGACTGCTGACTACTTGGCGAAAACCGTTGGCTTGCCCGTCACCGAGCGGACGACCGAGATGGAGATGACGATCTAGATGGACCTCACCGACAGCATCGCGCCCACGAGCGATCAGCTCGACGCGGTCGACCTTCTCGGCGGACCGCGGACCTTCACCATTGAGAAGGTTTCCAAGGGCAACGCCGAGCAGCCCGTCAACATCAAGCTCACCGAGTTCCCGCGATTGTGGCGCCCGGGGAAGAGCATGCGTCGCGTGCTCGTCGCGTGCTGGGGACCGGATGCGTCCACCTACGTCGGTCGCCGGGTGACCCTGTACTGCGATCCCGAAGTCCGGTTCGGCGGGCAGGCTGTCGGCGGGACCCGCATCAGCCACCTCAGCGGCCTCGACAAGCCGCGGCAGGTGCCGCTGCTGGTGACGCGCGGCAAGTCGGCGATCTTCGTTGTGCAGCCGTTGGTCGAGTCGACTGAGGATCGCGTGGCGGAGTTCAAGCGCGAGTGGAAGACCGCCACTCCCGAGCGGCGCAAGGTCATCGAGCGAGAGGTCGGTGCGTTGACGAACCCGGGCTCCGCCGGGGGTGTCGATCCGGCGGACCCGACGTTGCCGGACGACCCGGACCTCACTGCGGGCGGTGACGCGTGATGTCGGCCGAGGAGATCGCGTTGCGTGTGGCTGAGGAGCAGTCGCACTACGAGAAGTCGCAGGACTGGTTGGAGCGCGCCGAGTCCGCGTACGAGCAGTTCGATGCCGACCAGGATCCGCGCGACGTTTCGTTGCTGCGCAAGGCCGAGGTCGCGATCGGCCTGTCGCGTGCGCACGCCGCGCTGGCGGGCTTGTGGCCTCCGGCCAAAGTGATACTCGGCGCCCAGAGCCCAGTGCCGTCCGCTGCGGAAGACCACACCGGAGTTCGGCACTGACGTGGCCGGGTGGGGCGGGCTCACCCCCCTGCCTCCAGAAGCCCCGCCCGGCCACCACCCAACGAAGATCCGCTGCCGGTTCGGTGTCCGCAAAAGATGACAGACACCGTGCACGACAAATGAAAGGAGGCGAGATGACGCGCCGACCCCCCGACTCGCCGCTGACCGGCGACCGCTACCTCGAGACCCTCGTCCCCTCCGCCGAGAAGCTCGTTGCCGCCGTGCGCCGCGACGACACGATGTTCGTCGAGGCGATGCTCGCCGACGCCGAAATGGTGTACGAAGACGCGTTGACGGGTGCGCACGCCTTAGTCGTACTGCTCGCCGCGATGGTCCCGGACGACCGGACCGCCGCCGAACTTCTGCGGTGGCGCGCGAACCCCGACGAGTACCGACGTCATCGGGCTGCCGGTGTGCCCGCGAAGGAAGCTGCGGAACTCGCTGCGCAGATCGCTCCGATCCGTAGACCGCATCGGAGGACAGCCTGAATGGCTCGCTCGCACGCCCGTCTGTTGTTCACGATCTGGCAGGGACTGTCGGATGTGGACAGTGACGCCGCGAAACTCGTCTACTTCGCGGTGATGACGGAACCGCACACCACCCAGTGCGGCAGCGGCCCGGTGAGGTTTGGCCGGTGGCTGAAGAACCTCGGGTGGCCGGACGAGCAGGCGTTGCGGGACGCGCTCGACGAGCTGGACAAGAAACGCAAGGTGTTGATCGACTGGGAGACCGACGAGTTCCTGCTCCGGTCGTTCATTCGCTCCGATGAGGTGTGGCGGCAACCGCAGGTGCTGCGCGGCGGGTTGAAGGCCGCGCGGCAGATCGAGTCGCCGCGGCTGCGGCACGAACTGGCGACCGAGTTGCGGCGGATCCACGACGAGCACGTCGGCGATGTCGACGGGCTGACGTGGGAAGTTCTCGCGAACGAGGTCCCGGCCACGGCGGACGCGCTCGACGGCGGCCGCGTCGATCTGGACGAGGACATCGCTGGCCGTGTGGCGGTTGAGGAACCGCGTCCGGTGGCTGGCCGGCCGCCATCCCGCTGCCCGAAGCACCTGGAGAAGCCGACGACACGGGCGTGCCGGGCGTGCGGTTCGGCGCGGGACAAGGCCCGGGAGTGGGAGGTCGAGCAGTCCCGGGCGCAGGACGCGGCGCGCACCGCGGAGGCGCATGCGAAGGCGGCGGCGCGGCGTGCAGCGGTCGACGGGTGCGACCGCTGCGACGCGGACGGCTACGCGGGGACGGCTTTGTGTGATCACCAGCCTCGGACGCTGAGACCTAGGAGGGCGTCGTGACTCTGGACCGGACTGGAGATGAGGTCGTCGAGGACGAGCACGAGTGCGACGGCGGTTTCGAGGACCGCAACGCGGATCCGCCGCTGCGTCCGTGCCTGATCTGCCGCCCGAAGCTCGCGCCGCACCTGCTCCGGCAGAAGACGTTCGGACCGTACGAGGACAGCGCTCGCGAGGAAAGCGAGCGCCACCAACGAAACGAGGAAGCATGAGCACCACTAAGGACTTGATCGCGAAACGGGACTACGTCCATGAAGTGGAGCAGAAGCTTGGCGTGAGCCGCGAGTTCTCCGAAAGGATCGCTGACTTTGTCGTCGCGGAGATCGAGCGAATCGGCGCGGAGAACGCGTCTCTCGTGTTCGAGGTGAACGGTGACGGTACAGGTCCGTACTGCTCGTGGTGCTGGACGCTGGGCGGCCTGTGCACTCACCTCGCGGACCAGAAGGGCAAGAGACAGTGACCGCCGGGCTGCGCCGCTCACTGCAGCACGCTGTCGCCGTCGTCCGCGGTGACGCGTGGCGCACCTGCGCCACGTGCGGGCAGGGCTTCAGCGGCCGCGAGGAACCCGCCACCACGCACCTCGAAACCATCCCCGGCGGCGAAGACGACCCGCGTCTGCTCTGCCCCGCGTGCATCGACGCTGGTGTCGGCTGCCAGGCGCACGCCGCCGCCGGGCAAGGCTGGATGCACAAGGGCTGCGAGGTCGCACCGCCGGTCGAGCAGTGGCCGACTGACGACACCGACGCCGCGCCCGGCCGGTCCGGGCCGTACTACTTCGACCCGCCCACCATCCCCAACGTCCTCGCGATCGCTGACCCGCGACCCGCCGTCGCTGAGGTCTCCGTCCCGAACTTCCGCGTGCTCGGCGACCAGCGGGACGACCCTGAAGCGTTCATCCCGGACTCGTCCGGCCGTGGCGCGGAGATCATCCGGAAGATGTTCAACCCGACGCCGGAAGAACTCGCCGAGCGCCGCACCCGCGCCGAGGAACGCGAGGCACGGGAAGAGATCGAACGGCAACTCGTCCTCGCCAGGCACGCCGACCTCCTCGCGACCATCCCGGACATCCCGCAGAACAGCGTCGTTCGCGCGTTGATCCGCGACCACGCACCCAAGCTCAACGGCGAGAAGCGCCTCGAATGCCGTGGCTGCGCGCAGGTCGACGGCTGCGACGAAGACGGCTGCGACGCCCTCTACTGGCCGACCGCGCCCTGCCCGACCTGGACCACCATCGAAAGCCTGCACAGGAGCACCACGTGAGCGAGCCCGAGGAAACCGAATACGGGCTGGTGATGCCGTTCGTCACCGTCACCAGCAAAGGCGGCCCGCACGACGACCAGTCGTACGTCGCCGGCTGGGCGATGGGCGCGCTCGACACCCGCCTCGAAGCCACCTACCCGGACGCGTGGAACGACATGATCCGCGCCGACTGCGCCCCGCAGGCCGACCGGATCGCGATGAAACACGGCTACGTCGCCGAGTTCGGGCCCGATCAGGACGGCTGGGTTCACATGCAGCTGAAGCGCAGCCTCGACGAGGTGATCTCATGACCGACCAGTTCTACGAGCGGGCCGAGAAGCAGTGGCGCAGCACCAACCAGCGCCGCGACGCCGTCACCGGCCGCATCATCCCGCTCACCGCAGCCGACCGCGTCGAGATCGAACAACTCGCCGCCCGACTCCGCGCGGCCGAACCCGCACCCACCGTCGAACGCTGTGGCCTCACCGAGCTTCCGAAGGATCAATGCTCGCACTGCCGTCCCGGCGGCAACCGGCGGCCCGCCACCATCGACGGACGCCCGACCATCTTCACCGCGTCCTACCCCGGCCGGTGCGCACGGTGCGACGAGAAGTACCACCCCGGCGACACCGTCGAACGCGTCGGCGACAAGCAATACGCCGGACCATGCTGCATCGAGACCGTGCCATGACCGTCCGGACGAGGCCGCTCATCGGACCCGGCCCCGCGCCGACCCCGATGCTTCCATGCCCCGACTGCGGGCAACGCGGCCTCACCGTCCGAGCCGAGCAACCACCGGAATGCCGCTACTGCGCGCCGCGCCCCGAACCCGAAACGAGCAGCAGCATGACCCGAAACCGCGCCTCAGCCAAGGCGGCCGGTACTCGCTTCGAGACCAGCATCGCCGGCTACCTCGCCGACCAGGTCGACGACCGCATCGAACGCCGTGCACGCAACGGCGGGAAAGACCGCGGCGACATCAGCGGCGTCCGCGCACCCGGCGGCGGCCGGATCGTCCTCGAATGCAAAGACGTCGCCCGCACCAACCTTGCGGGCTGGACCGCCGAAGCCGAGATCGAACGCGGCAACGACGACGCGATCGCCGGCTTCGTCGTCCACAAGCGAGTCGGCACGGCGGACCCGGCGCGCCAGTACGTCACCGGGACGGTCGCCGATCTGGTCGCGCTGCTCACTGGCCAGAGACCGCTGGGAGGCAAGGAATGAGCCGCGCCGCTGCGCGCCTCGAAGGCCGCACCGCAACGCACCGCCCGGCGAAACGCCGCCGCCGGTTCCGCCACGACGACCTCGTCGCGGTCGACCTGTTCTCCGGTTTCGGCGGACTCACCCGCGGCATCGAGATGGCCGGGTTCACCACGATCATGGCCGCGAACCACAACGAGTACAAAGTCGAGGTCCACGAGGCGAACCACCCGGGCGCCGAGCACTGGATCGCCGACCTCGTCAACAAGGAGGCCTCGGACTACCACTCGGCGCGCGACCTCCCGGCCGGGGACATCCTTGTCGCCGGCGTGAGCTGCGTGAACCATTCGCAGGCGAACACGCAGAAGGCGTACGAGCAGGGCATGAGCTTGTTCGACCTCGACGACCCGGACTTCGACGCGCGGGTCACGCGCTCTGAGCGGGATCGCGCGACCGCGAACTGCGTGCTGCACTACGCAGCCGAACACCACCCGCGCCTGATCCTCGTCGAGTGCACGACCGAACTAGCTTCGTGGGGCCCGGCTCTGGTCGACCGACCGAAGGTCGGTGACGGCTCGACGTACCGGTGGTGGCTGCAGCAGTTCAAGAACCTCGGCTACGAATACAAGGTGCTGTACCTCAACAGCATGTTCTTCGGCGTGCCACAGTCGCGGGACCGCGGCTACTGGGCATTCTGGGACAAGCGGCTTCCGGCCCCCGACCTGGAACACCGGCCGGAGTCCTGGTGCGATCGCTGCTCCACAATCGTCCAGGCGGTGTGGACGTGGAAGACAGGCGTCCCGCCGACCGGCTCGATGCGGTACGGCAAGCAGTACCACTACACGTGCCCGGCCTGCCGACGCCCGGTGGTCCCGCCGATGACGCCGTCGGTCGCTGCGCTCGACCTCACCAAACTCGGCACCCGGATCGGCGACAAGCCGGTCAAGAAGCACCGCGACGGCAGCACTGGACCGCTGGCCGCGGCGACGATGGCTCGCGCCGAGCGGTGCCGCCAGAAGTTCGCGGACTTCCCTGCGGTGCTCATGCCCGCCAAAGCCGAGCATGGCACGGAAAAGCACCTGTGGCAGCCGATGTCGACCCAGACCAGTCAGCAGGAGACGGCGATCGTGTCTACCGGCGATGTCACGATCGCGACCGGAGCGGTCGTTGCTGCGCACCGGCACAACGGCGACGGGCAGCACATCACGCGGCCGATGGACACCGTGACTTCGACGCATGAGAAGGCGATCCTGCTCGCGGTCGACAACTACCAGGGCGCGCCTCGGTCCGCGGCTGAACCGCTGCCGACTCAGGGCGGGTCTGAGACGCTCGGCCTGCTGTCGGCCGGGGTGGTGCCGTTCCGGCGCAACACCGTCCCGACCGTGCACACCGAAGCAATGCCGACCGTGACGTCCGACCAGATGCCGGGATTGCTGACGGCTGCCGGGACGATCAAGAACAACGGTGCGATTCACGAGGCTGGCTATCGCGCTCATCCGGTCAGTGACCCGCTCGGGACGGTGGTGTCGTCCGGTGGCCAGTCGCTGCTGTTCTCCGGCTGGTACAAGCAGAACGGTAGCTCCGGCAGCGAGACTGCGCCGCACCCGCTGACTGATCCGCTCGGCACGCTCACCGCGCGCGACACGACCGCGATCCTGGCGGCCGAGTGGCGCGCGGCTCTGGCCGAACTGTCCCTTGAGGACTGCTTCTTCCGGATGATGGCTGCGCACGAGATCGGCGCGGGCTGCGGATTCGATGTCGACTTCCCGGGCTACGGCTACAAGGGAAGCTTCATCGTCTGGGGCTCGGCCCGCGAGCAGACGGACGGGTTCGGCAACGCCGTCTCCCCGAACGTCGGTGCCTGGATCGGCGGCCGGTTGCGCGCCATTCTGCATCGCGCGGAGTACGCCGCATGACCGCCCGCTGCAAGGCCGCGAAGTGTGGCCGCCCGCTGCGAACGGAAGCATCAAAGCGGCGCGGCTACGGCCCGGTGTGCTGGCGTCGCAAGATCGGCGACCGTCGCAGGGAACGTCGCCAAATGTTTCGGGAGGGCGGCCCGTGGCCGGAGGACCCTGACCAGATTCCGTTGCCGCTGAACGTTTCCGCCGTGGATGATGCGAGGAGGAGCCGATGAACACGTGCGCCACCGGCTGTGGCCGCCCGACCGACACCGCGCTGTGCCGCACCTGCCTCGACGACCTGACCAAGGCGTTGCGGGAAGTCGAATGGCTGTACCCCGAACTCGACGTCACGATCACCCGTCAGGCCAAGACGAAGCGCGGCGGCGTCGGGTTCGTCACCGGTGGCAGCGAATCCTCGACACCATCGAACCTCGGAGCGTCGAAGGTGGCAGACGACCTCCGCGACAACCTCGCCGGCTGGGTGCAGAACCTGTGGAACGACTACTCGGTGGACCGTGCCCCGCTGGACATCGTGATTCACCCGTGGCCGTTGGCGCGCTGGCTGTTGCGGCACCCGTCGTGGATGGCTGGCTGCTCGTATGCCGCGGACCTGTTCAACGAGATCACGTCGCGGGTGAAGCGTGCCTGGAACACGGTGCTGGGGCCGCGTGATCGCTTGTATCTCGGGATCTGCTCGGCGGATCTGATGGTCGGTGGCGATGAGAACGGCGAGCCGCTTGAGCATTGCGACCGGGACCTGTACGGGCTGCCGGATCGGGCGTTCGTCGCGTGCGCGTGCGGCTGGGAGTGGGACATCCAGGAGCGGCGGGCCTGGATGCTCAAAGCGATGGAGGACCAACTGCTGACCGCGACCGAACTGTCGCGGGCGCTGCCGACGTATCTGGATCGGCCGGACGACAAACCTGTTACGGCGTCGATGATCCGCGGCTACGCGGCGCGTGGCCGGTTGCTGCCGCATTCGGATGCAGCGTCGGAGGACCCGTTGCTCGACGAGGTACCGCGCGGTCGTCGTGCACCGCGGTACCGGGTGGGTGACGTGCTGGATCTGCTTGCCGCGCAACTGCTTCCGGAGGCGTCATGACCACGAACGACCAGGAGGGGAACGAGATGCCTGAACAGCTCGAGAACGCCAGCGAGCGGCCCGCTCAGCCGGGCGGAACGGCGCAAGCCGTGATCGCGGACTCGCTCGAACGGTTCCAACGGAACTGGGACCGTATGCACGACCTGTCCAGCAGCAAGGAGGAGCAGCACCAATCGTCAATGAACCTGATCCATTTCTTCACTCTCGTGACGCTGCTGGAGACGATCCGCCGCCAGGACCCGTGCCGTGCTGACGAGCTGACGCGGTGGTTCGACGAGATGTTCGAGGACGGCGGCGCGGGCGAAATGGTCTGGCAGTGGCGGCAGGAAGTCGCTGAGGGCAAAGAGATCACGCTGCCCGCCAGTGAGCGGCCGAATGCGGGCCCGGAAACGCCGTGCGGCTGGTACGGCGCGTTCTGGCGCGAACACGACCGGGCCGACGCCGCCGAGTTGGACCGCAACGAGTGGATGCGTCGCGCTAACGCCGGAGCCCGGCCGTTGGCCGACAAGCTCGCCGAACAGTCCGCCCGCGCCGAGGCTGCGGAGGCGAAGCTCGAAGAGTGGACGCTGTTGGAGAACGACCAGGCTCGACGGGTCGTCACCGTCGAACGCGAGCGTGACGAGGCTCTGGCGAAGCTCGACCAGGTGCGCGCCGAACTGGCTGACATCGATCCCGCGCAGGTCATCCACCACGTGACGGTCGACGGCGAAGGCGAAGAGGGTGACTGCCTCGATGAGTGCGAAGGCTGCGCGCTGGAGCGTATTCGCGCCATCGTCGAGCCCGTCACGGACCGCGAGGAACCGGCGAGCGGCTGGGACGTCGAAGCGGACTCCTACCGCATCAGCGAAGACCACGAGAAACCAGCGCAGGACATCTGGTGCCGCTCCGAAAGCTGCCAGTTCCGGAACTGGCGCAGCGGCTCCGTGCCGACGCATGAGCGCGGCCCAGGCTGCCCGCCACCCACGGCCAGCGAGGAACCGGCCAGCGAGACGAAGCCGGACCGCGATGGCTGAGTCGCTGATCCTACGAGCCGACGCGCGGTCGCTGCCGTTGCCGGACGAGTCGGTCGACCTCGTCGTCACCTCCCCGCCGTACTTCGGGTTGCGGTCCTATCGGGACGGCGGCGAGCACTACACCGGGCAGCTCGGCGCGGAGGCCTCGCCGAGCGAGTTCGTCGACGCGCTCATCGAATGCACCCGCGAGATGGTTCGCGTGCTCAAACCGAACGGCAGCGTCTTCATCAACCTGGGTGACAAGTACTCCGGTGCGCAGGGGCAGACGCAGACCGGGATCAACGGACGCCGGCACGTATCCGATTCGGCCGCGACGTGGCGGCAGACCGACCCGCGGCGGACCGGCATCCCGAACAAGTCGCTGATGCTGATGCCGGAGCGCTACCGGATCCGGTGCGTCGACGAACTCGGCCTGATCGCCCGCGCCGTGATCGTGTGGGCCAAGCCGAACAGCCTGCCCGAATCGGTCACCGACCGCGTGCGCCGATCGCACGAGGACTGGGTGCACCTGACCAAGCAGCCGCGGTACTACTCGGCGATCGACGACATTCGCGAGCCGGCGTCCGGATATGCCCGGCCGAACGGCGCGGGTCGTGAGCCGCGCGGCGGACAGAAGGCCCGGAAGATGCTCGACACAGTCAACCCGCGCGGTCGTGTCCCGGGCTCGGTCTGGGAGATCCCGACCCAGCCGTTCAACGCTCCTGCTTCGCTCGGGGTCGACCACTACGCGGCGTTCCCGATGGAATGGCCCCGCCGCCTGATCACCGGTTGGTGCCCGCCCGGTGGCACGGTACTTGACCCGTTCGGCGGCACTGGCACGACTGCTCTCGTCGCGGCCATGCTCGGCCGTCGCGGTCTCAGCGTCGACCTCTCCGCGGATTACTGCCGCCTCGCCACTTGGCGGGCCAACGACCCGAAGGAGCGGGCACGGGCCGCTGGCACCGACCCCACGAAAGTCACGGTCCCACAACCCGATCAACCCGACCTGTTCGGAGGCGCAGCATGACCGACGCCGACACCCCGCGCGTGCCAGACCTGCGCGAGCACGTCCGCAAAGCCCGTGGCTACGCAGAGGCGGTGGCCAGGCATCACCCCGAGGCGGCGCGCCGGATGAAGGTCATCATGATGATCCTCGACCAGCCCGCCGACGCCGTGAAGCTCGGCGACGTCGAGGCCGCGCGCGACACGGGCTACAACAACGGTTGGGACGTCGGTTACGCGAAGGGCTGGGAGGAGACCCGCGCCGAACTCGACAAGCTGCGCGTGGACATCCGCGCCGTGCTGGACGGCGCCGAGATCATGCTCGTGAAGCTCGATCTCATCCGCGCCATCCTCGACCGCGAGCCGGGCCGCGAGGAACCGGGGTGCTGCACCGCTTGCAACGGCGGGGGAACCGTTCCCAGCGGCTACCCGTGCGAGGACTGCTACGCCACCGGCCACTGCCACCCCGAAGGCGTGGCATGCGGGCCAACCGCCCTTCAACCCGCCCCCGCACCGCGCACGCTGCTCGGCTGGATCGTGCCCGACCACGTGATGACGTTCGAGGTTGCGCCTGGCACGCACACGCTCTGGTGCTTCAAGCACATGCCGCGCGTGGGAAGCGGACGAGTCGTCACGCCCTGGGCCGTCAGCGGATTCCTCCGCTACCACGCTCACGGCCAGGTCGTCGAGCACCAGCCGGAGGAGGGCGACCGTGGCTGACACCTACGCCAAACGGCACCAGCACGACGCCGACGATCGCGACCCCGGGTTCTGCAAATGCGGGCTCGCGGCCGGTGCATGGCGGCACACCGACACCAGCGCGTACGTCGAACGGCGGTTAACGGCCGAGGTGTGGAAGGAACTGCGCGGCGAGGAGGCCGGCCGTGGCTGACGAACCGTTGCCTGAGCACCGCGTCGCGATCACCGTGTTCGTCACCGCTGCCGGAGTCGACGCGCTCGACGCCGCGCACGTCGCCGAATGCGCGGTCCGTCAAACAATCTGGACCGCCACTGGATCAGACCGGAAGCGTCCGCCGCTGACCATCCTGGCCAAGATCCGGCTAAACACCTACCCGGTTCAGGTGGTCCGTGTGATGGAGACCGGCATGGCTGCTGGGAACGGCTACCTCTGGACCTCGCCGACAGCTAAACCGTTCCGCGAGTTCGGCGATGAGGAGACCAACCGTGCCTGAAACCGGTATCACCTCCACGGCGCTGCGAAGACGCACGTAACGTTGCGCCAACGAAGAACGACTGACCTTTCAATCGGTACGGATCTGGCCATTGGAAGGTGTTCGTGGACGCGGCTAGTGCGGCACTGATTGGTGCTGGGATCGGGCTCAGCGGCACACTCGTGGTGCCAATTGTTACAAGTTGGCAGGGTCGGCGTGCCAAGTTGCATGAACTGAAGCGAGACGCCTATGCGTCGGCGATTGCCGCCATGGTTGGCATCCTGTACGCAGAGAATGAGAACAGGCGCGAGGCATACCGCGAGATTCTTACGGCGCTCGGTCGTATCGAAATGTTCGGCGGTCGTCGAGCTGCGAATGCGTTCAACGATGTAGCCGAAGGATTGGAAGACTGGGTCGATGGCGGCACCATCGGCGATTTCCGAGCACCGATGAACAAGTTCCAGAACATCGCGCGAGTTGAAATCGGCTCAGAGCACCCGATCAACCGGATCGGAAGACTGATCCTGTGGCTCTGGAAACTCATCGATCCTCGCCCTTCAAAACGGGGCGAGCGACCATAAGGTTCACGCCTTGAGCTGATGCGCGTCCACCGGGCTGACTGGCACGATCGGCCCGGTGGACGATCAAGACGACGCAGTCCGGCAGTTGCTCGCCAACACCACCATCAAAAACGGTCTCACGCTCCCCAGCGGGCGAAAAGCCAGCGGAGTCGACGACGAAGGCGAACCGCCAGAACCCGACGACCCCGGCGACGACCTCGCCGCAGCCGCCCGGTTCACCCTCGCCCGCATCAACGAAGCCGGACCAACAGCGTCCGTACCCGAGGGATACCGCGACCTCGAAGGCCGCCGCTCACTCATCGAAGTGTGGCAAGCGAACCGCTGGCACCGCGACCAGCCCGACCCGCTCTACACCCGGCTCCCGTTCCTCCTCGCCCGCGCATGGTGCACCCACCCCGACTACGACCCAAACTGGAACTACCGGTAGCCGCGCCTACACGTCCAGGCTGCTCGCGTCGAGCATGTGCCCGCAGTACTCCGGCTCACCCAACCGCAGCGGCACCTCGGTCCTCAGAGAAGCCCAGAACGCGCGCGCCCGCACCGTCTGTTCCACCTTCGTCGTCGACCAGCGATAGCCCGGGCCGCGCGACAACGCCGCCTCCACCAGCAGCGAACCCACGCCGAGCCGCATGCAGTCCTCATCGACCCGCACCTGCTCGATCACCCCAAGCCGGTCCGCGGCGCACATCTGCACATCCACGTCGCCCACCGGTTGGCCGCGTACCTCGAGCACGATTTGCCCGACACCGGCCGGAGTGGACGGCGGCCGAGCGGTCAGGTGCAGCCGCGACTCGCCTTTCGTGACCTGCTCGTGCCGCAGGGCTAGGTCGACGTCGATCCACATCGATCGGGGCAGCCGCAGCTCGCCGCAGAGGTTGCACGAGTGGTGGTGCGTCCACAGGTCTGGGTTGAACGAAGAGTTCCGGCCGGCTACGTCGAGCCGGTGGCCGTTCAGGCAGTACTCGTGCCGTCGCGCAGGACGAACGGGCAGGTCAAGGCGCGAGGCAGCTGGTGCGTTGGGGCGGTCGTGCACGTTCGGAGTATGCCTGACAGGTTGCCAACAGTCGAACACATGTTCTACGTTCGGGTGAGTCGGGTCTGCTCCAACCCCGAGGCGGGCCCGACACCCCATCACAATCCGGACACTGCGGTAACAGCCGCAACCACCCCCGCGACTCAACCCCCAGACTCACGCCGAGGGGACAGACGCATGACCGAGACCACCGGCAAACCCGCGCTCAGCAAGCCGATCATCGCCGCGACCGCCGTAATCGTCCTCGCCGCCGTCGCCGGCGTCATCTGGCTCGTCCGCGCCAACAGCGACCCCGCGCCCACCGACTACCAGGTCACCGTCTACGGCAACGTCTCCGCGTCCTGGTACGACGAGACCGCGAAGACCCACGACCTCGACATCAGCACCGCCACCGCCACGGAGACCGTCCACGGCTCCAGCATCACTGTGAACGTCGAGTCGACGCTGCCGAACGGCGCATCCTGCGTGATCAAGGACGTGAGCGGGAAGGTGGTCGCCGAGGACGGCGGACTGCCCGCAGCCGGGACGACCGGGCTTGCCGCGATGTCCCGGGCGACCTGCAAGGTGGGTAAGTGATGGTGTACGCACCTGACAACCACACCTTGCGCGAACTCGGTAGATTCACCTGGGCGGCAATGTTGCTCGAGGACGCAGTCATCAGCCTGTGTCGAGTGATCGCCCCGGGGCCGCTGATCTCCGGAGGGCTGGTGTCGCAGTACCTAGCGGAGGCGCGAGATGTCCTCAAGGGCTGGCCGTCGAGCGCTGACCTTACCGAGGTGTTGACGTGGCTGCACGACGCTGAGACGGCGCTCGATGAGGAGCGAAACCAGATTCTGCACGCGACTCCTGAAGCGTTGATCAATCCAGACACTGGAGAATACGTGCGGAGCTTTGGGGTCATGCCGCGCAAGGGCAGGCAGGGAAAACCCGATCGGCCGTATCGCAGGCGTCCGGTCGAAGTCGGGCATCTCCGAGACGCAACGCGCAGGATGGCCATGCTGGACGCCAGATTCGCGGATATCGATGCCGCGGTCATGCTCGCGGACCCGAACTCGACGATGGACCCGGCGAAGTTGCGGAACCCTTTCGCGAACCCTTCGCCGAACCCTTCCGGGAATCCTTCGGACGGGTGACCCTGACCACAACATATTGTGGTGTCGAACCCTTCGCGGACCCTACGCGAAGGGTATGGCGAACCCTTCGCCGAACCCTTCGATTTCGTCACCCGTTGGAAGGATTCGGCGAACCCTGAGTGGTAGTGGTAGGGGAAGTGGTTCTCTTACGTCTCGTAGATGGTTGAGTTTCTGGGTCGCGCACACGCACGCCCACACGCGTACGCGAGCGCGCGACGCCCGCACACGAGCCCAGCCCGCCGAGAGATCATCACCTCGGGTGATTGCGCTCGACCAGCGCGAACGCAATGATTTGTCATCATGCGGATCAGTGGGTCGGTCGAGCAGTAGCTCCCACCACCACCGCGACACTCCCGCCCCGAACGGAGTTCGCCCCATGCCCGCACCGATCACCGCAGCCGACGTCGACCAATTCGCAGCCAACCTCGACATCCAGCTCACGCCGTGGCAGCGCGACACCCTGGTCGACGCCTGTGCCATGCGCCGCAGCACCGGACGCTGGCCCATCCTCATCGCGACCCGACGCAACGGACTCGCCACGATCCGCCGCATCTCACGGCAGCTGGCAACCGACCGCGAAGCCTGACCCCCCTGGCCGATTCCAGGAACCCCCACCCCATCCGGAACAGGCCCACCCCATGCCGACCTGGACCTGCACCCGACCAGGCTGCCCTCAGCCATCCGCCACACCCGGACGCCGCGGCCCCTGCCAACGCCACACCCAGCAAGACCAACGCCACCGCGCACGAACCATCCCCACCAAACGCACCCGCGACTGGACCGAGACCAACCGGCGACGCGCGGCCGTCCGAGCCTGGCGCGAACAGCACGGCGACTGGTGCCCCGGCTACCTCGTGCCAGCCCACGCGGCCACCGACCTCACCGCCGACCACGTCACCCCAGTCGCACGACACGGCCCACCCGACGGCCCGCTCGCCGTCCTCTGCCGATCCTGCAACGGACGCAAGGCCGCATGCTGACGGAGGAGCTGACAGTGATCACCACCGACGGACACCTCGCGATGGTCACCATCAACCGCGAGACCGGCGAGGCCGACACGGTCACGTACCGCGTCACCGGCTACACGCCCAGCTGCGACGACCAGGGCGACGACATCCTGCACGTGGTCGACCAGCACGGCGACGCGTACGAGATCATCCGCCGACCAGCAACCAGGGCCGAGCAGGACAGCAGGGCACAGGCAGGCACCACCAGCGTCGTCGATCATCAGAAGTCGATCACATAAAGATCAACAAGTGATCAACATGTGCATGATCAACCACCCCGGGGAGAGCCCCCACCCCCCGGTCAACGCGCTCCTCGCCCCGGGCAAGGCCGGATCGCGCGCGGACGAAACTCCAGGGTTGTCGTAACCGGGCCATGATCGGGTGCCGGACGGAGCCCGGTACAGCCCTCGGCCCAGGCCCGTCCACGGGCAGGACGCGGAGGGCGCTCATGGCAGTTCGAGCTGGTTGGCTCGTCGGCCCGACCGAGACCGGTTCCGAAGTCACGCCGATCGACGACGTCGTCGGCCACACGCCTGGCGATGACTGCGCCTGTCTGCCGTACGTCGAGTTCGTGCCGGGCGATAGCTCGGCGGGCTGGATGGTGGTTCACCACGCCTGGGACGGCCGCGAGTAGCTCGGAGGTGGCGATCGCATGGGCACCACTGGCCGGCCGAAGAAGCCGACGAACATCGCCGTCCTGCACGGCGACCGCAAGGACCGGATCAACACCTCCGAGCCGAAGCCGTCCGCTCTAGTTGTTGAGCCGCCGTCGTGGCTCGGCGAGCAGGCCATCGAGGTGTGGAACCACCTCGCCCCCGACCTGAAGGCCAAGGGCGTGCTGACCGCGTGGGACTGCGAAGCGTTCGCCGCCTGGTGCGACGCCGTCGTCCGCCGCCGCCACGCCTCGAAGCGGCTGCAGGTCGAAGGCGAAGTGATCGAGCTGCCGGTGTTCAACAAGAACGGCGAGCAGGCCGGGTTCCGGATCGGCAAGAACCCGTGGACGCTCGTGCTCAACGAAGCCGACGCGCAGGTCCAGAAGTACGCCGCCCGCTTTGGATTGACGCCGTCCGACCGGGCTGGCCTGTCCATCGGGGAGGCGTCCCGCGATGCAGACGACGACCTCCTCACCGGCTGACTACGACCTCGAAACACGCTGGCGCCCGGACGACGATTCGGGCCCGCTCTGCGGGTACACGTTCCGCGGCAAGCAGTGCCCGAAAAACGGTGCGCACTACTGCGAGCCGCGCGCCGACCGCGTCGTCACGTTCTTCGCGCGGATGCTGGTCCACGTCAAAGGCCCGCTGAAGCGCACCCCGTTCCTGCTGCTCGACTGGCAGGAATTCGAGATCATCCGGCCACTGTTCGGGGAAGTGCAGTGGTCGAGCGAGTGGGGCACGTACGCGCGCCGCTACCGCATCGCCTACATCGTCGTCGCCCGCAAGAACGGCAAGTCCGAGATCGCGGCGGCGATCCAGCTGTACATGCTCGTCGGCGACGACGAGGAGAGCGCCGAGATCTACTGCGCGGCCAAGGACACCAAGCAGGCAGGGAAAGTGTTCGAGCCCGCGCTGCGGATGGTGCAGCTGTCGCCGAGGCTTTCCAAACGGCTCAAGCACATCAAGAACGCGCGTCGCCTCGTGGACGAACAGTCCGGGTCGCACTACGAGATCCTCACCGCGGACGCCGAGGGCGAGTTGGGGCACAACCCGCATGCGTTCAACCTCGACGAGGTGCTGTCGCAGCCGGACGGGTCGATGTGGGAAGCCATGACGACCGCGGCCGGCGCGAGGCTGCAGGAACTGATGTACGCCACGACGACCGAAACCGACGACGACAGCTCGTTCGGCGCGGACCTGATCGACGAAGCGGAGAAGACGCAGGAGGATCCGAGCCGGGCGCCGCACGTGTTTTCGTTCGTGCGGAAGCTGCCGAACTCGGACGACGAACTCGAGCGGCTGCGCTCGACGTTCCCCGGCCACCCGCACCTGCCGGTCAACCTGGACGCGTTCGACGAGCGGAACTGGAAGTGGCCCAACCCGGCGCTCGACCAGTTCAAGTCTCGCGACGCGTTGCGACGGCAAGCGCTGGACGCGAAAAACGACCCGGCCAAGGAAAACGGCTTCAAGCAGTTCCAGATGAACCAGCGGGTGCAGCAGAAGTTCCGGTGGATGCCGATGCACCTGTACCGGGCGAGCGGCGGCGACGCCAACGACGTCTGGTTGCGCCCGGACTACCACCGCGACCGGCTCCTCGGTCGGCAAGCGTGGGCCGGGATGGACCTCGCGTCGCACTCCGACCTCACCGCCTGGTGCACACTCATCCCCGAAGACCGGTGGGTACATGCGCTGTGGCGGTTTTGGATCCCGGAGCCCGCGCTGCGTGAGTTGGACAAGCAGAACGACGGCAAGTTCTCCCGCTGGGTCAAGGAAGGCTGGATCGTCGCCACTGAGGGCCCGGTCGTCGACTACGAACGGCTCTATAGCGACGTCGCCGAGGAAATCGCCGACTTCGACCTCCTCGCGGTCGATGCGGACAGGTGGTCCGCGCCGCCGGTGATCCAACGCATCGAGAACGAAACCGGGTACTGGAACATCGAGTCGTACAAGAACGACTTCCAGTCGATGACGCTCGGCATGAACGAGCTGATGGGGCTCGTGAAAAAGGGCCGTCTGTTGCATCACGGGAATCCGGTCGCCGAATTCTGTTTCGACAACGTCGAGGTGCGGAAAGCGCCGTACGACCCGGAATTGATCCGGCCGGACAAACCTGCCCGTGACCGGACCGGGCGCCGGATCGACGCCGTGCCTGCGATGGCAATGGCGTGCAACGCGATGCTCCGCGCACCGGTCGAGGACGAAGAACCGCAGAAAGCCCAGATCGTCGTGTCGAGTCGAGGGAGGACCGCGTGAAGCTCTCCGACCTCACCCCGAAGCAGTGGTACGACCGGCTCGCCGCGAAGACCGGTCGCCAGCGGGACAAGGCTCTCGACTGGTGGCAGTACATGGATCTCGATCAGCCGCTCATCTACGTGGCACGGATCCTCGCCGAGCAGGACGACCGGTTCCCGCCGCTGCTGCTGCCGTGGCCGGAACTCATCGTCGAAACCGTCGTCGAGCGGATGAAGCTCGAAGCGTTTTTGCTGGCCGACGAGAACCCGGTCGACGAACTCGGCACGTGGTGGACGGCGAACAACATGCCGGAGGATTCGCCCGAAGCATGGACGGCGGCCAGCGTCGGAGGCGAGCATTTCTTCATGGTCGGGCCGGACGGTCCGGCCGGGATGCCGATGCTGACGACCGAGTACGCAGACCAGGTCGCGGTGGAACTCGATCCGCGGACTCGGCAGCCTCTCGCGGGGCTGAAACTGTGGAAAGAGGAAGAGAGCGACACCAGCGAAACCACGCACGGTGCGCTCTACTTGCCCGGCTGGCCCGGGGTTACCGATCGCAAGTTCGGTCTCGGTACTGTCTACGAGTTCGAGAACGGCGAACTCGTGAGATTCCGCAGGCTGGAGAAATGGTCGGCTGAGATCGCGAACGACCCAAGTCTGCCGTCGGTGCCGTTCGTGCCGATCCTGACCCGTCCGCGCCGCGGTGTCGGCTGCTCCGATCTCAAGCAGGCGAAGCACTTGGTCGACGGCGCCAACCAGTTCGCGACTAACCTGATGGGTGCTGGCGAGCACCACGCGGTCGGCCGCAAGTGGATCGTCGGCGCGACCGCCAGCGACTTCAAGGACGAGAACGGGAATCAGATCCCGCTGTGGAAAGTCGCCATGGGCGATGTGTGGGCGATCCCGAACCAGCCGTCGAAACCGAACCAGAGCGTGCCGCCGACTCAGGTCGGGCAGTTCGCGGCCAGTGACCTGCGGAACTTCCACGAGAGCCTGAAAACTCTCGCGCAGTTCGTCGCGTCGAAGTACGGGATGCCGCCGGCGTACATGGGCTACAGCTCGGACAACCCGCCGTCTGCGGAGTCGATCCTTTATTCGCTGGAGCGGTTGATCCTGCGTACCGAGGCACACCACACCTGGTACGGCGGATCGGCCCAGCGATCGGCCCGCCTTGCATGGGCGATCATGGGCAAGGACCCGAAGCAGCTCATCGGCATGGAATCGAAGTGGAAGTCCGCGGCGATGCCGACGATCGCGTCCGCGATGGACGCGGCCGTGAAGGGCGTGCAGGGCAACATCTTCGACGCCGAAGAAGCCTGGGACATCCTCGGATTCTCGCCCCAACGGCAGAAGCGTCTTCGCGAACGCATGGGCCTGAACCGGACCACGTTCGTCCAGACCGCAAACGACCTGCGCAACCTCGACGTCGGCGGCGGTGCCGGCGTGAACCCGGCGGTGCCCAGTGCTCCCGTCCCCGCTCTCTGACCTCGCGAACCGGTACGGGGCCGTCACCGACAACGCGACCCGCGCCGCTCTCGCCGCGGTAGCCGACACCACTCGCGGAACGGTCTCGCCGGAGGCGTGGCGGGACGCCATCGCGAAAATCGCACCGGAGTTGCTGCAGCTCCAGACTGATGTGGCCGGGGTCGCGGACACCTACGTCGCGAAAGCGTTGAAGGCACAAGGTGCCGGGCCCGCGGCGGGTGCCGTCGAGGTGAATGCGGCGGGGTTCGCCGACCTCACCGACGGCGGCGGGTCGTGGATGCGGAACCTGATCTACGCGCCGATCTCGACGCGGGCGGCGAACCGCAGCCTTGGTGTCGTCGAGGCGCAACGGCGGGCGCAGCTGGTCGCGACGTCGATCGTGTTGTCCGGGATCCGCGACACCGGCAGGGCCGCGATCGGCGCAGCAATGTGGTCGCAGGGCGCGCTTCACTACGTGCGTGTGCTGAACGGCGTCACCTGCGCCCGATGCGCGGTCCTCGCCGGCCGCCGGTACCGGGTGTCGGCGTTCCAGCGGCATCCGCGGTGCGACTGCCGGATGGTGCCCGCCGCGGAGGAACCGGCCGAAAGCTGGGCGGTCGACCCGAAGGACTACTTCCGGTCGCTGTCCACAGAGGCCCAGAACCGGGTGTTCACCGCCGCGGGCGCGCAGGCGATTCGCGACGGCGCGGACATCTCGCAGGTCGTCAACGTCCGCCAAGGCGTCACCAGCGGCATGGCCTACGGCCGCGAAGTCCAGGTCACGACCGTCGGGACGACCCGGCGCGCCGTGTTCGGCGGTTACGAAGTCCTCGAGGACGGCCGGTTCCGGAAGCGCGCGGACAGCGAGTTGCGCCGCAAGGTCCGGGAAGGCGACCGCGGAAGCCGCTATTGGCGGCCGAAAGCTCCCCGGCTTATGCCGGACGAGATTTACCGCCTGGCCGAGGAATTCGGCTGGGACCGGGCGGAAGTGCTGCGCCAGTTGCGGCGCTTCGCCTACCTGCTCTGACATGCGACGTGCAGGGCGCATCCTCGACGCGCGACGCGCGAGGACGACCACCGGAGGACCGCGCGATGCGCACGAACACCCTGCCCACCCACCCGAGCATCGTCGACCCGCGGACGGGCGATCCGCTGCGTGCTGTCGGCATCGTC
>NZ_PQIA01000231.1 GCF_003385235.1 Amycolatopsis circi | reverse complement strand
TCCTCGCATCGACCGTCCGGGCCTCCGTCCGGCCCGCAGCAGCTCCCGCCGTCGGGTCCGCAACCGCTTCCGCCGGCGAACCAGCCGCCCAACCGCGGCCAGCTTCCGCAGCCGACGCCGCCGCCCGCGAACGCGCCGGTCCCGCAGCCTGCCGTGCATCGCGGCCGCGGCCCGCGGCCCAACGCGCCGATCCGGCCGTGGCAGGAAGAGGCGATGCGGGACCCGGACGCCACCCGGTTCATCCCGCGCACCGCCGGCGTCCCGCTGGCGGCTCCGTCGCGCTGGCCGACCGCCGACCCGGACGTGCTGCGCCCGTACGACGCGCTGGCCACCCAGGTCATGCCGCGGATCAAGGACGCGCCGCTCGCGCGTCCGACCGAGGCTCCGCAGCAGCCGAAGGACGAGGGCCCTTCGGTCGCCAAGGCGTCCGGCCGGATGGCGATCGCGTCGCTGATCAGCCGCATCACCGGCTTCCTGTGGAAGGTGCTGCTGGTCGCGGCGATCGGTTCCGGAATCGCGACCGACTCGTTCAACGTCGCGAACACGATGCCGAACATCATCTTCGAGCTGCTGCTCGGCGGCGTGCTCACCAGTGTGGTGGTGCCGCTGCTGGTGCGTTCGCAGGACGATCCGGACCACGGTCAGGCCTATGCGCAGCGGCTGCTGACCACCGGCGTCACCGTGCTGTTCATCGGCACCGTGATCGCGGTGATCGCGGCGCCGGCGTTCACGTCGCTCTACATCGATTCGTCCGGCCACGCGAGCGGCGGCCTGACCACGGCGTTCGCCTACCTGCTGCTGCCGGAGATCTTCTTCTACGGCGTGTTCGCGCTGGTCTCGGCGATGCTGAACGCCAAGCACGTGTTCGGGCCGACCGCCTGGGCGCCGGTGATCAACAACCTGGTGGTCATCTTCACCATCCTCGTGGTGTGGCTGATGCCCGGTTCGATCGACACCGACCATCCGTCGATCACCGATCCGAAGGTGCTCACCCTCGGCCTCGGCGTCACCGGCGGCATCGCCGCGCAGGCGCTCATGCTGATCCCGCCGCTGCTGCGGTCGGGCTTCCGTCCGCGCTGGCGCTGGGGCCTGGACAGCCGGATGAAGGAGTTCGGCGGACTGGCCCTGTGGGTCGTCGGCTACGTCGCGGTCAGCCAGGTCGGCCTCACGATCACCACCCGCGTGCTCACCAAGGGCACCTCGGGCGGCGTCACCGCCTACAACTACGCGTGGCTGCTGTTCCAGTTGCCCTACGGCGTGCTCGGCGTGTCGCTGCTGACCGCGATCATGCCGAGGATGAGCCGCGCCGCCGCCGACGGCGACACGAAGAAGCTGGTCAGCGACCTGTCCTACGCCTCGCGGATCTCGACGGTGACCCTCGTGCCGATCTCCGCGGTGATGACCATCGTCGGCACCTCGATGGGCGTCGCGCTGTTCGCGATGGGCAAGGGACGGCTGGAAGACGCCGAGCGAATGGGCCAGGCGCTGGCGATCACGGCGTTCGCGCTGCTGCCGTACGCGCTGGTGATGCTCCAGATGCGCGTGTTCTACGCGATGAAGGACGCCCGCACCCCGACGTTGATCATGATCGTGATGACCGTGGTCAAGGTGCCGCTGCTGTTCCTGTGCCCGGTGCTGCTGAACGCGGAGAACGTCGTGCTCGGCGTGATGATGGTGAACGCGCTGACCTACGTGATCGGCGCGATGCTCGGCCAGGTGTGGCTGTGGGTGACGCTCGGTAACCTGCGGAGCAAGCGGGTGATCGGAGTGATCCTGTTCACCGTCGTGGCGAGCGTCCTCGGGGTCGGGGCCGCCTGGGTCGTCGGGCTGGTCGTGCCCTCGTCGCTGAGCCCGGTTCCGCACGCCTGGATCAAGCTCATCCTGCAGGGACTCGTCGGGATCGCGGTCTCGTTCGGGGTGCTCATGGCGCTGAAGGTCGAGGAGTTGAAGCCCGTAACATCGAGATTCACTCGATTGATCAAGCGCGGGTAACGATTGATTCACGACTCACGACGCTTCTACGGCTGATGATCCGGGTACCCTCGGTGCCGGGAGCGAAGCGGGAGAGAGCGTGGACACGAGACGAAGCGAGCAGGCGGGGGACGCCGCGGGCATTCGCGCCCGGGGCGGATCGCTCGCGCCCGGACGCGTCGTAGGGGACGGCCGGTATCGCCTGCTTGCCCAGTTCGGGGTGGACGAGCGGGCCGCCGCGCACCTGTGGCGGGCGCGAGACGGGCAGCTCAAGCGGGATGTCGCACTGACCTTGCTGGTCGGCGACCCGGCGGATCCGGAGGCGGCCCGGCAGGCCCGGCGCACGCTGGAACGGGCGGCGCACGCGTCGAAGTTCGGGCACGGCGGCGTCGCACGGGTGCTGGACGTGCTGAGCCTCGGCAGCGGAGTCACCTCCAGCGAGGGCTTGCTCGGCGTCGTGGTGGCGGAGTGGACCAAGGGCAGCGACCTGGTGGACCTGGTCGCGCAGCGCCCGGTGGCCCCCGCCGCGGCCGCGCGGATGGTGCAGGCGCTCGCCGAAGCGGTCGACCACGCCCACCAGAACGGTCTCGTCCTCGGCCTCGACCACCCGCAGCGGCTGCGGCTCACCCCGGGCGGCGCGCTCAAGCTCGCCTTCCCCGGCCCGCTGCCGGAAGCCACTCTCCGCGACGACGTCAAGGCGCTCGGCGCGGTGCTGTATCTGCTGCTCACCGGACGCTGGGCGCTGCCGGGCGGACCGCCCGCGATCCCCGCGGCCCCGCTCACCCCGCAGGGGCACGTCGTGCCGCCGCGGTCGCTGGTGCCCGCGGTGCCGCCGGAGCTGTCTTCGCTGGCTGTCCGCACGATCGAGGACGGCGGCAGCGGCGGGATCCGCACCAGCTCGGCCATCCTGCGCGTGCTCGGCCAGGTCGCCGAGCAGGAGGAACGCACCCAGCTGATCAACGCGGTCGGCAAGGACGAGGCGGCGGCGGAGACCGACGGCACGATCTGGACCACGAAGAAGCCGGTGAAGGACGTCGCGCGGCGGCGGAAGCTGGCCTTCGGCGTCACCGTGCTGGTCGTCGCCACCGTGGTGATCCTCGCGTGGGGCGGGCTGATGCTGATCAACCTGTTCCAGGGCGACGGCAAGCCCACCGGTCCCGCGATCAACGTCGCTGCCCCGCCGAGCAGCGCTCCGGCGAAACCGGGCAACCAAGCCCCGCCGCCTGCGAACCAGCCGCCTGCGGGCCCGAAGCTCGGCGACCCGGTGGCCCCGAAGTCGGCGTCGGTCTACAACCCGCAGGGTTCGGGCGACAACCCGGGCCGGGCGAAGAACACGATCGACGGCGACCCGGGCACGATCTGGAAGACCGACCAGTACCAGCAGCAGCTGCCCACGCTGAAGCCCGGCGTCGGGATCGCGGTCCAGTTCGACAACCCGGTGAACCTCGCGCAGGTGAAGATCAGCGCGGACAGCCCGGGCACGAAGGTCGAGATCCGGTCTGCGGACAGCAAGAATCCGCAGCTCGACGACACGAAGGTGGTCGGAAGCGGCGACCTGAACGGGCCGGACACCACGATCAACCTGCAGCAGCCGACGCAAGGCCAGTACTTCATCGTCTGGATCACCCAGCTGGGCGACAACGGCGGCAACGGCTTCCTGAGCCAGATCGGAGAACTGAGCTTCCTGCCTGCGGCGTGAGCTGCGAGCACGACTCAGTAGGCTCTGCCGGGTGACGGCTGCAGCTCCCACGGATGCGGATCTGATCGCGGCACACGCCGCGGGCGATCCGCATGCGTTCAGTGAACTGGTCCGGCGGCATCGAGACCGCTTGTGGGCGGTAGCGCTGCGCACGCTGCGCGATCCGGAAGAGGCGGCGGACGCGCTGCAGGAGGCGTTCATCTCGGCCTTCCGCGCGGCGGGCAAGTTCCGCGCGGAATCGCAGGTCACGACCTGGCTGCACCGGATCGTGGTGAACGCGTGCCTCGACCGGATCCGGCGAAGGCAGGCCCGCCCGACCGTTCCGCTGCCCGAGACCGGGGAGTTCAACGAACCGGCCGCGCCCGGCGATTCGATGGCGGACAAGGAAACCAGCCTGCTGGTCCGCAAGGCGCTCGACCAGCTGCCCGAAGACCAGCGCGCGCCGATCCTGCTCGTCGACGTCGAGGGCTATTCGGTGGCCGAGACGGCGAAAATGCTCGGCATCGCCGAGGGCACGGTCAAGAGCCGGTGTGCGCGCGGGCGGGGAAAACTCGCGAAGGTTCTCGGGCATCTGCGGAACCCGGACGGGGGTGGCGACGTCCCAACTAACGAAAGCAAACGCAAGCACGCCACTTCGGAGGGGTCCCGGAGTGCCGGGCGAGCCCAGCGCTCGCCGGGGAACGGGGAGGGACGATGACGGACGAGAGCCGGGGGGCAGGCGGAACCATCGGGCCGCCCTGGTCTGTCGACCTGCTCGCCGACCTCCACGCCGGGGTCCTCGACGACCAGGAGGCAGCGCAGCTCTGGCCGCGGGTGAACGCGGATCCGGAGGCGCGCGCGATTGTCGAAGCCCTCGAAGCGACCACCGCCGACCTGTCCGCGCTCGCCGCGGAACCGGCCCCGCCGATGCCCGCCGAGTTCGCGGCCAGGCTCGACGCCGCGCTCGCCGCGGAGTCGGCGGCCCGGCAGGAGGCCACGTTTCCGGCCGCCGCACCGGAGCCCGCTGAGCAGCCGGTCGCGCCGGTGGCGGACCTGTCGGCGGCGAGGAAGCGGCGGAACCGGCAACTCGGCTGGGGCGCGGGGATCCTGACCGCGGCCGCGGCCGCCGCGGTGGCCATCACGCTGTCGGTTCCTGGCGCGACCACCTCAGACACCTCAGGCGTCGCCGCGCCCGCACCGTCCGCGGTGGGCGGCCCGTCCGTCGGCAGCGACGGCAGTGGTGCGGAATCGTTGCTGGGCGGCGGTCTTGGCGTGCGGAACTACGGCCCGCTGCAGGACTCGAAACGGTTCGACGCGTGCGTCGCCGCGGCCGGAATGGACCCGGCGGTGCGGCCGGAAGGCGTGCGGCCGGTGACGGTCGGGGGCAAGCCGGGCGTGGTGGCGATTTACACCACCGGCAAGCTCGCGCAGTTCCGGCTGGTCGCGTTCGGCGCGGACTGCGGGCCGGGGAACGCGGACAAGCTGTTCGACAAGGTGGTCGGCAAGAAGTAGCGGCCCGGACGTAGCGGGCGTCACCGCCGGGAACACCTCCACCTACGATCGTGTTGAGCCTGGAGCACAGGTCATGACGAGCGGAGGGTTGACGGGTGGCTGCCGAGGAAATCAGGAACCTGATCGTCGTCGGGTCGGGTCCTGCCGGTTACACCGCAGCGGTCTACGCGGCGCGCGCACAGCTCGAACCGCTGGTGTTCGAGGGCACGCAGTTCGGCGGCGCGCTGATGACGACCACCGAGGTCGAGAACTTCCCGGGCTTCCGCGACGGGATCCAGGGTCCGGACCTGATGGAGGAGATGCGCAAGCAGGCCGAGCGCTTCGGCGCCGAGCTGCGCGCGGAGGACGTCGAGTCGCTTGAGCTGACCGGCGACGTGAAGTACGTCGTCGCGAACGGCAAGCGCTACGCCGCTCGCGCTGTCGTGCTGGCCATGGGCGCCGCCGCGCGGTACCTGAAGGTGCCGGGCGAGCAGGAGCTGCTCGGCCGCGGCGTGTCCGCCTGTGCGACCTGCGACGGCTTCTTCTTCCGCGACCACGACATCGCGGTCGCCGGCGGCGGCGACTCGGCGATGGAGGAGGCGACCTTCCTGACGAAGTTCGCCAAGTCCGTGACGATCGTGCACCGCCGCGACGAGTTCCGGGCGTCGAAGATCATGCTCGAGCGCGCTCGCGCGAACGAGAAGATCAAGTGGCAGCTGAACTCGCAGATCACCGGCGTCGAGGGCGACGGGACGGTGTCCGGCCTGAAGGTGCGCGACACGCAGTCCGGCGACGAGAAGACGCTCGACGTGACCGGGTTCTTCGTCGCGATCGGCCACGACCCGCGCAGCGAACTGGTGCGCGGTCAGGTGGACGTGGACGAGGACGGCTACGTGCTGACCCAGGGCCGCACTTCCTACACGAACGTGCCCGGCGTGTTCGCCGCGGGCGACCTGGTTGACCGCACTTACCGGCAGGCGATCACCGCCGCCGGTTCCGGCTGCAGCGCCGCGATCGACGCGGAACGATGGCTCGCGGAGCACGGCGAGGCCGAGGCGCACGAGGCGCCGGAACTGGTCGGCGGCGGCTACGGCGCCGGCGAGCACTGACTTTCCCCCCGAGTTGAAGGAGCAAGCGATGTCCGAACCCGTGAAGGTGACTGACAAGTCGTTCGTGGACGACGTCCTGACCAGCGAGAAGCCCGTTCTCGTCGACTTCTGGGCGACCTGGTGCGGCCCGTGCAAGATGGTCGCCCCGGTGCTCGAGGAGATCGCCAAGGAAAACGGCGACAAGATCACCGTCGCGAAGATCGACATCGACGAGAACCCGAACACGGCGCGTGACTACCAGGTGATGTCGATTCCGACGCTGATCCTGTTCCAGGGCGGCAAGCCGGTGAAGCAGATCGTGGGCGCGAAGCCGAAGGCCGCGCTGCTGTCCGATCTCGCCGACGTGCTCTGAGCGGTCCACCTGCTGAGAACCCGGGCCAGCGACGATCGACTCGCCGGTCCGGGTTCTCGCACGTTCGGGAACCACCCGCGCGGGGGTGTGGGCGCAGGTGTACTCGGCGTGTCCGCCGAGGGCCCGCGCGCCCCTCCGGTGGCGCACCGACCGGGCCTGCGTACTCACCGAGAGTTCACAGGGCACAATGGGTGCCTGGGTACACCCCTACCCGGGTTTCTGTTTCGCATCGAGCCGGTTTCGGTGCCTGAGGAAGAGCGAGGAGTGCATGCGGGTACTCCGCCGCGGTGACGCCGGTCCCGACGTCGCCGAGATCAGGTCGATCCTTGCCGGGATGGATCTGCTCCCGCCGGTGGCGGGGACCGAGCGGTACAACACGTTCGACGTCGCGGTCGAGCAGGCCGTGCGCGCGTTCCAGCAGCGCCGCGGGCTCATCACCGACGGTGTGGTGGGCCCTGCGACGTACCAGGCGCTCAAGGGCGCCAGCTATCACCTCGGGAGCCGCCCGCTCCAGTACCTTTTGTCGGCGCCGGTGAACGGCGACGACGTTTTCACTCTTCAGGAGCGGCTCACCGAGCTGGGCTTCGACGCGGGCCGCCCGGACGGCTACTTCGGCCCCCAGACCGAGCGCGCCCTGCGCACGTTCCAGCGCGACATGCGGCTGACGTCCGACGGAATTTGCGGCCCGGCCACCATCCGCGAACTGCACCGCCTGTCGTCGCCGCGCGCCCGCGGCGGCCGTCCGGTTTTCCTGCGCGAGCAGGAGCAGGTGCGCCAAGCAGGCCCGCGGCTGCGCGGCAAGCGCATCGTGATCGACCCGGGCCACGGCGGCGAGGACCTCGGTGTCGTCGCCGGCGGCCTGCGCGAGGCGGACATCGCCTGGGACCTGGCACGGCGGCTCGAAGGCCGGATGCAGGCCACCGGCATGGAGGCCCTGATCAGCCGGGGCCCGAACCACAGCCCGACTGATTTCGAACGCGCTCGTTTCGCCAACGACGCCGGCGCGGACCTGTTCCTGTCGCTGCACAGCGACAGCAACCCGTCGCCCCGCGCGCAGGGCGTGGCGAGCTTCCACTTCGGCACCGGCAACGGCACGACGTCCACCGTCGGCGAATTGCTGGCCGGCTTCATCCAGCGCGAGGTCGCCGCCCGCACCGGCCTGCTGGACTGCCGCACGCACTACAAGACGTGGGAAATCTTCACCCGCACGCGCTGCCCGGCCGTCCGCGTGGAAATCGGCTACCTGACCAACCCGGACGACGCCGCCCGCCTGGGCGATCCCGCCTTCCGGGACGTCGTGGCCGAGGGCATCCTCATCGCCGTCAAGCGCCTGTACCTGCTGGGCGAGGGCGACCAGCCGACCGGCACCTTCACCTTCGCCGACGTCCTGGCCCACGAACTCGCGAAGGCCGAATAGCCGTTTTTCGTTCGGCCGCCCGCACCTGGGCCTTGCGCTTTGCCCTTGCCTTGCTCGCTCCTCAAGCCCCCACCCTGGCCCTGACTCGCCCTGAAGCGGACTTTCCCCGCCGATGCCACCTGGGCCCAGTCCGGCGCGTTCCAACCCGCTGCCGCCCCTCTCAGCCCTGCTGCCCGCTCGCGTTTACCCGTGCTGACCCGTCCGCACTCCAGCCAACCACTACCCACAGTCACCGTCGACCGCCTGATTCCCGC
>NZ_PQIA01000230.1 GCF_003385235.1 Amycolatopsis circi | reverse complement strand
CGCCCACCCCGACCCGAACAAGTGGAACGCGCTGGTGCGACGCCAGCCACACCACCACGCCCACACCCCCAACCAGCACCCGCACACCCCGCCACCAACACCAGAAACCACCACAAAAAACAACCAGTGGATCCAGGTCAGATTCCCTCAAGGAGTCCTTCACGGCGTGGCGAAGCCGTTCTGCCGCCAGCCTTCGTAGACGGCGATGGCGGCCGTGTTGGCCAGGTTCAGCGACCGGTTGTTCGGCAGCATCGGCAACCGCAGCCGATCAGTGACCTCCGGCGCCCGCTGAACCTCGTCCGGCAACCCGGCGGATTCCGGCCCGAACATCAGCACATCCCCAGGCGCATAAGAAACATCCGTATACAGCCGCGTCGCAGTAGCACTGAACGCATACACCTTCGCGGGCAGCAAAGCCTTCCACGCAGCAGCCAGGTCAGCATGCACATGGACCCGCGCGAGGTCGTGGTAATCGAGCCCGGCGCGGCGAAGCTGCTTGTCCTCCAAGGTGAACCCCAACGGCTCCACCAGATGCAGCTCGCACCCGGTGTTCGCGGCCAGCCGGATCGCGTTGCCGGTGTTGGGCGGGATTTCGGGGCAGTAGAACAACACTCGGAACATCACGCCGCCTCGGGAAGGTACTGCGCGTAGGCCGCTCGCACCTCGGACGGCGGTTCGGCCTTGCGGTAGCTCTCGGTGTCGACGAACACATACCGCAGCCGGATCTCGGTCGTCACCGTGCCGTCGCGGCGGACTTCCAGCTCGAACTGCATCGACGTGGTGCCAAGGTGCACGAGGTACACCGCGACCACCAGCTCGTCGTCGAAGCGGCACGGTGCGAAGTAGCGCAGGTTCGACTCGGCGACGACCACGTCGACCCCGGTGGCGAGCAGCGCGTCGTGCGATCCGAAAAGGGCTCTCTCCACCTCGAACGCCGCCATGTCCGCGTAGGCCAGGTAGTGCGCGTTGAAGACGATGCCCTGGGCATCGCATTCGTGGTAGCGCACGCGCAGGGGCATTTCGGCGAGAGGTCGGCGTTCGGTCACGCGACCAATCTAGCGATCAGCCATGGAGGGCGCGGTAGGTGTCGGCCGCGCCGCGATGCAGGGGAACTGGTTGCGTGCCGATGAGCGTCCGCACGTCCAGGAACTGTGTCCCGACCGCCTGTGCGGGCACGAGTTCGGCGGCCCGTTCGACCAGCACCCGGACAACCGCCGCGGCCACGTCGAACGGCAGGGTGGGGGAGCAGACCAGCAGGTTCGCGACGCCGATCGTCGGCAGGGATCCGACCCCGCGGTACGCCCCGGCGGGCACCTGCACCTGCTCGTACAACGGCCCGTAAGCCTTCCGCAGCTGGGGGAGCACCGACGTAAGCGGAAGCAGCGCGAGCGGCGTCGTGCGGTTGAGGTCGGCGAGCGCGGGCGTCGGGATCCCGCCGGACCACAGGAACGCGTCGATCCGGCGGTCGTGCAGCGCGGCGACCGCGTCGTTCAACGGCAGGTGCTGTGCTTGCACCGGGACGCCGTTCGCGGTGAAGACCCGTTCGCCCAGCTGAGCGGCACCGGACCGGCTCGCGCCGACTGAGATCGGGCGTCCGGCCAGCGAGCGGAGGTCGGTGAGGTGGTCTTCGGCGCGGACGACCAGCTGCAGGTAGTTCTCGTAGACGCGGCCGAGTGCTTGCAGCGGAACGGGTTTCCCGAACGGCGCGCCGCCGGAGACGGCGGATTGCGCGATGTCGGCAAGCACCAGCCCGAAATCCGCGGTGCCATCGCGGACCCGTTCGACGTTCTCGACACTCGCCTCGGTGCGCAGCGCACTGCAGTGCAGCCGCGGTTCGGCGCGCGACAGTTCCGCGGCCAGCACCTCGGCGAAGGCCAGATAGAAGCCGCCGGGTTCGCCGGATGCGATGGTGATCTGCCGGTCCGGGCCGCGGTAAGTGTCGGCGCAGGCAGCGAGCGTGAGGGCGAGGCCGCCGAGGATGGCGGCGCGGCGCGTGACGGTCATGGCGTCACCGCCGCGGGCAGTGTGATCCGGACTTGCAGGCCGTGCGGTTCGACCGCGCGCAGCTCCAGGATGCCGCCCCGGGCACGGGTTTGTTCCCGGGCGATGGCGAGGCCGAGGCCGGTCCCGCGCGGTGCGCCATCGCCACCGGCACGCCAGAACCGTTCGGTGGCGCGGGCGAGATCTTCCGGCGGGAGGCCGGGACCGTCGTCGGTGACGATCAGCGTGACAGTGTCCGAAGTGGACTCCCAAGCGGCGGTGATGGTCGCTCCGTGACCGGCGTGGTGGACGGCGTTGTCCAGCAGGACATCGAGAATCTGCGCGAGTTCGCCCTCCGGAGTGCGCACCAGCAGCGGCTCGGTGTGGCCTGCGCATGGCACGAGGGTCGCGCCCGCTTCATCTGCGGACAGCCGCCATGCGTCGACCCGTTCCGCCACGACTGCGGCCAGGTCAGCGGGCTCGTCGTCGGCCCGCGCGGCGAGCCGGGTTGCGGTGCTTTCCGCAGTCGCAAGAGCGAGCAGGCCGTCGAGAATTCGTTCCAGCCGTTCGACTTCCGCCACGGTGGCGTCGTAAGCCGGGCGGTTTTCGACCTCGGTGCCGAGCAGGTCGAGCCGGAGCCGCAGCGCGGCCATCGGATTGCGCAGCTGGTGCGAGGTATCAGCGACGAGCCGTTGCTGCTGGTTCGCCGACTCGACCACCGCGTCGGACATCCGGTTCACCGACGCGGCGAGCGACCGCAGTTCGCGCGGGCCGGATCGTTCGGGCACCTGCGCCCGGCGTCCGCCCGCCACCGCGAGTACGCCGGTTTCCAGCTCCACCAACGGCCGCACCATCCACCGCGACAACAACACCGCGAGCAACACGAACAGCGCCGCGACCACCATCGCGCCCGCCGCGATCGCGCTCCACGCCGCTCCGACATCGGCAGCCGCGGCAGTCACCGAAGCCCGCAGCAGGACCACTCCGGACACTCGCGTCCCGGTGCCGACCGGCCGAGCGAACAGCACTGGCGTGTCCGACCACGGCCGGATCCGCTTGACTGGCGCTTCCGGTTCGTTCCGCAGCGTCGCCTCGATGAGGCTGCGGGCAGCGGGATCACTGCTGGTCAACCCGCCGGTTTCGACGAGCGGCTGCCGTTGCGCGTCAACGATCAGCACGCCTTCGCTGTATAACGACGAATACTGCCGCGCGTCGGCGTTCAACGCGGTCGCGTCGCCGGAATCGACGGCCTGTTGCGCGAGCACCACGAAGCGGTCGACGTCGCTGCTGCGCGAAATCACCAACTGCTGGGTCCGCTGGTCGGCGGTCGCGGACAGCAACGGCACGGCGAACGCCGCCACGACGGCGAGCGCGAGCGTGACCAGGACAGCCAGCAGGCGGGTGCGCACCGATCAGCTCCGGCCGAGCCGGTAGCCGAAACCGCGGATCGTGGTGAGCAAGCCGGGCCGGTCGAGTTTCGCGCGCAGCTGCGTCATGTGGACGTCGAGCGAGCGCGAGACGGCGAGGTACGCGTCGCCCCACACCTCGTCCATCAGCTGCTGCCGGCTCACCGCGGTGCCGGGCCGTGCGGCGAGCACCGCCAGCACCGCGAACTCCTTGGTAGTCAGCCCGATGTCCCGTCCGCCGACCAGGACCCGGCGCGCGCCGAGGTCGATCTCGACGTCCTCGATGTGCACGACCGGGTCTTTCGGTGCCGGGGAGGAGTTGCTCGCCCGCCGCGCCACGGCGTCCATCCGGGCCAGCAATTCGGCCATCCGCACCGGTTTCGCCAGGTAGTCGTCCGCGCCGAAGCGCAGCGCACGGACGACCGAACGCTCGTCGTCGCGCGCGGTCAGCACGATCACCGGCACCGGCGAGACCTGGCGGATCTTGCGCAGCACGTCGAGGCCGTCGAGGTCCGGCAGGCCGAGGTCGAGCAGCAGCAGGTCCGCGTCCCGGTGCCGGGTGAGGGCGTCCGAGCCGCGCCCGACCGCGGTGACGGGGTGGCCGTGCGCGTGCAGCGTTTCGGCGAGCGCCCGGGCGACCCCGGTGTCGTCCTCGACGAGCAGCACGCGCACGGCCGTCCTCCTGGTCAGTCCTCGCCGCGTTCGAGAGCGGACGAACGCGAAGTTTCCCGCATTGTCGCGTACACGACGAGCGACACGAGGACGCAGCCCGCGACGTACCAGAAGAAGAGCGATTCGTGTCCCGCCTTCTTCAGCGCCTGGGCGATCAGCTCCGCGGTCCCGCCGAAGATCGCGACGGTGAGCGCGTAGGGCAGGCCCACGCCGATCGCGCGGATCCGCGTCGGGAACAGCTCGGCCTTCACGATCGCGTTGATCGAGGTGTAGCCGGTCACGATCACCAGCGCGCCGAGCAGCAGCAGGAACGCGAGGAACGGCTGGCTGGTGCGCGCCATCAGCGTCATGATCGGCACGGTCAGCAGGGTGCCCGCGATGCCGAAGAACATCAGCAGCTTCCGGCGGCCGATCTTGTCCGACAGCTTCCCGGCCAGCGGCTGCAGGATCGCGAAGACCAGCAGCGCGAGGAACATGATCACGGTGACCGTGCGCCGCGGGATGTGCGCGGTGTTCTCCAGGAACTTCTGCGTGTAGGTGGCGTAGGTGTAGAACGCGACCGTGCCGCCGAGCGTCAGGCCGACGACGAGCAGGATCTCCCGCGGGTACTTCACGAGCTGGCGCAGCGTGCCGCGTTCGTTCTCGTTCCCGGCGGCGTTTGCGGTGTTTTCCTTGACCCGCTGGTAGCTCTCCGACTCGTCCATCGACCGGCGCAGCGCCATCACGACCACCGCCGCGAGCGCGCCGACCACGAACGCGATCCGCCAGCCCCAGTCGCCCATCTGCTTGTCGGTGAGCACGCTCTGCAGGATCAGCTGCAGCCCCAGCGCGAGCAGCTGCCCGCCGACGAGCGTCACGTACTGGAAGCTGGAGTAGAAACCGCGCTTGCCGGGAGTGGCCACTTCGGACAGATACGTCGCCGAGGTGGAGTACTCGCCGCCGACCGAAAGTCCTTGCAGCAGCCGCGAAAACACCAGCAGGATCGGGGCCGCGATGCCGATCGTCGAGTAGCCCGGCGTCACCGCGATCAGCAGCGAACCGCACGCCATCATCGAAACCGATGCCACGAGCGCGGACCGGCGTCCGTAGCGGTCGGCGAAACGGCCGAGCAGCCAGCCGCCGAGCGGGCGCATGAGGAATCCGACCGCGAACACCGCCGCGGTGTTGAGGAACTGCGCCGTGGCGTCGCCGCCGGGGAAGAACGCCTTCGCGAAGTAGACGGTGAACGCCGAATAGGCGTACCAGTCGTACCACTCGACGAGATTTCCGATCGAGCCGCGCAGCACGTTGCCGACCACGCGCCGCTCGTCCCGCGCCGAGCCGGCGTCCTGGATCCGGGTAGTCATCCTTGACCTCCTGTGTCGCGACTCACGGTGACCAACCGGGCGGTAACCATCAAGGTCGGGACGGGGTTCCTTACCGTCGCTTAGGACGGGAGTGCCGGGTGCGCCGCCGGTCAGCGCAGCCGATAGCCTCAGGCGGGCGCAACCGCGAAGACGACGAGGAGAACGCAGTGGGACGGTCGGTCTTGGTCACCGGCGGCAACCGAGGCATCGGGCTGGCGATCGCCCGCGACCTTGCCGAGCAGGGCCACCAGGTCGCGGTCACGCACCGCGGGTCCGGCGCGCCGGAGGGGCTCTTCGGCGTGCAGGCCGACGTCACCGACGCCGAGCAGGTGGACGCCGCGTTCAAGCTCGTGGAGGAACACCAGGGGCCGGTCGAGGTCCTGGTGTCCAACGCCGGGCTCACCGACGACACCCTGCTCATGCGGATGTCGGAGGAGCAGTTCGAGCGCGTGCTCAACGCGAACCTCACCGGGGCGTTCCGCGTCGCCAAGCGGGCCTCGCGCGGCATGCTGCGCGCGCGCTGGGGCCGGTTCGTGTTCATCTCGTCCGTGGTGGGTCTTTCCGGCTCGGCCGGGCAGGCGAACTACGCGGCTTCGAAGGCCGGTCTGGTCGGCTTCGCGCGTTCGCTCGCGCGGGAGCTGGGCTCGCGCAACATCACCGCGAACGTGATCGCGCCCGGCTTCGTGCACACCGACATGACCGACGCGCTGAGCGAGGACCGGCGCAAGGAGATCCTCGCCAACGTCCCGTCCGGCCGCTACGCCGAACCGGCCGAGATCGCCGCGGCCGTCCGGTACCTGTCCTCGGACGAGGCGGGCTACGTCAACGGCGCGGTGCTGCCCGTCGACGGCGGCCTCGGCCTCGGCCACTGATTCTTTCCTTCCCCGACTCGAAACCCACGACCTGGAGGACGCGTTGCCCGGACTGCTCGAAGGCAAGCGGCTGCTGATCACCGGCGTCATCACCGACGCCTCGCTCGCGTTCCACGCGGCCCGCATCGCCCAGCAGGAGGGCGCGAAGGTCGTGCTCACCGGCTTCGGGCGGATGTCGCTGGTGGAGCGCATCGCCAAGCGGCTGCCCGAGCCCGCCCCGGTGCTCGAACTGGACGTCACGAACCAAGAGCACCTCGACTCGCTCGCCGACCGCGTGCGCGAGCACGTCGACGGCCTCGACGGCGTGCTGCACTCGATCGGCTTCGCGCCGCAGAGCTGCCTCGGCGCGCCGTTCCTGGACGCCCCCAGCGACGACGTGAAGGTCGCGGTGGACGTCTCGGCGTTCTCGTTCAAGTCGCTCGCGGTCGCGACGCTGCCGCTGCTCGGCTCCGGCGCCTCGATCGTCGGCATGGACTTCGACGCGCGCGTCGCGTGGCCGGTCTACAACTGGATGGGCGTCGCGAAGGCCGCGCTGGAGTCGGTGAACCGGTACCTGGCCAAGGAACTCGGCCCGCGGGGCATCCGGGTCAACCTGGTCAGCGCGGGCCCGATGAAGACGATGGCCGCGAAGTCGATCCCCGGCTTCGGCGAACTCGAAGCCGGCTGGGGCGACCGTGCGCCGCTCGGCTGGGACTCCGCGGACCCGGAGCCGACCGCCAAGACGGTGTGCGCCGTGCTGTCCGACTGGCTGCCTGCTACCACCGGTTCGATGATCATGGTCGACGGCGGAGTGCACGCGCTCGGGATCTGATCGTCTGGTTGTGGAACGGCCCCGCGGGAATGCTCCCGCGGGGCCGTTTTCTTTTACGCCGTCACCAGTTGCGGGGTGGTGTCGCGTTGGTGCAGGCGCAGCGCGAACGTGAGTGCCGCCAGCGCGAGTGCTCCTAGCGCGACGCTCACCCAGGCCACGCTGGAAAAGCCCATTCCTGCGCTGATCGTCGTGCCGCCGAGCCATGGGCCGACGGTGTTGCCTACGTTGAACGCGGACGTTGTGCTCGCGCCCACGAGGGTGGAAGTGCCACCCGCTGCCGCGTAGGCCCGGACGTTGAGCGCTGGGTTCGCTGCGAATCCGGCGGCGCCGAGGACGAGCACTGCGGCCACCGCGACGACGGCGTTGGTCGCGAAGGCGAGTGTGACGAGGGCGGCGACGGCGATGCCGAGGCTGCCGTAGAGCGTCGCGAACGGGTACTTGTCAGCGAGTTTGCCACCGGCGAAAATTCCGATCACCGCACCGCCGCCGAACAGTGCGAGCACTACTGGCACGCCGGATTCGGGCAGTCCTGCGACGGAGACGAGCAGGGGGGCGAGGTAGCTGAACGTTGCGAACACCATCGCTTGCAGGAGGGCGATCACGCCGAGTGCTAGCCATAGGCGGCTGCGGCGGAATACGCGTAGTTCTTCGGCGATCTGCGGTGCTTCGGGTTGCTTGGTGGTGTGTGGAACTGACAGCAGAACGGCGAAGGCGGCGACGACGGTCAGTGCGGCTACTGCCCAGAATGCGCTTCGCCAGCCTGCGTGTTGTCCGAGGAGTGTGCCTGCCGGGACGCCTACGACGTTCGCGACTGTTAGGCCGCCGACCAGTACTGCTAGCGCTTGCCCGCGGCGGGCTTCTGGTACGAGGTTGACGGTGGTCGCGGCGGCTACTGCCCAGAATCCGGCGCAGGCGACGGCGCTGATGATGCGGGTGGCGAAGAGGAGGCCGTAGCCGTCGGACACTGCGCCTATGACGTGGGAGGCGCTGAATACGACGAGGAGTCCGAGCAGGGTGGTTCGTCGGGGGAGTCGGATTGTGCCGATTGCCAGGAGTGGTGCGCCTACGACCATGCCGACGGCGAAGGCGGAGATCAGCAGGCCTGCGTCCGGGATGGTGACTCCGAGGTCGGCGGCCATTCCGGGGAGCAGGCCGGTGATCATGAACTCGGAGGTGCCCAGCGCGAAGATGCTGAGCCCGAGCACGAAGACGGCTGGGGGCACGGGGGTCTCGCTTTCTGAAACCGGCGGTACAAAAT
>NZ_PQIA01000232.1 GCF_003385235.1 Amycolatopsis circi | reverse complement strand
GCTACCCCTACCGAGGCAAAACCCGGCAGCCGACCAGCAACAAAACCAGCTACCAGGTCCACCCCGCACCAGCCACCACACCCACCACGACAGCACAACCCAGAGCAGCCTAAGTTCCTGGCATTGAATCTAAGTACGGGAAGGAGCCCTTCACGAACCGGTGGCGGGTCGTGAAGGGAACCCTGAGGGACTCAGAGTCCGTGAAGGTTCCCCTCACGGACCGCGGTCGGGGAGCAGCGCGGAGTGCGCGAGGTACCAGCGGGGCGGGGGTCAGCCCGCTTGGACCTTCTGCGCGGCCTTCGCGTAGCCGTCGGCCAGGCCGAAGACCTTCTGCGCGTACTCCGTCGAGTTGTTGTACGACAGGATCCCCGCCCACCAACCGGAGGGGCTGGCCATGTCGCGGCCGCCCGCGCACAGGTAGCGGGCGGCGGTGAGGGCGGCGTCGTCGATCTGCTGCGGGTCGGCGCGGCCGTCGCCGGTGGCGTCGGACGCCCATTTCCGCCAGGTGCTCGGGATGAACTGCATGGGGCCGACCGCGCGGTCGGCGACCGGGTCGCCGTCGAGCTGGCCGCCGTCGGTGTCGCTGATCGCGCGGACGCCGGAGGAACCGTCGAGCGGGACGCCGATGATCGGCTTCGACGGGCGGCCGTCCGCGCCGAGGACCGCTCCGCCGTACTGGCCGTGGTTGGACTCGATGCGGCCGATGCCGGCGAGCGTCGCCCAGGAGATGTGGCAGCCGCGGTCGACCTCGCGCATCGCGAGTTCCGCGTTGCCGTACGCGCGCACCGCCCGGGCCGGGATGCCGGTGGCCGGCGCGACCTTGTCCGCCCAGCCCTGCAGCGGGTCGCCGCCGGTCGGGCGAACCGACTGCGGTGCCGTGCCCTGGTCCGCCGCCCCGCCCGCGGCGACGGCGCTGACCGGCGCGATCGAACCGGGCTTGACGTCGACCGCCTTGACGCTCAGCGCCGGGATGTCGGTGGTGGTGGGACTGGCCTCCGGGGCGGACGCCCTGGTGACGATCCAGACCCCGCCGCCCGCGACCGAGAGGACCGCGACGACGACAGCGAGCCGCACCGCGAGCGCGGCACCGTGGCCGCGGCGAGCGGGCGAGGGGGCGGCAGCGGGAGCCGCGGTCTCGTCCCCGGTCTGCGCGGTGTCGGGGGTCTGTCCGGTGGCGGGCACGAAACTCCGGTCCTCCAGCATGGCTTGGGGGTTCGCAACACTCAACGAGCCCGCGCAGGTTAGCGTTACGCACGCATCGCCAGTTCCCCCGCCACGCCGGTTCACCCAGCCGGGTAATCCGGGTTCCGGCTGGTGGACGGTTGCCGCCGCACAAACACCAGGAGCCCCACGCCGAAGTGGGTTGGCCGACCGGCCGCGCGGTCCCGCCAAGCAAGCATTCGCCGAGCTTCGACCGCTGCTGCGGTGTGCGGCCTCAGCCAGGCAACACCGTCAGATAAAGACGTCCGCCGCATGCGGCTTCCGGCACTCCTGGGCAAGAAGTGCTTCCACCGCACCGCGACGGCCGCTTCGCCGTGTTGCCTGGCCGATTCACCGACCAGGCAACACAGCTGCCAAACAGGCTTTTTTTCGCCGCGCGAGACGCGCGAACCATCTCAGAAGAGGTCAGACCAGCCGCCCGGTCCATCACGGGCGGTCCGGCGGACTGTCAAGCAGGCTTCTGCTGCCGCGCCAGCCGCGCGACGCACCAGGCGGGCGCACTGCCGCGACGGAGGTGCTGCAACACCGTCATCGGGCCGAGCCGCCGCGCGAGGTCGGACGGCGCGAGACCGGCCGCCCGGTAGTCCAGAGCCCGCTGGTCGAGCGGGCTGATTCCGGCGTCCCACCACTGCTGCGCTTCGGCGACGTCGCCGACCATCTGCCACCAGCCGGCGGCGGCGACGAGCAGTTCTTCCGGGACCTCCGGCAGCCGGGCGCGCATCGCGTCGAGGTAGCCGGGATCGGCGGCCTCGACCGGTGCCCAGCGGGCGGGTCCGGACCGGGCGCGCTGGCCGGGAATGCCGGGCGGAGCGGCGGGCGCGTCGGCCAGCCAGGCCGAGGCGATGCGGTCGACCTCCTGCTCCTCCGGGGTCTTCTCGCGCTCGGCCGACCACTGCCGGATCAACGCTTCCACTCCGGGATCTCCGGTCATCCCTGCCTCCTCATCGGTCCCCGACGGGCAGGCATTCGACCTGCCTGCCCCGTTGCGCGTCCACGACTGGCACCCCACGCGTGACCGGGCCGAATACCCGCCGTGACCCGGTTCCCGGGGGACCGGAGAACCGGCTGATCACGCAATGTGAGCACCGTAGGGCGGCACCGGCTTTCTCCGCCATACCCCGGACCCCGGAAATTCCGTGACCAGGCGGTTTCAGGGGCCAATCCACCCGGATGGTCGAGCGAAGTGCCCGAATCCCGGGATCCGGTGACGATGCGTGACTAGGTGGCCGGACGGGCGCGCGGAGGCAGCCCGGCGGCGGGGAAAGCCCGGGTCAGGCGAAGAGGCTCTTGAAGAAGGTGACGATCGCTTCGGCGCCGTCCTTGAGCCAGCCGAGCACGCGGTGCACGAAGGCCGCGGAGCTGGTGGGCTGCGTGATCAGGAAGAACAGCACGAGCGCGACCACTCCGATGACGACGATCTTCTTCAGGCCGCTCGACATGTCTTCGTCCCCTCCGCTCACCCGGCGTCCGGTCGGACGGCCGGCCCCGCCTCGGCAGAGTCGGCTCCCACTGTAATGACGACGCGCCGGAATGGCCCGTCGCAGGCCCCCGATCCAGCCGGAAGCTCACGACCGGGTGACCCCGGCCACCAACGGGTGATCAAGTCCCGGACGGCGCCCCGGTACGCTCCGCCGATGGACGACGGCGCAGTGACTCTCCGCCCGGTGCGCGAGTCCGACCTGGGCCTGCTGGAGGCGCTGACCAACGACCCGGAGACGGTCGGCGAGCACCAGTGGTTCGGCTGGCACGACCCCGGCTACATCCGGCGGCTCTGGCGCGACAACGGCATGCTGACCACCGACAACGGCATGCTCGTCCCGACGCTCGACGAACGCCCGCTCGGGCTCGTGTCGTGGCATCGCACGCGGACCGGCCCGCACACCTACTGCTGGAACATCGGCATGGTCCTGCTGCCGGAGGCGCGCGGGCACGGCCTCGGCGCGCAGGCGCAGCGGGAGCTTGTGCGCTACCTGTTCGCGCACACGCAGTTCAACCGCGTCGAGGCCAGCACGGAGGTCGGCAACCGGGCCGGGCAGCGGTCGCTGGAGAAGGCCGGGTTCACCCGCGAGGGAGTGCTGCGCGGGTTCGACTTCCGCGACGGCGAGTGGCGCGATCACATCCTCTACTCGGTGATCCGTTCCGATCTGCCGTCGTGAGTGTTGATCACGGTTAGAACCGTGATCAACACTCACGACACCGCACCCGCCTCCCGCAGCGCCGAGACCCCGGCCTCGTCGTAACCCAGCTCCGCCAGCACTTCCGCGGTGTCCGAGCCCTTCTCGTGCGGCGCTTCCGGCGTGGCAGCGGGCGTCCGGTCGAACCGCGGCGCCGGCGCGGGCTGCACCGTGCCGCCGATGTCCACGAACGTTCCGCGCGCCGCGTTCTGCGGATGCTCCGCGGCCTCCCACGGCGACAGCACCGCGGTGAGACACGCGTCGGTGCCTTCCGCCCGCGCGACCAGTTCGTCGCGCGTGAACCGGCCGACCGCCTCCTCCAGGATCTTGCGCAACCGCGGCCACTGGCTCTGGTCGACGTGCATCGGCAGGTCTTCGTTCTCCAGCCCGAGCACCTTCACCAGGTCAGCCCAGAACCGCATCTCGATCGCGCCGATGGCGACGTACTTGCCGTCCGCGGTCTCGTAGGTGTCGTAGAACGGGGCACCGCCGTCGAGGAGGTTTTCGCCGCGCTCCCCCGGCCACACGCCTGCCGCGCGCATTCCGTGCAGGCTCGTGGTCAGCAGCGCCGCGCCTTCCACCATCGACGCGTCCACGACCTGGCCGCGCCCGGACGTCGTGCGCTCGTGCAGCGCGGCCAGCACGCCCATCGCGAGCATCAGGCCGCCTCCGCCGAAGTCGCCGACCAGGTTGAGCGGCGGCACCGGGCGTTCGCCTGCCCGGCCGATCGGGTCGAGCGCACCGGCGACGCCGATGTAGTTGATGTCGTGCCCGGCCGCCGACGCGAGGGGACCGTCCTGGCCCCAGCCGGTCATCCGGCCGTACACGAGCCGCGGGTTGCGTGCGTGCACCTGCTCCGGGCCGATGCCCATCCGCTCCGCGACGCCCGGCCGGAAGCCTTCGATCAGCACGTCGGCGCTTTCGGCCAGCTTCAGCACCAATTCGACGCCCTCGGGCGTTTTCGTGTTCACGCCGACTGAGCGCCGTCCGCGGGAGAGCGGGTCGTTCGGGATGCCGAGCACGTCGGCGCCGGGGGTGGCGCGGTCGACGCGGATCACGTCGGCGCCGAGGTCGGCCAGGATCATGCAGGCGAACGGAGCCGGCGCGAGCCCGGCCAGCTCCACCACCCGCAGCCCGGCGAGCGGACCTTGTTTCACAGCGAAGTCCTTTCGCAGCAACAGGTTCAGAGCGTGCGGGAGATGATTTCCTTCATAATCTCGCTGGTTCCGCCGAAGATCCGCGAAATCCGCACGTCCGCCCAGGCTCGCGCGATCGGGTACTCGGTCATGTAGCCGTATCCGCCGAAGAGCTGCAGGCAGTCGTCGACGACCTTGTTCACCCGCTCGGTGGTCCACAGCTTCGCCATCGCCGCGCCCTGCACGTCGAGTTCGCCGCGCAGGTGCCGTTCGATGCACTGGTCGAGGAACGCGCGCGACACCGCGGCTTCCGTCGCCGCCTCGGCGAGCTTGAACTTCGTGTTCTGGAAGTTGAAGATCGGACGGCCGAACGCCGTGCGCTCCTTGGTGTAGTCGATGGTCAGGTTCACCGCTGCTTCCAGCCCGGCGACCGCGGTCACGGCGATGATCAGCCGTTCCTGCGGCAGTTGCAGCATCAGCTGGATGAAGCCCTGGCCCTCGGCGTCGCCGAGCAGGTTCGCGGCGGGCACGCGGACGTCGTCGAAGAACAGCTCGGCGGTGTCCTGCCCCTTGAGCCCGACCTTGTCGAGCACGCGGCCGCGGCGGAAGCCCGGGGTGTCGGTCTCGACCACGATCAGGGACACGCCCTGCGCGCCGGCGTCCGGGTCGGTCTTGCACGCGACCACGACGAGGTCGGAGTGGAAACCGTTGGTAATGAAGGTTTTCGCGCCATTGATCACGTAGTGGTCGCCGTCGCGGACCGCACGGGTCTTGATGTTCTGAAGGTCTGAACCAGTGCCCGGCTCGGTCATCGCGACCGCGCCGACCATCTCTCCGGTGGCCATCTTCGGCAGCCACTCGCGCTTCTTTTCCTCCGACGCGTACGCCAGGATGTAGTGCGCCACGATTCCACTGTGGACGGTTACGCCCCACGCGCTGTCGCCGGCGCGAGCCTGCTCCTCGTAAAGCACGGCTTCGTGCGCGAAGGTGCCGCCGCCCCCGCCGTACTCCTCCGGGATCGACAGGCACAGCAGGCCGAGTTCGCCCGCCTTGGTCCAGATCTCGCGGTCGAGCTTCTTCTCCGCCGCCCAGCGCTCCTGGTTCGGCACGAATTCCTTCTGCAGGAACGACCGGGAGAGTTCCCGGAGGTCCTCGAGTTCGGTGGTGCTCCACGAGCTCTTCTGGGTCTGCAACGGCACGGCTGGGCCTCCCGCGAACTGGAAAACATGACGCTTGGCAGGTAAGTTCTGAGCGGAATGTACATCCCATCCGTCCGGTACGTAAAGCAGGAGCCGCGATGACTGAGGTCGCCCGGGGACACCGCACCCAGGCCGAACGCCGCGAGCAGACGCGCACCGCCCTGCTGGACGCGACGATCGACTGCCTGGTCGACATCGGGTATTCGCGGGCGTCGGTGCAGGAGATCTGCACCCGCGCGGGCGTCTCGAAGGGCGCGGTACAGCACTACTTCGCCACGAAGGCGGAGCTGATGGCCGCCGCGGTCGAGCACCTGACCACCAAGCTGCGCACCCAGCTCGCCGCCTCGCTCGGCTCGCTGCCGGGCGGCGCGTCCGGCGTCGCGGCCGCGATCGACCTGCTGTGGGAGGGCTACTCGGGCACGCTGTCCACCGCGGTCACCGAGCTGTGGGTCGCCGCCCGCACCGACCCGGAACTGCGCGCGGCCATCCGTCCGGTCGACCGCGCACTGGGCCGGGCGACACTGGAGCACATCAGCGAAGTCGCCGGCGACCTGCCGAAAGAACGCGCCGAGATGCTGTTCTGGCTCACCGTGAACCTCACCCGAGGACTGGCCCTGGACGCCGAACTGGGCGGCGATCCGCGTCGGCGCCGTCAGCTGCTGGAAGAGTGGAAGCGGATCGCCGTGCTGCTGTATTCGGGCGACTAGTTTCCATACCGCCGGTATGGTGTACTCGTCGGTAACACCCGGCCCCGCACGGAAGAAGGTGCGCTCGATGACGAGTACGACCCCGGCGAACCTCACCGGCCAGCCCCTGCCCGCAACCGTCGGCGGGGTAGTAGGCGCCCCGTCCGCGGCCCGCGCGGCAGCGCTGACCGCCCGCGTGACCGGCGGCGCCGACAACGCGCCAGTGCAGATGACCGCGCCCTTCACCGGACAGCCGATCACCTCGCTCCCCCAGGCCGACGACGCCGAAGTACGCGCCGCCTTCGCCTCCGCCCGGGATGCTCAGCGCGAGTGGGCCGCACTGCCGGTGACCCGGCGGCAACAGTTCCTCCTGCGACTGCACGACCTGGTTCTTGCGCGCCAAGCAGAAGTCCTCGACCTGGTCCAGGTAGAAGCCGGAAAAGCCCGAATCGACGCGTTCGACGAGGTCAGCGCCACCGTGCTGGTCGCGGCCTACTACGGCAAACACAGCGCGAAAATCCTCTCGCCGCGCCGCGCACCCGGCGTGATCCCAGGTCTGACCCGCGCCGGAGAACTACGGCATGCCAAGGGTGTCGTCGGAATCATCTCCCCCTGGAACTACCCGCTGGCACTGACCGCGATGGACGTCTTCCCCGCACTCGTCGCTGGGAACGCAGTGGTGCAGAAACCAGACAACCAAACCGCGCTGTCCGCACTGTGGCTTCAGGAAGTGGCCGAGGAAGCCGGACTGCCCGCAGGCCTGTGGCAGATCGTGCTGGGCCGAGGCTCGCAAATCGGCGACGCGCTGCTGGAAGAATGCGACTACCTCTGCTTCACCGGCTCCACCCCCACCGGCAAGGACCTGGCAGGCCGGATCGCGCAACGCCTCACCAGCTACTCGCTGGAACTGGGCGGCAAAAACCCGATGATCGTGCTGCCGGACGCAGACATTGCCAAGGCCGCAGCAGGCGCGGTCACGGCATGCTTCTCGTCAGCGGGCCAGCTCTGCGTGTCGGTGGAGCGGATCTACGTGCACGACAGCATCCGCGAAGAGTTCACCCGCGAATTCGTGGCGCGAACCGCAGCGTTGCGCCTGGGCGGTTCGCTGGACTACCACGCCGGAATGGGCTCGCTGACCTCGCAGAGCCAACTGGAAACGGTGTCCGCACACGTGGAAGACGCCCGAACGAAGGGCGCACAGGTACTGACCGGCGGCCGCCCCCGCCCAGATCTCGGACCGCTGTTCTACGAGCCAACGATCCTGACGAACGTGCGCCCCGGAATGACGCCGTTCGCCTCCGAAACGTTCGGACCGGTGGTCTCGATCTACGGTTTCACCGACGTCACGGACGCGATCGAACGAGCGAACGACACCCCGTTCGGCCTGAACGCAAGCGTATGGACGCGAAGGGGCCGAGCAGGCTGGGAAGTAGGCGCCCGGCTGAAGGCCGGAACGGTCAACGTGAACGAGGGCTACGCAGCCACCTTCGGAACAGTCGGCGTCCCCATGGGCGGCATGAAGGAATCCGGTGCCGGACGCCGCAACGGCGCAGAAGGCCTGCTGAAGTACACGGAACCACAGTCAATCGCCGTGCAGCGAGGAATGGGATTGCGCCCACCAAAGGGAGTGCCGGGATCCCTGTGGGCCAAATTCATGACGCTGAGCATGAAACTGCTGCGCCACCTACCCGGCCGATAAACCATCCGTGAGGGCCACCTTCACGGACTCTGATTCCCTCAGAGTTCCCCTCACGACCAGCGCAAGTCCGTGAGGGGCCCCTTCACGGACTCAGATTCCAATGCCAGGGACTTAAGGCAGCACTGTAGGTGCGGTTCGAAGTGTGCCTGTCCTGGTCGTGGGGGTGGGCGAGGCCGGCACAGGGTTTGCCGTCCGTGAGGGGAACCCTGAGGGACTCTGAGTCCCTCAGGGTTCCCCTCACGGACGCGCGGAAGCGGCTAAGTGGGCATAGGTCGGGCATTTCGGCGGAAGTGACGTCCTTTGTGGACGGTAGGTAG